>CAYYIW010000049.1:0-27134 GCA_964472085.1 uncultured Rikenellaceae bacterium | reverse complement strand
AAAAACAAAGTATTAATGGCAGTTACAATATTGGGAATCGAATCCTCCTGTGATGACACTTCGGTGGCTGTGGTAAGGGATGGTTATATGTTGTCAAACCTGATAGCCAACCAGGAAATACATATGGAATATGGAGGAGTTGTACCTGAGCTGGCTTCTAGGGCACACCAGGCAAATATTGTTCCTGTCACGCATATGGCTCTTACAAGGGCCGGGATTGCCCGTAATGAGATAGATGCCGTGGCTTTCACAAGAGGCCCGGGTCTTCTCGGATCCCTGCTCGTCGGAACATCTTTCGCCAAAGGATTTGCCCTTGCCCGGGGTATCCCTCTTATTGAGGTCAATCATCTCCAGGCCCATGTACTTGCCCATTTCCTGCAGGAACCAGGAAAGGAGAAGAAACTTCCCTCTTTCCCTTTTCTATGCCTCCTTGTCTCAGGTGGTCATACGCGTATTATTGTTATGAAAAGCCACCTTGAAATGGAGGTCCTGGGTAATACAATAGATGATGCGGCAGGTGAAGCTTTCGATAAATGCGGCAAGGTTATGGGATTTACATATCCCGCCGGTCCTCTTATTGATAAGCTTGCCAGGGAGGGTAACAGAAAAGCCTTCAGGTTTGCCAAGCCACATGTGAAAGGTCTGGATTTTAGTTTCAGCGGACTGAAGACAAGCTTTCTGTATTTCCTGCGCGATAGTATAAAAGATGATCCGGATTTTATTGAAAAGAATAAGACTGATCTATGTGCCTCTCTTCAGGAAGTGATAGTTGAGATACTGATCAGTAAGCTGGTTAAAGCTTCAGAGTTGACCGGTATAAAGGAAATAGGTATTGCAGGAGGTGTGTCTGCAAACTCGGGACTGAGGAACGCAATTATAGGGGAGGCTGGTAAAAGGAAGTGGGACCTGTTCATTCCGGATTTCAGGTATACCACTGATAATGCGGCCATGATAGGGATCACGGGTTATTACAAGTATCTCAATGGAGAATTCTCAGACCAGGGAACAGTACCCCTGGCACGATATTAACTTAATAGATATAATTAATGACTGTTTCAGACCTGTCATTCCTTGTTGTGGGTGCCGGTGCTATAGGAGGTATAACGGCAGCCCTGCTTAAAAGATCGGGTATTAATGTAGAAATCCTATGCCGTAATGAGGACTATGCCCGCAGGATATCTGAAAAGGGAATAAATGTTTCAGGATTCGCCGGTGAATTTAATATCACCTTACCAGCATACCCCTCAGCATCAGCAGTAAACGGGAAAAAGGATATCGTACTGCTTGCTACAAAGGCCACTGATATGATTGAGGCCGCCCGGTCAGTAAGTCATATTCTCAAACAGGACGGTTTCCTGGTCTCATTGCAGAACGGATTCTGTGAGGATGTCCTTGCTGAGATAATTGGCAGGGAAAGGATTGTAGGTTGCGTCACAGGCTGGGGGGCAACAATGCACGGGGAGGGTGACCTGGAAATGACTTCAAAAGGTGGTTTTATAATTGGTTATACCAATCGTGAACCGGATGCTTTTCTCGTAACGCTTGCGGATACCCTGTCATCTGTTGTACCCGTTATGACAACCGGGAATATTAATGGTCATCTTTATTCAAAGCTTATAATAAATTCATGTATAACATCGCTTGGGGCGATCTGTGGCCTTTACCTGGGGGAGATGCTCTCAATAGCACGTGTCAGGAAAATATTTATCAGGATCATGCGCGAAGCCATGGAAGTGGCAGATGCCATGAATCTGAGGGTAGAGGTCTTTGGAGGCAACCTCGATTTTAAAAAATTCATTAGCGGAAAAGGTTTCCTGTCAGATTTTCGCCGGCACCTGATCATCAGAATAATAGGTTATAAGTATAAAAAGCTCAAATCGTCAAGTTTGCAATCACTGGAACGAGGAAAATTGACAGAAATTGATTATCTTAACGGCTACATAATAGATAATGGTGAGCGTGTTAGAGTGTCTGTCCCTGTCAATACATTAATAGTCAATATGATACATGAAATAGAGCAGAAAAAAAGAAATATTTCCGTACATAATTTTGATGAACCTGATTTTGACAAATATTTACAGTAAGTGACTTTTTATTATAATTTTACTAACAATGAAGGAGTTTAGTATACCATCGACAAAAAGTACACCGGAAGTATTTCTGAGTCCCGATGGTGTTATAAGGATAAAGGGTCGGTCCATTCATGAGAACATTGCAGAGATTTTTATCCCTGTCGAGGAATGGATAAATGAATATCTTAAGCAACCTGCAGATATTACTATTGTTGAGATGTACGTTGAATATTTTAACAGTGCCAGTGCAAAGGTGTTCATTCACCTCTTGCAGAAGATCACCTATGTGGCAATGAAGCATAAGAAATTTGAATTCAAGTGGTACTACGAAGTTGGTGATGAAGATATCCTTGAGAGAGGAGAATATTTCAGTTCTATCCTTGGTGTACCATTCAGCTTTATCAAGGTCAAATGATCTTTTTAAAAGCCTGGTCAAGGTCAGAGATCAGGGCATCTGGTTCATCGAGTCCGATATAAAACCTTACAAGGTTATTTGAATAGCCGTCGTTTGTGCGCTTGTCGTCGAACGACATTGCAGGGAATACAAGTGATTCATGCCCTCCCCATGATACTCCTATCAGAAATTGTTTCAGATTATTTACAAAAATCTCCATCTTTACTGTTTCATCCAGGTCGAGCCGGACAGAAAACAACCCTGTGGGTTTTACCATCTGTTTCAAAGCCAGCTCATGCTGTGGATGTCGTGCGGAAAACGGGTGGAGAACTTCAGAGACAAGAGGATGGTTCTCGAGATAATCCAGCACCCTGGTTGTTGTCTCGGAGATCCTGTCTATCCTTGCCGGCAGGGTTCTCAGTCCCCTTAACATAAGCCAGGCATTAAAGGGTGAGATTATGCCTCCCAGACCCATGAACTCGTTATTGAATATCCGGAGAATATTCTCATGTGATCCGCAGACCATTCCGGCAACAATATCGCTATGTCCTCCAAGATACTTGCTTGCAGAGTGCAGAATTATATCGATGCCTATCGGTGAAGGTGACTGCGTGAGGGGAGAGGCATAGCTGTTGTCTATAAGTGTTGTTATTCCTTTTTCCCTGGCTATAGCGGACACAGCTTCAATATCCTGCAGTTCAAAGGTCAGGGAGTTAGGACTTTCGAGGTAGAATATTTTGGTGTTGCTCTTTATAGCCTTTCTGAAATTATCCGGATCACGCCCGTCGACAAAGGTTGTTTCAATTCCGAAGCGGGGAAGAAACTTTGTCATTATCATATTGGCCCAGCTGTAATTATTTCTTACACTAACTATATGGTCGCCGGAATTTACAAATGATATAATAGCAGAGGAAATGGCCGCCATACCACTGGCAAAGGCAAGAGCTTCGTCTGTATCTTCAAGGGCTGCAATCTTTTTGCACAGAATGTCAATTGTCGGGTTATTGCCTCTTGAATAAATATGATTGTTTTTCTCGTCGGCAATAGATTTTTTAAGTTCTTCCACATTCCGGAATGCATAATTGCTTGTCTGGAAAACAGGAGGGGTAACAGCATTGAAATATTTTTCACGCTCCTCACCCAGGTGGTTTATTATGAATGATATATCTTTCATTTTCTTATTTATTACCCATGCCAGGCTGGTTTTTCCTTTTAAAGAATATATAAACCGGAATTCCGAGGGCAAGGAAGATTATCCCGATACCCATGTGCAACGGCTTCCTGACAGTTATGTTAAGAACAAACCATGTATTGATAATGATAAATATCAGGGGTGTTACAGGGTACCCAAGTGTTTTGTATGGTCTCTCAGCGTCCTTCATTCTTTTCCTGAAAACAAAAATGCCGGCTGCTGCCAGGGTGAAAAATATCCATTCCACGGATACGGTATATGTTATCAGGTCTTCGAATGTACCCCAGAAAAGCAGCAATACGATTGCCCACAGCGACTGGGCTACAATTGCATTCACCGGTGTCCTGAAAACAGGATGTACCCTGGCTATGCTTTTAAAGAATAGTCCGTCTTCGGCCATGGCATAATATATCCTGGGTGCCGAAAGGGTATAGATCCCTATGGTACCTACCACACTTACGGCAATGATGGCAGCTACAAGCGATCCTCCAAAAGGTATAACGGTACTTACCGCTTCGGCAGCCACTTTATCTGATGTAATGATGAAACTGACAGGAAGAAGGAGCATATAGCTTATGTTTACCAGCAGGTATATTATGGTAACAACAAGGGCTCCCGTTATCATTGCTATCGGCACATTCCTTGCAGCATTCTTTGTTTCGCCTGCAAGAAAGGATGCATGCTGCCATCCTCCGTATGAAAACAGTACACCCACAAGAGCAACACCAAATCCAGACAGTCCTGCACCGGAAGCTTTTATTGGTAGTCCGCTGAAGGATAATGTACTGTTGCCAAGGAATATACCGGCAATGATAATTATAAGTATCCCGGCAATTTTGAGGCCTGTGAAGAGGTTTGAGAACATCTCTCCGAATTTTGCCCTCAGGACGTTCAATGTGGTAAGCAATATAATTACAATTATGCTTATAATAATTTTCCCGGATTCGCTGATGGGTATTAAAAAGCTAAGGTAGTATGAAAATGCAAGAGCCAGCACTGCTATTGATCCGGATGTTATTATAAGCAGGTAGGCCCAGCCATAGAGAAATCCCAGCCATCCGCCGTAGGCCTCCTTGAGAAAGACATATAATCCCCCGGCTTTTGGAAAAAGTGCTCCAAGTTCTCCGAATGTAAGTGCCCCTGTAAGTGTTATGAGGCCGCCCAGGGCCCATACCAGGATTATAAGAAAAGGTGATGGTATTGTGCCGGCTATCTGTGACGGGGTAACAAAAATACCGGATCCTATGCATGATCCTATTGCCACCATAATCAGTCCATACAGTGTGAGCTCTTTCGCCAGCTTTGTCATAATGAGAATGAGTTGAGGAAATATATCAATAATCTTCGGTAACGCAGCATCATTTCTTCTTTTTCCTGTTGGTTTCCTGGTATGCTCTCAGGTTGATAATTGAGACCCCAAGGAATACCAGGCCTATTATAAGAAGCATGATAAATGTAAAGACTGATGGTTTGGCCAGGCCTGGTATAGGATGTTTCAGCCTGAATATATAACCGAAAACAGTATACAGGATGACCATGATAGAGATGGCAAAACTGAATATTATGGTTGCCCTGTTGAATATTTTTGTGGTCCTGTAAAGATCACTGTTTCTAAACTGCCTGTATGATGAGCCGGCATATGCATGAGCCCGTTTCCTTGATCTGTCCTGGCGGTATTTCCGCCAATCTTCCATTGCCCTGTCAAATGATTCGGTATCCGATCTTATTTTCTCATGGTTGGCTATGAGGAAGTCATAAGCTTCAGTAATAAGTATGAACTTATCCTTTGCATCCGGGGAGTGATTTATATCAGGATGGTACTGGCGTGCCAGCTTTCTGTAAGCTTTCTTTATATCGTCTAAAGAAGGGTCAGGTTGCAGGCCAAGAACTTTGTAATAATCTGCCATTAAAATATATTATTTCACGATACCGGTAAATCCCATAAATGCAAGTGCCAGTATACCTGCTATGACCAGCGATACAGGAACACCTTTCATTCCTTTGGGAATGTCAGCCAGGTCAAGTTGTTCCCTGATACCTGCAAGTATAACCAGGGCGAGTCCGAAGCCGATGGCTGTAGCTGCTGAATATATTACTCCTTCTATGAGGTTGTAATTCTTCTTAATGACAAGAATGGCAACACCCAGGACAGCACAGTTCGTGGTTATCAAAGGGAGGAAAATACCCAGGGCCTGGTATAATGGCTGACTCACTTTTTTAAGAATTATCTCCACCATCTGGACAAGCGCAGCAATCACAAGTATAAAGGTGATGGTTTGCATAAATGCAATTCCCAGCTTATTGAGCACATAGGTCTGGATAAGGTAAGTGACCATGGAAGCCAGTACCATAACGAATGTTACTGCACCCGACATGCCAATGGCTGTATTAACCTTGTTTGAAACTCCCAGGAACGGGCATATTCCCAGGAACTGCGCAAGGACAATATTATTAACGAAAATAGCAGATATAATGATCAGTATGTATTCCATGATAACCTTTATTTAACTTTTCTGATTCTGTTTACGATAGCGATCATGTATCCGAGTGCAATAAATGCCCCGGGTGCAAGTATGAAGACCAGTATACCGTCTCCCCTGATAAATTTATAACCGAACAGTGCACCGCTTCCTATGATTTCCCTTATTGCTCCCAGGACACCAAGAGCCATTGTGAAACCAAGTCCCATGCCAAGGCCGTCAACAAAAGATGAAAATACTGTGTTTTTGCTTGCAAAAGCTTCAGCCCTGCCCAGCACTATACAGTTAACGACAATCAGTGGTATGAAGATCCCCAGTTTAACATACAGCACAGGCGAATAAGCCTGCATCAGAAGATCGACAATGGTCACAAAGGAGGCTATAATAACAACGAAAGCCGGTATCCTTACCTTTTCGGGGATAATCCCTGATAACATGGAGACCACAACGTTTGATCCCACCAGCACGAAGGTCGTTGCAATTCCCATCCCGAGTCCATTCAGCGATGAGGATGTTGTGGCCAGTGTGGGACATGTGCCCAGGACGAGAACCAGGATGGGATTTTCACGTATGAATCCTTTTGTGAAATTTTGCAGTTGATTCATTATAAACCTCCTTTTTCTAATGTGTTGTAAGCACGCTGTACTGCATCACAAAATGCTCTTGAACTTATGGTGGCGGCAGTGATTGCATCAACCTGTCCCCGGTCTTTCTTTACTTTCAGCGTAAACCGGTCAGGATTCTTACCGTTGAACTGATCCTTGAAGTGGGGTTCTGTCATTTTTGTCCCAAGTCCGGGTGTCTCCTTTTGTTCAAGTACCCTGATATTAATTATGGTGCCATCGGGTTTAAATCCTACCATCAGGCTTATCCTTCCGCCAAATCCTTTATCCGAATAAGTGTCTACTGCATATCCGACCACCGAATCACCATTTTTTGCAGGATAAATTTCAAGGCTGTCACCATTACTGTCGGGAAGCTTGAACCTCTCATCGTCAGGATCGTTGGTAAATGCGGGAACCACCATCTTTATAGCATCAAGCTTCTTCTTAAGTATAGATATCTCTATGGGTTTTTTCGTAAGCTCGTATACAAAGCTAAGGCAGGTGGCTGCCCCAAGCGCAATAAGGGTCAGAGACAATACCATATTTTTGAATGTTGATTCCTTCTTAGCCATTTGCTACCTCCTCCCCGAATCTTTTAGGTTTCATATATGCATTCATTAGCGGTACAAAAGCATTCATTATTAATATGGCAAACGAGACACCCTCGGGGTATGCTCCGTAAACCCTGATGACAACAGTGATGAATCCTATACCTATTCCGTATATTATCATAGCTTTAGGATACATTGGCGATGTTACATAGTCGGTTGCCATGAATATTGCACCCAGCAGTACACCCCCGGCAAGTACATGAAAAAGCGGGTTGGCATTCTTTTGAGGATCTATCAGCCATAATATTGTCGTAAAAACAGCCACTGTTCCAAGTATGGACACAGGGATATGCCATGTTATTATCTTCCTGTACAGCAAATAAGCAAATCCAAGCAGCAGGGCAAATGCTGCCACTTCACCCATAGATCCTCCCATTTTTCCCATGAACATATGGAACACGTTCGGAATCTTTTCCATGAGGCTGGATAGAGAATCGCCGTTCTTTAATCCCTCCTTGATTATTCCCAGGGGAGTTGCTCCGGTTACAGCATCAGCATAACTAGTCTTAAACCCTTCAGGCAGCGGCCATGTAGTCATCTGCACGGGAAACGATATCAGCATGAACACTCGCCCCACCAGGGCAGGGTTGAAGGGATTATTTCCCAGTCCTCCAAAAGTCATTTTGGCTATTCCAATGGCAACCAGACTTCCTATCACTATAATATGAACGGGTATGTCCGAAGGCAGGTTAAAGGCGAGAAGAATACCTGTAACTATAGCTGATCCGTCAGTTATGGAGAGCGGTTTTCTGAGTACAAAGCGTTGTATAAGATATTCGAAGACCAGGCAGGAAACAACTGAGGTAACAGTAACTATTAATGCACTGACACCAAAATATAGAATTGAAGTAATAAAGGCAGGTATCAGTGCCACGACCACTCCGTACATAAGTTTTTTTGTTGTCTCAGTGCTTTGGGTGTGAGGAGAGGGTGATATATTAAAAAGTTTACTCATGAATGTTAATAAGTAGCTTTATTTTATGTTCCGTTCCCGTGCCATCCTGATAACTGTCGATTTGCCAAGCCTTATATAGTCGAGCAGGGGCCTTTTGGCCGGGCATGTAAAGCTGCATGAACCACATTCCATACAGTCTGTTATCTGTTCATTCTCTGCTTTCTCAAAAAGTCCTTTTCCTGCAAGCGTCATAAGCAGGTACGGCTCAAGGTTCATAGGGCAGACAGTAATACATTTTCCACACCTTATACAGGGACCTGCAACAGGTCGTTCCGATTCAGACTCGGGAAACAGTATTATCCCTGAAGTTCCCTTTACTACCGGTACATCAGTACTGTTCAATGCTTTACCCATCATAGGACCACCACTTACGATTTTCCCGGTATCTTCCGGCATTCCTCCGGCAGCTTCTATGAGATCTTTTACCGGTGTGCCTGTTCTTACCATGAAATTACCGGGGTTCCTTAGTGATTTGCCTGTCACGGTCACCACTCTTTCAAACAGGGGCTTATTTTTCTGAACGGCTTCATATACTGCAAATGCTGTACCCACATTATGAACCACCAGACCCACATCAATGGGCAGGTGCCCTGATGGCACCTCGCGGTTTACGAGAGCTTTTATAAGTTGTTTTTCTGCACCCTGGGGATATTTTACCTTAAGGGAATGTACTGTTATGCCCCTGAAATCCTCAGCAATCCCTGTCAGATGTTCAACAGCATCAGGTTTATTATTCTCAATACCTATCATTGCCCTGTCAACCCCAAGAGCCTTCATCAATACTGTAATCCCTGTCAGGACCTCCTCTACATGTTCAAGCATGAGCCGGTGATCGGAGGTAAGATATGGTTCACATTCAACTCCGTTTATTATCAGTATATCGCATTTTTTACCGGGGGGTATTGACAATTTAGCATGAGAGGGGAAAGTTGCTCCTCCAAGACCCACAATACCAGAGTCCAGACACCTTTTTATAATATCTTCCGGTCCCAGTTTAATCTCTTTTATAACTTCCGGGGTCCTGTTAATGGTCTCAACCCATTCATCTCCGTCAACATCAATGAACACAGCCATGTGCCTGTATCCTGTCGAGTCAATAATGTTATCAATTTTACTTACTTTGCCTGACACAGAGGAATGAACATTGGATGATACAAAGCCCTTGCTTGTTGCGATAACCTGTCCGGTCCTTATGATGTCACCCTTACCGACGATCACCTCGGCAGGAGTACCTATATGTTGGGATACCGGGATTGCCACGCTTGCCGGTACCGGAAGGTATTTTATTGTTTTGTCAGCTGTTAACTTGTTCTCGGGTGGATGGATACCACCCACTGGAAATGTCTTCAACACTATGTTATCCTTTCGTTATTCTCTGGTTTACTGCTTCGGTAACCACCTCAGCTTTGGGTTTCCTGGGTGGGAAATTAACCTCTATGATCGAATTTGTAGGACATTCTGTTACACATTTTCTGCAGAATGTACATTTATTTGCATCAATATATGCAAGGTTATTTTCCATAGTTATTGCCCCGAATGTACATACTTTAACGCATTTTCCGCACCCTATACAGGCAACTTTGCAGGCTCTCCTGGCAGGGCCTCCTTTATCACAGTTATAGCATGCCACATATATTTTCCTGTCCTTCTTTGCCTTCTTTCGCAATTCGATTAGATCCCTGGGACAAGCCTTTACACATAGTCCGCATGCAACACATTTATCATCCATGATAACCGGCAGTTCAGTCACAGGGTCCATATACATGGCATCGAATGTGCATGCTGATACACAATCGCCGTTACCAAGACAACCATAACTGCAGTCTGTTTCTCCCATATACAGGTTATTGGTAATACGGCAATCTGCCACACCATCATATCTTGAAGTCTTAGGCCTGAACTCAGGCGTTCCGTTACATTTGAGAACAGCTACCAGCGGATCAACTTCAGGAGCCTCCTTGCCGAGAATCCTTGCAGCTTCATCCATGACCTCAGCTCCGCCTACAGGGCAGTTCAGACCTTCAAAAGTTTCGGCATTAACCAGGGCTTCTGCAAAATTCCTGCATCCGGCAAAACCGCATCCACCGCAATTAGCTGCAGGTAAGACAGCCTGTATCTCATCTATTCTCGGATCTTCATAGACCTTGAATTTCTGAGCTACAAAGTATAGTATTATTGCAGAGATAAGTGCAAGTATGCTAAGGCAGATAATAGTTGTCAGTATTACTGTACTCATCTGTTATTGTTTTATCGAAAAAGTAAACTTCTTGTTTATTCTTTTCCGGAAAATAAAAAGTATCAGGTAATAAGGGATTAGTGTGCCTAAAGATATTAATCCGGCTGTCAATTCTGATACTCCTGAGGAAACTGTAACAATAAGTGCTGTTATCACGATTATAAGTGGCAGCAGGTATCCCAGGAATAATGCGGAGTATCCCATCGACTGATTCATGAGAACTATTACATGATCGCCGGGTTTCACATTATAACTGCCTGTTACCTCAATGATCTTTTCTTCCTTATCTGATAGCGAACATGATCCTTCAATCAGACAACCCACACAGGCTGCTGCTGAAGAAATACAAACTGTTATCCTGCTTTTTCCGACCTCAAGAACTGTCCCGTCATGTTTAATACTTGATTTACTTTCTGTATTATTCATTTCAACCCCTGGAATTTCAAACCGCAAATTTAAGATTAACAGTTGATAGAAAACTGTTTTTTATCATTTTTTGAACAGAAGGAATAATTTATTCTGAGTTTAAATAGAAAACAGCCCTTAGCTTATATTACTCCATATTTGCTGTTTGCCGTAAAGTCGTTTTAATTCCAGCACCATGATCCTGTTCTTTTCATCCTTAAGTGCAGGATCATCATCTAATATCTGTTCTGCAATATTCCTGACGTATTCGATAAGTTGTCCGTCTTTACCAAGGTTGGCTATTTTCAGATCGAACGGTATTCCGCTCTGTTGAGTTCCTTCAATATCTCCCGGACCTCTCAGCTGCAGGTCTGTTTCTGCAATTTCAAAGCCATCGCTGGTCCTGACCATCACCTCAATTCTTTTTGCAGCTTCCCTGGATAATCTGTCAGAGGTCATAAGGATACAGTATGACTGTTCTGCTCCCCTGCCAACACGTCCCCTTAGCTGGTGCAATTGTGAAAGACCGAACCGTTCGGCACTTTCTATTACCATCACCGTAGCATTAGGTATATCCACACCAACTTCAATAACAGTTGTTGCAACAAGTATATGAGCAATCCCGTCCTTGAACAGTTTCATGGAGCTGACTTTTTCAGCCGGCGTCATTTTTCCATGGACTATTGTAACGCAATATTCAGGGGCCTTGAAAATTCTTGTAATGGTATCCCATCCGTCTTCAAGGTTCTTATAGTCCATCTTCTCAGATTCCCTGATCATAGGGTATACAAAATATACCTGTCTCTTTTCAGCTATCTGTTGACGTATGAAGCCAAACACCTTATTGAGCTCCGAATCGGAGAAGTGCATAGTTCTTACAGGAACACGCCCGGGGGGAAGTTCATCGATAACTGATACATCAAGATCACCGTAAAGTGTCATAGCCAGTGTTCTGGGTATTGGAGTGGCAGTCATGACAAGAACATGCGGAGGATTCAAATTTTTCCTCCACAGGCGGGACCTCTGTTCAACTCCGAACCTGTGTTGCTCGTCTATGATAACAAGCCCAAGGTTACCGAACCTTACATTATCCTCCAGAAGGGCATGGGTTCCTATCAGTATGTTGAGGGAATTATCCCGGAGCGATTCCAAAATATCCTTTCTTGAAGCTTTTCCTGAAGATCCTGTAAGCAGGTGTACCTTAATATTCATTCCGTCCAGAAGCCTGGTGATAGTATCGTAATGCTGGTTTGCAAGTATCTCGGTAGGAGCCATGATACATGCCTGGTAACCATTGTCAATAGCTATAAGCATGCTCATGAGGGCAACAAGTGTTTTCCCACTGCCCACATCACCCTGGAGAAGCCTGTTCATCTGTTTTCCGGAGCCAAGGTCCTTCCTGATTTCCTTCATGACTTTTTTCTGGGCTTCAGTCAGCTTAAACGGAAGATGGTTGAAATAGAAATTATTGAAGTTCTCCCCGACACTGGAAAAGACAAATCCTTTATATCTCAGGTTTCTGGCTGATTTGAAGCGCAAAAGATTCAATTGTATATAAAACAATTCCTCAAATTTTAGCCTGTATCTCGACCGTTCCAGTTCTTCAGGATTTCCCGGGAAATGTATCTTATGAAGGGCCTCATGAAGGTCCATCAGTTTATACCTGGTAACCAGGAAAGGCGGCAGTGTCTCCGGTATCCGGAAGGTGAGCTGTTTAAGCAGGTTGCCGGTCAGTTTGCTTATGGTCTTCGAGGTTATATACTGATTCTTAAGTTTTTCGGTAGTGCTGTATTGGGCCTGAAGCGCAGAGCTGATCCTCTCTTTTATCTTTTCCAGTGCATCTATCTCGGGATGTATTATATTGATCATTCCGTTAAATACACTGGGTTTGCCGAAAACAATAAACTCCACACCCGTAGTATAGGTGCTTGTTATCCATTTTGTTCCCTTGAACCATATAAGTTTAATGGTTCCTGTATCGTCCCTGAAATCTGCAACAAGTCTCTTTGATTGCCCGTATCCTTCAGTGTAATATCCCTGTATCATACCCTTAATCTGGACATAGGGCAGATCGGGATCAAGTTCGGATATCGTGTAGAACTTTGTCCTGTCAATATATTTATAGGGAAAATTATAAATCAGATCACGAAAGGAGAATATCTTCAGTTCCCTGTTGAGCAGTTCGGACCTTTTGGGTCCTACTCCTGAGAGAAATTTAATATCCGTATCGAGAAAATCCTGTGTGATCATCGCAGGTAAAAATTAGCGAAAGACAAATATCCGAAAAATATCTCCAAAATAACTATTTTTGGAGCGTTGACCCGGAGCTGGGGAGTAAAAAGTAAGAAGTAAAAAGTAAAAAGTATAAAGGTGAAAGTAACTGGATGTGGATATTTCTAATTGTCAAACAATGCTGTTTCGGCTGGCTAACTATATAAAATATTTCCTGTTAGCAGGTCATCGGAAGGGACACGGCATACACAGCCCTTTAGTATATGATCTTATTACAAAAGTCTTCAGGAATAAAAGTACCCCCGGTGTTGTCTTAAATATTGAAAAGGCAAGAAAGAGACTAAAAGCCAGCAGTTGTGTCATAGATGTTACTGACAGGGGAGCGGGATCGAAAAAGCTCAGCGGTGATAAAAGGAAAGTATCGGATATCGTCCGGTATTCTTCGGTTCCGGAGAAGTATGGGAAACTGCTTTATAACCTGGCTGCTGAATTTGGAGGGGAAGCTATTATTGAACTGGGTACATCTCTGGGTTTAAGTACTTTGTACCTGGCTTTAGGATCTCCAGGCAGTACCGTTCATACCATTGAAGGCTCAGTTGAGATAGCAAAACTGGCAGGACAGACTTTTGAAGCAGAAGGAATAAGGAATATCAGGATCTACGAAGGGACCTTTGAAGAAATTTTACCGGGAATCTTAGATACCGGGATGAAACCGGGCCTGGTTTTTATTGATGGTAATCACAGGAAAAGGCCCGTACTTAATTATTTTAAAATGCTGGAAGCAGTTGCAGTGAATGATACGGTTATAGTAATTGATGATATCTATTACTCGGCAGGAATGTATGAAGCCTGGCAGGAAATAAAGAAGCACAAAAGAGTGTCAGTAACAATCGACCTGTACCGTATGGGATTGGTTTTTTTCAGGGAGGGTATCACTCATAATGACTATATAATCAGATATTAACAAAAATTAAGAATTAATAATTTAATATTCGGGTAATTTAATCTAATTTCGGAAATTCAAATTTAACACATTATGGACAAAGTAATTGAGATCAAGGATATCGTTAAAAATTATCAGATTGGAACGGTGATTGTGAGGGCTTTGAGGTCTGTTTCAGTAAATATTGATAAGAATGAATATGTAGCGATAATGGGGCCTTCCGGATCGGGTAAGTCGACCCTTATGAATTTAGTCGGATGTCTCGATACTGCCACCAGCGGCTCATATATCCTTAACGGGATTGATGTAAGCAAGATGGAGGATGACTACCTTGCTGAGATCAGGAACAAGGAAATAGGTTTCATATTTCAGACATTTAACCTTCTTCCCCGCTATACTGCGCTCGAAAATGTTACATTGCCATTGATATATGCCGGTGTTCCAAAAGCTGACAGAGAAAAGATCGCTATTGATACTCTTAAGGAGGTCGGCCTGTCTGACAGGATGACACATAAACCTAACGAGTTATCGGGAGGTCAGCGTCAGAGGGTCGCGATTGCACGCGCCCTGGTCAATAAGCCTTCAATCATACTGGCAGATGAACCCACAGGAAACCTGGACAGCAAGACTTCTCTGGATATTATGAATCTGCTTGATGCAATTCACAAGGCTGGTAATACGGTCATTGTTGTGACCCATGAGGAAGATATTGCGATGCATGCAGCCCGAATTATACGCCTCTTTGACGGTGAGATTGCCCAGGACTTTCTGAACGAAAAATACGTTAAGGCATAGTTCTTTTCCCCTGGTGAGTTAACGGGGAGTATATATAAAAACCTATGAAGATATATACCCTGACAGGTGATGATGGTACCACATCATTAGCAGGTGGCGCAAGGATACCTAAACATTCTCTTCGTGTGGAAGCCTATGGATCGGTCGATGAGCTAATTGCATGGATAGGGCTGCTGCGCGATCATGAGGAGAATAATGGCCGGACTGATATACTGTTATTTATCCAGGATCAGCTGATGAGGGTAGCTGCTTCCATAGCACATGATGGAACAAATAAGGACGACAGCATTATTCTGCCTGATGATAATTGCATCGCAACATTGGAAAAGGAGATCGACAGGATGGAAGAAAAGCTGCCCGCTTTGAAAAATTTTATTATTCCCGGCGGTAATACGCTGGTATCATATTGTCATATAGCAAGGTGCGTGTGTCGCAGGGCCGAAAGAGCTGTTTTGAGGCTGAATGAGTCGGAAAAAACTCCGGAGATTGTGAATAAATTTCTCAACCGTTTGTCAGATTTTTTGTTTGTGCTGGCACGAAAAATAGCATTAGATCTTGATATTGAGGAAGTTGGATGGTTTGCATGATGTATCTAAATTCTTGAAAAAGCTATTGTTTTTTCAGTAAAATAATATATATATTTGCAGACTTTGATAAAAATAAATTAAATCCGGATATTATGTACTGGACACTTGAATTAGCATCAAAACTTGAGGATGCTCCATGGCCTGCCACAAAGGATGAGCTGATAGACTTTGCCATTAGGTCAGGTGCCCCTATGGAAGTTATAGAAAATCTGCAGGAAATTGAGGATGAAGGAGATATTTACGAAAGCATAGAAGATATATGGCCCGATTACCCCAGCAAAGATGACTTCTTTTTTAATGAAGATGAATATTAAAAAAGGCTGATCAATTTAATCAGCCTTTTTTATTCTTTAAATATATCAGATTTCTTTTTAGGTCTTAGGCTGTTAAGCCATATAAATCCCGGTAGTCTTAATGTGTCTGGTCTGTCAATAGCAGGGGGATCAATTATGCCTTCCGGATTCCCGTATTCATATATATCTGTGATCTTATTCTTTTCAATAAGAATTGAAATGTTTGCACATTTGGTCTGATTTCTCCCTGTCAGCAGATCGTTGTCGAGAAGATAATAAATTGCCTCGCCATTTCCTGTTATATCTATTTTATACAGTTCATTATTCTTGAAATAACCCGTAAGGGATCTGCCTTTGATCTGGTTGAACCGGAAAGTATCCACCTGGTTTGTAATAAAAGCTGAATTATACAGCTCCAGCCTGTCTGCTTCCCTGTTCTTTGTAAAAATAGCCATCGAATCTGATGTGAGCTGGTTTTCGTCAGACCATATCACGGGTGATTCATAAAGTCGTATAACTGAATCACGGAAGGAGTAGGAAAGAGAGTCACATCTGGCCTGTACATTCTGGCTGAAGATCCGGCAGTTATGGTACGATTTAACCACCCTGTATTCTTTTGAGCTATCAGAGATGGTAACAGCCCTGATGGTATCAGAGTGCAGGAATAGTGAGTCGCTTTTTGAAAACTGAATGAACATGGCCCTTTTTGTGACCAGGAACTGCTCAGGATGTTTGTAGTACCAGGCATAGTCGCCTTTTACTATCATACTGTTGGTGGTATCCTCAATGGTAACATTCCTGAAAGATTCCCCGTACCCGCTCTTATTATTAAAGTAAAGTGAGTCACCATAAATGATCTGTTGCATATTATCGATCATCGCCTTCTTCCATATCGAGGTTATATCATTCCGGGTATCATACCATCCTCTTTCACAGTAGAGATACAGGCTGTCTCCCTTTACTTCTGTAGGTCCTGTAAAATATGACGTCTCTGTCTTGGTGTTGTAGTCCATTGTATCAGCAGTAGTAACGTAATCAGGGTTGACGATCTTTACGCTGTCCTTGAAATGAAAAAGGTTATCAGACACGTAATATACACCTACCATACTGGTAAGTGTGTTATCACCGTTTGTGATTTTTCCCCACCGGGTATATTTTGCAACCCTGTTAGCCACATCATAATGGATGGAATCGGTATACAGGTGTGTATCCTTGTCGATCAGTTCCACATTTCCTTTAACAAAAGCCATCTCGGTTCTGCCATTGTAAAAAAGATAATCACCAAACAGGTTAAGGGTGTCTCCCTGTTCTATATGTATTCGCTTGTATGCATTCACCTGATTTTTAGCGGGTGAAAAATAGGCACTGTCGCACCACATCGTCACATCATTATGCACAAGATGCACCTGTCCAATAAACCTGTGGATATCTTCCCCTGTAGCCGGGTCTTTTACAATTTCATCAACATCTGCATATATTAACCTGACCTCTCTTTTATTCTGCCTGTTTTCCTGGTTGCCAAGTGACTGCAGAAATGGAACCATTAGGACAATAATAAGAACAGATATCAGGTTCCTGGTATTACGATAATCATGATTAAGAAAAAATGATATTATTTTAACCATCCACCTTTTTTCAAAAAATCACAGGATTTAAATTCATCACTTATCTTAATATAAGTTATGGATATTTTATGTTGGATCCATTTATCGAAAACCTTGGCTCTTTCAGATGACAGTGCTGCATTGTAGATTATCTGGTAATCATCTTTCAGGTTGGCTGAATGTGCGGGCAGTTCATCATCAAGCCTGACTATCCTGAACACTTCATTGCTGTTCTCGTCGGTCGTTCTGAAAGCATCCGATATCTCACCTACTTTCATATCCCTTACTTTAAGATACATTTCAGGGTTAAGCTCATCAAGAGTGAACCAGGTAGTACGGTCGGAAGGATTGGGGCTGACCAGTTTACCTCCATTGATCCTGCTGTCCTTATGAGTGGAGAACATCAAAGCAGCCTTGCTGAACTTCAGGCTGTCTTTTCTTATCAGGTTGGCTATGCTGTCAAGTTTTGACATTGCCCTGACAGCCTGCTGAGGTTTTACCTTTGGCCGTATAAGAATATGTCGTGTATTGACCATATCTCCTTTCCTGTCGATCAGCTGGATAATATGAAATCCGTATTTGGTTTCCACGATCTTTGAAACAGTATTCTTTGTAAGGCTGAATGCGGCATCGGCATAGGGTTTTTCAAGCTCACCTCTTACACGATAGCCTATTTCTCCACCGTTTTTGGCCGATTCAGGATCTTCAGAATACATTATGGCAAGGACATTAAAGCTTTTCCCGGCCAGTATCTGGCTTCTTAAATCAAGGAGTCTCTGTCGGGCTTCAGCCTTGTTTTCTTCACTTTCCGGTGGATCTATCTGTATTATGCTCAGCTGGTATTTGGCTGGTATTACAGGAATACTGTCCTTCGGTATTGCTGCAAAGAATTTCTTTAGAGCGGCAGGTGTAACAGTAACATTTTCAGCTATCTTGTTCTGAACTTCCCTCACAACTTCCTGCTCCATGAGGGTTTTCTTTATATCACGCCGTATCTCAACCATACTTTTTTTAAAGTAACTCTCAAGAGCCTGTTCACTTCCTGCTGTCCTGATGGCATCATTCATCCTCATGTTAAGATCTCCTTCCACAGCATCATCAGGTACTGTTATACTGTCTATCCTGGACTGGTCAATGAAAAGTTTTGAGATAAGTAGTTCCCTCAATACTTTGCATCTCAGCTGATCAACCGGCGTTCTGTCACCGCTTCTTCGCATATCGGTAACAGTATTCTCTATATCCGAGAGGTATATAACCTCATTCCCCACAACAGCTGCAACCGATTCAACCAGTTTCTGGGCATTCAGGCTCACGAAACCGGGAATTAAAAAGGTTATCAACAGGAGGTAATACTTCAATTTTCTTTTCATGTGTTTATTTTTATTTTTTTTACAGGTCACATGGAATCGCATAAGCAAAATAATCATTGTGGTTGGTATGCTAATAATTATTTTGTTTATGCTTATTTCATCATTATTTAAATATCTTAAAACTGTTTTCCTTTAAAGCTTCATTATATATTCCGTTTTCAAGCGATTGCAGGAATTCATATCTCCTTGAATTCCAGATAATTCTTTTTATATCATTTTTTACATATTCAAAAGGAGCAAGTGAAGATCTCAACCTGTAATCCCTGATTGAGATAAGGTATACAGAAGATGGATCACTTGTTTCATAAAACGTATTTCTTCTAAGGAAATTTTCCTGGTTTTCAATATCATCAGGAAGCTCCACAAGCAACCTGTCCATCGGGACCCATTCTTCATTAAAATCATCAAACTTCTCAGCAAACTGGAAACAGTAACTCTCGAGCTGCTGCATATCTTTCTGGTCACCTGAGCGGGCCAGCCTTTTTATCCTGCTGATATCAGGTGTCTCAGCGGGTAATTTTATGAACAGTGCTTTTACTATGTTGGAGCTAAGAAGAAAGCTTTGTTCATTGGCAGCATAGTAATTTTCCATTTCAGCATTAGTGACCAGTGTGTCCATTTTTTCAAGCATCATTTTTTGCTGGTACTGGTAAATGACAAGGTTTGCCCGCGTCTCTTTCAGCTGTTTCTCAATGTCGGATCTTGTTTCCGGTGACAGATTATCTTCCGCTTTCATAAGCAAAAGCTGCCTTTTAGCCCATTTGTTGATATAATTCTGAATAATGGCAGCACTATCGGAATCATTTACACTATTCTGCAAAAGGGCAGGTACTTCATCGTAATAAAGGATGACATTTCCCACCTCTGCAAGAGGTACCCTTTTGACAGTAACTTTGTTGTTCTTGCAACCTGCCAGGACAGATAATGCAAGCAATATTAAAACAGTTCTACTCATTCTGCAATTTCTTTCTGATTTCACCTAGCACAGAATTATCAATCAAAACGGGATAATCGGCCTTTAATTGCTCTGCCCATTGCTTATCGAGGTAATCCTGGTATGATGACATTACCGCTCCGGTTACCTCATTTAAGGGCTCAGGTCGCGGATTCAATACTCTTACTATAGCAACAATGGCAGGAAATCCTTTATAAGTGGTTAACCGGTAGCCGGCTGTCCATTTCATCCTGTCAAGTTCGCTGTCATCGCCTCTGTACCATTTACCTTTCAATATGAATAACACAGTATCGCCGTCTGTATTGAATTTATCGGAGATAAGCTGGTCCCTGTTCTTTTTCCTGTTAAATTTCCTGTACATTTTAAGGAGGTCCCGTCCTCTTCCCGGCTGCTTCAATGTATATATGTCAGCTTCAATGCCGGGTTTACTGAGGTAATTGCTTTTATGTTCTTCATAATACTTCATCAGTCCGGCAGTATCCTGTGTAACTTTATTCCAGATCTTTTTGGAGGATATATCAAAGAGCAATATTCCATCGTGGAATTCATTCATCAGGTACCTGAATTCAGGATATTTCTTTTCGAGAATTGAATTCTCATAGTTCAGTATCTTTTCAGCTGAGCTGGCGTCCACTGATCTCTCAATAAACAAGTGGGGATCCGGAGTGCCAGGCATCGATCCTCTTCTTTCTATATAATCGGCAAACTTTCCTGAAGTCATATACTGGTTAGCAAAGGTATAGAGATTGCCCCCGGGCATCCGGGAGCGATCATACTTCTTTGTACCCTGTATAATAAGGGTATCTGTATGATCAACGAACCAGTCAAAAGTCTCCTTGTTTACCTGGAAATAATATTCCTTCCTGAGTTTGTCTATTAATGATCTTTTACTTAGTGAGTTAAGATATGATTTATTGATCCTGCTTTCAAGGTATGAACGTGTCTCACTGAAGGTGCCCGGTGCTTTTTTCCCAAGAAGCTTTATGATATGCCATCCGTAAACCGTCCTCACAGGACGTGTGTAATCTCCGGTATCCTTCAAAGCAAATGCCGCTTCGGCAAAATCATTTATAATTTCGCCTGCACCAAACCAGTCCAGTTCACCTCCTTTTTGTGCTGAAGCTTTGTGATCCGAGTATTTTTCTGCCATTACAGCAAACGAAGCACCCTCACGGAGCTTATCGTAGATAGAGTCTATCTCTGCTTTTGCCTGTTCTGCTTTTTTCTCATCTGTACCCGGTGGCACAGCTTTCATAATATGAGCAACTTTTACCTTTCCCATTGAAGGACGTATATCCTCTACCTTTATGATATGGTAACCATAAGGGGTTCTGACTGGCTCTGATATCTGTCCCTTTTTCATTGAATAAACAGCATCCTCAAAGGGCATGATCATCTGGAAAACTGTGAAATAACCAAGGTTTCCTCCGTTTATTTTGACCGAAGGATCGTCGGATGAACTGCGGGCAACCTGTTCAAAAGACTCACCCTGTATAATCCTTTGTCTGACATCAATGGCTTTTTTCCATGCTTTCAGAGTATCTGCAGGTGGAGCATCAGCGGGTATTGCAATAAGTATATGCCAGGCATTGATCTCTTTGAGGGATCTGTCATAGGCTTTCCTGAGTAACCTGTCTTTTACAAGTGTGTCTGTCAGGTAGTTCTGGGCCAGTTGGGTCCGGTATCCATTGAGTTCAGTCCTGAATGCCTTGGTTGTGTCATATCCTTCATTCATGGCGTCAGCCACCTTAAGTTTGAATATGATATATTGTTGCAGGTATTTATCAACGTTTGTTTTTTCACCTGGTTCCTTACTTTTCCTGTACATTCTCATAAACTCTCCCGCATTTACCTTGTTGCCTCCCACAGTCATCAATATTTTATCATTGAAGTCCTGCCCCCGGCAAACCAATGGCAGAAGAAGAACAATAACTGTTATTAATGGTCTGATCTTCATCAGGATATTCTGATACCTTTTATTCAAACGATTTTCTGCTGTAATTAGGTGATTCCCGCGTTATCGATACATCGTGCGGGTGACTTTCTATAACCCCGGAATTGGTAATTCTAACAAATTTACCTTTCTCTTTCAGAATTTTTATGTCTTTTGCACCCACATAACCCATTCCGGCCCGCAGACCTCCTGTCAGCTGGTATATTACTTCAGCAAGTGTTCCTTTATATGGAACCCTGGCTTCAATGCCCTCGGGTACAAGTTTTTTAATATCGTCTTCCATATCCTGGAAATACCTGTCTTTTGATCCCTGCTGCATGGCTTCTATGGATCCCATGCCCCTGTAGGATTTGAATTTACGACCATTGTAAATTATCGTGTCACCCGGTGATTCCTCAACCCCGGCAAATAATGAACCTGCCATTATCGAATCAGCACCGGCCACTATAGCTTTGATAATGTCTCCTGAATACCTTATGCCACCATCAGCAATAACAGGAACTCCGGAACCTTTTATAGTGCTGGCCGCATTATAGATTGCTGACAGCTGTGGTATCCCCACACCGGCGACTATCCTGGTAGTACATATTGAACCCGGACCAATACCGACCTTAATAGCATCAGCACCCGCATCAACAAGTATTTTAGCTGCTTCGGCAGTTCCTATGTTACCTGCAATAACATCTATTGAGGGATAATTCCTTTTTATATCTTTTAGTACTCCGATAACACCTTTTGTATGGGCATGAGCTGTATCTATTGATATAGCATCAACATTGGCATTGATAAGCGCTTCCACTCTCTGCAGCGTATCGTAAGCTGTTCCGACAGCGCCCGCTACCCTCAGTCTTCCCTTGTCATCCTTGCAGGAATTAGGGCGGTCTTTTGTTTTTGTTATGTCCTTGTATGTGATGAGGCCAATGAGTTTCCCGTCCTCATCCACCATTGGCAACTTCTCTATTTTATGCTTCTGAAGGATCCTGGCAGCTGATTTCAGGTTGGTCTGATGATTGGTTGTGATCAGGTTTGTGGTCATGACCTCTGTGATCTTTCGCGACTTGTTGTTTTCAAACCTGAGGTCCCTGTTGGTTACTATACCCTTTAGGATTCCGTGGCTGTCAATGACCGGGATGCCGCCAATCCTGTACTCGCTCATAAGGTTGATTGCATCGGCAACGGTAGCATCGAGACTGATAGTCACAGGATCGAATATCATTACGTTCTCGGCTCTTTTCACCCTTTTAACCTGTGCGGCCTGGGCTTCGATAGTCATGTTCTTGTGAATAATACCGATCCCACCTTCCCTGGCAATGGCTATGGCAAGATCTGCTTCAGTTACAGTATCCATGGCAGCAGATACTATCGGGGTATTAAGCCGTATGTTACGCGTGAGCATTGAGCTGAGTTCTACCTCCCTTGGAAGCACCTCAGAATATGAAGGTACCAGTAATACATCATCAAATGTCAGTCCTTCATATACTATTTTATCATCAAAAAACGACATCTCCCGGGTATTTAAAATTTTGATTGCGAAATTACTAAAAAAAACAGAACATGTCATATTTCTCACTGTTTTAACCTTTTCTTAAGAGCAGTTTTGGAGGTTTAATTAAGGTTTAATTCTTTACAGAGTCATCCTGAGCGGAGTGAAGGATCTCCACGTACTTGCTGGATGCCAATTATATAATTCTAAAAACATGGTTCCCAACTTTGAGATCCCAGCGACAGGGATATTCTTCGGCGTGTAAATTCATTTTATGACCTTTATAAACCCACCCCTGGCCCCCCGACGCTGCGGTCGGGACAGGCCTCCCGGGAGGGGAATTAAAAGCTTCCCCAATCGCCATTGCATCTTTACACCTTTGCACTCCGTGGTTCTCTGATCCCCTCTGAGGTCCTCTCTGTAACCTTTTACAAAACTATAATAATAATTTATCCTCATATTCTGATGTAAATAACCCCGAAAATCATTATATTGAATAACAGTTTCTACATTTGCATCAGTGGAAATGGACATGGATTTTGAACAATACAGGGAAGTTTTGACCAGGTACTGGGGATATACCTCTTTCAGACCACTACAGGAGGATATAATACGTTCTGTTGCTGAAGGCAAGGATACTCTTGGGCTTATGCCTACAGGAGGAGGGAAGTCGATCACCTTCCAGGTGCCGGCTCTGGCACATGAAGGTATCTGCCTTGTAATAACGCCACTTATTGCCCTGATGAAGGACCAGGTGGCACGACTCAACAGTCTTGAAATTAAATCGGCAGCCATCCATTCGGGAATGACTGCGGAAGAGATTGATATCACTCTTGATAATTGTATTTATGGGGACTACAAGTTTCTTTACGTATCGCCGGAAAGAATATCAACCAGACTTTTTCAGAGCAGGGTTACGCGCCTGAATCTTTTACTGGTAGCCATAGATGAGGCTCACTGTGTTTCCCAGTGGGGATATGATTTCAGGCCGTCATATCTCAGGATTGCAGAGCTGAGGGATTACATTTCCGATAAAGTACCATTCCTGGCACTTACTGCCACTGCAACACCTCATGTTATAGAGGATATAATGAGTAAACTTGCGTTCAGGCAAAAGAATATTCTGCGGACCAGCTTTCACAGGAAAAACATCTCATACCTGGTCAGGAGAACGGAAGACAAGGGCGCATACCTCATAAAGACATTACGGCAGGCGAAGGGAAGCGGTATTGTATATGTGCGAAGCAGGAAAAGGAGTAAGGAAGTGGCTGAGATGCTGGTGGATAAGGGTGTAAGTGCTGATTTTTATCATGCAGGCCTTACAGATGAACTGAGGGACAGGAAGCAGGCTTCGTGGACTGCAGGTGAGACCAGGGTGATTGTGGCCACCAATGCATTCGGAATGGGGATTGACAAGGCAGAAGTAAGGTTTGTGATACACTGGGACATACCAGATTCAATAGAGAATTATTTCCAGGAGAGCGGAAGAGCCGGTCGGGATGGTAAATCTGCCTTTGCTGTCTTGCTTTATTCCCCTTCAGATAAGAGCAGGCTTGAGGATTCGATGAGAAAGAAATTTCCCCCTGTTGAAAAGATCAAGGATGTTTACGAAGCTTTATGCAACTATTTACAGGTACCCCTGGGATCGGGCAAGGATAATGTTTTTGACTTTAATATGACGGATTTTGTATCAAAATACAGGCTCCCTGTTATTGAGACATATAACAGCCTGCAGTTTTTACAAAGGGAGGGCTATATGGAATTCACAGAGGAGATAAATAATCCTTCACGTGTTCATTTTATTGTCAGTCGTGATGATCTGTACAAATTCCAGGTTGCAAATGAGTCTTTTGACAGGTTCATAAAACTGCTTCTCCGTTCATATACAGGCATGTTCACTGAATTTGTACCTGTCAACGAGGAGGCCCTGGCTAAAAAATCAGCATCATCACGTGATACTATATACCAGTTCATGGTTAAACTGTCGGCATATAACATTATTCGTTACATCCCTGGTAAAAGGACGGCTCTGGTCATTTTCACTGAGGAAAGACTGGTTCGCAAAGCGCTTATAATATCCCCTGAGAATTATACTGATGTGAAGGATAAGTATGAGATCAGGCTCCGAAAGATGCTGGAATATGCCGATTCGGACTCTCATTGCCGTTCTGTGTTCATATTGAATTATTTCGGTGAAGAATCCGACAGGTGCGGGATATGCGATGTATGCAGGGAAAGGAATGAACTTGATCTCAGTAAATATGAATTTGACATTATCCTTGAAGAGATAAAGACTGTTCTTGAAGAGAAAAGTCCTGATGCTGAGGAGCTTGTGAAAATGATAGATTATCCGGAGGAAAATGTCATAAAAGTTATAAGGTGGCTTCTTGATCATAATAAGATCATTAAAGACAAGAGTCATCACCTGTCGTGGAAATCCTGAATTGACGAACTTACACAGAGTACAGTTCAAATCTGGAAATATGTTATAGTAATAAGATAATATACCTTCTTTCGAATGATTCCTGATATTCATTTTGTATTTTTACCCTGTTTAATAATTCCTCATTCTGATGGATATTCATTTTACAGATGCTTTAAAACTTGGGCAACCGAATGCTTTCAATGTGATGGTAAAACCAACTGGTTCAGTATGTAATCTTAACTGTACCTATTGCTATTATCTTGAGAAGAAGAAGTTATTTCCCGGGAAGAATGAATTTAAACTGGACGAAGATCTCCTGGATCTTTTTATTAAACAATATATTGAAGCACAAGAAGTTCCCGTAGTTAACTTTACATGGCAGGGTGGAGAACCTACCTTGCTGGGCCTGGAATATTTTAAGAAGATAGCGGAATTGCAGAGGAAATATTCAAATGGCAGGCAGATAGGTAATGCATTCCAGACAAACGGTACAAGACTTAATGATGACTGGTGCAGGTTTTTTGCCGATAATAATTTTCTTGTTGGCATCTCCATCGATGGTGAGGAGCACAATCACAACCATTATAGAAGGACCCATTCGGGTAAGCCGACTTTCAGGTCGGTAATGAAAGGTATTGAACTGCTCCGCAGGCACAAAGTCGAATTCAATACCCTCAGCACTGTAAACAGCTATAATGTACATTTTGCATCGGAGACATACAGGTTCCTTAAGCGCATAGGAAGCGGTTTTATGCAGTTCCTGCCCGTGGTTGAGAGGATAGCAGGTGATAATGATGAAGGAAGTCTCGATCTTGTGGAACCCGGATATAAGGGTGAGGCATCTGTCACCGACTGGTCTGTAAGCGGAAAGGACTTCGGCAATTTCCTGATAACTATTTTCGATGAATGGGTAAGGCGTGATGTATCGAGTTATTATGTACAGATTTTTGATGCCACTCTGGCCAACTACGTGGGTGCCATGCCGGGTTTATGCGTATTTGCAGACACCTGCGGCGATAATATGGTCCTGGAGCATAACGGTGATGTCTATTCATGCGATCACTATGTTTATCCTGAGCATTATCTGGGGAATATAAGGGATATCTCACTTATAGAAATGGCAAAGTCGCAAAAGCAGTTTGATTTTGGAATTGCCAAGCGGAGCAGCCTTCCTTCATACTGCCTCCGTTGCGATGTCCGGTATGCCTGCCGGGGTGAGTGCCCGAAGCACAGGATACTCACAACACCGGATGGTAAGCCGGGACTTAATTACCTGTGTGAAGGATATAAGATGTTTTTCCATCATGTTGAGCCCTATATGGAATATATGGCCAAAGAGTTGAAAAACAAACGTGCACCGGCCAATGTTATGACCTGGATAAGAAATAAGGAGAGCCAGGTTCTAAAACCTGTAATACCCGAGAGAAATGATCCGTGCCCGTGTGGCAGCGGAAAGAAGTTCAAGAACTGCTGTGCAGGGAAACCGATTTATAGGTAAAGACACAAGACACAAGGCAAAAGACAAAAGTCGCCAGGCGCAAGG
>CAYYIW010000048.1:3239-28236 GCA_964472085.1 uncultured Rikenellaceae bacterium | reverse complement strand
CAGAAGTAACCGCTTTTCTTTAAAAAAATACAACTTAAATATTATTTTTGTATAGTTTTTACAGGATCCTGTGGATGCCAGCGCAAAACTAATTAAAAAACACTAACTAAAAATATGGATTCAGAAATTATAAACGGCAAACAACAGTATAAAAATATACACCATTTAAAATTGATTTCTGTTTTCATGTTCCTGTTGGTTATGATAATGCCCTGTCAGAGTCAGGATTTAACCAATAAGCAATGGGTAATTGTCATTGATCCGGGTCATGGAGGCAAAGATCCCGGTGCTCTTGGCGCTTTCAGCAAGGAAAAAGATGTCGTACTTGCAATTGCCTTAAAAACAGGCAAATATATTGATGAAAATATAAAAAATGCAAAGGTAATTTATACCCGCACAGGCGACACATACCCGGAATTAAGAGAAAGACCCGAGATAGCGAATAGAAATAAAGCGGATCTCTTTATTTCAATTCATGCCAACTCAGCTCCTCAAAAAAATGTCAGGGGAGCCGAGACCTATGTAATGGGGGTTGCTAAGAACCAGCAAAACCTCGAGGTAGCCATGAAGGAAAATGAAGTTATCCTGCTTGAGAATGACCATTCCGCCAAATATGAAGGATTTGATCCTAAATCGGAAGTTTCCTATATAATGTTCTCATTGACACAAAAAGTTTTCCAGGAACAGAGCATAGACCTGGCTTCCAGGATACAGAAAGAATTCAGGGAAAGAGTCAACAGAAACGACCGCGATGTAAAACAGGCAGGGTTCTGGGTACTCTTTAAAACAACAATGCCAAGTGTTCTGGTTGAGACCGGTTTTATAACAAATCCAACGGAGGAAAAATTCCTGAATTCTGAACAGGGACAGGATTATCTCGCTTCGGCCATCTACAGGGCCTGTAAGCAATATATTAACGAGATAGACCATAAAAGCGGCATCTCGTGGGATAACAACCAGCCTGCAGATTCAGATGCCACAACCGGAAATAATGGTGTGGTTTTCAAGGTACAGGTGGCAACATCCGGCTCAAGTATATCCACCACTCCTTCAAATTTCAAAGGGATAAATGATATTATAGAAATCAAAATAGACGGATTATATAAATATGCAACAGGAGCTTTTCTGACTTATGATTCCGCAGCCCTGTACAGAAAAAAGATAGAAAGTATCTTCCCTGATGCCTTTGTAATTGCTGTAAAAGACAACAAAATATTACCTTTGCAACAGGTCCTGGAAAATAACAGGCTTAAATAAATCTGATTTAAATGAAAAAAATTTCGAACGAAGTTAAAGTCGGGGGTGCTGTTCTTATAACCATAATTGCCTTTATATGGTTATTTAATTTCCTGAAAGGCAAGGATTTCTTTAAAAGTTCGGCTTTCTATTATACTGTTTATGAAAAAGTTGGAGGATTGGAGGAATCGAGTCCTGTCGAAGTCAATGGCTACCAGGTGGGAGTTGTGCAGTCAATAAGGTTCCTGAATCCGACAAGTGGAAAACTGCTGGCTGTATTTTCTGTTGACAGGCATTTTAAAATACCAAAGAATACGGTGGCCAGAATAGTTCCTGTTTCAGTTCTCGGGGGAATGAAGGTGGAATTTATTTATGGTAACGGACCGGGATTCTATTCACACGGAGACACAATTCCCGGGAGCCTCGCCGAATCTCTGACAGATAAGATTGATACAGAACTTATACCTGTAAAAGTGAAACTGGAAAACCTCGTGGTACGGATAGACAGTGTTCTAAAGTCTGTTGATGCTATAATGGACGACAATTTCAGAAAGGATCTCCAGGAAACACTGTCAAATATAAACGGAACAACCAAAAGCCTTAATAACATACTCGGATCGAGAGAGCAGGATCTTAAAACCACACTTGACAATGTGAACAAGTTCTCTCTTATGCTGGCTAACAATACAGACAAGATGAACAGTACCTTTACCAACCTGTCATCCATCTCGGACACACTTGCTGCCGCTGATATTTATGGCTCTATCCTCAACCTTAAAAAAAGTCTTGAACAGGCTTCAGAATTAATGAACAAAATGAATGACGGGAAAGGCACTGCCGGTCAGCTCTTCACAAACGATTCGCTTTACACGAATCTCTCAAACAGCCTTGAGAGCCTGAATCTTCTGCTTCAGGATCTGAAAGCAAATCCGAAACGATATGTACATTTTTCGGTTTTCGGAAAAAAATAACAAGAACCCTAAAACTTTTTTAAATTTCAGATTATCTTTATATTAAAAAAGAGGGGGGAAACACAGGACAATATAATACTAATTCTTTCGCAACCCTGTTGAATTTTGAGCATAAATTTATAATAAATTGTTATACACTGGCAAATTTGGCTTATAGTGTTTAAATAACTAAATATCAAGCAATTATTTTAATCAAAAAAAAATACCTTATAAGTTACTGAACGTTAAAAACATATGCTTTTTTTGAAAAAGTCAAGCGAAAAAACTTTTTTTTATTAGTTTTTTTTTTACAAACATTGCTATCCGAATCAGCGAGATTCTAACCTTAGACTATTAAAAAAAACAAATTAAATGAACAAGTCACATAATGACGTTTGGAATAGCTGTCTGCAAATAATAAAGGATATTATTCCATCCATCAGTTACAAGACATGGTTTGAGCCGATTGTTCCCCTTAAACTTGAAAACAATGTTCTGACTATTCAGGTGCCAAGTCCATTTTTCTATGAATATCTTGAAGAACAGTACATTGATATTTTAAGGAAGACACTCAGAAGGGAGATCGGGACTGATGCCAAGCTTGAATACAACGTCGTTATGGAGAATTCAAACTATTCTGACGGTAAACCTTATACAGTAAGATATCCTTCAAGGAATAAAACTGATCTGAACAATAAACCTGTACAGGTTCCATTTGATGCAACCCAGCCTTCAATAAAAAATCCTTTTGTAATACCTGGGATTAAGAAGGTTCATTTTGATCCGAAACTTAACCCTGATTATAATTTCAATAATTATATAGAGGGTGAATGTAACAGGCTGGCACGCTCTGCCGGTATTGCCGTGGGTAATAATCCGGGAGGTACAGCTTTCAATCCTTTAATGATTTATGGAGATTCTGGTTTGGGAAAAACCCACCTTGCCCAGGCTATTGGCATACTTGTTAAAGAAAAACATCCTGACAAGACCGTTCTTTATGTAAATGCAAATAAGTTCCAGACACAGTTCACTGATTCTGTCAGGAACAATAACAAAAATGATTTTCTCCATTTCTACCAGATGATTGATGTGCTGATACTGGATGATGTTCATGAATTTGCAGGTAAGGAAAAGACCCAGGATATCTTCTTTCATATTTTTAATCACCTGCATCAGTCAGGAAAGCAATTGATCCTGACATGCGACAGACCTCCTGTTGAACTGCAGGGTATGGAACAACGGGTACTCTCACGTTTTAAATGGGGCTTGCAGGCTGACCTCCAGAGACCAGATTATGAAACACGCCTGGCTATCCTGAGAAAGAAAGCCTATAATGACGGTATTGAATTGCCTGATGAGATATTTGAATATCTGGCCGCAAACATATCCAATAATATAAGGGAACTGGAAGCAGTATTGATATCTCTTTATGCCCAGTCAACACTGAACAGGAAGGAGATAACTCTCGACCTCGCCAGGATGATGGTGGAAAAACTCATAAGTACTACCCGCAGGGAGATAACAATTGATTACATCCAGAAGATTGTATGTGATTATTATAAGATCCCTATTGAACTGATACAGGGAAAAACAAGAAAAAGGGAAATAGTCCAGGCCCGTCAGGTTTCAATGTATTTCTCGAAAAGCCTGACAAAGGCATCACTTGCCAGCATAGGTTCTCATATCGGAGGCAAGGATCATGCGACTGTGCTCCATGCCTGCAAAACAGTAAATAACCTTATAGACACTGATAAACACTTCAGAAACCAGATTAACGAAATTGAGAAGAAATTAAAAGTATAAAAATGGATAACCTCGAACTGTCGGAGAAGTTCTTTAAAAAATATGGTAACAGGGATAACAAACCTGTTCTTTTTTTCTCTCCCGGTAGGGTTAACCTTATCGGAGAACATACGGACTATAACGGGGGATTCGTTTTTCCCTGTGCATTAAACTACGGAACTTATCTGCTGATACGCACAACAGGTGACAAAATCCTCAAGTTCAGCACATTGAACTTCGATGAAGATATTTCTGTCCAGCTTGACGGCTTGTTTACCAATACCGGCAAAAAATGGATCAATTACCCACTGGGTGTAATAAATGAATTTTTAAAGAAAGGTACCTTATTCACAGGACTGGAATTTCTTTACCATGGAGATGTCCCCAACGGGGCAGGCCTTTCTTCTTCAGCTTCAATAGAAATGGTGACCGCTGTCGCACTGAATGACCTTTTCAGTGCCGGCATCAGTACTATGGACATGGTTAAAATGAGCCAGAGGGCCGAAAATGAGTTTGTGGGTATGAATTGTGGCATAATGGATCAGTTTGCAGTAGGCTACGGGAAAAAAGATCATGCTATATTTCTGAATTGTGATACACTGGATTTTGAGAATGTCCCGGTAAAACTCAGTAATTATTCGCTTATAATAACAAATACAAACAAACGCAGGGGTCTTACCGATTCAAAATACAATGAAAGACGTGCTGAATGTGAAAAAGCTATGGAGCTGCTTCAGGCATACAAGCCGGTTCGCAACCTTAGTGAGCTTACCGTTGAAGAGATCCCCCAGCTTGGAACTTATATTAAGGATCCGGTACTTCTGAGAAGAGCCAGGCATGTCATCAGTGAAAACGGCAGGGTACTTGAAGCCGTGGAAGTACTGAAACATAATAATATTGAACGGTTTGGAGAACTGATGAACCAGTCGCATGATTCTCTTAAAGATGATTATGAAGTGACCGGGAAGGAACTGGATACACTCGTTTACGAAGGCAGGAAGATCAAGGGAGTTATCGGTACACGAATGACAGGAGCAGGTTTCGGGGGCTGTACTGTAAGCATTGTTAAAAAAGAGTATGTTGGTGAATTCATCGCCGACCTTTCTGCTATTTACCAGAAAAAAACCGGGCTGGTTCCCGATTTCTACAAACCATCCATAGGAAATGGTGCAGGAAGGATTTCCTGACACTGATTAACTGTAAACAGCTACTTTGAAAAGAGCCGGCCTGATTGAGAAATCAGTTGCAGCAACCAGCTATTTTCTATCTCTCATGCGGCCTGTATCAACATCTCTGACACACCTGAAACCGACCGTGGCACTCCTGTCAAAGCCCGGAGATACCAGTAGCATCATCTGTGTCTTGTTTAGAGGCTGAGGACCACCCTTAACATACCACCAGCTTGAATCAGGCTTATAATAGCTGCCACCACGTATTATGGTGAAATAATAATTCCCATCAAAGTACATATCATTTGTCATCTGCCAAACATTACCTACAAGATCGGCTACTCCATACGGACTCTGTCCTTTCATGAATGCATCAACCGGTGTGGGCTTCTCAAACGAATTGTTACAGTATGTACCATGAAACTCATTACCCCACGGCCACATGCGGTTATCGGTTCCCTGGGCGGCCAGTTGCCACTCAGGCTGGGTGGGAAGGCGCTTATCTGCCCACTTTGCATAAGCCTGCATATCTTCATAGCTTAGATATACAACAGGATAATTCTCCTGCCCCTGCTTATACATTCCGCTCTCCCAGTTTCTCAGATACCGGGTTGTATCCGCCGGCCAATAACCTGTCTGACTGACAAAATCATAGTATTGTGAGTTGGTTACAGGGAACCTGTCAATGAGAAAACTGTCAACCTTTATACTGTCAGTTCCAAGATCGGGATATGGAACAAAATCATCATTCGATGTAAGATTTAGCAAAATATTTGCTCCTGGAACAAGGACCATATCTTCCGGTTTTGAAATCGCCCTTTTTGTCCTGAGAACACTGCTTATTATCCAGGGCTTACCTCCTTCAAGATTATAAACTCTTTCATCTTTGAGAAGGTTGTCTTTTATAAGCTGGATCACAATCTTACCCTCATAATATCCAAAGAGACTTTTGATGCTGACCGTTGTATCATTTAAAGCATCAAACTCCTTAAATTCCGACTGAAATGATGGTATTCCCTTGTAAATAAGCACCTTACCTGCATTACCAAGCCTGATATTCAGTGAATCACCCTTTAAATAAGATTTTATCAGCCGCGGAAATTCTCCTATACAATCAACAGAGCCTTCTTTTCTTGTACCGGCAAATGATGCATTCCATCCTGTTGCTTCAGCCTTTATGTAGAAACCTTTTACAGATCTTACGGGTTTCAGCTCGTTATGGTTCCATATTGATACAAAATGTCGCCCGGTAGTGTCGGGTACCCTGAACAGGTTATCATTATAACCTTCCGGTTTCATATTCAGGACTGTATATATAGTCTTCTTACCCGAGTTCCACCTGTTAACATAGATATTATCACTCTTTGTTCCAATAAGAGGCGTCCAGTTCTTATCAAGGAAAGCATCATTGTTCTGTCTCAGTACAAATGTTGTACTAGCAAGATAATCCATGTCTTTCCTGTAATTATCATCTCTCTTACCGGGGCGGAACATATTCAGTTCACTGCCATAGCCGTTAAAGAATGCTATGGCCAGTTCCCTGTGGATGATATCTTCCCCGACATCGCACACCCTGAAAATTGAAAAATCGGGTTTGATAAGTTTATTAAGATTAAGTTCAGGGCTTAGATATATTGCATTGTGTACTCTTCCGGATATTATCCCTGGCATGTACTTTGGCACAGCCATACCTTCCGAATACATAATCACTCCTCCTTTTACACTGTCTGCAGCAGCCTGCAATTCATAGCTTGAACTTCCCTGGGTATCCAGCACCACACCATCGGCATCAGTCTCCTCCAGTAGTCTGGCCATACCTTTATAATGATTCTCCTGTCTTGTACTGTTGTCCCAGGGATTATAAGCTATAAAAAACCTTGTCCCGGTCAGTTTTGACATCTGAACAAAATTTCTGAGTTGACGGATACCTCCAGGCAGATCTCCGTACATATCCCACTGGTTACGCTGATCCAGCCCAAGTCGCGGCCATGTGGGCCAGATACCGTAAACATCTATTTTCCCAAACTTCGAAAGGCCATTTCTGATAACTTCCGGGAAAGTATATTTTCCGGTAGAGCGATCGTAAAAATCCTTATCCCAGGCCATCTGCAGAACAATGAGATAGGCACCTCTTATCCATGCAAGGTCTTTGCGTTCATAGAGGGTATTATCAAATTTATCAAGATCATACAGGTACCTGTCCCGAAACATAAGACGCAATCCATTCTGCCAAACACCCGTGAAAATATCAGCATGGAAAGTATAGGTTACCCGTGTGTTGGGATACAGAACCGTTGAATAACGAAAACTTTTCCCTACTGACACATATGTCCTGCGGACTATCCCGCAAATTGAAAGATCTTTACTGATCCGGAAAGAACAATATCCCATTTCCCAGGCATTATCGGGCAGAATAACTCTGAGAGGCCGGTAACCAGGTCTGAAAAGACATGCTCTTGCAAGTCCGGATGGCCCGTAACCGGTTATATATACCGAGCTGTCATTTTCACCGAATAGAACAACATTGCTAATTGTCACTGTATCCCCTCCCCTGTTCTCAAACAGGATCTCCCCGCTAATGCCGGTATCTGTACCGGTGTTTATTGTGGTAGTCACATAAAGTCCATCATCATAGGTCTGGAAGTATTTGTTGTCTTTCGCCCCGGCAATAATATTACCCGAACTGAAATGCCTGTCATTCAGCTGGAAACTAAAAAGAGGACGTATTCCCGGCAGGGATATACTGCTACTATCAGAAAATACCAGGCCATTAACTTTCAGGCCATACCTGCCTTCCAGTTTAAATCCTCTAAAAACCTGTGCTTTGACATGGATTCCGGACAAGATTGATACCATGCAGATAAGGCAGAGTACTCTTGTGGCTGAAAAATTCTTCCTGATTAACATATAATTTCCCAAAATTGTACTGATGAATTAATATACAGGCTGTCAGGAACAGAAAACATGGTTATTGAATAACTAGCTTAAATATCAATAGTCCCGGTCCTGCACCTGGTCCAATCCTCAATCTTAAAAATCGTGGATTCCGAATGCAAGTTAAAACTTACTCGTCATTAAAAAAATCTTTTCCCGGGGCTGTTTTAAAAAAATAATAATCCTGCATTTATTTCTTATTTATCAAATTAGTTGTATTTTTAAAATCCATTCAAATTAAGATGTGAGCATGTCTAACTTTTCCAAGATAACAAAGTGCCTGCTGATCACCCTCTTAATTTTGATAGCAATTTCATGTGCATCAACCAGGAAGAATCCATATTACAGAAAAAGAAGGGCTGCATCTAAGGTAAATACTGAACAGCTTGGGCGTAATCGCTTTTACTTCTCACCTCAATACCAGAGAAAACTGAACAGCACTTTCAAAAAAAGAAGGAGAAAATAGGCTGTCAATCATCAAATTCCAGGGTAAGTCCGTCATAAGCCAGCATAACATCCTCAGGTAATTCTCTGGATACGGTTGAATACTTCCCCATCATGTGACTTATATGAGTAATATAAGCTTTTTCAGGAGATATCTCCCCGATGAAATCGATGGCTTCCCCCAGGCTAAAGTGAGAAATATGCTTTTCCTTTCTTAAAGCATTAATCACCAGGCGTTTTACTCCGAAAAGTTTTTTCTTGCTTTCTTCCGGAATGTAATTTGCATCAGTAATGTAAGCAAAATCCCCAACTCTGAATCCATAAACGGGTAACCTGTAATGAAAGACCCTTATCGGAACAATACTGACGCCCTTAATACTGAATTCGTGATCGGGAATCTGATTAAGTCTCATTTTAGGAATTCCGGGATACTGGTATTCCGAAAAAACATATGAATATTCATTTCTGACCGCTTTCTGCACCCTATCCTCAGCATAGATATCGATGGCATCCTTGCTTTTATAATTGAAAGCCCGTACATCATCCAGACCGGCTATATGGTCTTTATGTTCATGAGTTAGAAGGATAGAATCAAGCCTGGTAACATGATGAGTGAGCATTTGCTGTCTGAAATCAGGACCTGCGTCAAACAGAAGGACAGTATCCCTGGTTTCCAGCAGAAGAGAGGTGCGCAGTCTTTTATCATGCGGATCGGTTGAAAGACAGGTATCGCATTCACATGCAATAACCGGAACTCCCTGTGATGTTCCTGTTCCGAGAAATGTTATTTTCACAGCATGTTTATTTCATGACAAACCTATATTAAAATTAAGTATTTTTCAAAAGATATGCTAAATATTGCAGTTGCAGCGGCATCGGGTTTATTTCTTATATTTGACTTTGTAAAATTCAGGTATTGAAAGGCACAATATATCTTCTACCGGTTACTTTGGGAGGAAATGACTTTTCGAAGGTCATACCCTTAAAAGTGCTTGATATAACCCGAAGACTGCGTTTTTTTATTGTTGAGGATATTCGGAGTGCCAGAAGATACCTCAGGCTGATTGACAGTAAGTTCCCCATTGATGATACTATATTTTATGAGCTCAACGAGCATACAGCCGATGCTGATGTTTCTTCTTTATTGGAACCGGTTCTGAAAGGCACCGATTGCGGACTTATGAGTGAAGCAGGATTGCCAGGTGTCGCAGATCCGGGTGCCAGGATTGTGGCATTGGCACACCATAAAAAAATACAGGTGATTCCGATGAGCGGTCCGTCATCCATCATCCTGGCACTGATATCATCGGGATTCAGCGGACAGCAGTTTACCTTCAGTGGTTATCTCCCTGTAAAACCGGCAGAAAGAACAGCAAAGATCAGGGAACTTGAAAAAAAGACAGGAGGAGGATATACGCAGATATTTATGGAAACTCCCTACAGGGCACAGAAATTGGCTGATTCACTGCTCTCAGTATGCAGGAATGACACTCAGCTTTGTATCGCAGCAGATATAACCCTCGATACTGAACACATAAGAACATTGAGGATAGAAGAATGGCGAAAAAATCCTCCGGATTTAAACGGAAAGCTTGTTATTTTCTTGTTGAAATAATATTATTTACCCGGACCCGGACCCTGGACTACCCTGGAAAGGTACACTTCAAATAACAGTGGAGTATAGCCTCCAATATTATAAAATCCGGTTGGACCATAAGCCAGTGATGACGGTATCAGAAGCAGGGCGGTACCTCCTCCTTTCATATAGGTTATTCCTTCATCTAAACCCTTGATCATTCCTCCTTCGTCAACAGCAAAGATAAGAGTATCCGTAGTACCAACATTTGTATCAATGACGTTCCCGTTCAGGAACTTAGCTGTATACATGACGTAAGCAGTGTCATGGGCAACAGGCGTAATGCCTGTCCCGACGCTAACATCGTAATAATACAGTCCGCTCGGCTTTAACTCAAAATGCAGTCCCGGATTCTTTGACAGGTAATCCTGAATTTGTGATTCTTCCTCCTTTTCATACTGCCTCGCAGGATTACACGAATAAAGAAAGACTAAAAGAAAAGTAACCGGAAGCCATAAAGCTTTAAAATAATTCTTTCCTGCCATAGTTAAATCAGAATTTAAGTATCAAATATTTATCAAAAACGTAAATATGTCCATAATATTATTCAATGCGCACGTTATATATCCTGTAAACCAAAACTGCCCTGGGTGGTATTTTTTTTCTGTCACCCAGCAACCCGTATGCAAGGAATGGAGGAATGATAAAAATTGCATCAGCTCCGGGCTTAAGCATTTTTAATCCTTCATCAAGACCCTGTTCCATTTCACTTCTTCCGAGTACCACTTCCTTCGGTCCAAGATCCCTTGATGAATAGCATTCTGTACCGTCAAGCAACGAACAATCATAATCAAATATCACCTTATCCTTTTCCTTGCAATACCTGCCTGTCCCCTCATTGGTTATATCGTACCACAAACCGGTGGGCGACTCTTTCATATGCAGGCCTTTACGCTCAATATAGTTCTGGATCCTCTCCCTGTCCTTCTGAACAAAATACCTGTTCAGATCAACCATTTCCTCCTTCCCGGGTTTATTAATCCCGGCCTTTTCTTTCCTGTTGTTCCCGCATGCTACCAGTATAGTACACATCAGCAGTAATATGGATATTATTTTGTCAGTTGCCAGATTCACCTGAAATAACTCTAAAAATCAACTTTGATCTCCTTAAGAGAACGTAAAAAGTACTCAATTGTATTTTCAAGGGTATCCCTGTATTCACCGCCTGATGCATTCATATGGCCTCCTCCTGAAAAATATTCAGATGCGAACGTATTTGTAGGGAAACTGCCTGATGATCTGAATGAGAGTTTAATAAATCCTTCCTTTTCAATAAACATTGCGGAGAAATATATCCCTTTAATTGACAGAGGCATATTTACAAATCCTTCAGTATCACCCTTCACATGGTTAAATTCCTTAAGGTCCTGCTTCGAGAGATAAATATAGGCAGTATGGTATTCCGGAAGAACAACCATTCGTTTATTAAGGGCAAAACCCTGCAGGCGTAACCTGTTAGTGGAAAAATTCTTATAAATAAGATTCAGAATTTTCTCTTTTTCCAGTCCGGTATCAAGAAGATCTGCTACTATCCTGAAAGTCCTGGACGAATATGACCCGTGCTCAAAATTGCCCGTATCAGTCACAATCCCCACATAAAGAGCTTCAGCATAAGACCTGTTTATAAATGGCTTACCATTAATCCCGTTAACGAGTTCATGGACAAGTTCGGCAGTTGAACATTTTGAAGGATCGGAAATAACAAGGTCGGCAAAATCGGCGGGATTCAGATGATGATCAATGATAATTTTCCTTGCATGCGATCGTTTGACATAAGGCTCGGCTTCGCCAAGCCTGTTAGACTGATTAAAATCGAACATCACAATAAGGTCTGCCTTTTCAATCATATCACGACACCTTCTACGCTCCTTAATATAAATACATATTTCAGAAGCACCGTCCATCCATTTCAGGAACTCCTGGATATTGTTGGGAGTGAACATTCCGACATTCCTCCCATTGCTCTTTAAATATTGATAAAGAGCAAGTTGGGACCCTATCGCATCCCCGTCAGGATTAACATGCGATATAAGGAGTATATTACCGGAAGTGTTGAAAAGTTTCGATAATTCTTTTGTATATTCGGATAAATCCTCCACTTTTGAAGCTAATTTTATAAGTGGTCAAAGATAAACATATTCCTTAAGACTACTTCAATTGTTAATTATCAAAATACCTGTACAATGAGTAACGATTTTACTTTTTCTATAATAAAACCCAACGCTGTCAGGACCGGAAAAACGGGTCCTATCATGGCAATGATCAATGAAACCGGATTTGAGATATCAGCGATGCGCATGGTAAAAATGACCCTGCCACAGGCCAAATCATTCTATGAGGTTCATAAAGACAAACCTTTTTTTGAGGGACTGGTTGAGTTCATGACATCCGGTCCGGTTGTTGTAATGATACTTAGGCATAAAAATGCTGTTGAAGAGTTCAGAAAGCTTATAGGATCCACCGATCCTGCCAAAGCTGAACAAGGCACAATAAGAAAACTCTATGCCGTATCGGTACAGATGAACGCCGTACACGGTTCAGACAGTCCTGAAAATGCAAAAAGAGAAGCTGATTTTTTCTTCCGTGAAACAGAAAGATTCTGATAAACATTTATACTGGTTTTGTGTTATTTGATTAGTAATTTCTTAGCTGCTAAATGACATTAAAACATAGTATAGATTTAACCGACAGTAAAACACTGGAGAAATATTCCTCTGCATTTACCCTGTCGGACATGGAGATATTCATATTCCCGGATCTTTTTTATCCGCTTATCATTGCCAATATAATGTCTCCTGAAATATGGAAATGGAGAAAAGATCCATGGTTCAGGGATATAGATAGAAGAAACTTCAACTACAAGGTAAACAGGATAAAACAGTATATAATACAGAACTATGTCTTCAATCTCGACCTGGCAACCTGGGGTCTGACAACAAAAAGTACAGAAATAGAAAGATTTTCTGACTTCTTCGATATAAACATGCTGAGGCAATCCAATGCACTTTTTGGATACGAAGGAGACAGGTATTATTTCGACATTGATATAAGAAAGCATTTCGGCCTGGACAAATATGATTCAGATATAATACCTTACTGGAAGACCGAGACCGTTGAAGCAATGGGTGCTTTCAGGTACAAAGAGAATTTTACATCAGGAGCCGGGGAATGTGTTTCACTGGCAGCTCTTTATGCCGCTGCCATGTTCGTTATAGGCAGGATCCCTCTTGAAAAAATATTCCTGATTGCAACGCCGCTTCACTCTCAGAACTTCATTATGAAAAAGGAAGGTCTGATAACTAACAACCGCCGAATTGTTACAAAAAACATGTGGTACAACGGTACCTCACTCTCAGAAAAGGCAAGAAGGGCTATGGAAAATGAAAAGATCACCATTGTCTCTCACATATCAGGATACATCCATACCCTGTTCAGAGAAGCCACAATAGATAAAAAGGCTTATGACAGTTTTGCTGAAAAATTAAGGGAATTTCTCGACACCCATCTTACAAGCCTGATATTCATAAATTTTCTGAGGTTTAAATCTAAATACAAGACACTTTTCCAATTCAGATCTGACCTATCGGGAAAACACAGGTACATCCTTCTTGAAATACTGTTTGAATATGAACATATAAGCAAGTACAACACATCACCTGATATGAGGGATTCGCTCATTATGGAAATAGAAGGAGAAGAGTTTCATCTGAGTCCTGTATTTGGCAAACTCTTGCTTAACGATTTTGAGGACATACTCAATTGTGAACCGGGAAGGTCACTGGAGGAATATAAAGAAAAATTCATCAGTAAAGCAGGGGATAACTTCAGGGATATTATTGAATCGATGTTCTCAGAGATCGGAACCTTTATCCATATGGATCCACGACTGCCGGACCCTGTAAAGAACTATTCCGGTTCAGGTCAGATTGAGATCAGTACTGACGATGATCGCGATAGGATCATTTCAAAGATTATGAAACACAGCGACAAATCGGAAACAGCTCTCATTGCGCTTTATGTATACCGGCAGATGGATCTGATTGACTGGCTTCCCTTTGTCAAAGCTGCTATTGAAAGGAATCCGGTCTGTTTCAATGATCTTAACGGGGAGGTGGCAGAAGATATATATACAATGCTCCTCAGTTTCCCCGATGAATCGATATATGATGGACAAAGACTTGCTTTACCAGATGAAGTCTGGAATTTCAGGAGAGGCGATGGTGTTGAAAAGGCTTTGCTTCTCGCTGATTTCATTCACCAACGTAGCGAATCACTCCCCCTTTCCGTTGAGATAGACAAGCATAAAGTAACCCTTAAAGCTGACGGAAGCACTTTTACTTTCAGATCAGATAAAAATTTCCGAAAGAACATCGTTATCAGGGGTAAGGAATATACAATTTCCTGATCTCCTCCTTGAATCAACGTGGCATATCAGATCGCTGTTTTCCGAAAATATACGACACTTAACGAAGAACTATATCCTTTATTACTTCAGAACCTGCTTTCTCATTAAGCTTATTTCTTAGTTCCTGTCGCAACATCACAAGTTCATTTCTCACAACAGATGAACTTAGATGGACATACAGCACATGATCCCTGAAATATATACGTTTGGTCCTGAGACTTATTGCTTTTCCTACAACCTCGTCCCAGGAGTTAAGTACACCCGCTTCATCCAGCTTTTCACCAAAATTCATCTCATCGATATAATCTTTCATGGCTTCGGCGAGCGAAATGGTCTTACTCCTTCTCATCGTCAGTTCTTTTATCTCAAGTTATATCTTCCACACTGCCGCCGGATATCCTGAAAAGCTTATAATCGGAGTCAAGCGATACCAGGATATTCCTTACACGGTCCTGGTGTGTATCAGTAATAAATATCTGTCCGAAACGATGATTCACCACCAGCCTTATTATCTGCTCCACACGGTCAGCATCAAATTTATCAAATATATCATCAAGGAGCAGAATTGGTGAGAAACCTGCTTTACTCTTTATATAATCGAACTTGGCCAGCTTAAGTGCAACAAGATAGGATTTTTGTTGTCCCTGTGATCCTATGGATTTTACAGGATAACCATCCATCTCAAGTACCAGATCGTCTTTATGAACTCCTACAGTGGTATACTCAAGGTATCTGTCCTTTTCCAGCGAATCCCTGAGTGCTTCGGTAAAATCTCCATCCGACAGATGGGAACGATATGTTAGTTTCACTTTTTCCTTTCCCGAAGATATCAGGGTATAATATTCCTGGAAGACAGGTATCATTTCATTTACGAGCAACTGTCTTTCCTTATGAATATAACTGCCATATTTTACCAGTTGCGAATCCCAAATCGACAGGACATCAGCATCAAATCTCCCGGAAGCCCTGAAGTCCTTAAGCTGCTTGTTTCGCTGCTGCAAAGCCTTGCTATACCTGAGTACGGCTTCCAGGTATTCACTGTTATACTGGCTTATAATCTTATTTATAAATTTCCGCCGATCCTCACTGCCCTCAGTAATAAGAGCACTATCGGCCGGAGACATCATAACCACAGGATACCTGCCAACATGATCAGATAATTTCTGGTATTCCTTCCCGTTTCTTTTAAGCAACTTTTGTTTTTGCTTCTGAAAAGCACAGTAAATCTGGTCATCAGTACCGTTCCTGACAAATGTCCCCTGTGTAATGAAATATTCCTCTCCATGCTTTACATTAATACTGTCTATGCTGTTGAAAAAGCTTTTCGTAAGTGACAGGTAATGTATGGCATCCAGGATATTTGTTTTACCCACTCCATTATTCCCGGTAATGCAGTTAATCCTTGAACTGAACTCAATTTCATTAAGCTCGTAGTTCTTGAAATTTGTCAGACCCAGTTTCTTAAGATACATTACTCCAATTATTAACAACAGCGGACAAAAAATGTAATGACCGGCCCTCAAAGTTAAGAAAGTTCCAAATCATTAATAGAAATGTTTTTTAATTACCTGAAAAAAATTACTTTTGCGGAGTTAAAATTTTGAAGTTAAACACTACAGACCAGTATGGCTAAGAAGAAAAAGGATGCAAATCCACAGACTTTCTCGAGTGTTGAGGAAACACTGACAAAAACAGAGCAATTTCTTGAAGAGAATTATAAGTCGCTGTTAATCGTATTAGGTGTTATTGTGGTTATTGTTGGCCTGGTATGGCTTGGAAAGCTTTATTTTAATAAAAGGAATAATGAGGCACAATCACAGATATACCAGGCAGAAAGGTACCTTGAAATGGATTCTCTTAACCTGGCTCTGAACGGAGATGGTAACTATCTTGGTTTCCTGGATATAGCTAACAATTATAAGCACACCAATACAGGTAATCTTGCGCTTTACAGTGCAGGTATATGTTACCTGCACCTGGGGGACTACCAGGAAGCAATTGATTATCTCACTAAATATTCCAAAAAGGATAAACTAATTGCATCGCTTGCTATCGGTGCGATAGGCGATGCTTATGTAGAGCTTGGAAATACCGAAAAAGGCATTACTCAATATCTCGAGGCTGCTGATTATGCAGATAACTCTTTCAATACACCATTATTCCTGATGAAAGCAGCCGAGCTTTATGAACTGTCACAGAAATATCCCGATGCGCTTAAATTATATGAGAGGATAAAAAACGAATACCCTGAGAGTACTGAGGGAATGATAATTGACAAATATATTGCAAGGGTTAAGATGCTTATGAGTGAGTAGCAGACCTGAACACTCAGAATATAACGCATCCGGCTCCTTTGTTTCAACGTCTGATGCGTTTTTTATTTCAGGATAAGATATGAGTACAGTAAATTTATCAGCCTACGATCCGGAATCAGTACCGGATGCCCTGGAAATGAGATTTGGCATCGTTGTATCCGACTGGAACAAAGATGTGACATGGGCACTGCTCGACGGAGCAGTCGCTACTCTTAAGAACCACGGAGCCAGTAGCGACAATATTATCATCAAACATGTTCCGGGAAGTTTTGAACTGACTCTTGGAGCACAGTTCCTTGCAGAATATGACGACATGGATGCCATTATATGCCTGGGCTGTGTTATTCAGGGTGAAACACCCCATTTTACATATATCTGCCAGGGTGTTACACAGGGTATTACCCAGTTAAATCTTGAATACAATTTACCCTTTATCTTTGGTGTACTCACCACAAACAATAAACAGCAGGCTCTCGACAGGGCAGGCGGAAAGCTTGGCAATAAGGGAGATGAAGCAGCGATCACTGCAATAAAAATGGCTTATCTTCAAAGTGAGATGGAGAAATAGTCTTTATCTCATACATAAGTTCCTGTATTCACAGAAAGAGCATTTCCGCCATTTATCGGAGGTCATGGTAAAGGGTTCATTCTTTCCAAAAATGATGCCGGTAATGTTTTTTAATCCTTCCATAAACTCATCCCTGACCATGGAATAATCATCCACATGTAATTCACTTTGTCTGTCGGGTTTCAATATAAGCCTGTCATCAGGGATTCCCCCTGGCATCGATTTTACCTTATATACAGATGGCCTTACCTTTGTACCCTCATGTTTTGAAATATATGCCTCGCAATAGATAAGAGTCTGAAGCCATCCGTCAACTTTCTTATTACTCTTATCCCTGTTGTCATTAAAAAGATCATTTACAGAAGAAATAGAATCAGCAATATTGCCGGTCTTGTAGTCCACTATCCTCGTAGTACCTTCACATATATCAATACGGTCTATGATTCCTCCCGTTATTACCGTCCTGTCTGAACCATCTTCTTTAAAATTAAGGGGGAAACTGAAATTGCTCTCCAGGTCAAGTACTGTAAACGGAGTGTATTGTTTGTCCATTTTAAGTATCCTTTCCAGGTAAGTAAGAAGGATTTCCCGAATTATCATTTCGTTACCGGAAACAACCATATTATCATCCTTTCTGAAATTTTCCCTTACTGATCGGTCTGTAATTTCTTTCAACAGGTTTCTGTTCCTGATCAGCGATTCCAGGAGGTCATTTGATATTATTTCGTTGCGATAACCTTCGTATACATACTTCATGCTTCCATGCAGGATATTTCCAAAAATGGCAGGATCAATATCAGCAGTAACACTTTCGGGTTCTCTTAGTCCATTCACGTAGCGATAATAGAATTGCATCCGGCAGTTTAACCAGGTATTGACCGCTGATGGTGACAGAGACTTCTCTCCTTCTATAAACATATCATGAAGCAGTCTATAGTGATCCTCACTCCTTGGGAGAATTTCCCTAATAGCTTTACCAGTCTTTATCTCGAAATTGAGATTCAGGAATTCAGGTTTCAGTGAAGGATCATACTTCATCTGTATCAGGAACCTGCTCATCTCACCGTTTCTCAGACCCTCCGAATTTGAATTATATACAAAAGTCACATTTTCAGCTCTCTGGAGCAGTCTGTAAAAATGATAGGCATAGATTGATTCCTGGTGATTGAGAGAAGGCAATCTGAATGCCTCCCTAAGAGCAAACGGAATGAATGAAGAACCTGCAGAGATAGCAGGTAAAACACCCTCATTTACAGACAATATGACAAGGTTTTTAAAATCAAGTGTCCTTGTTTCCAGCAATCCCATAATCTGGATACCCGAAAGAGGTTCGCCTGAAAATGGTATGGTCTGCTGTCTAAGAAGTCTGTCGAGTATTCTTAGATAAGTCTCATTTGTAAAAACAATATCTCCGTCCCGCACAACAGTATCAAGGCGGTTGATGGAGAGTACCACCCTGTATATGAACTCGTTGATAATATTTAGCTGCATGGTGTCGCCTTCATACGACTGAAGACCGCCTGCTATTGATGATAATACCTCCCTGAAATATTCAGACATGGATAAAGGATCTCCGGGTCGCGAGAAAATTAGCCTGAGATTGTTGCTTGCAGAAAAGAATGCGATTGGGATTGACACCATATTGCTGTCAGTTAAAGAACTGAGAATTCCCTTTTCTGATTCATCCATGATACCGGTAATGAGACTATGCTTCAATATCGCGGCCACATCATTATAGTTGAACCTGATACCCCCCTCAGTAACCTCTGCATTATTCTGAAGATCCATCATATGCCTCAGCAGTGTGTATACAACCGTTTGCTTCAGTGGATATCCCATTGTTATGTTGATGTCACCAGCTTTTATCGGGAGGCTCGAAAGAACCGGAAGCAGCAGGTTCTCATCCGCTAATACAACGGCTGTATGATGGGCATTATCCGGGTTTATTCCGGGCATACCTGATATCAGGCCTGTTATTAACTTCACCTGTGCCACGTCAGAAGAGGTCTCTATCACCTTTCTGGATACATCCGTCCGTGAAGCAGACAATATTGTATCATACCTCCAGTCACCCGGCATATCATTTCCAAACCTTTCCAGGTTCTCCCTCATAAAATAACCTGCTGAATTAATTTTACCCTCATTAATATAAGACAGATCATAATCCCAGTAAAAAAGTGCTTTACCAGCTTTCTTATACCTCTTCATAATTGCTTTTTCACATTCATTAAGGGCGTTGAAGCCTATGAAATGAACACGGTCCCACTCGTCTGAGACACCTGTAGCGTCGCCTTCACCGGTGGCGATATCCCTGAAGATCATTCCTTCATATGCCAGGTTCTTTTGCCTGAGTGACTTCCTGAATTCTGTATACAGAGGAAAGAGAACCGACCATATATTTATGAAGCCCTTCTTTTCTTTCGTCGGTTGTTCCGGGTTAAAATTGATCCAGAACCTTCTTATAACCTCAACCTGTTCCTCAGTAAGCCCGCCGAAAAGCCGGTCAATATCTTTTATATCTTCCACATTCCTGAATAACAGCGAAGCATCAGCGAGGTATTTATCCACATCATCAAAATCATCCAGGAGCATATCACCCCAGAAATAAAACTCATCAAAAGATTCTGCTGTTTTTCTAAGCTCCCTGTAAACCTTATAAAGCTCAGCCAGCAACAACTCATTTCCAGGTACCTGTAATGGTGAGAAGGACCTGAAGAGATCACTAATGGTCATAATAGCCGGAACCCAGACCGGCCTGTCAGTACATGCCGACAGGTACCGGAGGAAATATAACCCGGCTCGCCTGCTTGGAAATACAAGGCAATGCCTGTTCAGCGTGTTGCCGAATTCATTATAAAGTGCCCCTGCTATTCTCTCCAGGAAATATGTCATTTTATCCGGTTCTGCTTATTTAATATGTCATAAGTCTTACGTCTTTAACAACAAACCAACCCCATCCCGATAGTAATCTGGACCTCCAAGCAGGGGATTTCTTACAAATACCTTGCACCCTGCACTTCGTACCCTTACTTTATCAACTTTCAACTTTATAACTTTCAACTTTTAACTTCATATTTCCTTCCCTGCCAGGTATCAAGTTCCTCAAGCCTTTTTTCAACCAGGCTCACTATCTGATCAGTTCTTTTTTTCCCCCATGCGTTAACAGCAAGAAACCTGGGAGGGGCCTCTCCTGTCAGTCGCTCCACTACAATATCAGGGTTTAACCTTTCAAGGAGAAGTATTATAAAATCAAGATAATCATCCCATGAGAAAAGGTTAAAATCTGAAGGTTTAATTCTGTATTCATTTTCCATTGCTGTGCCCCTGATGATCTGTAACTGGTGAAATTTAACGGTGGTCAGAGGGAGGTTTGATATTATATCAGCTTCCTCCAGCATGGCTTCCCTGGTTTCACCGGGAAGACCAAAAATGAAATGGGCGCCAGTCTTTATTCCCAGTGCAGCAGTCTTTTCAACAGCTTCCTTTGCTTCCTCAAATGTATGACCACGGTTAATCCGTACAAGAGTTTTATTATAACACGATTCAATACCATATTCAACAGCCAGATAACATTTTTCTGCCAGTACCTGCAGATATTCAAGTACCTCGTCACTGATACAATCCGGCCTTGTGCCTATTATAAGACCCTTTATTCCAGGACAAGCCAGTGCCTCTTTATATAGAATCTTCAACTTTTCAACTTCAGCATATGTGTTTGAATAAGCCTGGAAATATGCCAAATAGGAAGATGCTTCAGAATACCTCCTTTTATGAAATTCAATCCCCTCCTCTATTTGCTGAGATACAGATTTTTCAGGAATACAGTAAGATGGGTTGAAAGCATCATTGTTACAGTAAGTACAGCCTCCTCTTCCCCTTGTTCCATCACGATTGGGACATGTAAAACCAGCATCAATTGATACTTTCTGTATCCTTGCACCGTATAGCTTCCTGAAATAATTGGAATAGGCATTGAACCTGCGTTCATGCCCCCATGGATATACTTTTACTTTATTAACAACTGTCATTTAAACTGTTACTATTTTATTCCTGTCAACATACCAGATAAAAGCTTCAGTATTACTGTATCCCATATCTCCCAGAAGGGAACTGTATTGCCTGACCTGGTCAATATGATGTGTATGTTCCTCTCCGAATTTAAAATCAATTACTGTTACTTTGCCATCCCTGAATATCACCCTGTCTGGTCTGCGGGTATTGCCTGTTCTCAGAAGAATGGCAGCCTCTGTCATCACTTCATTTCCTGGGTCAAACCATTCTGAGATTACCGGCTCCCTGACAAGCTCCCTGACCCTGTTTTCAATCTCCCCTGACTCGTCTTCAGGAAGAATACCCTCAATGACCAGTCTTCTTACTGCCGGGCCTATATCATCATAACTGTTAATACCTTCGAATATTGAATGCATCATTTTACCGTAATTGATCCTTCTCCTGACTGCTTCACCTTCGGAAGAAAAGTAGTTTTCCCCATGCAGCTTCAGCCTGAGTGATTCATTATTATAGCCCACAGTATATGATGGATTGAAAAGATCAGGAATCGTTCTCTTTTCTGACCTGTCAGCTGGTATTTCACCGTATTCGAACACCCCCTTTTCACTGTCGAAGTAATCGTTCAGCCTGTAACTTTTATTACCCGTTCCGGTCTCCCTGTCAGAAAAGGCACTGTAAAGTACACCGGCTATGGATTTATCCTTTTCGCTTGTAAGGGGAGCAAAACCTGATAAAACATCCCTGGCCCTTGTTAAAGCCACATAAAGCAGATTTATATTATCCAGGTAAACTGAATATTTCTCTTCGGCATAATTGTCATTGAAAATAGTCTGTGTTAGTTTGCTCCCGTATTTCACCGGCACTATACCGAGCCTGCTGAATGGTTCTATGCCAGGTCTGATCCATAGTACAGGCTGACTGAAAGAAGGATGATCAAGATTCCATGAAATAAAAGGAAGTATGACTACCTTAAATTCCAGTCCTTTTGATTTGTGAATGGTCAGGACCCTCATAGCCTCCTCATTATCAGGTAAAACAACCGACCTGGTCCTGCCGGATGTTGTCCACCACTCAAGAAAGGCACCTGTATCCGGAGTTCCAGAACCTGTGAAGTTCACTATATGGTCCTGGAATGAGTTAAGAAATGCAACATTTTCTTTAACTCTTCCCAGGTCAAAGAAACCGATAACATGCTCAACAATCTCAAAAAGGGTGAACTGCCTGAGGGATTTCAGGAATATATCATACCTATCCGGAAGATATTTACCTGTAACTTCATCAAGATTCTCACCTGAAAGCATAACATCCTCCGCATCTGTAAAACCTGTTGCCACAAGATAATAACGAAGCATGACCGCCCTGTTTATCATATCGTCCGGGTTATCAACTACAGCCAGCACTGATATGATAAAATTGATAACCGGAGAATTAGATAGCAGCAATGAATCGTTGGATACGATGCTATAATTATATTTCGCCTTCTTCTCCTGTGAACATCTGTTGCTATAATCTATCATCGATTTGAGTACCAGTGATCCATCATTGCTGTTCCTGACAATAATTCCAATGTCGGATGCAACATAACCCATATCCTGGAACGACTCTACCATTTCCGGCAGTTTTTCTATAACAATGTCTTTCCATGATTTATCCACGTCATCTGCCACATACTCAATCTTAACATAACCACCGGATTCCCTGCCAGGATCCTGTTGAGATGCTTCAGCATACAGGTTGGTGAATGACACCGGGAGAGACAGGTCTTTTAGAGCCTCATCAACATGGCTGGGGATCACCGTAAACAGCCTGTTATTAAAAGTAATGATATTTGAACGGCTTCTCCAGTTTATAGCCAGTGGCTCTTTCAAAAATCGTTTACCGTCAACAAGACTTTCAAGTTCCTGACCGAGAATACGCCAGTCGCTGTTCCTCCACCGGTATATCGACTGCTTCACATCACCGACTACAAGATTGTCATTACCTTCAGCCATACTGTTATCAACCAGGTAGCTGAAGTTATTCCACTGTATCTTTGAAGTATCCTGGAACTCATCTATCATGAAATTATCATACCGTGTTCCTATCTTCTCGTAAATAAAAGGTGACTGACCACTCTTTGTAATCAGGTTAAGAACATACCCGGCATCGGAAAGCAGGAAGCTGTTTTCGGCAGTAGTTATAACATGTACATGATGCAATACATCGGAGAGTATACCGAGGGCATAAATATTTGCCATTATTACTTTAGCAGTGTTATAGCCAATAATATTCTCATCATAAAAACCAATTGCTTCCCTCAGTGTGGTTTCAAGCCCGTTTCTTACTGCCTCATCCAGTTGAGGATCAATATTTTTTGAAGACCACTTCGGAGGATCCTCCATAATAGCTCTGACATGGCTGTTTGGTTCTCTAAAATTACCTGAAGCAAGCGATCGTATGAAATTTGGAACACCCCTGCTTTTCTGGAAGAACATTTCATCTTTAAGGCTGTATGAAGAGAAGACATCCTGTGCTTTTTTGCCATAACCGACAAGTGCTGATTCAAATCGGTTTATGACCGATCTCATTTCATTAATATAAGAGATAAGAAAATCTTTATCCTCAAGGTTCTTTCTTTCAGATTCTGAAAGTATTTTAAACTGTTCCCTGAACAGTTCCTCCGCCAGCCTGGAGATACCTCCCTTTATGTTCCAGCTCTTTTCATCGTCAATGTTTGAAAGAGCGTAGGTTGTAAGCCATTTCAACAGACGCTTGTCTGAGGAGGAGGATGCAATCATCTCATCAATGGCAGCTGAAAGAATTATATCATGGTTCAACTCGATGTTGAAACCAGAATGCAGGCCGGCTTCCCGTGTAAAAGACCGCAGGACTTTCTGGAAAAAACTATCGATGGTCATAACTGAGAACCTGGTATAATCGTGAAGTATATTCTCAAGGATCAAACCTGCCTCATCCCTGATCCATTTTTCATCCCTGCCTGTAGACTGTTTAAGGTCATCAAGGTAATCGGAATATTCTCCTGCAGCCAGCCTGTTAAGATGATCAAGGATCCGTGATTTCATTTCTGCCGTAGCTTTATTGGTAAAGGTAACAGCAAGTATCCTCCTGTAATTAAATCGCGATTTAAAGAGATGGATCAGGTAAGTACCGGTAAGCCTGAAGGTCTTACCGGAGCCTGCCGAAGCACTGTATATTGTCAGCGTACCTTTTCCCATGGAATCAAAGGTACCTAATTTTGTTACGGAATTTTTCCGTATCGATAATTTTTACGTCGGATTATTGTAGAAATCGGTGTTCATTAATAGGTATTAAGTTAGCGGTAATCGGTATCCGGTAATAGTACTTTGGCCCTGCGGGCCGTAATTTGTCCCGTACTCGGGATGTAATTTAGCTGCATTGTAATTTATGATCATTTGCATTATGCACGTAAATGAATTACAATGAATTACAATGAATTACAATGAATTACAATGAATTACAATGAATGACTACTGAATGACTACTGAATGACTACTGAATGACTACTGAATGACTACTGAATGACTAC
>CAYYIW010000048.1:0-3139 GCA_964472085.1 uncultured Rikenellaceae bacterium | reverse complement strand
TGAATGGCCATTCAGCAACCAGACTCCGGGTTTTTAAAATTCATTCCGGTGTAACATATAAATAAATCATCTGTCAAATTTCCCTAACTTTGAGGCGTGAGTAAAAAAGTGGTCATAGGATTATCGGGAGGTGTCGATTCCAGCGTGGCAGCATGGGTGCTCAAGGAACAGGGATATGATGTCACAGGATTATTTATGCGTAACTGGTGCGACACCACGGGATTACTGCAGAGTGACTGCCATTGGGAAGATGATCTTATGTTTGCAGAAATGGTTGCAAAAAAGATCGGGATACCATTTAATATGGTTGATCTCAGCGATCAGTACAGGCAGAGAGTCGTAGACTACATGTTCTCGGAATATGAAAAGGGTCGTACCCCAAATCCTGATGTTCTTTGCAACAGGGAGATAAAATTCGACTCTTTTGCTGAAGAAGCATGGAAGATCGGAGGAGATATGGTGGCTACCGGTCATTATTGCAGGAAGGACACGGTAATAATAGACGGAAAACCTGTGTACCGGCTACTGGCAGGTAATGATCCCAACAAGGACCAGAGTTATTTTCTCTGTCAGCTGAGCCAGTCACAGCTTGCCACAGCATTGTTCCCAGTTGGAGATCTTACAAAGCCTGAAGTCCGCGAAATTGCCGGGAAGCTTAGCCTGGCCACTGCCACAAGGAAGGACTCACAGGGGATCTGTTTTGTTGGGAAAGTGCATCTGCCTACCTTTCTGCAACAGAAACTTGAAGCAAAAAAGGGCGATATCATTGAGATAACAGATACATCGATTTATCCTGAACTGAAAGAAGGTCCGGTAGCCGTGACTGCAACAGTGGAGGAACTCCGGGAAATGTGCCGGCCATTCGTTCATAAACCACAGCAAGGTGTGGTAGCAGGAACACACGACGGAGCACATTTTTTCACCATAGGCCAGAGGAAGGGAATGAATATCGGTGGACATAAAGAACCATTGTTTGTTATTGAGACCGATGTTTCAGGCAACATTGTCTATGTTGGTGAGGGTCACTCCCACCCCGGACTTAACAGGAAGGGGCTTTTAATAAATAATGACGAGATACACTGGCTAAGGCCGGATATGAAAATGACTGACGGCGAAGTGCGTAACTACAAGGTACGTATAAGATACCGGCAGCCTCTGCAGGATGCACAGTTGTTTAAAACAGGTAACGGACTCTTCATTGTATTCAGTAAATTGCAAAGAGGAATTACTGCAGGGCAGTTTGCAGCCTGGTATCTTGATGATGAACTTATCGGCTCGGGAGTAATTGGATGATATATTTGAAAAAAAGTATGCTATGAAAAAAATTTCAGTGATAAGTGGCGGTACCGGTGGTCTTGGACTTGAGATTGCCACACTGCTGAAAAACAGCGGGAAAAATATACTTATACTGGGACGCAACAGGCAAAAAATGGACTCAGCTCTTGCCAGGCTTAGAGCTAATCCGGAAACCGGGTTTGCTGAAGGACTGATATGTAATATCGGCAAGGAAGATAATATAAGGGCGGTTGAAAACTATATCACCGATAACGATCTCATGGTAGAATACCTTTTCAATAATGCCGGGAAAGGCATGTTTGCCGGTGCTGAAACCTCCAACTCCGTTATGATTGATACTGTCTTTGAAGCTAACCTTAAAGGGATGATATTGCTTACCTCGGGGATACTCAGGATAACCCCGGAAGAAGAAGAGCTGACAATCGTTAATGTAATGTCGACATCTGCATTGCACGGTCGTGCTGAAGAGACTATCTACTGCGCGGCCAAATGGGGAGCAAGGGGATATACTGAAGCACTGCGTACTGAACTCAAAGGTAAAAAACGTAACATTATTGCAGTTTATCCGGGTGGTATGAATACTGCTTTCTGGAATATGCCCGGTCACGATCGTGATACATCAGGCTATATGGATCCCGCTGAAGTTGCAGAAAAAATAGTACAAGCTGTGGCAGTGAAAAACAGGCTGTTTGTTACTGACATAACCATAAACAGAAAGAAGTAAAACATAGGGCGTAAGACTTTAACCACCAGGCAGCTGCCCATAGAATAAATGACTGCAAGACCGCAGGACCTTCTTACGACAACCTGCTCTTATAATCTTCATACCCGAATTCCCTGATTAGCCGGAATTCATTATCTGATGTCCATATGCCAATGGAAGGATGATGAACACCATTGAATGTTGTTGTTTTGACCATGGTATAGTGGATCATATCCCAGAATACCACCCTGTCTCCTGGAACAGGCTCCCTGTCCAATGTCCAGTCGCCCATAAAATCACCCGACAAGCAGGAATTACCACCCATTCTGTAAACAGGTTTACCATCAACCGGATCTGATGCTCCCAGTATCCTTGGTTTATAAGGCATCTCAAGACAGTCCGGCATATGTGCCGTAAATGATACGTCAAGAATAGCAGTTTTTATTCCCTGGTTTTCAACCATATCCTCAACTGTTGCAACAAGCTCTCCTGTTTCCCAGGCAAAGGCGCTTCCGGGCTCAAGGATGACATGCAATCCTGTCTTTTCACGGAAACTCCTCAGTATCTTTATGAGATGCTCCGTGTTGTAATCCTTCCTGGTCATAAGATGTCCCCCTCCCATGTTTATCCATTTGATATAAGGAAAATATTTACCGAATTTCTCTTCCACCACGTTAAGTACCTTTTCCAGTGCATATGAATCCGATTCAAAGAGAACATGAAAGTGGAGACCCTCAATACCTTCCGGGACCGAATCTCCTAGTTCTTCGGCAGTGACACCCAGGCGTGATCCGGGGGAACATGGATTGTAAATACCATGACTTATCTCCGAAAACTCCGGATTGATCCGTAACCCGGACGAAATCCTGCCCGGAACCCTGGTCAGGTTCTGACAAAATTTACGATACTGATTGAGAGAATTGAAGGTTACATGTGAGCTGTATTTTAAGATCCCGGGGAAATCAACCGACCTGTAAACAGGTGAATATGTATGAGCCGGCGATCCTATCTCTTCGAAACACAGGCGTGCTTCATCAACCGAACTGGCAGCCGCACCGGAAATATATTCCCTGAGGATCGGGAAAACACCCCACATGGCAAATCCTTTAAAGGCCAGAATTATTTCCACACCCGAACTTT
>CAYYIW010000047.1:0-28905 GCA_964472085.1 uncultured Rikenellaceae bacterium | reverse complement strand
CATATGATCCGTAGAGATCTGCAGTTATCTGTGTTGTTGGTGATGTGGCATCTGTAAAGGTTAAAGTACCAACTCCGCTTACCTGTGTCCAGGTACCGGTGCTCCCGGCATGATCACTGCTTGCCTGGTATGGATGTGCTGTTCCTGCAAGTGCAGTTGTTAGTGTCCCGCAAAGATCCTGGTCAGCCCCTGCCGAGAGACCTGCCGGGTCCTCATTGAAATCAATCGAAACGTCATCACTGGTAGAACAGTCTCCGTTAACAAGTGTCCATCTGAATACATATGATCCGTAAAGACTGACTGAAACATTTGATGTTCCGCTACCAGGATCATTAAATGATGGAGTGGCATCTGGTCCACTCACGTAAGTCCATGTTCCGGTACCTTTGGATGGATCATTACCTCCGAGAATAGTACTAAGGCTTCCGCAGATATTCTGGTCCGGGCCTGCATCAGCCACCTGGTTCTCATAATCCTGCAATGAGAAAGACTGCTGTACTGAAATGCATCCTTTTGCATTTTTAACTGTAATCAGGAACTGATAATTATTTTCAGACACTCCTGAAGGTATACTTATAGTCAGAGGCGACGCTGTCAGGGCAGCATCGGTCACAGGAACAAAGCCTGCCATAGCAGGGGTGCCGGTAATTATTGAATAAGTGACGGGATTATTTGCAGTTGCTGAATAAGATAGTTCAAAAGAAGTTGAAGTATTACAAACAGAAGAAACAGCCCCGAGAGTAAATGATGGTAAAGGATTCACAGTCCAATTGACAAGTTCAACCCATGAAGTACCTGTACATCCCGACCCTGGTGTACAATTGGCTCTTTGACCCCTTATACTAACTGATGTATGTCCTGTTGTATTAAGATTGGTGCCTTCAACATAATCTGTCCACACTCCTGTACCATCAAAGCTATATTGGAAATGATCGCTACATCCGCTTCCTCCTGAACCAGGATTAAATGTTGCTGATACATTTTCTCCGTCGCATACCTCATCTGCATCAGGGATCCTTGTGTTAAGTGTCGGACCAGAAGGTTGCGGGACCGTATTCCAGCTTACAGTGTTCCATCCTGTATCATTACAACCTGTCCCTGTGGTGGTACGGCGTGTTCTTATTTGTATCCGCCCGGCACCAACAGTAAGGCTGCTTAAAGGATTGCTAGGTGTATAAGAGAACCAGTTACTCCCTGCATCCACGCTGTAATAGTACTCATTGGCAGGATTTATACCTCCGCTACCTCCTGAAAAGGTGGCAGATACTGAAGCCGCAACACACACGTCGGAAATATCAGGATCTTTTGTAATTGTTTGAGCAACAGGTTGTGGAGTAACAGAGACACTATAATTAAGTGAGTTCCCTGAACAGCTTCCTCCGGTTTCCTGCAGTTGAATTGTGTAGGGAGAAGATCCGTCCCATGTAACATTTATACTATTCCCCGTAGTGGCTGAAGGGGTGCCTCCTGATACTGTCCAAAGATATGTATGTCCAATAGTATTTGGAACAGAATACGTTATTACTGCACCCTGACACAGATTATCAAACTTATAATCTGAACAGGCTTCCTGTGGCCCGACATTATAAAATGTTGAAGGAGAGCTCTGATTGTTATATTCAGTTTGTACCCATCCTGGGTCTATAGCCTGGTTGAGTACATGTACCTCGTCGATTAACCCATGAAAAAAATCAGAAGGAGAGCCGCTGAATCCGGATGCTCCAATTGTCAATGGAATATTATTTTGATCAAAATCACCATTCACTATATTACTACTACCGGCTGAAACACCATTAACATACAAATTTCTCGTAGTCCCATCATAAGTTGCTACCACAAACCGCCATTGACCGGAAGGGATTACAGTGGTACCATTCAATCCGGTCTGGGTGTTACTCTGAGACAATTCAAGCCTGGTATGTTGTGCATCATCGAACAGCAGGCCGTAAATTGTATAAGGCGGGTTGTTAGTAACATATGATTTGGCAACTATCCTGTTCCAGTTGTTTATGACATCAGGTCGTATCCAGGCTGACAATGTTAGTGCACTTGTTAAATCAAGTGTGGTATTGTCAGGTATTGAAATATAATCACCTGACCCGTCAAAACTATAAGCATTACCAATAAATCCATTTACCGGAGCAACGTTACCATTTGGTGTTCCATTATTGCTGTTAATTGTTGCATCATTTGTATTTTGCAGATGCCAGACACCGGCATATGTGGAATTCCAAACCTCAGATGTTGAAGGATCCACAGTAACCTGGGGATTACCATAAATCAGTCTTATCCTGGTATCGGTAGAGGTAGAAAGGACCGGCATGTTCACCCAGGCAAGAAGATTCCCGGTTACCGGATCATATGTTTCAACCTGGTGATTCAGCCTGTTATAATTTTCATCTGTGAAGATGATATCAAACCCATTTATGTTTTCCACTTCTCCTCCGTTGGCTACATATCGCAAGTCATCCCTTTCAGGAGAGGAAGAGATATTTATAAGCACAGGGAAATTTAACAGGTCAGATCCACCGCTTACCCTTGTATGATCGATGGTTATCAGTTTCTGATATGCATATCCCAGAACAGCAGCAGGTTTGGGGCTGACTGTTACTGTTGATTTATCAAGCAGTTCCCGAGAACACATATAATCCAGCCGTGTGGCCAGAATATTATACTGGGTAGTCGAAGATGGTGATACCTGAAAGATCAAATCCCCTCCCGTCCCTATCAGAGGTGTGCCAACATCAGAATCATCGCTGTCATTTCTCAGCTGATAGGAAACACCTGGTTCAGAATTAGCAAGTACTATTGAGGCGTTTTCCCCCAGACACACAGCAGGATCACTGACTGCAAGTGAATTACTTAGTTCATGAACAGTCAATGTCATCCGGTCCACATCACTACAGCCGGCATTATCATATGCGATAAGAGTATATGTCGTCGAAACTGAAGGAGATGCATCAGGATTAGCTATGGTAGAACTTGAAAGTCCTGCAGCAGGATCCCACAGAAAGCTGCTCCCGGACGAACTTCCGCCGATCGTGACTGATGAGCCTTCGCAGATCTCCTGGTCAGTGCCGGCATCGGCGATTAACGATCCGGAGCAGCTGCCTGAGTATGCACAGATATTGAAATATCCTTGTTCTCCTCCATATCCCCATACTCTGACGAAAATTGTATCTCCGGCATTGTATTCATTGTATTGGTTCCCCCTGTTTAATGTGTACGAAGGGGGAAAATCACTCCCGAAATTATCATCACGACAATAAAAATAGCTTAATGCTCCGCATTGTCCGTTATAGAAAGCAAATGCCCCGTCGGCAATGCCGCTTTCCGTTGAATAATTAAAAATCCTGGAAATCGTTACAGTCAGACTTGGAACATCAGGTGCGACAATTTTGAACCAAACATCACTGGCGCCATCTGAAAAATAACAACCTGGATCCCCCGGGGATGTTGATTGGGTATCATTAAAGTTATTGAACACCTGGTTCTCACATGCTGCTTTTACCGGAAGAAGATAACCACCGCAGGCCTCATCATTTAAAACATCAGTGGCAATCATTATAAACCAGCCGGCACGAGTATAAGTATCACCATTTGATGTGAATCTGAAAATGATTTTATTCCCGGTAGATACAATATCAGTAGTTGGTGTCGTTGTAGTATTTGTATAACTATTCAACAAAGTAGTACCATCACTATCATAAACATATAAAACATCTCCAAACCGTATTGATAGGTTCCGGAAATGAGCAATCATATGTTCATTGGGATCAGAAGACTCAAAAGTGACAGAATAGTCCTCATTGTCGCTATAATTAGATCCAGGCCCTCCGCTGTCATAAAAATTGGCAAAAGAGGTCTCATATGTATTACCTGAGGTGCCTGCATCCAGAGTCACGACATCCGGTACCTGTGCATGAAGGCTGGCTGTTCCTGCAATTGCACAGAATATGGCTGTCAGCAGCAGACGTTGCACGACTCTTTTCCTCAGTCCTTTTAGAACTGATTTATCGTAACGTATGATATCAGGTCGTCCTTCTCTCAATTTCTCAGGTCAGGTTAATACAAAAAAATTACTGTCCGGCTTTTAGGTCTTTTTTTTTAAAGCCGGTCAATATCTCGCACAATATTTTTGTTTCCGTTTTCCCAAATAAGAAACGGAATCAATTAATACTGCAATCAAGACTGTAATAACACCACTCAAGGTTGCATTAAAACAGTCTTAAATAACATATTAAAGATAGAAATAATTTGAAACTCGGGAAGGTTTTTTTGATTAACCCGGAAAATTATTTGATCTGCCAGTACATAGTCAGATAATCAACATCGCATCACCATACGTCCCAAATCTGTATTTTTCTTTAACAGCAGTCCTGTAAGCTTCGAAAAGAAGGTCATAACCGGCAAATGCTGAGACCATCATAAGAAGTGTGGAATAAGGCAGATGAAGATTACTGATCATCATATCAGGCACTTTGAATTCGTAGGGTGGAAAAATAAATTTGTTTGTCCATCCGTCATACGGTTTAAGGTATCCTTCGGTAGATACAGAACTTTCAAGTGTTCTGACGACTGTGGTCCCGACGGCACATATTTTGTTCCTGTTATCTTTTGCTTTATTGACGATATCAACAGCCTCATCTGTAATGACAATTCTTTCTGAATCGACCTTGTGTTTTGTAAGATCCTCAACATCAACACTTCTGAAGTTACCCAGACCAACATGAAGGGTAATCTCGGCAAATTCAACTCCAATTATTTCAAGTTTCTTAAGTAACTCACGGCTGAAATGCAGGCCTGCAGTGGGAGCAGCAACAGCTCCTTCATGTTTGGCAAAGATCGTCTGGTATCTCTCATTATCCTCGGGTTCAACAGGCCTGTTGATAAACTTTGGAAGTGGTGTTTCACCCAGGCTGTAAAGTGTTTGTTTAAATTCATCATACGAACCATCGAACAGGAACCTGAGTGTCCTTCCCCTGGAAGTTGTATTGTCGATTACTTCTGCAACCAGCAGATCATCTTCCCCGAAATACAGTTTATTCCCTATCCTGATCTTTCTTGCCGGATCAACAAGGACATCCCATAATCTTTGGTCACGATTCAATTCCCTCAACAGGAAAACTTCAATTTCAGCACCGGTCTTTTCCTTATTACCATATAATCTTGCCGGAAATACCTTTGTATTATTAAACACCAGGACGTCATCCTCGTCAAAGTATTCAACAATATCCTTAAATATCTTGTGCTGAAACTCTCCGGTTTGCCTGTTTACTACCAGTAATCTCGATTCATCCCTGTTCTCAGCCGGGTAAAGAGCAATAAGTTCCTGTGGTAAATTGTACCTGAATTGTGATAATTTCATACTAAATATATAATCATGGTAAATTAAGAATTCCTTTATACGTATTATTTTCCGTTTTGTTACAAATGACCTGATATTTTTTTGGTATTTCTGACATGAATAACAACAATGAAAACTTGTCCGGCCTGCTTTTAAAACAGTCAGAAACAGGCTTTCTTATTATGTCTCTGAAACATATGATGACCTCAATTGTTCAATATATTCCCGGAATTTTTCAACCTCCCAGGCATCATTAATCCTGTAAGGTCCTATAGCTGTTCTTTCAAGTGCAGAAAGATATCCTCCGCTGTTCAGTGCTTCTCCCAGGTCTCGTGCAAAAGCCCTGATATAAGTACCTTTACTGCAAAGCAAGCGCACCTTTATTTCCGGGAAATCATACTTCATCAGTTCTATCTCCCTGAAAAAGACAATCACCGGTTTTAATTCTCTTTCAATACCTTTCCGTGCAAATTCATAAGCCCGCTTCCCATCAATAAACTTGGCTGAATAAAGAGGAGGTATTTGTTCCTGCTGCCCCAGGAACCTGTTCAGTACTTCCTTTACAAGCGATTCATTGATATGACCGGTAGGATAACTCCTGTCCGTCTCTGTTTCAAGATCATATGAAGGAGTTGTCTCACCAAGATGTATTGTTGCAATATATTCCTTGTCAAGGTCCCTGAATTCTTCAATTTGTTTTGTCGCCTTACCCGTGCAAATGATCATCAGTCCGGTAGCCAGCGGATCAAGTGTCCCTGCATGGCCGACCTTGATCTTTTTGATACCCAATATACTCTTGATAAGGACTCTGGCTTTGTTAACCAGGTCAAAAGAAGTCCAGTAAAGTGGCTTGTTTAATAAAAATACCTGTCCGGTTTCTAAAATACCCCCTTCTATTCCCTTCATGCTAACCAATAAAGATTGAGAGCCCCCCAATTAATGCACAATAAACAGCAAACCAGATCAACTTGCTCCTCCTGACCAGTGATATCATCCATTTACAGGCCAGATAGCCGGATATAAAAGCTGCAAGAAAGCCAATAAGTATCACTCCGAATCCAATAGGATTGTTTGCCGCATCACCTGAGACAATTTCCAGAAAATTAGCTCCAATAACAGGTATTAAGACCATAAGAAAAGAAAACTTGGCTATCTCATCCTTTTTGTTCCCGATAATTAGGCCTGTCGCAATAGTCGATCCTGAACGTGAAATGCCCGGGATTACTGAGATTGCCTGGGCCAGTCCGATTATCAGGGCATCCTTAAAAGTAATATCTCTTTCTCTTTTCTTAATAAAATGAGCAATGGCAAGTATTATTGATGTTGCAAGCAACATCAGCCCTACGAAAAAAATATTTTCGTTAAAAAGTGCTTCTATGGGCTTTTTTAAGAGCAGGCCTGTAATCATAACAGGGACCATTGAAAGCAGAAGCTTGAGTGTATAGGTCGTTTCATCATTCTTCCTGAACTTAAATAATCCGTTTAGAAGGTTGATGATCTCTTTTCGGAAAACAACCAGAGTACTTAATACAGTCGCCCCATGAACGGCAATGGTAAAGAAGAAACTTGCCTTTGGGTCAACACCAAAAAGCGCTTTTGCAATTTCGAGATGACCTGAACTGCTGACAGGCAAAAACTCAGTCAGGCCCTGGACTATACCAAGGATAAGTGCTTGAAGCCAATCCATATATAAGAGATATTTTTATATTTAAAATTCAGTTGCCGGAAGAAAATTTAATTCAACAGCAGTAATCCTGATAAGTGATTATTCAACAGATCAGAATTACAGGCATCATTCTTTTTCTTCTTCCTTTGGTTTCTTCATGATTGCCCAGATCTCAAAAATAAATCCTGCCAGTACCACAATTGGTGCCAGGGTTATCCTCCTGAAACTGAAAATAGTAGTACTGAACTTATTCGGATCATCCGACCTGCCACCGAGCATGAGAAGGAACCCGATAACTACGATCACAAAACCGATTGCAAGCAGTTTGTAATTTTCACGGCCAAGGGCAAAATTCACTTTATCCTTTTTCTCATTTTTTGCACTCATAATATGTCAATAATAAAGTTTGTCTTCAGAAATACTCAGATATTTGTTAACGGAAAAATATGTTGAAATAATATTTATCAATACTCCGGTTATTATTATAGAAACACCAAGGATGATAAGAAGTTTTGTGCTTTCAAATGTAAACATTAAAAAGAACTCTTTCTCTATCATATAAAGCAGTCCAAACATGAGGCTCATTGCTATCAGTGCTGCCAGTAATCCGTGAAAAGCACTCTGAATGATAAAAGGTCGCCGGATGAAGGCCCTGGTAGCCCCTACAAGCTGCATAGTACGGATAAGGAATCTTTTTGAATAGACTGATAACCTGATGGTGTTGTTAATAATGGTAAGTGCGATGAGAAAAAGAAAACTGCTGATCACAAGCAGAAAGATACTTATCTTCCTTACATTTTCATTTATAAGAAATAGTAATGATTCCTGGTAATAAACTTCCTTGACGAATGGATACTGCAGGATATACTTCTCAATTTTTGTCACACTGTCAGGTTTTGTATATCCTGCGTGCAGATATACATCTATTGTAGGAGGAAGAGGATTGTCGCCGAGGAAACTAATAAAGTCCTCCCCCAGGTCGTCTTTCATTTTTGCAGCAGCTTCATCTTTTGAGATATACTTTGTTGATTTTACATATGGTTTTGCATCAAGGTCTTTCTGAAGCATCCTGATATCTGCTTCCTTGGAATCGTCATTCAGCATCACTGAAAAAGAAAGACTCTCCCGGAAATAATCAGATAATTCCCTGGCATTAATTAAAACCAGACCTAAAATTCCAAGAAGGAAGAGCACAAGTGACACGCTTATTACAAGAGTCAAATACGAACTCCTCAGTCGTGTTTTGGAATATCCGGGTTCCTTCTTTTTCAATATGCAGATTATTTATGGTTATCCCTTCCGGTCATAATCCCGGAATTTTAATTATCACAGCATACCCAATCCCGCTTCTCCCGGGTAAGTTTCTCAATCAGTCAAGAATGGAGATCCATCCAAAAGTATCGGGTTCATCTCCGTTCTGTATAGCCACAAGTTTATTATAAAGTTTCATTGTCATTGGTCCGGGTTCACCATCTCTGCAATATTCATAAATCATATTGGTATCCGGATCAAATATTTTTGCAATAGGACTTATCACAGCTGCTGTACCGCAGGCTCCGGCTTCTTCAAATGTTGAAAGTTCTTCAATGGGTACCTGGCGTCTTTCAGCTTTCATCCCAATACTTTCAGCAATCTCCAGAAGGCTCATATTTGTTATCGATTTCAGAATAGACTCCGATTTAGGAGTAATATATGTATTGTTTTTGATGCCAAAGAAATTTGCAGGACCGCATTCATCAATATATTTTTTCTCCCGTGCATCCAGGAAAATATTACTGGAATATCCCTGTTCCTTGGCCTTAATAATGGCCCGCATGCTTGCAGCATAATTACCGCCAACCTTGAAAGTGCCTGTCCCCAGGGGAGCAGCACGGTCAACATCCCTGCAGATCAGCATATTAACTGGTTTAACACCACCTTTGAAATAAGGTCCGACCGGAGTTACGAATATCAGGAAAGTATATTCAGAAGAGGGCTTCACGCCAACCTCCGCACCGCTTCCGTATAGCAGGGGTCTTATATATAATGTTGCACCCGAACCATAAGGAGGTACATATTTCCTGTTCAGGTCCAGCACCTTAAAAAGTGCTTCCCTGAATAACTCTACAGGGACCGTTGCCATTTTAATGCCTTCCGCAGAAGAAATCAACCTCTTTGCATTTTCCTCCCATCTGAATAAACGAATCTTACCATCTTTGCCCATGTAGGCCTTAAGTCCTTCAAAAGCTTCCTGCCCATAATGTAATCCTGTGGATGCTATATGAACATTGATATGCTCTGATGAAGTAACTTCAATATCTCCCCATTTCCCATCCCTATAATAGCATCTTACATTATAATCTGTTTTTACATAGCCGAATGGCAGGTTTTTCCAATCAAACATTTCCATAATAATTAACTCACTTAAATAATCGTTAAAAGTACATTTTTAAAACTACTTTTTAAACTCTTTTGTTGTCTATAAAAATCATTATTACTGTTCCCGGGAGCCGATCGTCCTATTTCAATTCAAAAAATCTGCAAATTAACTGAATGAATGCGGGGATTGTCACAGATCCGCAGGCTTTACCGACTTCATCAATTCCTTTATCTGCTCATCGACGGGAACATTTCTCAAAAGCCCGCCCGATGCAGTCTTAAACATGTGATCTGAAAGCAGTCTTTTCTGTTCTTCTATCCATGTATTTATATCTGTCTGTTTGCCATATTCCATCCTCTCACGGAGGAGTTTCCCTGTAAGCATAACAAAATCAACTCTGCCAAGATAATCATACACAGCATCGTGAAGTATATTGTCCGACAAGGATTCCTGGTGTCCTTTAAAAGCATTCTGTATCAGTCTTTTTGTAATCTCCGTATTCTCATTACTGAACCCGTATTCAGGTAGTATCTCTTCAACCAGCCTGAGTGATTCATCCATCGGATTTTCATAATTTGTTATATAGCCGGTCAGGAAGAAAACTGATGCGATCTTCAGGTTAATAAAATCTTCATCGGGAAGTTTTTCTGCAGTTGCCAGCAGTTCAACATGATTTATGATATTCTTCATCAGAACTGCATTATGAAAATACAGGTTAGGAGGTGCATCATCATCAAATATCTTCGTAATCCTGTCTTCAATATCGAGGAGCTTTATTTTCTGCATTCTGGTTATAAACTGCTTATTAGGTTCTCCCTCCTCATCCCTCAACTCAGGTATTATACCGTTAACGAAATACATTTCCAGTTCACCTTTGTATTTAACAGGCATCTTGCCACGATATTCGCAATCAAAAAACTCCTTTACAAACTCATACGTAGTACCTGAGATATTAATTCTCCCGGCTTCACCTGATGATTCCATCCTGCTTGCGGTATTGACCGTGTCTCCCCAAATATCATATGAAAGTTTTTTATGACCAACCACTCCTGCTACAACAGTCCCGGTGTGTATCCCTATCCTTATGTCCCAGTATTTCAATCCTTCAAGATTAGTAGAGCCTTTCAGCTGCTTCATATAAGCTTGCATTTCAAGCGCTGCCAGGATCACTTCAACAGGATTGGTCCTGTTTTTTTCAGGAATACCACCTGCACACATATAGGCATCCCCAATCGTCTTAATTTTCTCAATGCTATATTTCTCCACAACCGAATCGAAATAAAAGAAGAACTTATCCAGCTCATCAATAAGCACCTCCGGGTTCATTACCTCGGCAATCTGTGTGAATCCCTGGATATCTGAAAAAAGCACAGTAACAAAATTATATTTGATCTTAGTTGCTTTTCCTTTTGCCATTAATTCACTTGCTGTGTTTTTTGGAAGCACATTTGCCAGGAGAGATTCTGTTTTTTCCTTTTCAATGATAAGGTCTTCCGTTCTCTCATTAATTATATATTCAAGCATATGCTGGGTACGGGCAAACCGGAGTTTTATCTGTAGCCAGGCTAACCATATAATTATTATCAGCAATATCAAATAGCATAGTATTGCCGGCTTTGTAAAATACCAGACAGGAAGTATCCTGACTCGTAGTGAGGTTATATTACCGGTCTGCCCGTTCGTGTCCTGATATTCTGCATTAAATATATAATTACCTGAAGGAAGATTTGTATATTCCTTGTATGGGCTATTGATCCATCCTGTCCATTCCCTGTCAAATCCTTCAAGGAAAAATCTCATCCTGGCGATTTGCAATCCAGATATTTTAAAAATCAGATTATCATACCGGTGACCCAGAACGATTGATTGCTCCTGTGTCCCGTAAGCTTCCGGAACCGGATATACAGAATCGTTATTGATCACTACTGAAGATATATAAGGCTTTTTTAATTCAGGGCTGACAGCCTGTTGCGGGGAAGCTATTACCAGAGAACCGGCAAGAAGATAACCCAGTATAATACCCAACCTTAACAAACAGGCCATAAATAAGTATCTTGCTTTTAATTAATCCAAATGTAGCACTTAAAAAAATCAGGTCAAAAGGGAAAGTTCAAATTTGACTACATTTACAGCACTAATTTTTTCGTTTATGAAACTGGTATTCGCGTCCAACAATCCTCATAAAGTTAAGGAAATAAAAAGTGTTCTTGGAAACAGTTTTACTCTACTCGGTCTTAACGATCTTAATATCACGGAAGATATCCCCGAAAATGAACCTGATCTGGAGGGCAATGCCCTCTCTAAAGCCCGGCATATTTATGAAGTTACCGGCTTGGATGTCTTTGCTGACGATACCGGGCTTGAAATAGAGATCCTCGGAGGTCTGCCCGGTGTTCATTCAGCCAGGTTTGCCGGAGAAAACAAAGATTCATCGGCCAACATTGAAAAGATCCTCGAAATGCTTAAAGGGAAGGAGAACAGGAAAGCAAGGTTCAGAACAGTCATAGCACTCATACTGGATAATAAGGAATATCTTTTTGAAGGTGTTGTGGAAGGGAAAATCATTGATGAAAGAAGAGGAAAGGACGGATTCGGATATGATCCGGTTTTCATACCTGAAGGGAAGACCAGAACATTTGCAGAGATGGATCTTGCGGAAAAGAATACTGTATCACACAGGGCAAGGGCTTTTAAGAAGCTAAGTGATTTCCTGGTGAATTATGACTCCGGTAAGCAATAACATAAGCTCAATAACAGTTACTTGTAAATGAGAAACATATCGGTCATATCGCTGATTTTATTTCTGGCCATAAGACTCCACGGGCAGACCCCGGTAGGAACATGGTCTGATCATCTTACTTACAATACTGCTGAATGTGTTGTCTCAGGCAATGATGAAATATATGCATCTACCGGCTTATCTGTATTAGCCTTTAACAAGCAATATGATGAGCTTAAAACTATATCGCGGATCACCGGACTTACAGAGGCCGGTATCAGCACCCTGGGCTGGTCAACTGATTATAAAACCCTTATCGTAGCATATATCAGCACAGGAATTGATCTTGTGAGCAACAATACCATCTACAACATTCAGGATATCAAGAGGAAATATATTCCCGGATTAAAAGCCATAAACAGAATAAGAACATCAGGAAAGTATGCTTACCTGGCATGCAGTTTCGGGATTGTTGTGATTGATCTTCCGGGTAAAGAGATCTATGATACATGGAAACCCGGTACAGGTTCAGATACCCCGGAAGTTTTTGATATTGCTGTTAACAACGGAACAATTTATGCTGCTACAGGAGATGGTGTCTATTTTGCAGATATTAATACCCAGGGATTATCATATTACGGTAACTGGACCCGCGTAAATGACCTTCCTCAACCATCAGGAAGATATTCGGCACTGGTGTACTCTGGTAGTTATCTCTACGTGAACTACACGGATCCTGCCTCCAACGGTGATAAGATCTACAGGACTGATGGAACTGCCACTCTTTTTTCATATCATCCGGGCGTGTTCAACCTGTCATTCGATCCTGCTCCGGAAGGATTTACCGTATCCTCCCGCAACTCAGTGGAATATTATGATGCTGATGGCTCATTGATAACATCGGTAACCGGTTACGGATGGGGGACTCCGGATATAAGGCAGGGTATTGTCAATAACGGGGATATCTGGATTGCCGATTTTGTCTCAGGACTTGTCAGGGGTAAAGGTATGTCGGCATTCACAGCACTCACCCTTCCGGGACCAGCCAGTAACGATGCTTTCAGTATCACCTCCCTGAACGGCAAAACGGTTATCTGCGGAGGAGCAACCACTGTCTCCTGGAATAATATGGGCAGGCCAATGAAAGTATCATCATATGAAGATAACAAGTGGACAACGCTGACATCCCAGTCTGTGAAGGATCCATTGAGAGCCCTTATTGACCCCTCCGATAACACACATGTTTTTATTTCCACATGGGGATACGGATTGCTTGAATACAGGGGAAGTGATCTTATAAATCAATATACAGAAGCAAACTCACCGTTACAGACAATTATTCCGGGTCAGCATTATGTAAGGATCTGCGGTCTGGCAATGGACAGGAACAGGTACCTGTGGATTACACAGACTGAGGTGCCTGGAAATATTAAAGTACTCAAACCCGATGGCACATGGATCGCCAATCCCGTTACTGTTGACGCACCTGATATAGGTGATATCATCATTGCCAGAAATGGATATAAATGGATAATACTGCCCAGGGGTTATGGTCTTTTTGTTCTGGATGACAATAACACTCCCGGGAATTTTAATGATGACCGGTCAAAGAAGATGCTGGTGGAAGACGGGGAGGGAAAAATAATTTCTGTTGTCTATTCCCTTGCCGAAGATCTTGATGGTAATATCTGGGTAGGGACTGACCAGGGTCCGTTGATATATTATAATCCTGAAAGGATCTTTGACGCTGATTCCAAAGCCACAAGAATTAAGATTCCCAGGAATGATGGCACGGGACTTGCCGATTACCTGCTGGGAACAGAAGCCATAACATCAATAGCCGTCGACGGTGCAAACCGGAAATGGCTCGGGACATCAGGTTCCGGGGCATACCTTGTTACTTCCGACGGTATGAAGACACTTAAGAATTTCAACGAACAGAACAGTCCTATCCTTTCAAATTCGGTGATCAGTCTTGCCGTTGACAATGTTACCGGAGAAGTCTGGGTTGGCACATCCAAAGGGATACAGTCGTACAGGGGTGAAGCCACTGCCGGAGGAGAGACATTTACAAAGGTATATGCTTTCCCGAACCCTGTCAGGGAAGACTACACCGGTAATGTTACCATTACCGGACTTTTAAGGAACACCCAGATAAGAATAACAGATATAAGTGGCAACCTTGTTTATCAGACCGTATCTGACGGCGGCCAGGCAACATGGGATCTGCATACCTATAACGGGCGCCGGGTCACAACCGGGGTTTACCTGATCTTCTGTGCAAGTGAAGACGGCTCACAATCGTGTGTGACAAAGATGCTTGTTATTAGATGATCAGTCTGTTATAAGACTCTGGATACGTTCAATCTGCAGCTTTTTATTCACCTCGCGAAGACTTCTTGCAGTCCTGGTGAAGTACTGGTGCCCGGAAATGAATTTCACCTGGAGTTTATTCCAGTCATTAAGTGATCCCATCTTGTTCTGGGCCTTAAGCTCCTCATACAGGGTATTTGATACAGGAATAAAATCACTCCTTCCAAGGTAATCAAGATCAGAATCGCATATAATACTCTCAAGCAGGTTCTTCGGTTCCGGAGGCAATTTGGTTGCCATTATGACAGAACATATTTTTTCGATCTGCTCAGGGGTATAATCATATGCAGGAAGCATTTCCCTTGCCATCAGTGTACCGTAGTGTTCATGATTATCATATGAAACAGTATGACCTGCATCATGGAACAGCCCTGCCGTCTTAAGCAGAAGGATATCTTCATCGCTGCATCCCTCTGCCCATCCTATCAATTCCACCTCGGTAACCACGTCGACAGTATGCTTGACATTATGATAATACAGGTAATCCGGAAGCTCTTTTTCAAGCTTGTCGAGCACTATTTCCTGTATATCAGTGAAACGGATAAGGCCGAATTTAATCCCGAAAGTATGATTGGGAACAATTCCTTTCCCGTCTACCGACAGGTCACTTTTCAGCCCTTTCACTGTATACACCTGAAGCTCATTTTTATATTTTACGGGTAGCTTCCCGGCATACTCACAGTCAAAAAACTCTTTGATAAGTTCATAGGTCATCACAGAGATCAGTATTGACCCCATATCAGATAAAGCTTCCACCCTGCTGGCAGTATTTACAGTATCGCCCTTAATATCATAGTTTATCTTTTTTCTTCCGGACACATAGGCTGTTACAGGACCGGTATGTATCCCAATTCTCAGATCCCATATCCGTTTCCCGGATCTTCCCTTGTTTTCTTCATATTTCTCCAGGAAAGCGTGCATCTCAATGGCAGCCATCACCACTTCCACAGGGTTTGTTATATTCTTCACCGGAATACCTCCTGCACACATAAAAGTATCCCCTATCGTCTTGATCTTTTCAATCTTATATTTTCTCACTATCTGGTCAAATTCGAATATGATCTCATCAAGCTCATCCATCATAGCCGAAGAATTTATATCCCTGGTTAGTAATGATAACCCCTTAATATCGGCAAACAGGACCGTTGCCATATCGAACTTGAGTGAACGTTCTTTTCTTTCCACACTTCCTGTTCCGGACTTATCGCCGGGAGAAGCCTTCGCAGCCAGTTGCTTCAGCTTCTCGTTGTCGCTGGTCAGCTTCTCATTGAGCTTAATGATCTTCTTAAGCTGTTCCTCAAGTTCCTGGTTCTGCCTGGCAAGCCTGGCAATTCTTTTCACCAGTTCCTCATTACTTGTTACTGCCATGGTAAGATTGATTGACCAGTAAATATAATAATTTTATATTTGTTTGTTTCAACGTGGGCTATGCTAGAGAAGACCAGGGGAATAATACTTCATAAAATAAAATATACCGACTCTGGTATAGTGGCACAACTTTATACCAGAAAATTCGGCAGGCTGTCTTTCCTGGTTCGCGGAATGAGAAATAAGAAAGCGGGAAAACATAATATTCTCTTCCAGCCACTTTTTATTCTCGATCTTGAAATGTATTACAAGGCTTCCAGGGAGATGCAGACGCTCAAAGAGTTCTCGGTCATATATTCACCCTATAACATTCATACAGATATCAGAAAGAGTACAGTGGCTTTGTTCCTTGGGGAGGTGCTGACCTCTGTGCTCAGGGAGGAGAATTCCAACGATGAGTTGTATGATTATATTGAGAATGCCATCATGTATTTCGACAGGTGTACAGGGGACTATGCTAATTTTCATATTGCCTTTCTTGCCGGACTTAGCAGTTATCTTGGCTTTGAGCCATCTCCAGGCTCTTCTGCCGACGATGTCTTTTTCGACATGAAAAACGGGACATTTGTTCCTGTTCCGCCATTTCAGGATAGTTATGTAAACAGGGAAATATCGGGTATCCTTTCAAGGTTCTTTGTCTCCTCCTACGACACAGCAGGAAGGATATCTCTAACAGGTGCCATGAGAAATGAGGTCCTGGAGACATTGATCAGGTATTATTCCTTTCATCTGCCCGGCCTGAAGAAGATCAATTCACTAAAAATACTTAAAGAGGTCTTCCTTTAAATAATTACTGTCTGCCAAAGGATTTTTAATTATCTTTAAATCCAAACTGAACCTTAAATGCCAATCATTCCTTCCATTGTCAACTGGTTGAATGCCAAGCGTCTCAACAACATTGAACTATTCAAGAAATATCCGGTAGAGACACAGCAGGAAACACTCTACCGTCTCCTGGCAAAATCTGCATCAACGGAATGGGGCAAAAAATACGGTTACTCATCTATAAAATCCATTCCAGATTATCAGTCGAGGTTCCGTGTTCAGACATATGAGGATTTAATTCCTTATGTTGACAGGCTCAGGAAAGGAGAAGCCAATCTTCTCTGGCCGGGGGAAATACGATGGTTTGCCAAATCGTCAGGTACCACTGCCTCAAAAAGTAAATTCATACCCATGAGTCGCGAAGCTCTTGAGGAATGTCATTACAGGGCTGCCAAAGATATTATTGCCATTTATTCGATGCTGAATCCTGAAACAAAGATCTTCTCGGGTAAATCGTTAACACTTGGGGGAAGTCACAGGATGAATCAGTTTAAAAATGATTCCTTATACGGTGATCTCTCTGCCATTCTTATCGAAAATGCGCCTTTCTGGGTAGAAATAATCAGGACACCAAAACAAAAGATAGCACTTCTCGAAGATTTTGAAAGGAAGCTTGACCTGATAACAAAGTCGTGTGTCAATGAAAATGTAACCAGTATATCCGGTGTGCCGTCCTGGTATCTTGTTCTGATCAAACAGATACTGGCTTTTACAGGCAAATCAAACCTCCTGGATGTATGGCCTAATCTTGAAGTTTTTTTCCACGGAGGTATCAGTTTCACCCCCTATCGCGAACAATACAAAAAACTGATCGCCGGCGACCAGATGAAATACATGGAGACATATAATGCCTCGGAAGGATTTTTCGGCATCCAGGATGACCTGTCAAAGAATGACTTGCTGCTGATGCTCAATTACGGTATTTTTTTCGAGTTTATTCCGGCTGATATGGTCGACTCATCATCACCTCCGGTTTATACAATCGGTGATGTTGAGAAAGATGTTAACTATGCTATCATTATTTCAACCAACGGAGGTTTGTGGAGATATATGATGGGAGATACTATTATGTTTACCTCGCTTGATCCCCACAGATTCAGGATAACAGGAAGAACAAAACATTTTATTAATGTTTTCGGCGAGGAGGTGATTGTTGATAATGCCGATAAGGCACTTGAGGAAGCATGCAAGGCAACCGGAGCGCTCCTATCTGAATACAGTGCCGGTCCGGTATTCATGAGCACCACCACAAAAGGATCGCATGAGTGGATCATTGAATTTGAAAAGGAACCCTCGGACATGACCCTCTTTACCAGGGTCCTCGACAGCTCTCTCAAAGCTATTAATTCCGATTATGAGGCAAAACGGTATAAAGATCTGAATCTTGTCATGCCCACAGTCAGATCCGTACCCAACGGCACATTTAATAAGTGGATGAAGGCAAAAAACAAACTGGGTGGACAGAACAAGGTACCAAGACTTTCGAATACAAGGGAGTATATTGAGGACCTGTATGATATTGCCGGTATTAAATAAACATAAGTACAAAATAGGCCTCTATTGTTTAAAACCTGTGCCATTTTTTACTAAATTTAACACCTGTTAAAATAATACCTAACTCATATGCATATAGCAATTGCAGGGAACATTGGTTCGGGTAAGACAACCCTGGCAGGGCTGCTGGCTAAACATTTCGGATGGACACCTCATTATGAAGATGTCGATGATAATCCCTATCTGAATGATTTCTATGAAGACATGCAACGTTGGTCCTTTAACCTGCAGATTTATTTCCTCAACTCACGATTCAGCCAGATACTTGAAATAAGAAAATCGGACAAGACCATTATACAGGACAGAACAATTTATGAAGATGCATACATCTTTGCTCCTAACCTTCATTCAATGGGGCTCATGTCGACGCGCGACTTTGAAAATTATTCTACTCTCTTTGATCTGATGTGTTCACTGGTACAGCCTCCTGACCTGCTTCTGTACCTCAGGGCTTCGGTTCCTACTCTTGTAAACCAGATACAAAAAAGAGGGCGCGAATATGAGAGTTCCATACGTATCGATTACCTGAAAAGGCTTAATGAAAGGTATGAAGCCTGGATGGAAACATACAATCTTGGCAAGGTTCTTATCGTTGAAGCCGACCATTACGACTTCCCAAGTAACAATGATCATCTTAGTGAGGTAATTGATAAGATCAATGCCGAGCTTCACGGATTATTTTAAATTAAAATCCACCTGTATCCCCGACTAATATAGAACAAAAGGGCATACTTGCGGGTTTCATATGAGAAGAAAAAATTTACGTATGAAAACATTCAAGTCATTTATCAGTGCTGTAATCCTACTGGTGCTGACCACAAGTCTGTATGCGCAGACAGATCTCACTTCATTTGCCCCGGTCGATCCGGCAATAAGGATGGGCAAGCTGTCAAACGGCCTGACCTATTTTATCAGGAAGAATAATGAACCTGAAAAAAGAGCCAGCTTCTATATCATACAGAATGTTGGTGCTATTCTGGAGGATAATTACCAGGATGGCCTGGCTCACTTCCTCGAGCATATGGCTTTCAATGGCACAAAGCATTTTCCCGGGAAGGATATTATCAGCAGTCTTGAAAAGCATGGAGTTGCTTTCGGCCAAAATATCAATGCATATACGGGGTTTGATGAAACAGTTTATAACCTTTCAGATGTGCCTGTCGATGCCCCCGGACTTGTTGATTCATGTATCCTGATGCTCAACGACTGGTCACATTTTATTACACTGTCCGACAAAGAGATCAATCTGGAACGTGGAGTTATAGCCGAAGAATGGCGAACAAGCAAGAACGCAGCCAGAAGGATGATCTTCAAAGTAATACCGGTGGTCCTTAAAGGATCAAAGTATGCTGAAAGGGACATAATAGGCGATATTAATGTCATTAAAACATTTGCTCCTGACACATTGAGAAATTACTATCATAAATGGTACCGTCCCGATCTGCAGGCTATAGCCATTGTGGGCGATATTGACGTGGACAGAGTTGAACAGAGTATTAAAAGAATATTCGCAGATGTACCTCCTCCCGTCGATCCGGCTAAAAGGTACTACGTTACTGTTCCGGATCATAAAGAGACATATTTTGTACTGGCTCAGGATAAAGAAGCTCCCCAGACCTCAGTCTCCGTCATTTCAATAAGAAAGGCTGTCCCTGCAAAAGATAAAGACCTGGGCTATATAAGAGAGGATCATGTTGTTTCACTTATGAATTCCATGCTCAGAGCCAGGATAAGTGAACTGCTCCAGAAAGAAAATCCTCCGTTCATTACAGGCTCCATTTCTTATGGCGGCTATTATGCCAGGGGTTACGATGCATTCACCATTAATGCTACTGCCCGTAAAAATGAAGAGGCTAAAGCTCTGGAAGCTGTCTATACCGAAGCTGAAAGAGCGCGCAGGTTCGGATTTACCGAAGGAGAACTGCAAAGAGCCAAAGCCAGGATGCTGTCGACATATGAGAACAACTATAAACAGAGGGATAAAATAGATAATGACACCTATATACTGGGTATGGAAGACTATTTTCTTACCGGTGAACCACTCACCTCAATGGACTTCGATTATGATTTCCTGAAGAAGGTCATCAATGGCATTTCCGCAGAGGAAGTATCAAAGAAATACAATGAGCTGATGACTGATGAAAACAGGACAATAGTAGTCCAGGGACTTGAAGGAAGTGATATAACACATCTGACCAAAGAGGAAGCACTTGACATCATTAACAAGGTTAAGGAGGAGAAGCTGACCCCCTACCAGGATAAAGAGCTGGCCAAATCGCTGATAAATGAAAAGCTGGAAGGCTCTCCTGTTATTAAGACGGTTGACCTGCCCCAATTCGGTGCAGTGGAATGGACTCTGAAAAACAATGTCAAGGTTGTATATAAAAGAACAGACTATGAAAAGGATAATGTCCTCCTGGCAGCTTACAGTTTCGGAGGAATTTCAAAACTACCCGACAACCTGGTGCTGCCGGCTTACATGCTCCCGGCCATATTACCTATGTATGGCCTGGGTGATTATGATAATGTGACATTACAGAAGATGCTGGCAGGGAAGAAAGCAAGTGTCAGTGTAGGCCTGAATGAAACGACAGAAACACTTTCCGGATCATCCACACCAAAGGATTTTGAGACCATGATGCAGCTTCTCTACCTGCGGTTTGCACATCCCAGGTTCGACAAAGTGGCACATGATGCCATTATTGGACGATATACTGCCTATATTGGCAATATGGCAAAGGATCCCAATAAGATAAAGAGTGACAGTATATCACTTATCACAACCGGTTATAATCCACGTACCCCAATCCTGACAAAGGAATCGGTAAGCAAGATCACTCTTGATGAGATTAAAAAGATATATACCGACCGTTTTGACGCTGCCGATGAATTCACCTTCTTCATCGTTGGTAATATTGGTATTGATACCGCCAGGCAGATGGTTGAGGAATACCTTGGATCGCTGCCACCGAAAGGAAGAAAGGAAACATGGGTTGACAGGAAGATAAAGCAACCGGAAGGGAAAATAATAAAACAGATCAGCCTGCCTCTGACAATACCAAAAGCTACAGTCTTCATATCCTTTGAGGAGGGAATGAAATACACGCCATATAACTACCTCGGTCTTGATGTTCTTAAAGGCATTCTCGACCTGGTCTATACCGACAAGGTGAGAGAAAAGGAAGGCGGAACATATGGTGTTGCTGTTTCACTCAATGAGGAAAAGAGGCCGGAACAGATGGGAGAAGGCATGATCACCTTCGACTGTGATCCGGCAAGGGCAGAAGAGCTGAAAGCAATTATCTACAACGAGCTTAATAATATAATGAAAAACGGCCCGACCCAGGAAGATCTTGACAAATCAGTCAATAACCTTCTGAAAACCCGGGAGGAAGCAAGAACACACAATGCATACTGGCTCGGCACCCTTACACGGTTCTACAGCTATGGTATCAACTCGAATGATCCGGCCAACTATGAAGATATACTGAAATCTTTTACTGTGAAGGATATCAAAAAGATAGCAGACGAGATGTTTAAAAAAGCCAATGTGGTCGACCTGATCTTCAAACCGACCAAATGATTTTTTCTGCATTTTAATAATCTCCGGGTTGACCATGGTCCTTATATATTGTAAATTGCAGTCTTTATAACAAACAGGGAAAATCATGAGTTCCACAAGAAGAGATTTTATAAAGACTGCCTCTTTCCTGGCAGCAGGCAGCATACTGCCTCTTGAGGTAATGTCGGAGGCCAGGACTGCTGTTGCTCCATCTGATAAGATCAGGGTAGGACTTGTTGGAGGACACAGCCAGGGATTTGCCGATCTTACTTCATTTCTTAAGAATCCGGAAGTAGAATGCGTTGCGCTGTGTGATGTCGACAGGAATGTTCTGAACGGGAGGACAGACGACCTGATCAAGATGGGTCATCCAAGGCCAAAGCTGTATTTAGACTACCGTAATATGCTTGATAACAAGGATATCGATGCGGTCATAGTAGGTACTCCCGATCACTGGCACTGCCTCATAATGACAGATGCACTCGAAGCAGAAAAGCATGTATATGTTGAAAAACCGATCGGGAACTCCATAGCCGAGATCAATATTATGCAGAGAGCCGTGAAGAAGCATAACAGGATCGTACAGGTAGGCCAGTGGCAAAGAAGTCAGCCGCATTTCGTTGATGCCGTCAATTACCTGAGATCAGGCAAACTTGGACGCATACGCACCTGCAAGGCCTGGTCGTATGTCGACTGGAAAGGAGCTGTTCCAAAGGTTCCGGATTCAGCTGTTCCACGAGGGGTCGATTATGATATGTGGCTGGGGCCCGCACCCAGCAGACCCTTCAATAAAAACCGTTTTCACCTCACCTTCAGATGGTTCTGGGATTATGCCGGTGGCGTAATGACAGACTGGGGCGTCCACCTGATAGATTATATTCTTTACGGTATGAACAGGTCGATACCCGATTCAGTGATGGCAACAGGAGGCAAATATGCATTCCCGGATGATGCTATGGAAACACCTGATACAATGACAGCCGTTTATGATTTCCGGGACTTCTCCCTTATCTGGGAACATACTATTGGTATAGGTCTTGGTAACTGGGAGAGGCCTCATGGTATGTCGTATATCGGTGAAAACGGCACTCTTGTGCTTGACAGAAACGGATGGAAAGTAGTTCCTGAGAAAAAGAGGATCGAAGCGGTTCCGCACCAGAAGAACATGGGCAACGGACTTGACTTTCACGTGAAAAATTTCCTGGGCTGTATCAGGGATAACACTCCGGAAAAGCTGCATGCCGATATTAACGTAGGAAGGAATATGGCACTGGTAGCCCAGATGGGTAACATTGCCTTCCGCACAGGTGAAAAGATACAATGGGATAATAATAATCAAAAGTTTCTGTCATCGGCCGCCAACAGCTATATCACTCCTGATTATCATAACGGCTGGCGACTCCCGAGATACTAATAAAGACATAGGGCGAAGGAGATAAGACGTAGGGCATTAGGTATTAAATCCCCTCCCGGGAGGTCCCGATTGGGTGGGTTTCACCCCTTCAGTACATTCTCTATTACTTTCAGCTCATCGCCTGTAAAAGTCTTATTATTGAGTGCTTCGAGATTGTCATTTAGCTGTTCAAGACTGCTGACGCCAACGAGTACTGATGTTATACGGGGATCCTTTAACAACCATGACACGGCCATCTGTGCCAGTGACTGCCCACGTTCTGCTGCAATATCATTCAGTCTTCGTGCCTTTTCGATCTTTTCCCCGGTTACATCTTCAGCTCTTAAGAAACCGGTAGGTTTGGCCGCACGGGAATCAGCTGGTATCCCCTTCAGATATTTATTGGTCAGCAGTCCCTGGGCCAGTGGAGAAAAAGGAATACAGCCGACCCCTGTTTCTTCCAGCACATCAAGTAATCCTTCCTCAACCCACCTGTTGAACATGGAGTAGCTTGGCTGGTGGATAAGGCAGTCAACTCCCATATCTTTAAGTATAGTCACAGCTTTCTTTGTAAGATCAGCAGGATAGCTGGAGATGCCGGCATATAATGCCTTCCCGGAATGAACGGCATGGGCCAGTGCACCCATTGTCTCTTCCAGTGGAGTATCGGGGTCGGGACGGTGTGAATAAAAAATATCGACATATTCAAGATCCATCCTTTTAAGACTCTGGTCGAGGCTGGCAAGAAGGTATTTTCGTGAACCAAAATCACCGTAGGGACCCGGCCACATCATCCATCCTGCCTTGGTGGAAATTATCATCTCATCCCTGTAGTCCTTAAAATCCTTTTTTAAAATGATCCCGAAATTCTCCTCTGCCGAACCCGGGACAGGACCATAGTTATTGGCAAGATCAAAATGAGTAATTCCGGCATCAAAAGCTTTCCACAGTATCTTCCTGAAGTTTTCGAAAATATCTACCGATCCGAAATTATGCCATAAGCCCAGTGATATTTCAGGTAACCTGATACCGCTTTTGCCGCACCGGCGATATGTCATTGAATCGTAACGATTGTCTGAGGGTGTATAAGTCATGACCTTTCAGTTATTTAACAATTAAAAATTAAATATTACAGATTTAACAGATTAATTTGCCCTGTTTCAACACAAACAATTAACTTATTGGCTCAAATCATACTAATATAACACATAAATTTATGAATTGTTAAACAAATGTGCCCCGGAGGTTAACAAACTTCTGATATACATTTAACCAGATCAAATAAATATATTTATCGCCATGAAAAAGATCTTAACACTGTTTGCCTGTACAATGCTTCTGACCACCATGTCGGCCCAGCATGACTGGGAAAATGAGCAGGTCATTGGAATAAACAAGGAAGCCCCCCACTGTCAGTATGTCCCGTACACAGATGTGAGTCAGGCAATAGCCGATATTCCGTTCAACTCACCTTTATACCAGAGCCTTAACGGAACCTGGAAATTCAACTGGGTCAGGCAACCTGACCTCAGACCTGTCGATTTCTATAAGAACAATTTCGACATACATGCATGGGACAGTATTGAGGTCCCGTCCTGCTGGGAACTCAAGGGATACGGAACACCCATTTATACCAATATTACCTATCCTTTCGAAAAGAACCCACCAAAGATACTTGGTAATCCGCCACATTATTATACTGAGTATATGGAGCCTGACCCTGTAGGTTCCTATAAAAGAAGTTTTACAATACCCGATGAATGGGCAGGTAATGAAATCATTATCCATTTCGATGGTGTAAAAAGTGCTTTTTATATATGGGTCAATGGCCAGAAGGTTGGCTACAGCCAGGGTAGTATGACACCGGCTGAATTTGATATTACAAAATATATAAGACCCGGGGGGAATGATGTATCCGTTGAGGTGTACAGGTGGTCAGACGGCAGTTACCTGGAGGACCAGGATAAATTCAGGCTAAGCGGGATATACCGCGATGTCTACCTGTATGCCGTTCCAAAATTGCATCTCTGGGATTTCAGCCTTAAATCAACTTTCAATGAGGATCTCACAAAAGCAGACCTTAACATGGCCCTTAAGTTCCGCAACGATGGCGGCAGGGGACCTCTGACCTGTAATGTATTCCTTACCAGGTTTGGAATGTTGCCTGATATGACTAAACCTCTTCTTGAAATACCGGTAAAGCAGATTCCCACAAAAAACGGCCTGACCCTGACAGAATCGGCTGAAGTGGATAATCCTGATCTGTGGTCAGCTGAGATCCCCAACCTTTACCAGGTGGTCTTTGTTCTAAAGGATGGGACCGGCAAGGTGCAGGAGGTGTTATCTACACCTTTCGGCTTCCGCAAGATAGAGATCAGGGATCAGCAGTTGTGGATCAACAACAAAAGTGTGAAAATAAAAGGCGTTAACCGCCACGAGCATGATCCCTTTACCGGGAGAACGGTGAGCTATGAAGTAATGAAACGCGACGTTGAACTGTTCAAACAGTTCAATATTAATACAGTTCGCACAAGTCACTATCCGAATCATCCCGATTTCTACAAACTATGCGACATATATGGCATTTACGTGATAGATGAAGCAAATATAGAATCTCATGGTATGGGATATGGAAAAGAATCGCTTGCCCATGACCCGAGATGGAAGAATGCTCATGTAGAAAGGGTGGTGAGGATGGTGGAACGTGACAAGAACCACCCGTCCGTTATAATCTGGTCCATGGGCAATGAAGCAGGACCCGGAGAGAACTTTGTTGCCTGTCGCGATGCTATAAAAGCGCGTGATACTGAACGCCCTGTCCATTATTCGATATACAACCAGGTGGCTGATATTGAATCTACCATGTATCCTGCTGTAAGCTGGCTCGAAAAGACCGGGCAAAAAGATGATCCGAAACCATTTATCATGTGCGAGTATTCGCATGCCATGGGTAATGCCGTGGGAAACCTGCAGGAATACTGGGATGTCATTTACAAATATAAAAGGCTGATCGGAGGATGCATATGGGACTGGGTAGATCAGGGCCTGGCAAAAGAGATACCCGGTAAACCCGGCAGCTATTTCTTTGCCTATGGTGGTGACTTCGGTGATGAACCCAACGATGGTAACTTTTGTATCAACGGGCTTACAACTCCCGACAGGACAATAACACCCAAGATGGAAGAAGTAAAGAAGGTCTACCAGAATATATGGATCACTCCTGTGGATCTTTTAAACGGTAAGATAAATGTTGAAAACAAAAACCTGTTTATTAACCTTAAACAATATAATCCGTCGTGGGTACTCGAATGTAACGGCAGGATCATCCGTTCAGGCAACCTTGACCCGATGAACATAGCTCCCGGGGAATCTGGAAAGATAACTGTCCCTCTGGGAGAGATAACGCCTCATGCAGGCTCGGAATACTTCCTGAATGTGTATTTCAGGCTGAACAGGGATGAACTCTGGGCAAAGAAGGGACATATCGTTGCCTCTGCACAGATGAAGGTTCCTGTGGATGTTCCGGAAGTTAAAGCCAAAGATCCTTCAGAAATTCCGCCTCTTGATATGAAAGAAGATGGGGACAATGTATTCATTACGGGTAAAACCTTCAGCATGTCATTCAGTAAATCTGCCGGAACGATAACACGGCTGGATTATTTCAACAAATGTATATTCAGTTCACAGAAGGCAGATATCTCCGGTTACATGAGGAGGCGCAGGAACCAGGGTGATGAAAAGGTACAATATACAAATATCGGCGGACCTATGGTTAATATTTACAGGGCCCCTGTCGATAATGACACATGGTCGAGGAACAGGGACCTGGCAAAGCACCGGTTATGGGACCTCAGTGGAGAGGTTACTTCTTTCAGCGCACGAAAGGTAAGTGATAACAGGGCAGAGATAAAAGTCGATCTTAAATCAACCGATCCGGGGGGATATTCGGTGGTTACCAATTCGGTTTATATAGTTTACGGGGACGGGACCATCGATGTAAATACCACCTTCCTTCCGGATAAAGCCTCCTGGCCATTACCGCGTCTGGGATTTATTTTCAGTCTTAATCCGGGATTTGAACATGTCGAATATTTCGGGGCAGGACCGTTTGAGAATTATGTTGACAGGAAACATGCTTCATATATCGGACGTTATGTTACTACTGTTGATGATATGTTTGTTCCATATGTGCGAACTCAGGATTGCGGGAACCGTACCGATGTACGGTGGTTTACAGTGACAAACCATGAAGGTACAGGCATTATGGTTACTGCTCCTCACCTGATGAACTTCAGTGCTCTTCATTTTACGCCAAGAGATCTTGACATAGCCAATCATCCTTTTGAACTGAAGAAGAGGAAAGAGACCATACTGACCGTTGATCTTGGTGATTGCGGCCTTGGTAACGGAAGTTGCGGACCTCCGCCACTCGACCGCTACCTGCTTAAGACAGAAAAGGCCGTGTTCAGCTATGTTATTAAACCATATAACAGCCTTCTTGGTGATAAGGCAGACATAGCAGTACAGAAAGAGGAATAGTTTAATTATAGTTGATGATTGTCTTGATCGATTCCCTTAACTCGGCAAATTGTTCTTCATTCATCCTTGCCCCTATGTTCTCTATCACCTTTCCGGCAAGGAGAGAGCCGATAAGCCCGCATTTATCAAGATCAAGGCCACGGGCATAACCATACAGGAAGCCGGAGGCATACAGGTCTCCGGCACCTGTTGTGTCTTTAACATTTACTTTTTCGGTGCCCACCTTGACAATTTCATCCCCTCTTTTTATCCATGATCCTTCGCTTCCAACCTTAACAACAGCAACTTCGCACGATTCCGATATTTTTTTCAGCGCTTCCTCGGGTCCTGATCCGGTAAAAGCCCTGGCTTCTTCTTCATTGGCAAAGACAATATCCACATACTTTTCAATTATCTCGGTAAAGTCATCGAGTTGTTCCTCAACAACGTTAAAGCTGGCCAGGTCGACGGCCACCTTCATTTTATTCTCTCTGGCAAGGATACAGGCTCTTTCTACCATGGCCCTGTTAATGATCAGGTAACCTTCCATATAAAGTATATTATAATCCTTGAAATATTCCGGTCGAAGATCCTTGTCGTCAAGTTCTACTGCAGCCCCAAGATGGGTGGCAAAAGTTCTTTCCGAATCAGTCGATACAAGAGCAACTGCCGTACCGGTGACTGTGTCCCTTCTGAGGAGCATAGTACTGACACCCGCCTTCTTCATGTCATTCTCAAAAAAATCTCCGAGCTCATCCTCCCCTATTGAACCTATGAAGCCGGCATGTGTCCCGATCATGGCAAGCCCGTGAATTGTGTTTGCGGCTGAACCCCCTGAGGCCAGGGTCCTTTTTGACTTCTGTGTAACAAGTTTTATCATTCCCGATTTTGCTTCATCCACGAGCTGCATACTGCCCTTAGGCAATTCAAACCTTTCAAGGATGGAGTCATCATTTATCTGCGTCATTATATCGACAAGTGCATTGCCTATACCAAGGATTTTTTTCATTTTGAAAATTTTTGCGCAAAGATATTGCTTAATTCAGTAAAAGCCCTTACTTTTGGCCTGCTAAAATTCTAAAAGTTCTCTGATTGATTGTAATTCCGGCTGCCGCAATTATTTATTAATTAATGAGATATGCAGACCGTTGAGAGCTTTAAATAATATTCCTCAGTAGCTCAGTTGGTTAGAGCATCTGACTGTTAATCAGAGGGTCGCTG
>CAYYIW010000046.1:0-29592 GCA_964472085.1 uncultured Rikenellaceae bacterium | reverse complement strand
CAAAAAGAAATGAACATTAGTACATAAAATAAAAGGGTGCCTTTTGAGACACCCTCGTGATTATCGCGCTTTCATGAACATTCTCTTCCACCTTATCTTATTTAATCCGCTGGCCTCTTTATCTATCGACAACCAGATGAACTTGGGTTTACCTACAATATGATCCTCCGGTACAAATCCCCAGTATCGTGAATCGGCCGAATTATGCCGGTTATCTCCCATCATCCAGTAGTAATTCATCTTAAAAGTATAACTGCCGGCCGGTTTGCCGTTAATATAGATAGTCTTCCCTTCTACCTTCAGGTCATTATGCTCGTAAACATTTATTATCCTTTCATACAGGCAGAGATTTGAAGTATCCAGGCTCACTGTAACTCCTTTCTTCGGTATCCATATGGGACCATAGTTGTCCTCATTCCATGCCAGTGCAGGACTGTAAGGGAAGATATAAGGAGCAAAAACACCCGGTTGTGATATAAAGGGAACAACACTTGTTACATTGGTGAATTTCTTTAGTGCCGCAGCGTTGGATTTAGTCAGGGGTAACAGGTAAGCCGAACCTGATATCATGTTCTGATCTGATTTCGAAATACCAAGACGTTCAAAGGCCATGGGATTAATAGTGGTCCCGTTGGTACTGACTATATAATTGGTCTGCTGGGTACCATTATCGGGGACAAGCTTCCCGTTGACATACAGATTACCTTCTTTAATGGTCACAGTATCACCTGGTATACCTATACATCTTTTTACATAATTATCCCTCCTGTCAACCGGACGGTATATTACAGTATATTTATTCCAGATCTCCTTCCTTGCCTTCTGGTTATAATAACTGTCCGGCTTAAGCGGTACACCACTGTAACTGTCGCTCATCTTCAGATCATTTGCAGTCCGCCTGATAATCTCGTAATAGCTCGTGGTTGTTTCTTCAAGAACGACCGTATCGCCTGCAGGGAAATTAAAAACAATAGGATCATTGTTTTTAACCTTTCCCAGTCCGGCCAGACGTTTATAAGGCCATTTCACCAGGTTTGACCATGATCTTGCCTTGGTAAGAGGCAGGGTGTTCTGTGTGAAGGGAAATGCTATGGGTGTATTTGGCATCCGCGGTCCGTATGCAAGCTTACTTACAAAAAGATGATCACCAACCAGGAGTGATTTTTCCATCGAGGGTGTAGGGATCCTGTAATTCTGAAACAGAAAAATATTGATAAGGGATACTGCAATGACAGCAAATATGAGTGCATCCAACCACTCAATAAAGGCACTGTTCTTACCATTTCTTTTCTTCCAGAAAGTCCAGTTGACTTTCTCTGTAATATACATATCAAATATTACAGCAAGCCCCAGAAGAAGCCAGTAATTGCCTATCCAGATAACAACCAGAATATAAATGATCGCAGCGATGGCAAACCTTATATTCTTCCTAGTAAATAGTTCAGCCATAATTATATTGTTTAAATAGAATCGGTAAAAGTAAAAATAATAATCAGAATCCCATTACATCTTTCATAGTGAAGACACCTTTCCTGTTATGTATAAACTCAGCCGCCAGTACAGCACCAAAAGCAAATCCTTTCCTGTTTTTAGCCTCATGAGTGAGCGTTATGGAATCAATTTCAGAATCCCACTTTACAATATGTGTTCCCGGTACTGAACCTTCCCTTACGGACATTACAGGTATCTTACCGGTGTTACTATCATTCACGGGTAACCATCCTTCATAACCTGAATGCTTTGCTGATATAGCGTTAGCCAGGCTAATGGCAGTTCCGCTTGGTGCATCCAGTTTCTTCACATGATGTATCTCCTCAATTGATACATTATATCCGTGATAACGATCCATCTGCTTTGCCAGCTCTTCATTGAGCATAAAAAAAAGATTAACCCCGATGCTGAAATTGGATGCATGAATAAACGCCGTATCATTCCTGTCACAGGCTTCAACAGCTTCACCGTATTTTTCAAGCCATCCCGTTGAACCTGTGACAACAGGCACTTTATTTTCGAGGCATGTAATAATATTACCAAAAGCTGATGCTGGTGACGTGAATTCGAACGCTACATCAATACCCCTTAGGTTTGACGTGTTAAGATCTGCTGTATTCTCCTGGTCTATAATAAGACCTGCAACATGTCCCCTTTCCTTCGCTATGGATTCAATTTCATGTCCCATCCTACCATAACCAATCAATGCAATTACCATATCTTAAATTAGTTTCTGCGAAAATACCTGTTTCGGTTTAGCATTCATATTTTAAAATCAAAAAATTATAAAAATATTGCTCCGGAACCATGTTTAAAACTAACCAGCATGCTCCAAAGCAGAACCAGGATTATGATAATACAAATATTATTCCATATATTGCCGGCTATTAAGCCGTACCTATGAAGAAAATAATTATCTCACTAACAATACTTATAATGATGATCAGCAGCTCATGTAACCAAAATGAAAAAGCTGACATGGTGATAATCAACGGAAAATTACTTACAATAAATGAAGATCAGCCGTCTGCTTCAGCCCTTGCTGTTAAAGGTGAGAAGATAATTGCAGTTGGAAGTACCGCTCAAATTTCAAAAATGATTAAAAAGGGAGTCACTGAAGTCATAGATGCAAAAGGCAGACTGGTATTGCCTGGCTTCAATGATGCCCATGTTCATTTCGGACCACTGGATCCTGACTATATTGAACTGAGATATACTACCGATCCGTCGGTCATCACAAGGAAAGTCCGTGAGCAGATATCGGAGTCAAAACCGGGAGAGCTTATAAGAGGTGGCCACTGGGAACATGAAATGTTTACAGGTAAAAAATGGCCTACAAAAAAGCTTATTGATGATGTATCACCAGATAATCCGGTGATGCTGACAAGGGCCGATGGTCATTCTGTCCTGGTAAATTCATATATTCTGAAAGCGTCAGGAATCAGCGCGAGCACTCCGAATCCCTTCGGCGGTGAAATACAGAAAGATCCTTTAACAGGCGAACCCACCGGAATTCTGAAGGAAAATGCCATGCATCTGATCAGGACAGGTGAGGTTAAAGTAAAACGAACTCCGGAGGAAGACAGTGTAAGGCTCTGGAAGGGATACCGGCTTGCTCTCAAAGAAGCACGGGAGGTTGGTGTTACAAGTGTCCAGGTACCGGGAAGCGCTGATGTTGATGTATACAATATACTAAAAGATGACGGAGAGCTGACCTGCAGAATTGATATAGGAAACTTCCTGACTGATGATACATCTGTACTTAAAAAATACCTGGAAGAGGAAAAAGAATTTCCGCGGGAAAATAACTGGATCCGGTTTGGCTATCTTAAGTCGTTCATGGACGGTACACTGGGTTCCGGGACAGCCCTGATGTTTGAACCATTCACAGATAATCCCTCCACATCCGGACTGGCAATGATGACATATGAAAACCTTGAAAAAATGGTTCTTCTTGCCGATAGAATGGGCTTCCAGATTGGTGTTCATGCAATTGGAGATAAGGCTAATAATTGGGTACTGAACGCCTATCAGAAAGCCCGGGAGGTAAACGGTATTCGTGACAGCCGGCACAGGATAGAACATGCCCAGACTTTAATACCTGGTGATATTCCACGCTTTGCCATGCTGGGAGTCATCGCATCCATGCAGCCCACCCATTGCATATCCGATAAAAAATTCTGTGAGAAACGTATCGGACCCGAAAGATCCAAAGGTGCCTATGCCTGGAAAAGCCTTGCAGATTCAGGAGCTAAGCTGGCCTTCGGTACTGATTACCAGGTTGAACCGCTTAACCCGATGGAAGGACTCTATGCTTCGGTTACACGTAAAGACAGGCTGGGTGAAGAAGGTGATGGCTGGTACCCTGAGCAAAAACTTACCATGGAAAAAGCAATTGAGTACTATACTCTTGGATCTGCTTACGCCCAGTTCATGGAAGACAGAAAAGGAATGCTGAAACCCGGATACCTGGCTGATATTGTCATTACTGACAAAGATCTTCTTTCAGCTCCTGAAAATGAAATAATGAAAACTAAAGTGGATTATACCATTGTCGGGGGAAAGGTTGTTTATACTTCAGGTAAATGATCCCCTGGCAGCTTCGCTGCCAACCCCATGAAAAAGGAATAATTCCGCCAATCCAGTTCATTATTATCATTATTCAGAGTATTGGCCGTTCGTCAGTTTATTTGGGTGCTATCAGATAATAAGGTCAATATCTTCATTGCTTCTTCCCTGTCACACCCGCAAAACTCCGGCTCGGCCTTAAAGTCACTGCACACTTTTGGCTTTTCAGGGGAATCCCATATATCACACCTGTAATCACCGAGAAGATGTATACATCTTATCCCTGCCGGTTTTCCACCAGGCATTCCAGGTATAGGTGACGATATTGACAGTGCAATGCAGCAGGCTCCGCAACCGGATCGGCATTCCATGAGTAAACAGTTAAAAATTATAAAGTTAAGAGTCAATTGTTTACTCTGCAAAGATATGAAATGCACTGTTATTTAGCATAACTTATAAAAAAATTCCCGGCAAACCGGTAAATATTAAAGGATAATTAAGTTACACAGAGGTATTATACAAGGAGAGGAATTTACGGTCTGTACCTTAGCGCCTCTGCTCCTATCTGCCATTGTGCCGTCATTATTTCTTAGTACTTTTGTGGAAAACTATGAGATGAGAATCGATATTCTTACTGTACTCCCCGAACTGCTTGAAAGTCCGCTAAATTATTCCATAGTCAAAAGAGCCAGGGACAGGAAGCTTGTGGAAATAAATGTCTTTAATATTCATGATTTCGCAACCGACAGGTACAGGAGTGTTGACGATTATGCTTTTGGTGGCGGAGCAGGCATGGTAATGATGATAGAACCTGTTTATAAAGCCATTGAGAAGCTCAAAGGTGAAAGGGATTATGATGAAATAATATACATGTCCCCCGATGGTGAAAGATTTAACCAGAAGCTCGCAAACCAGCTATCACTAAAAAATAACATTCTGTTCCTCGCAGGACATTACAAGGGTATAGATCAGCGTATCAGGGATCATCTTATAACACGGGAGATATCGATAGGTGATTATGTTCTTTCAGGTGGAGAGATTCCTGCTGCGGTTATCACGGATGCTATAGTGCGACTGCTACCGGGTGCCATATCAGATGAACAGTCAGCTCTTTCCGACTCATTCCAGGACGACCTTCTGGCCCCTCCTGTATATACCCGTCCGGCCGAATTCAAAGGATGGAAGGTACCTGATATCCTTCTTTCAGGACATGCGGGCAAAATAGAGAAGTGGAGGCATGAAAGATCGGAGGAAAGAACACGCAAGCTGCGTCCGGGGCTCATCAATGACGATGATGAAAACGGAAATTAAAAGATGATTTATAGAATACTGATTGTAAATGATCAAAACCTTTAGTAAACTTGTAGTTAATTTTTTATTTTTATTATCTATTTAATAATCAATAACATGAATACACAGGATTATATTAACCGGGAAGACAAATTCGGAGCACACAACTATCATCCGCTTCCTGTTGTTCTTGAAAGAGGAGAAGGCCCGTTTGTATGGGATGTAGAAGGAAAGCGCTATTTTGATTTCCTTTCAGCCTATTCTGCTGTTAATCAGGGCCATTGCCATCCAAAAATCATTAAAGCCTTAACTGACCAGGCTACCAGGCTCACTCTTACATCAAGGGCTTTTTATAATTCGGTGCTGGGTGAGTATGAAGAATTTATAACAAAATATTTCGGGTACGACAAGATACTTCCTATGAATTCGGGAGCTGAAGCTGATGAAACGGCTCTGAAACTCTGCCGTAAGTGGGCATACAGGAAAAAGGGTATTAAAGGCAATCAGGCCAAGATCATAGCATGTGAAGGTAACTTTCACGGGAGGACAATCAGTATAATCTCAATGTCTACAGATCCTGAGGCAAGGGATGATTATGGCCCTTATACTCCCGGGTTCATAATAATTCCATATAATGATATCAAAGCACTGGAAAAAGCACTTGAGGATCCTGATGTTGCAGGTTTTCTCGTAGAGCCTATCCAGGGAGAAGCAGGCGTTTATGTTCCCGACGAGGGTTATCTGAAAAAGGCTTATGACCTTTGTAAATCAAAGAATGTACTCTTTATTGCCGATGAAGTACAGACCGGAATAGCCCGTACAGGTAAACTGTTAGCCTGCGACCATGAAAACGTCCATCCTGACATTCTTATCCTGGGAAAAGCCCTGTCCGGCGGCGTACTTCCGGTATCAGCTGTCCTTGCCGATGATGAAATAATGCTCACGATCAGGCCGGGTGAACATGGTTCCACCTTTGGAGGAAACCCGGTAGCCGCAAAAGTTGCTATTGCAGCACTTGAAGTAATCCGGGATGAAAAACTGGCAGAAAAGGCAGAGCACCTAGGAAAGATATTTCGGAAAGAATTTACAGATATCAGATCTGACATGATTGAACTTGTCAGGGGAAAAGGACTGCTTAATGCAGTTATTATAAAGCCCAAGAACGGGAAAGAAGCATGGGATGTCTGTCTGGCCATGAAAGACATGGGTCTTATAGCCAAACCGACACATAATCATATCATCAGGTTCGCTCCTCCCCTGGTCATCACTGAAGAGCAACTTATGGAAGCAATAGATTTGATAAAGAAAGCGTTCATATTATTCGAATAACCCTGGAATGACCACGAGAATGATCCCGGGGATATAAAAATACATGAAAGATGAAAAAAGTTAAAGATGTCAACAACCTCGGCCTTACGGGCCTGATGATGCTTTTTTTACTGCTCGTGTCGTGCACGGGCAACAGGGAAGTTACAGTCAAAGAACTTACTGATGAGATCAAATACCTCTCTTCGGATGCTCTCCGGGGAAGACTTACCGGTTCTCCCGGTGATAGCCTGGCAGCTGTTTACATTGAACATAAACTTGCCTCATATGGCTTTGTCCCTCTCAGTGACGATGGTTTCCAGAGATATAAGGTCACAAAGAAACTTGTTCCGGGGCCGGACAACTCTTTATCTGTTAATGGTGTCACCTATACAATCGATAAGGACTTCATGCCTCTTGCATTCAGTTCTGATTCAGGTCTGCAGTCAGATGTCATTTTTGCAGGGTATGGATTCGCAATAAACAACGACAGTATAAAATGGGATGATTACAAAGGAGTTAATGTAAAGGGCAAATGGGTACTAATCCTGCGTGCCGATCCGGAACCTGATAATAACATGAGCCCGTATATTGATGCCAGTCCTGACAGGGATAAGGCTATGCTTGCCAAAGATAAGGGTGCTGCAGGAGTATTACTTGTATCAGGTCCTGCCTTTGAACCAAAGGATGAATTTGATACCTTAACTACCAGCGACTATTTTTCTGTTGGAATTCCTGTATTAAGGATTAAGAGGGAAGTAGCTGATGCTATCCTTTCAAAAAAAGCTACAGATGTAGCTTCACTGGAAAAAAGACTTAATTCTTCGAGAAAACCATATTCATTCCCGGTTGACATTACTGTTGACGGTAAGGCTGAGATCATAAGGGAAATGGCTAATACAAGGAATGTGGTCATGATGCTTCCCGGGGAGGATCCGCAGTTAAAGGACCAGTATGTTATCCTGGGTGCACATTTCGATCATCTTGGTATGGGTGGACCGGGATCTGGAAGCAGGGCTCTGGATACAATAGGAATTCATCACGGAGCTGATGATAATGCCTCAGGAGTGGCAATGATGCTAGAGCTGGCTGAAAAATTTGCCAAAACCAGAGGAAGTCATAAGAGAAGTATCATATGTGTGGCTTTTTCAGGCGAAGAAGAAGGATTACTGGGGTCGAAACATTTTGTTAATAATCCGGACATCGACCTGTCAAAGGTTGATGCCATGATTAACATGGATATGGTGGGAAGACTTAACGAAGAAAACAACCTCCAGATTGGCGGAGTGGGAACTGCCGAAGGGCTTAAGGACATGGTACTGGCAAACACCGATACATCAGTTATTAAGCTCACACTTTCGCCGGAAGGATACGGACCTTCAGATCACTCTTCCTTCTACGGAAAGGATATACCTGTTCTTTTCTATTTTACAGGAGCCCATATGGATTACCATACACCAAACGACACCTGGGAAAAGATCAATTATAAAGGGATGGTTGAGATTTCAGCCCTCATCTTCAAAGTAGCCAGTGAACTTGCATGCGAACCTGCAAAGCTTAAATTCACCGAAGCCGGACCTAAGGAAGAAGTCAACAGGTATCCGAGAAGAAGAATGCCGACTCTGGGCATAATGCCCGATTTTGCGGGAGTGGTGAAAAATGGACTGAGAGCCGATTTCGTAACTCCGGGAAAACCTGCAGCACGTGGGGGCATGAAAAAAGGTGATATAATAACTGCTATTAACGGAAAATCAGTAAACAACATACAGGATTATATGTTCAGGATGAGTCAGCTTAAACACGGCCAGACCATAAGTGTCGAAGTAAACCGTGACAATAAAAAAGTTGTTTTACTGATACAATTATAATTTTTAACCGTCTAACAGGAAATACTGAATCTATAAGCTATTTATTTATGAAGAAATTCATTCTCTGGCTGCTCGCATTTATTATAACAATAGTTGCAGCAATATATCAAAGACACACCGGTCCAACTTACCCTAAAAGCATGGATGTCAATGTAAATGGCAAACAATACCAGTTAAAGCTGGTAAGAAGTCTTTCACTGGATGAAAGACCCGAGGTAAGGCTTGAGATTTCAGACACTTCAGTAAAGGCTAGGTTGTACTATAAACGTTTCAGGACAAATGATGAATATCAGGTTACAGATTTTGAATATAAAATATACCCTGTTCATTCTTATATAATGAACAAGATCTTTAAAATGACAGAAGAAGAAGGACTTTATGCCGAGGTACCAAAACAGCCCGAAGCCGGGAAGATTCAATACTATTTTGAGATCACCGATGCACACGGCACACATACTTACCTGAAAAATGAACCGGTCGTTATCCGTTTCAAAGGAGCAGTACCTGTTTCAATACTTATTCCACATGTTCTTCTGATGTTCATTGCAATGCTTTTCTCAACATTTGCAGGCCTCATGGCTGCTGTTAAACATCCTCAGTATAAGAAATATGCTCTGTGGGCGCTTATTCTATTCCTTATTGGAGGATTTATTCTTGGTCCATTGGTTCAGTATCATGCGTTCGGTGAATTATGGACCGGAATACCATTCGGATGGGATCTAACTGATAACAAGACCCTGATTGCTGCTGCTTTCTGGATTTTGGCTGTTGTTATGAACAGGAAGCACGACAGGCCATTGTATACAATATTGGCCGCTGTTGTACTCCTTCTTGTCTTCTCTATCCCGCACAGCATGTTTGGATCTGAATTCAATTATACCAGCGGCCAGATGACCCAGGGTATGATTCATAACTTTTTTTGGAATTTTTAAAAAATTCTTAAATTGAGTGCAGCATTTAGAAATTTAACACGTCTATTGATTGAAAAATTAATAGAAGGTGGGTGCAGCAACACATATAAAATTTAGTCTTTTATTAAAGATGTCAAATGTAGAAGCGGCATTCAAAAACCTACACCAGGACTTGTTGGACGGGTGTAAAGAAGGCGACCAGAAAGCTCAGTTTCAGATCTATAAGTTATACTACAAGGCTATGTACAATACCAGTCTCAGGATCGTGAACGACACAATGGAAGCTGAAGACATAATGCAGGAATCTTTCCTGTCGGCATTTGAAAAGATTGATACCTATTCAGGAACAGTTAGTTTCGGTGCATGGTTAAAAAAGATTGTTGTAAACAGGTCGCTGGATGCACTGAATAAAAGAAAAGGGATCTTTGAAGATATTGATACACACACCGCATTAAGGGATGAGAGTGATGATTACCTGTCAAGAAGCGAGGAAATTGACGTTAGGGTTGAAGAGGTCAAGGAAGCTATTGAAAGGTTGCCGGATGGCTACAGAATAATACTATCTCTCTACCTGCTCGAAGGATATGATCACGATGAGATTGCTGAAATTCTATCGATTAACAGCAGTACATCTCGATCACAGTTATCGAGAGCAAAACAGAAATTAATTGCAGAACTGAATAGATAATAAATATATCAGGGATGAAAACTTTGGAAGACATAATAAACAGCAACAAGGATTTTTTCGAAGATGCTGAACCTTCGGAAGGACACCTTGAGAGATTCGATAAGAAGCTCGAACTGCTGAGCAGAAAAAATGCTCCCAAAAGGAGCATTGTCCCCTACCTGTTAAAGGCAGCCGTTGTGACTTTACTTGTCACACTGTCTTCACTGTACACCTGGGATCATTTTATCCGAAAGGATAACAACAGGATGACTCTCGGAGAGGTGTCACCTCAGTACAAGGAAGTAGAGAACTATTATGTCCACCAGGTTAATATGGTGGAAGATGAAATAGTAAATATTGACCTTAAAAACAATCCGGAACAAAAGGAAATATTGCTGAACGAGATGAAAAGCATGGATTCCGCCTATGTATCACTTCAGAAAGAACTCAAAACCAATCCTGATGATGAACGCATCATCAATGCTATGATTGAACATTACCAGACAAAGCTTGACGTTATGAATTACATTCTTAACCAGCTCCAGACTATTAAAAAAGAAAATACAAATAAGAATAATAATGGAAAAGTCAATCTATAAACAGGGAACGCTCCTTATTGCTGCTCTCCTGCTCTTCTCACTTACATCAGGTGCGCAGGAAGTATCAAAAAAATATCATGAGGAATATTCTGCAGGAGCAAATACTACACTCGATTTAAATAATAAATACGGGGATATTGTAGTGGAAACATGGGATAAGGACCAGGTTATCATTGATGTGAAGGTAACTATTGATATGCCAAACAGGGAAAGAGCGGAAAAGTTACTTGATTACATAGATGTTCAGTTCAGCCAGAATGGTGATAATATTTCGGCAAAAACAGTTATTGACAGTAAATTCAATTTCTCGGGATGGGGTTCAGGAAGCAAAAAATTCAGCATCGACTATAGTGTTAAGATGCCATCCGTAACAGCTCTTAACCTTACGAATAAATACGGGAACACAGATCTTGATGAGCTTAAGAGCCTTGTAAACCTGGACATTAAATATGGGAATCTTACCGCCACAAAGTTATCAAGAGGTAATATTAAACCCTTGAATACGGTTTATCTGGCTTACGGGAAAGGAAAAATTGATGACGCAGGATGGCTTAATATGACAATCAGGTATTGCGGTAGCATGGAAATCAACAAATGCCAGGCCCTTCTTCTCGACAGTAAATATTCGAAAATATCAATCGATGAGGCAAGCTCTGTAGTAAGTGAGAATAAATATGACAATATGAGGATCAACGATATCAATAACCTGGTGATTGACAATGGTTATACAGGTGTTACCATAGGTACACTGAATAAAAAACTTAAATATAACGGTAGTTATGGATCCCTGACGGTTGACAGGATACCTTCAGGATTTGAATCTGTTGATGTGGAATCTCGTTACATGGGTGTAAAGCTCGGAATAGATGAGTCAGCAAACTATAAACTTGATGCAAAAGTATCGTACGGAGGACTTAAATATGATGATAATAACTTCAGAAATCACAGGAGAATAGTCGAAAATAACTCCACTGAAGTATCAGGTGTCATCGGAAAGGAGGAATCTCCCGAGGCTTCAGTCCATGTTGTTTCTTCATACGGATCAGTCAGACTTTACTAGCTTTAATTTCATTAATATGATAAATATCTGGCGGGAATAGTTAAACATTCCCGCTTTTTTTGCAGCACTGAAGAATGAAACAGGTCTTTATATCAGAGCAACAAATAAAGTCCTTTTAAAGGTCCTGCAGATGAAATTACTATCATTCATATCAGGCATGCTCCTGGGTACTATCCTGGGAACATCTCTTTCTGCCCAGAATAACGGATGCTATCTTAAAAAATCATATCCGGCCAGTAAAGGTGTTAAACTTTCAGTTACAAATAAATTCGGTGATATCAACATACTGACATCAAAATCCGATTCATTGATTATTTGTGCTACAATCAGCATTGAGCAGGAAGACACTATACTTGCATCAAAAAGTCTTAATCTAATAGATTTCAAAATTACCAGCAATAACGATTCCGTTGCCGTTTTCACAAAATACGAAAAAGACTTCTTCTCCACGAAATACAGTACAGGCAGAAAAAGCTTCAGTGTTGATTATACTATCCGGATACCGGTTTATACAAACCTCTACTTAAGTAACTCCTTCGGAAATATTTCAATTGATGATTGCTCCGGCTATGTCAGTACAAAATTATCACAGGGTATACTGGTTATAAAAAACCTTTCAAGAGGTAATATCAAACCTTTAAACTCCGTAAGAGTATTTCATACGGATGTTGATATTAATAATGCCAGCTGGTTATCAGTAAATATAAGAAATTGCCAGTCGGTCAAAATAGACAATGTGCAGGCATTACTGATTGGCTCGGAGTTTTCAAAGATAAACATCGGAAAGGTGCATTCTATGGTAATAAATTCTAAATCTGATAATTATGAAATAAACAACATACATAACCTGGAGGCAGAAAGCACATATTCAACTTTTAATATTGCTTCATTTGATGGACTTATGTCTTTAAATAATGTTTTTGGCCCGGTATATATTGCAAACCTGAAAAAAGGATTTGATGCTGTTAAAATAACTACAAATCACTCTCCTGTTACAATCCGGACTGAAAAGGGGATCTCATTCAGGACTGATATCTCGGCAAACAACAATCCTGTGGAATTTGCATTCGATAATGACCCGGGGATAATCAGATCGGCAATCAATTCACAGGTAACTATCACAGGAGTAGCTGGTAATAACAAACAAACAAACTCACTGATTAAGATCACTACCACCCTTGGGAAACTGATCATCGAATAAGAATATCCTGCAGCCGGATCGGCTTTCTTTCCTATTCCTCTCCTTCGTCCTTATAAACAAAGATGCCTTTTTTGCCTTCTGCGGTCGCATACCCCCTGAACATTCCCTCAGAATTGAATGGCATGGCGATATTTCCATATCTGTCAAGGCAAATAACACCACCGCTTCCGCCGGCTTTAACAAGCTTATCATTAACTACAAGGTCGGAAGCATCCTTGACAGACATACCCTTGTATTCCATAAGAGCCGATATATCATGAGCAACCGTCCATCTTATAAAATATTCCCCATGTCCTGTACATGATACGGCACATGTATTATTATTGGCATATGTCCCGGCTCCGATAATCGGAGAATCGCCGATCCTGTTATATCTCTTATCCGTCATACCCCCGGTAGAGGTACCGGCAGCAAGGTTCCCGCTTGTATCAAGAGCACAGCATCCCACGGTTCCATGCTTATCTTTCTTTAAAATTGCCTGGAGTTCCCTGTATCTTTTTTCAGTAAAAAAATATGATGGAGGCACGATATCCAATCCCTGCTCTTTAGCAAACTCCGATGCTCCTGTTCCTGACAAAAATACATGTGGGGAGTTCGTCATTACACAGCGTGCGGCTGTAATAGGATTTTTTATATCTGTAACACACGCCACGGCCCCGGCATTAAGATCTGATCCGTCCATTATTGAAGCATCCATCTCATTGCGTCCTTCATGAGTAAAAACAGCACCTTTGCCGGCGTTGAATAACGGATTGTTTTCCATCACATTAATGGTTTTTTCAACTGCATCCAGTGCTGTTCCGCCTCTGGCAAGTATACTACGTCCTGTATCCAGAGCTGCAGTCAGGGCAGCCCGGTAAACACTGTCCATTTCCGGAGTCATCCTGTCCCTTGTTATAACACCGGCTCCGCCATGTATTACGATAGCCCATCCCTGCCGTGGCTGACCAGCATCTTCGGGTGATTTCTGGGTCCCTGTCTGCTTATTTCCGGTACAACCGACCAGAGCGAATATAATAAACAAAAGAAATAGGTTCAGAAAGCTGTTTTTCATATTATGCAGATAATTTTTATTAAAAGGTCAGTAATTAGTTGCAATAATACGAGTTTTTGAGCAGTTATAATGGATGAATAATGGACATTTTTGGTAAATTAGTATATCATTTGAATTAATACATCATGATAACTGTAGAAAAGCCTACTGAGGAGAAGTTGCGCAAGCTTGAAGTAAGAACCTGGCCGATCTGGGAAAAAGAGGTTTCGGAATTCACATGGGAGTATGATGAAAAGGAAACCTGTTATCTCCTTGAGGGACAGGTTACTGTCACGCCTGACAAAGGCAATCCTGTAACCTTTGGTAAAGGAGATTTTGTTGTTTTCCCTGAAGGTCTGAAATGTACCTGGAAGGTAACAAGTCCTGTAAAGAAGCACTTTAAATTCGGATAGCGGAGAAATTGTCTTTTAGTCTGCATTAACGTCAGGTTCAGTTAAGATGGATCCGGACCAGTAAATCAGAAATCCATCTCCACAACTGTAATACCCGACCCACCGAAATCAACGTGCTCATCATGGAATGATCTCACCACATCAACAGTGTCCAGGTATTGCCTGACCAGTTGACGTAAGATCCCGTTTCCCTTCCCGTGCAGTATCCTCAGGTGCCTGTGCTGTACAATGAGGGCATTGTCAATCAGTTCCCTGACCCGGTTAATCGCCTCTTCTCCCCTGACACCACGAATATCTATCTCCGGACTGAAATGTAAGTTACGCTGAATTATGCCGGGATCACTTTCCCTGTAAGGAGCATGGGATCTGATGCTCTTCCTGAGTTCACCTCCCGATATTCTCTCAACCTTATCAGCTTCAACAAATATTATAAGGTTTCCAGTCTCCACCTGTATCTTTTTGCCTTTTACGGATATCACCTCACCTGCAGCCTGGGTGTCTTTCATACGTACAGCATCACCCGGCGCCAGAGGCCTTTTAATTTGAATGTCACCGGAAGGTTTTCTTTCAGCTATCTCAGGCCTGATCTTCATTTTATCTGCTTTTCTGGAAAGAGCTGCCACCTTTTTTTCTGAGATCGATTTTTCCTGTTCAACCCTTTCTCCCACAGCATTCCTGTATTCCTCCAGTTCCTGGCGCAGGTCCTTTGTCTTCTCCTTCTCTGCCTGCGATTCTTTAATCTGTCTTATAGTGTTTTCTATGACCCTGTTAGACTCCTTCAGAAGGTCTTCTGCTTCATTCTTTGCTTTCGCAATAATCTCTTTTCGCAATGACCTGGCTCCCGACAACTCTTTTTCATAATCGGCCATCAGCTCCAGTAGTCTTTTTTCCTGCAGCCTGATATTCTGACGTTTTCCTTCCCAGTATCTTTTGTCCCTGGCAATATCTTTCAGATGCCTGTCGTAATTAATATTCTTAGTTCCTGCTTTATCTGAAGCCATCCCAAGAATATTCTCCGGTAAACCAATCTTTCTCGCGATCTCGAAAGCAAATGAACTTCCCGGTTTGCCTATTGTGAGTTGAAAAAGTGGCTGCATCAGGTGGTTATCAAATGCCATAGCCCCGTTAACAATGCCATCTGTCACGGAAGCAAAGTGTTTTAGATTGGTATAATGAGTAGTGATCACACCATACACAGCCTGTTGGTTAAGCTCACCCAGGATAGCTTCCGCAATAGCTCCTCCGAGCATTGGTTCAGTGCCTGTGCCGAATTCATCAATTAATACCAGTGTCTGGTCATCTCCGTTCTTTATGAAATATTTCATGTTGATAAGATGAGAACTGTATGTGCTCAGATCATTATCGATACTTTGCTCATCACCTATATCTATAAGTATCTTCTTAAAAACTCCTGCTTCCGTACCTTCAGCCACAGGGAGTGTCAATCCACACTGCAACATATACTGAAGAAGGCCTACTGTCTTGAGACAAACTGATTTACCTCCGGCATTTGGTCCCGAAATAAGCAATATCCTGTTCTTTTCATCAAGTTCAATGTCAAGAGGGACAACCTTTCGTCCAGCTGTTTTTTCAAAAGCCATATGCAGCAGGGGATGTACCGCATGTCTCCACATTATATGCGGATGATCGGATAAAACAGGTTTGACAGAATTAAGGTGATTACCCAGGATAGCTTTTGCCCTGATAAAATCTATATCACCCAGAAATAAATCAGAATCAAGAAGATCATCAATATAGGGTCTGATATTATCAGCAAAACTGGTCAGTATTTTAACTATCTCGCGCTTTTCTTCATACTCGAGTTCAACTATATCGTTATTCAGTTCAACTATCTCCTCAGGCTCAATAAAAACTGTTTTGCCCGATGACGACTGATCGTGGATGAGACCTCTTATCTTCCTTTTATCATATGCACTCACAGGGATCACACCTCTGCCGTTCCTGACAGATACACCAGTATCTGCATCAACTATACCATCTGTCTGAGCCTGTTTAAGAATGGAATGAAGGCGTTTTGATACATGCATTGTCTTTGAAGAAAGCTCACTTCTTATCTCCCTGAGCCTGGCTGAAGCATTATCTCTTATAATACCCTTTTTATCTATTATCCTATCGATAGCATCCAGAACATACGGGTATGTCTTAACTGAACCGCACATTTCACGCAACGACGGATACCTGTCAACATCTTTGCTTCTGAAAAATGCCAGAATTGACCGTACCGTTTCCAGCGAACGTTTTAGATCATAGACTTCCGATACTTCCGGAAATGTTCCTTCCACTCTTATTTTATTAAGACTGGCGGATATACTGAAATAATTTTCTGATGGAAAATAGTCTTCTAAATTCAGCAATTGCTGAAACTCCCAGGTTAAGGAAAGCTGGTTGACAATTATATTATATCTGTCTGTAAAGCCAACATTATCAACTTTTTCCTTTCCCATCGGGCTGATACAATGCTCCGAAAGGATATCTCTTATCCTGTCAAATCCAATCTTTCCTTCAAAATTTTCAGGGTAAATCATGCTCAAAGATAAAGACAAAAGATATAAGGTAAAAGTCGAAAAATGTTATAAGATCTTACACTTGTTAGTTCTCAATGTTAATTATTGTTAAATCATAATATATACAGGTCATTATCCATTTCATTTTCTACATTTGAACAATCCAAAAATTAACCTAAAACCTATAAAAGAAAAATGAAGAAATTTTCAACTTCTCTGATGCTCTTCCTTTTTCTGCCTTTGTGGTTATTATCACAGACAGAAAATGTTGATCTTAATATGGTCTATAAGATCAAGCAGGAAGGACTGAAAAACTCTAAAATTGAAGATCTTGCCTTCTGGCTCACAGATTACGTAGGTCCCAGGCTTACAGCATCCACAGGTTTTAACCGGGGTACTGAATGGGCTAAAAAGACAATGGAAGAATACGGCCTTCAGAATGTCAGGATTGAAGAGGCAAGGGATTTTAGCAGGGGTGGCTGGGATAACTTAAAGACCTATGCTGCAATGACTGCTCCATATTATGCCAATTTTGCCTGTAATCCAGTCGCATGGACAGGAAGCACCAACGGTCTGGTCAAATCAGAAGTAGTTCTTCTTGATGTTAAAAACGAGAGTGACCTCGACCATTACAAAGGAAAGCTGGCAGGAAAGATCGTAATGATGCCTTCAACCGCCACATATGAGCCGAGCTTTGAACCCCTGGCAACACGTTTCACTGATGATCAGCTTAAAGAATTATCCATGGACGCCTCTGGATCACCCAGAAGACGTATGTTCGATTTTGCTGCCTACAGGGCCCAGCGCGAACTAAGGCAGAAAATAAGTGAAATGCTCGCACAGGAAGGGGTGGCTGTTATTATCAACAATTCTGGTGTATTTAATGTACCAAGATCAAATGGCGCCAACTATAAAGCCGGCGATAAGGAGCCTATACCTGAGCTGAACCTGCCTGTTGAAGATTACGGAAGAATGGAACGCATGATACAGCATAAGGTTCCCGTCGAAATGGAAGTTGAGATAAAAAATAAATTCTTTGCAAGTCCGATGGTATATAATGTCATAGGCGAGATACCCGGAACAGATAAGGCATTGAAAGACCAGGTGGTACTTATCGGAGCGCATATCGATTCGTGGCACGGAGGAACAGGTGCTGCCGACAATGCTTCAGGATGCATAGTTATGCTCGAAGCCATGAGAATATTGAAGAGCCTTAATATTCAACCGAGAAGAACAATAAGAATAGCTCTCTGGGGCGGTGAAGAACAGGGATTGTACGGTTCGTCAGGCTATGTACAAAAGTATCTTGTGGATCCTAAGACACAGAAGCATTTGCCAGGCTATGACAACTATGATGTATATTTCAATATGGACAACGGATCAGGCCGTTACAGGGGCGTGTATCTCCAGGAAAATGAAATGGTCAGGCCTGTATTTGAACAATGGCTGGTTCCTTTCGCCGGAATGGGATGCTCCACGCTGGCTATCAGGAATACATCCGGTACGGATCATCTTTCATTCGACAGGGTCGGACTCCCCGGATTCCAGTTCATACAGGATGAAATAGAATACGGTCGTGGATATCATACAGTAATGGATACTTATGAAAGACTGGTGATGAGCGATCTAAGACAAAATGCAATTATAACTGCATCATTCATCTATAATGCTGCCATGCGTGATGGTAAAATACCTGCTAAACCAATACTGGAAGATATACAGAGCAACCGTCGTCGGTTCTGAGGATACTAACATCTTATTGAATATATATTAGTAGGGACGTTGCGAGCAACGTCCCTACCTTTTTTGGAAGGCGTATTAAACCTTAATGGAAAAAATACATCAAAGAGTTAAAGAACCAAAATCAAAATAATATGAAAAGAATAGTATTTATCACAGTTATCCTGTTCTTTGTGTCAGCAGGGCTGGCCAGTGCTCAGAGAGCCAACAGGAGTGTTGCCGCCAGGCAGGTAACGCAACAGACAAGGATCATGAATGGTGTTCAGAATGGGCAGCTTACGCGCCAGGAAACAATGAAGCTGGAGAGACAGCAGAAGCATATCCGGAACCAGAAGAGGATCGCGAAAGCAGATGGCACAGTCACTCCGAAAGAAGCAAGAAAGATCAGACGCGAACAGAACAGGGCCAACCGCCAGATAAGAAAAGAGAAAATGGATGGTCAGACACGGCTTGATTAATTATCACTGATTAATTAATCTAAGGGAGAAGCTGTATCAAAAGTCAAATCCATTAACCACAAAGGGCACAAAGGAAATTCACAAAGGGCACAAAGACCTAATTATCATGGTTTTACCTTTGTGTTCTTCGTGTGATCTTCGTGTCCTTCGTGGTTAAAAATAGCTTTTGATACAGCCTCTTTATTGTATCCCCTGTATTCTATACCTGAATTTCACCATTCAGTATCTGAATTACACAGATCAAAAACATGATATTACCATTCGGCAGTTTATTTTTTTTTATGATATGTATTAGGCGGAATTTTACATCATAATTAAAAATTAACTCCATATGAAAACAATTACGAAGAACCACTTAAAAGTAATGACAGGGATTTTTACCGCATTGGTTTCCCTGTTAGTCATAGTTGTACCGGCAAACGCTCAGAAAAAATCTGCCAGGTATTATCTCTCACTCAGGAAACTTCCTGCCGGACTCACCCTGAAAGAAACTGCTCCGTACAGCTATGTGATGACTGCCGATTACTACAACCACGACATTCTGGGCAACTTCATTAATAAAATGCAGGTAAGAGGTGTTTATACCCGTGGTCTGCCCGGCAAAAAGGTCAGATGGAACGATGTTACAATTTCTCAGGCACAGAAATTAGACCAGCCTTTTCCGGAAGGAACAAAGCAGGAGTATATGGAAGGAATGACCTATGGACCTTCGGATGATTATCTCAACCTGGAAGCCTTTAAGAAGTTTCCGCCAACAACAGGTATGTTTGCAAGAAACCTTGTATGGGATGTTCTCACATTTGAGGCTTTCGGCTGGGCTTTCTGTGACTCACTGCAGCTCAATGTGCCTTTCAGTGCAAAAAGCATTAACGGGAAGCTCAACCTTGATGGCCTGGGAAGCTTTGAAAATAAGGACATAAGACTGACATGGACCGGAATCTCCACAATGAACAATAAAGTGTGTGCTGTTATCGAATTTATTACCATGAACAATCCTCTGGAAATAAAGGCCGACTTTATGCAGATGAAAGGAAGAAGCAACTACTGGGGAACCCTGTGGCTTTCCCTGACAGATAAGCAGATAGAATATGGAATACTCTGGGAAGATGTTAATATGGATATCAAAATAAACGGGCAGGAGAAAAGCCAGCTCTCAAACACAAGCAGGAAAATCGAATTTATGAGAATCCCTCCAGGGGTTTAAAGCCGCGGTAAAGGGCCAACTCCCTTCATTGAAAGCTGAATCCTTTTCCTTTCTATATCCACTGCAATCACTTTCACCATTACATGCTGGTGAAGCTTAACAACAGTTGACGGGTCTGATACATATTTATCGCTCATATTCGATATATGTACCAGCCCGTCTTGTTTGATACCTATATCGACAAAGGCTCCGAACCTGGTTATATTGGTTACAATACCCGGCACTATCATCCCCTGAACAAGGTCTTCCATAGTGTGTATATCGGCAAAGCTGAATTCCTTTATCTTTGATCTCGGGTCCCGACCTGGTTTGGCAAGTTCCTGCATGATATCCTTCAGGGTAGGCAGGCCTGTTACATTTGTAACATATTTCTCAAGTTTTATGGCTTTACGTTTGTCTTCATCCATCATCAGCTCCCTGACCTCACAACCCAGATCTCTTGACATCTGCTCCACAACATGGTAACTTTCAGGATGCACGCCGCTACTGTCAAGCGGATTCTCAGCATTTCTGATCCTCAGAAAACCCGCGCTCTGTTCAAAAGCCTTGTCTCCCATCCTCTTCACCTTCAGGAAATCTTTCCTCGATTTAAAGGGTCCGTTCTCTGCCCGGTAGTCAACCATATTCTGTGCCAGCTGTGGACCAAGACCGGAAACGTAAGTCAGAAGGTGTTTGCTGGCCGTATTAACTTCTACGCCAACTGCATTCACACAACTGATTACCACATCATCCAGCGACTTCTGAAGCTTGCCCTGGTCTACATCATGCTGGTACTGACCAACACCGATTGATTTAGGATCGATCTTGACTAGTTCGGCAAGGGGATCCATAAGACGTCTGCCAATCGACACCGCACCTCTTACTGTTACATCGTAATCGGGAAATTCCTCACGTGCTGTCTTAGAGGCAGAATAAATTGATGCTCCGGCTTCACTGACAACGAATACCTGTATGTCCCTGTCAAACTTTATATATTTGATAAAATCCTCAGTCTCGCGACTTGCAGTTCCGTTTCCTATAGCAATGGCTTCAGTTTTATAGGCATTCACAAGAGACAGAATCTTTTTAATGGAGAGAGCCGTCTCATTCTGTGGCGGATGTGGATAAATTGTTTCATTATGCAACAGGTTTCCCTGCCTGTCGAGACAAACCACCTTGCAGCCTGTCCGGTAACCCGGATCAATCGCCAGCACATTCTTTTCGCCAAGCGGTGATCCGAGAAGCAGCTGGCGAAGGTTATCCGCAAATACTGTTATGGCTTCAATGTCCGCTTTTTCCTTGGAAAGGTTCCTGAATTCTGTCTCCATGGATGACGACAACAGGCGTTTCCAGCTATCCTTAACAGCGGATTCCACCAAATCGGAAGAAGCATTCCTTCCTTTTATAAATATCTTATTGAGAATATTAAGTGCACGGTCCTCTTCCGGCTCTATTGCAAGTCTCAGGAATCCTTCCTCTTCTCCCCTTCTCATTGCCAGCAGACGGTGCGATGGGCATTTTTTAAGAGATTCTGACCATTCATAGTAATCGCTGAACTTAATACCGTCGGCTTCTTTCCCTTTAATCACCCTGGAGATGATGACAGCCTCTTTTTCATATAGTTGCCTTAATTGCCTCCGGGCTTTTTCATCTTCACTCACCCACTCGGCTATAATATCCGAAGCCCCGGAAAGAGCCTCCTCAACGGAAGGAACTTCATCTGTTAAATACTCTTCAGCTTTTTGCCACGGATCATTTTCCCTCTGTTCCATAATGATCTGCGCCAGTGGTTCAAGTCCTTTTTCCCTGGCTATTGTAGCTCTTGTCCTGCGTTTCGGCCTGTAAGGAAGATAGATATCCTCCAGTTCAGCCATAGTAAGAGCAGCATCAATTTTTTGTTTCAGCTCGGGTGTCATTTTTTCCTGCTCCTCAATGGACTTAATGACCGCTTCCCTCCTGGCATCAAGCTCTTTCAGACGATCATACTCTTCCTTGATATTCATAATTTGTACCTCATCAAGGCTTCCCGTCATCTCTTTCCTGTACCTGCTTATAAAAGGTACTGTTGCTCCTCCGTCCATCAGACGGATGGTGTTCTCAACCTGCCAGTCATGCAGGGCAAGCTTCTTAGCAATAAGCTGAATGTTCCTTGAAGTATCCATATTCTATCTATTCAACATAAATAACCAGACCTTTCAGGTATTCACTTTCCGGATGATATATATTCACAGGATGATCGGGTGGTTGACTCATCTGGTGAAGTATCCTGACATTACGGCCTGTATTGGCAGCGGCAGCAAAGACAGATTTCCTGAAATTCTCCCTGCTTACTACCTGTGAACATGAAAAGGTAAAGATTATGCCACCGTGTTTAACCTGTTCAATAGCCTTCATATTAAGCCTTTTGTATCCCTGCAGTGCATTGGCCAGCACATTGTTGTGTTTGGCAAAAGCAGGTGGGTCAAGGATTATAAGGTCATATTTGTCATTAATATCATTCATGAATTCAAAAGCATCAACCTGGAACGATTCATGACGCTTATCAACGCCATAGTTCAGGTTAATATTCTCATTTGCCATCTCAACAGCTGAAAAGGAGCTATCGACAGTATGAACAAGCGATGCATTCTTCATGGCATATACTGAAAACCCGCCTGTATAACCAAACATATTCAGCACTTTTCTTCCTTCTGTGTAATCCTGTAGTAACTTACGGTTATCTCTCTGATCTATGAAGAAACCTGTCTTTTGTCCGGTAGTCCAGTCTATTTTGAATTTATATCCGTTTTCAGTTACTATTACCGGACCGGAACTGCCGAAAAGGAATCCGTTATTAACAGTTACAGGAGCCATATGAGGAATAGTCCCCTCGCTTTTATCGTAAACTGCCACAAGCTGATCGCCAAGAAGATCGACAAGGATCGATGTGATCTCATTTCTTAACCGGTAAAAACCCACGGAATGCATCTGGATCACAGCCACACCATTATAAAAATCAATTATCAACCCGGGCAGACCATCACCTTCACCATGAACAAGACGGTATACATTTACGGAAGGATTGCCGGCAATACCTGTTGCCTTTCTGTATTCAAAAGCCCTCCTTATCCTTTCCCTGAAAAAATCAATATCAGGATCTAACTGCTTAAATGTCAGTATTCTTACTGCTATTGACCCCGGTGCATAGTGTCCCGTAGCAAGAAAATTGTCTTTATTATCGAACAGGTCAACCAGGTCTCCCTCTGCAGGACTTCCGTAAATCTTTTTAATAGCTCCTGAGAAGATCCATGGATGGTACCTCCTGACCGACTGGTCCTTTCCTGATTTAAGGACAATCCTGACTCTTTCCATGATTTAGTATTTTCGGACAGGTATTTTGAGATCATTTCCGTTTACAAGTTTACGGTAGATCTGGTGACAGACCCATGCATCCGTTGCGGCGTAGATCTGTTGAGCCTCTGTTAGTTCTTCAGCGTCCCAGTCGGAAATCTGCTGACGTTTAGATATCCTGAATCCCAGTATTATCGCAACCAGCTTTTTAAGCCCGGAACTCTTTATTCCGAATTCCTTTACAAGGCTTTGCAGCTCGACAAATCCATCAGGAACCATATTTTTAATACCTTTAAGATGCTTTATATCATCGTGCACTGCCACTCCCGCCTTTATAACAGACGGATCGGAAAGAAGATGAGCCAGACTATCCGGAATGCCTATTTTGTTTACCCTGAAAAGACATGCCAGGTTGGCTGTTGAAAGCTGAATAAGAGAAACCGTGTTCCTTCTTCCTTTTCTAAAACTAGGCTTTGTCTCGGTATCAAATCCCAGAAGATCCGTTTCCAGCAATCTTGGAAAAACCTCGTGATACAACTGCAGGTTGTCCACTAATACTATTTCACCTTTAAACCACGAAAGTTCGTGTTCGGCTATCTCCTCCGAAGTTATGTTTTCCCGATACCTGTTATTCACCATCGTCCCTGTAATCCTTTTGTCTCCTGGTTATAATCCAGTCGGATGTATCCCTGGTCTCATTAATTTCATCCTCACTTTCTTCAAGCTTACCAATTGTTTCCCCGGAATATAAAAATTTATGAATAGCCCTCATGGAATTAACAAGCTTCTGACCCCAGTAGTTCTCAAAATTAAGTCTGCACTCCCAAACTGCATCATTCATTATCTCGTTAGTCCCGGTCTGGTATAGCAGAAGAAAATCCTTTATGTCCTGGTATATATCCGCCATGTTTTCTGAAATAGCTGATGCCAAAGGACCTTCCGAATCATTTATCTTATCATCAAAAACCTCAAGATAATCATCGGCCGTGCCAAATTTCTGTCGCATTGTATCATGTATCATTATCCAGTCTGCCTCCGTCACAAATTTCTCATTTCCTTCCTCAAAATAAGGTTCCAGTTTCGGCAGTAAAGTGGCCTTGAGATACATTAACGGAAGTATACGCTGAAGTATCTTAAGCATTTCATCACCTTCAAGATCTGAAGCATGTTCCGCATACTTGCAGAATTCATTGGCAACCGCCACAAACTCTATGACATTTCTTGAGTATACAGGATCAGAACTGTTGTCCATAATGATTTTTTTAACCGTGGTACAAAATTAGACATTTAAGATTAGGATCGGCTGTATAAGACTATTTTTTGTCAGATGATTTATCTTAAGCAATATTATTGTCTGTAGGTATGAATGAGTGCAGGCTGTGAATATAAGATCCAATTTTTACATTTTTCTGTGTATCTCTGCGACTTCTCTGAGCTCTCTGTGTAACTATCCTTAAAAGGATTACACCGAGTTAGACTGAGAAATACACAGAGTCACACTGAGCACACCTTTATTTGCTTTTGCTTATCACTTAAATAAATTAATTTTGGAGTAATTGGAAGATCAATACTTCATGGTAAGCAATATTATTTATCGATAACTCATATAATTATGAATAAAGAAAACAATAAACCTGATATCAATCAGCCTTTGTCTCTCAATGGGAAAGTTGCGTTGATAACAGGTGGTGCATCTGGCATCGGACTGGGTACAGCCAGGAAACTGGCGACATTCGGAGCCTCAGTTGCCATTCTCGATATGAATGATGAAAAAGGGATGAAAGCTGCTGAAGACATCAATCGGAAAGGTGGAAAAGCAAACTATTTTCATTGCGACGTTAGGATTGCGGACAATTGCAGGCGTGCTGTGGATGAAGCATTCAACAAGTTTGGCAGTATTAACATACTTTTCAATAATGCTGGTGTTGCCGTAAGGAAAAATGCGGTCGACCTTGAACCGGAAGAATGGGACCTTGCCCTTGATGTTTCTCTTAAGGGACAATACCTGGTAACAAAATATGCCGTACCATACATGATTAAAGCAGGTGGAGGCAGCATCATTAACACAGGCTCGGGTTGGTCACTCAAAGGAGGGGAAAATGCAGTGGCATACTGCGCAATGAAAGGAGGCACCCTGAATATGACAAGAGCCATGGCTATTGATTTCGGAAGGTACAATATCAGGGTGAACACAGTATGCCCGGGTGATATTGATACACCCATGTTAAAAAGTGAATGTGAGCAGCTTGGAGGTGTTTATGATCAGAAATACCTCGAAAGCTGCATAACAGACAGACCAATTCGAAGAATAGGAACTCCCGATGACGTGGCAAATGTGGTACTGTTTTTTGCGAGCGACATGTCAACCTGGGTTACGGGCACTCACCTGGTTGTGGATGGCGGTGGTATAGCATGATAAAAAAACTTGGTGTAACTTTGGAAAATGCTCACAGGAGAATATAAAATACTTCATAACATCCTCAGGAACCGTATTGACGAAAAACGCATGTTCCACGATCCCATGTATACCCTGGCCTATGGTACAGATGCCAGCTTCTACCGTCTTATCCCCAGGCTTGTGATAAAAGCTGATAACGAGGATGAAGTGTCGCTTGTGCTGAAAGAATGCGCATCCCTTAACCTTCCTGTTACTTTCAGGGCAGCCGGGACAAGCCTCTCGGGACAGGCTGTAACTGATTCGGTACTTGTGGTTGCCGGGAACAACTGGCGTAAATACCGCATCGCCGATGATGTTTCAACTATAACAATGCAACCCGGACTGAGAGGTGGTTATATCAATGCCAGGCTGGCTCCTTACGGTAGAAAGATAGGCCCCGACCCTGCCTCGATAAATGCTGCCATGATAGGAGGTATAGCAGCAAATAATGCCAGCGGAATGTGTTGCGGAACGACAGAGAATTCCTATAAAACTGTGGCAGGAATGAGAGTTGTCATGGCCGATGGAACAATACTTGACACGAGAGATGAAAAAAGCAGATCTGACTTTTCAATTACTCACGCCACGCTTATCTCAGAACTGGAAGAGCTGGCACAGCTGGTAAAAGCCAATACCCCACTCTCTGAAAAAATAAGGAGAAAATATAAGATGAAGAATACAACCGGCTATAGTCTCAATGCCCTGGTTGATTATTCGGATGCTTTTGATATCATAGAACATCTCATGATCGGTTCGGAAGGCACCCTGGGATTCATCTCGGAACTGACATTCAAAACAGTTGCTGAACAACCCTTCAGGGCAAGTTCCCTTATCATATTTCCCGATATAGAACAGGCATGCAGGGCGGTCACAATCCTTAAATCACAACCTGTGGCAGCCGTCGAACTTATCGACAGGGCAGGGCTGCGGTCGGTACAGGACCAGAAAGGAATGCCATCATTCCTGAAAAAACTCAACATGAAGGTATGTGCCCTGCTTGTAGAGACAGTGGCTGACTCCAAAGACAAACTCGACTATAACATTCTGAATATTAAGGAATCAATAAAAGATATCCCCCTCACGATGGATATCAGGTTTACCGGTATACCTTCAGAATACGGGCTTTTATGGGATATACGTAAGGGTCTGTTCCCGTCTGTCGGGGCAATGAGAAAAGCGGGTACAACGGTTATCATTGAAGACGTGGCCTTCCCCGTTCCCGTGCTGGCGGAAGCCACTCTTGACCTGCAGAAACTTCTGAAAAAATACCATTACGATGAAGCTGTGATCTTTGGTCATGCCCTTGAAGGTAACCTTCACTTTGTCTTTACACAGGATTTCAGCACAGAAGCTGAGATATCGCGGTATGCTTCATTGATAAATGATGTGACCGACATGGTGGTTAATAAATATGACGGATCCCTCAAAGCCGAACACGGGACCGGACGTAACATGGCTCCCTTTGTTGAGATGGAATGGGGTATAGAGGCTTATGAACTCATGAAGGTAATAAAGCAGATATTCGACCCGCTTAACATCCTTAACCCGGGAGTGATCCTGAACCCTGAAAAGGATATACATCTGAAGAACATTAAACCTGTGCCCGCCTCATCAGAGATAACAGACAAATGTACCGAGTGCGGATTCTGCGAGTCCTCATGTGTCTCTGCTGATCTGACACTCACGCCAAGACAAAGGATAGTGATACACAGGGAACTCTCATCGCTTCAGAAAAATGGGCACGAGCCGCATGTTGCAGCATCACTTGCCAGGTCCTTCTACTATGCCGGTGATGAGACATGTGCCACAGATGGTCTGTGCTCCATAGCATGCCCTGTTAAAATAGACACCGGGAAACTTGTTAAGCAACTAAGGGAGGAAAATGCAGAAAAATATACTGCCAGGGCGATGAAAATAGCTGATCGTATGAGCAGGGTGACGGCTGCTGCAAGGACAGGTCTCTCGGCAGTAAACTTCTTCCACGCAGTATTTGGTGCAGGATTCATGAAGCATACATCATCATGGTTAAGGAAAATATCAGGCAACAGGATCCCTGCATGGAACAGGTATATGCCTTCAGGAGCTGCAAAGATCAGGGTCAATGGTGAATCTCCGGCAAAGAATGAACGAAAGGTTGTTTATTTCCCTTCATGCATTAACAGGTCGATGGGAGTATCTCACGATCACAGGGAAGAAAAGCAACTGACTGATAAAATGGTTGATCTGCTGAAAAAGGGAGGATTTGAAGTGATATATCCGGAAAACCTTAATAACCAGTGTTGCGGAATGGCATTCTTAAGTAAAGGTTATATTGAGGCCGGCATGAAGAAATCAGGGGAGCTTGAAAAAGCCCTGCTTAAAGCGAGCAATAACGGTGAAATACCGGTTTTATGCGATATGAGTCCGTGCCTTTATACAATGAGGGAGAATATGAAGCCTCCGCTCAGGTTATATGAGCCGGTGGAGTTCATTACTGAGCACCTTCTCCCCCATCTCACCATAACACCTGTAGATGAAACTGTTACAGTCTTTCCGGTATGCAGCATGAAAAAGATGGAGCTTGACACAAAGATTGTTGAGCTTGCAGGAAAATGCGCCCGGGAGGTAATTGTAGCGGAAACAAATTGCTGTGGCTTTGCCGGCGACAGGGGCTTCACCTTCCCGGAGCTAAATGCACATGGATTAAAAGATCTTAAGATACAACTCCCTGAGAACATTAAACACGGCTATTCCACCAGCCGCACCTGTGAGATAGGACTGAGCCTCCATTCGGGTGTATCATATAAATCGATCGTTTACCTGGTGGATGAAGCAAGTGAGGGCAATGGGCAGAGGGCAGTAGGTAGTAGGAAGGTAATGACTAAAAGACCTTTAGATTAGCTTTTAACTGCATGACCGCACGACCTGCTCTTTGTTTCCGAGCCTGAAATTAATCATTTTTCATTAAAAAGTCCTGGTTGAGTAGTATGTCATTCAGTAGTCATTCAATGGTCATTCTTGGTAATGCAATTACTTTCAATTACGCCAGAAGTACTGATTAAGGAAGCTAAATTCTATACTCATCATTGTAACAGTGAAGTTGTAAGCGACTGATCAATTATGGATATTTCCGATTAAAAAATACGGGGGAAATCAATACAATAAATACATGAAATTATTTTTTTGACTTTGTTCGTATAAAAACATATCTTTACTCGGTTCATACCTAACTGCGCTAAATTGAAACAGATCGATTCCGATTCAAAGACAATTAAAAAACTGCAAAAAGGCAGTATAGTGGCTTTTGATGAGTTATACAAGAAATATTCATCAAGAGTCTATGCTTTTGCGTTTAAGTATCTGAGGTCAGCAGAAGATGCAGAGGAACTGGTTCAATCTGTTTTTTTAAAGGTATGGGAAAACCACAAAAAACTGAAAAAAGAATCATCGTTCAAATCATTTCTTTTTACAATAACCTATAATGATTTATGTAAATTTTTCAGGAAGAGAAGTTATAGCAGGAAATATTATAAG
>CAYYIW010000045.1:19748-32014 GCA_964472085.1 uncultured Rikenellaceae bacterium | reverse complement strand
CAACTCCGTGTAACTCCGTGGTTTAAATCTCTTTAATCTTATTCAGTTTCCCATTTTTATACTCATAAAACAGAGGAACACCTGTTGGTATCTCCAGTTCCAAAACCTGCTTTTCAGAAAGGTTGTCAATATGCATTACAATAGACCGCAGGCTGTTCCCATGTGCTGAGACCATTACATTTTTACCTTTCTCAAGCTCGGGAATTATATTGTCCCTGAAAAATGGAATTGTTCTTGCTGCAGTATCTTTAAGACATTCTCCGTTTGGTGGCGGAACATCATAGCTTCTGCGCCACTGGTGTACAAGTTCATCTCCATATTGCTTTGCAGTTTCCGCTTTATTCTTCCCTTGCAACTCGCCATAGTATCGTTCATTCAGATGCCAGTCGCGGTAAACCGGAATTATGCTGTTTGCCATTTCTTCACTATATATCTTTGTCCAGTCTTTCATCTTCCCTTCCTCATGGATCACAACAGGTGTTTTCGTGCTTTTGTTCTGAGCCATAACCAGTACGGCCGTTTCTATTGCCCTTACCTGGACCGATGTAAAAATAATGTCAAAATCTATCTGCGATAACTGTTCCCCGGCTTTAACAGCCTCTGTAACACCGTTGGGTGATAAGGGGACATCGACCCATCCCGTAAAAACATTCTTTTTGTTCCACACAGATTCACCATGTCTGATTAATATAAGCTTTGCCATATTTATTTTATTTTAATAATTATCATATCATTTACTGCCAGAAGACAACAAATGATAAACTTAATGTGAAACAGTGTACAACGGCAATTGTTTCAGGGATCCTTACCTTTATAGAAAATTGCCTTGTTTTCACCTCAGTTATAAAATACTATTTAAAGAAAGAAACATTCTAAAAGCTGGAAGGCATTAACCACAAAGGACACTAAGGATAGACACAAAGGGCACAAAGGACGCACGCACTGGGCACTAATATTTTAGTATCTCAGTGTTTATGAAAGATATAATGAGAATGATAGTGCCTGTGCTCCTCATCCCCGTGTTTATGAACATGCTCATGTATCAGGTTGATGCTGATAAGAAATTCCCTGTCGCCAAGTATTTCCTGTGCAGAACACGTTTTTTCTATAGTATGTTCAGCAGTTATAACAGCCACCCGGGGCTGGAGATGATCAATCAGGTCAAGATGGTGTGTTGTAAAGATGATAGTTTTACCTGCATGATTAAGTTCTATAAGCAGTTCAACAAAGAATGTCTGGGTTTTGGGGTCAAGGCTTGAGAGTGGTTCATCAACAAGCAATACATCAGGATTCATTGTCAGGACGGAGGCAATTGCAACTTTCTTTTTCTCACCACCCGACAACATGCTTACCGATCGTTCCTTAAGGTAACCGATACCAAGATATGACAGTGTTTGTTCAGCTCTTTCCCTGGCTTCATCAAGAGGAAGGTTCATCTGAAGTGGGCCGAATAAAAGTTCATCAAAAACAGTTGGACTGAACAATTGAATATCAGGATTCTGAAATATATAACCCATACTACTCCTTATACTCATGCCTACCTCGCCTTTCAAGGATTTTTCAGTAACGGGCATACCCTTATATACCATTTCTCCCGAATCAGGAAAGATAAGAGCGTTAAGAATATTGAGCAGAGTAGACTTTCCACTGCCATTAAGACCAATAATTGAAAACATCTCACCCTGTTTTACTGAAAGATTAATATTCCTTAGTGCAGGAATTTTGCCGTAGTATGAATAATCAACGCTCCTTAAAGAAATTATATCATCCATTTCATGTTCAGATTAGAATAATGAGTACTCCCAATGCCAGAACCATTGTCAGAAAAATCGTATCCCTGTATGTAAACTGAATCGGGATGGTAAGTTTCAGTTTGCCGCGGTAACCCCTGGAGATCATCGCGTAATAGGTACCTTCATAAATTAATTGCGATCTTTTATAGATAAAAAATATCCTGCCACCAGCCAGTTTTCTTTTACTGCTGCTCCGGATATTTCCTGAAAGCCTTGATTTCAAAGCAAAATAGGTCTCTTCTATCGTTCTGGAAAGAATGAATATATATTTATATGCAAGAGACATAATCATCAGAAAAGTGTCGGGGACAAGGATTATCTTGAAAGTCTTGACAAAAGCCGGAAAAGAGGTGGTAAAAACAATAAGCATGGCAAAAGAAACAGAATTGAGTACACGGAAAAATACAAGTGATACCACCTGGATACCATTATCAGTTATACCGATATTCTGCGGTATATGATAAATCCAGAAATGTACAGGCTTATTTAATCGCAGGATATTAAAAATAACTTCACCCTGTGTTATGATGTTGAGAGAAGCAGGTAATACTACTATAAATCCGAATACAAAAGCAAGTAAGAATATTTTCCTGTATACCTCTGCAATTCTCAGCCTGGCAACGAGGAAAAGTATAAAGATAAAGAAAGAGGCTATTGCCTGTGCGTAGAGGTTATTTACAATACTGATCACAACGATCAGGTAGATGAGTGAAATAAGTTTGACATGCGGACTTATACTCTGAATGAAAGCCCCCCTGTCTGCATTTTCCGCCTGAAGATAGATTGACTTTACGGCTTTAGCCGTATTTAAAATGGTCTTATCAATAAAAGCAAGCTTTGCTCTCTTATTGCCAGCCCGGTCAAAATGATTTGCCTGCTGCAGGAAAGGCGGAATATCATTCTTCATGTCTGATTATCAGTTTGGAAAGTAACAGCATGACAACATATGTTAAAGTCGCACCCAGTATCCCTGAGATGATATAGTAACCTGACTGATGAACAACAGATTTATCACCGGCATTAAGAGTATAATCTGTGACCGGGGCTTTCCAGGCATCAGAATATTTTTCCAGGCCCTGAGGCACATAACCAATAAAATCCTTAACAGTCTGGGCAGACCACTCTCCCCAGGCATCCCCCGCATCAAAAACCATTGGCAGAAGGATCCCTATGGGCGCCAGCAAACACAACACCAGAAGAATAATGAGTATCTTTTTCTGAAGTTTATTTAGTTTCATCTCCGTTCCTCTTCTGTAAGGCATATATCAATCCCGGTTCATTCCCCAGGAAATAACTGACAATTGTAGCAGTAATAATTCCTTCAACAATCCCGAATAACAACAGGTGCTCTATTGCCATTGCAGGTATCGCTATACTGAGATCATAAGGGCAATACAGGGCTTTACCATCCGCGGTGGATGCAATGAGTGGCTGGATACCGAATTCAACTGCCGTAAGGATAGCAGCCAGGACAAGACTCAGGTAGCCTGAGATAAAAGAAGCAATATATACCCTGGACTTCTTTTGTGGATTCTTATTTATAAGCATAAATATATAATAGGCTATAAAAGGCATGAATACAGCCATGTTAAAACAATTGGCCCCTATTGCAGTAATTCCTCCGTCGCCAAAGATCAAAGCCTGGATGATCAAAGCAACGGATACGGCAATGGTGGCAGCCCACGGACCAAAAATAATCGCTATTACTGCTGAACCTACAGCATGCCCGGTAGTTCCTCCCGGTACCGGCAGGTTAAACATCATAATGATAAATGAAAATGCTGCCGCCATACCCAGGTACGGAATATTCCTGGCCGAAACTGTTTTTTTAACTTTCCTGACTGCCACAGTTGCAGCTGATACAAAAACTCCGTATAAAGGAATATATGTTTGCGGACTCAGGTAACCATCCGGAATATGCATAATTCTACTGATTAAATTTACTGTTTCCTAATATGTTTGTATTCATTTTAACCAAGGGAAAACATATTCCCGGTAATATACTTTTAAGTTATATATAAAGCAGACATGATATGTCATTCAGTACGGCTCATAACCAGCTTGCCGTGGATTATATTTTTCATCCCGATAAGTTTGTCGGATAGCTCAGACAGTCTCTTTGCAATTCCCTTAACAGCTATTATCTCCAGACAATTATCATGATTCAGATGAAAATGCTGGGAAGAGAGAATAACGTCATAATAATCATGCTGAATATCGTTTGACTTTGAAGTTGTGCTGCTCTTATGATGGTTGTAAAATAATACAATCGCTCCCGAGACAACATTATTACATTGCCATTTCTTTTCTACCAGGTATTGTTCAACCAGATGCCTGATTGCCTGGGAGCGGTTTGGAAGGCTATTCTCAATCACAAAGTCGTCCAATGCTTTGAGTAATTCCTCATCCAGGCTTACCCCGAATCGTGCCAGTGCCATCGTGTTATTATTTTAAAGATTCGTGTTACAAATTTAATCAGTTTCACTTAATAGGGTACCCAAATAGAGAAAATTATTTACCACGAAGCTTGTCTGAATCGACTTTATCAGGGCGGCTTAGTGAAATCTTTGGTTACCCTGTGGTTAAAATAACTCCTAAGAAACCATCAGTTTCTTAAACAGCTTTGTAATGCCTGTCTCCATGGTCATAGCGGGAAGATCCGGACATACACTCTGTTGACAATTAATTATCTATTAGTTATACATGTATACATGTAACGGTTTTGTAACCAAACATTATTTGATCTGTAACCGGATGCTTCCGGTTTTAGCAGAAATTTGTCATACAGATTTTTTTCAAATTCTCCTGATTGAGAGATCGCAAACAAATTATAAAAACCCAAAACTTGAAAAAAATGAAGAAAATTAATTTACTTATTGGAAAAGGATCCGTCCTGATGGCACTTCTATTTTTGCTTGGACTCACAGTTATGAGTTCATGTAAAAAAGACGAAACTATCGTTACACCTGATGGACCAAAAGTGACAGCTCCTGTTAGCACCAGTGATGTCGAGGTTGGTAAAGCAGTGGATGTAAGTTTTACAATTTCTATACCCGGTGGATATGCAACCGCGACTACCTCAGCTAACGGGGGTAGTGCGGTTATTAAATCACAGCCAAATGCTGGTGATGTATCCGGAACAATTATTGTTACCTTTACTGCAGATGCAACCACCGGAGCAGGCTCAATTACCCTGTCAGTTACTGACAAAAACCTGAAATCAGATGATGGCAGCGCTTCAATCAACAAGACAGCCGAACCTGTAAAAGCAACCAGGGATATATATGCCAGTGCAAATGGTACCGGCACTGTAACATGGTCTAAGGATACTACTTACATATTAAGAGGATTTATTTTTGTAAACGATGGTCAGACTCTGACAATTGAGGCGGGTACGGTAATCAAAGGACAGCCCGGGCAGGGTGCCGGAGCATCAGCTCTTATCATTGCCAGGGGAGGTAAATTAAATGCTGTTGGCACTGAAAGTGAACCTATTATTTTCACAGGTCTTGCTGATGACTTGAATGGTTCTGTACCTGATGATGCAGTACAGACCTGGGGCGGATTGCTTATACTTGGTAAAGCAACTACCAATAATAATGCCGAGGGTGGTTCAAAGCAGATCGAAGGTATTCCTGTTGATGAAACCAGAGGTTTATATGGTGGTAATGATGACAGCGACAACTCAGGCACAATAAAATATATTTCCGTTCGTCATGGCGGCAGCGTAATTGGTGCAGACAATGAAATTAATGGTATTTCTTTAGGTGCTGTAGGTACGGGAACCACTATTGATCATGTTGAAGTGTTCGCTAATTTCGATGATGGAATAGAATTCTTTGGTGGTGCAGCTAAACTGACGAATGTAGTAATTACCTATGCAGGCGATGATGGTCTTGATCAGGATGAAGGTTATCACGGAACCGTTCAAAATGCCCTTGTATGGAAAAAAGCTTCAACAAATCAGAGCAGCGATCCACGGGGTGCCGAGCTTGATGGTGGTGTTGGTGCCAATGAACCTGAAAAACCATTTGCAACAGCAAAAATGGCAAATATCACCCTTTACAGTGAAGGAGAAAATACCGGTCTTACAGCAAGTAACAAGCAAACATTCTATATGCGCGACGGCTATGCAGGAAGCTTTTATAACTCAATATTCTATGGCTTTGACGGTCCGATCGACATGGAAAGAAGAACTGACAAGATCAATTCAGTGGATGCAAAATCAGCAAGCTGCTATGATCAGTGGTTAAGTGTTGCCGATGGTGGCTACGGAAATATTAAGATTGAAAATAATGTTATCTACACCAATGGCGTCACAACAAATGATTCCCTGGGATATGCAAATGTATTCCAGCTGAGTGATATGCCTGATGCTGCCAAAGAGTACGGAGTGGAACAGTATCTTATGGCTCATAACATCATTGTTGATCCAGGGTTCGGTACAGGATCTGACAAATTCAAACCCAGTGCTGCAGATGTTACGGCTGACCTTGCCTCAGGACTTGATACATATGGCCTGACGGATGAAAATTATAAAGGCGCTGTTGATCCTAATGGAATTGCATTCTTTGCAAACTGGTCTAGGACATGGGAGGTAATAAGCAAATAATAATGATTGATTGGGCGTATCTAAAAAGTAAAAAATTATTTACCACGAAGGACACGAAGGGATTCACAAAGGGCACAAAGCACATATAATATATGTAACCTTTATGTCCTTAGTGAAACCTTAGTTTGACTTTGTGGTAAAAAAAATTAAGACACCCTATATTAATTTTTTGATAACCAATATATTAACCCCCACATTACCAAATTCAAAAATAAAGTCGTTCTCAACATGTGGGTTCTGCTTGAATGTAAAAACCAAAAATAACCTCTGATGAAAATAAAGACGATCATTGCTATAGTTTTAATCCTGCAAACACTATACATACATGCCCAGAACGGACCCAACAGCGCAACTAACGGTACCATTAAAGCAGTAGTGGTTGATGACCTGACAGGCGAAACCCTTATTGGTGCAACTGTTGCCGTTGACGGAACATCCAGGGGTGCAATAACCGATATGGATGGAAATGCTTCAATAAGTATCCCGGCAGGAACTTATAACATCCGGGTAAGTTACGTTTCCTATCAGCCTCTGTTAATACAGGATGTCAGTATTGAATCCAATCAGACCACATCCCTTAATGTGAGAATGAAACAGTCACAACAACAGCTGGGCGAAGTTATTGTGACGGCGAAGGCACTTAAGAACAATGAAAATGCTTTGCTTACAGTCCAGGTAAAATCACCAAAGCTTTTTGATGCAATTACATCGGACCAGTTTTCAAAGGTAGGAGCCAGCGATGCTGCAGGTGCGCTGAAGAAAGTAACTGGTGTTACAATTTCTGATGGTAAATATGTATTTGTGAGAGGTCTGGGTGACCGTTATAGTAAATCCACACTTAACGGCTCCGATATACCCAGTCTCGACCCAAATAGAAATGCAGTCCAGCTCGACATGTTTCCCTCCAACCTGATTGATAATATTATTGTCTATAAAACTTTCACACCTGAACTTTCCGGTGATTTTGCCGGAGGTATAATTGATATTGCCACAAAGGATTTCCCTGAATCTTTTAATCTTCAGTTATCGGCTGGGACTGAATATAATAAACAGGCCAACCTTAATGATAATTTTTTAGTAGCTAAAGGAAGCAGCACTGATATCCTGGGTTTCGATAACGGATTCAGGTCGTTACCTGCTGAAATAAATCAATATACACCTGAAAATTTTCCTGATCCGTATCTCGATCCTGCAGGCATCACAGAAGTCTCCAGGGCATTTAAAAACAGGCAGTTCCAGCCCACAAAGGCGCCACAGTTCCTTGATCATAACATGAGTTTTTCTGTAGGAAACAGAGTGCATCTTTTTGGTAAGGAATTAGGATTCATTCTCGGTTTATCGTATAGCAGAGATTTTACAAACTATACAAATGGTACCCAGAATGTGTATGAGGGTATCAGTGAAGGACAGATGACTCTTAACAATGATGTTCTCTCTGCAACCAGGGAACAGAAATCAACCGATGAAGTATTAGTAGGGACATTATTTAATTCCACTTATAAAATAAACTCTTTTAATAAAATCAGTATTGGTATCCTGGCAAATCAGAGTGGAATAAGTGATAACAGGTTTCAGGACGGGTATAAGCTTGATACAAATCCCGATTCCACCGACCGGCTGCAAAACCGTGGAATTGCCTATACGGAGCGTTCATTTATTAATGGTCAAATAAGAGGTGAGCATGTTATAAACTCATTAAATAAGCTCATTCTTAACTGGAGTAATTCCTATACAATTTCATCAATTAATCAGCCGGATCTGAGACTTCTCAGAAATGCCTACAGCATAAATGATCAGGGCGATTCAATTTTCTATATCGGTAATAACGAAAAACCTTACCGTTACTTCAGAAATTTAAGTGAAACCAACAATAACAGCAAAATTGATTTTACACTGCAGGTAATCTTAGGTGGAATTAAATCAAAAATAAAATTCGGAGGGGCCTACACCTATAAAGAGAGATCATTCAGAGAAAGTGCTTATTACTACAGCATTCATTATAATAAGACATATAGCGGAGATGTATCAGGATTCTTTACAGATGCAAATCTTGGTTATAACGGCAATGAGCTCAGGAATTACCTGATAACAGATTTTGCAGCACCAAATAACTTTGATGCCTATCAACACCTGCTTGGGACCTACATTATGATCGAAAGTGCAGTATCAGAAAAACTTTCAGTTACAACAGGGGTCCGGTATGAAAGAACAAAAATGTATCTGAAGGCATTTGATAGCACAATAGGGAATATTGATGTTAATGATCTTCTGCCTTCTTTTGCTATGATATATCATTTCAGACCGGAAATGAATATCAGGTTTTCTGCCAACAGAACACTGGCCAGACCATCATTCAGAGAATTTGCACCTCTGGCAACGTATGATTTTATAGGCGGATATATTCAAAATGGAAATCCACATCTGACAAGTACAACGATTAATAATTATGATCTGAGATGGGAAATGGTCCCTAATAATGGTGAATACCTGGCAGTTAGCCTGTTCTATAAACCCTTTTACCAGCCAATTGAAAATACACAGATCCCCAGTGCCGGAGGTTCAGGCAGTCAGTTCCAGTACAGAAACGTAGACAAATCAACACTATACGGAGCTGAGCTTGAGGCCAGGAAATATCTTGGAGCATTTGACACATGGTTACACCATTTTAAAGTGTCGACCAATTTTTCATATATCTATGCTTTTTCCAGGATTACCAGTGAGGAACTCCAAAGTATTCATATATGGGATCCGGGAGCCTCAGATACAAGACCCATGTATAACCAGGCGCCATATTCAGTAAATGCAAGCCTCTCTTATCAAGATGATAAAAAAGGATGGGAGTCATCAGTTAATTTTAACATGACAGGAAAAAGGTTAATTGTTTATCAGATCGATCTTCCTTCCATTTACCTTAAGCCAATGCCTGATTTGAACTTCACAGTTAAGAAAAATATGGGAAAACATTTTTCTGTACGCTTCAGAGCTAAAAATCTTTTAAATAACACATATTCGGAAGAAATGACCCTGGGTGGAAATACATACTATACAACAAGGTATAAGATGGGCAGATCATATTCATTATCCTTAACCTATAAACTCAACTAAAGAATGTTGAAAAACACTAAGTACTTTTCTCCAGTATTAATAATGGGTCTTTTTTTTACTTCATGTCAGCCCTCTGCCAATAAGAATTATCTGTTTAATGCAAATAAGATTTCTTATGGTCTTTCTCCTGAAAAAGTAATTAAACTGATAGGAGAAAAACCTGATTCATCATTTGACAAGATCATAATAGGAAAGAAGAGGTTCATAATGTTATATTTTAACAGGGATTCATCTGAATTCCGTTTTGATAATAACAAGAAACTGATTGAAGTGATAGTTAATAAGCCGGAATTCCCTTTTTCTCGCCATACAATCATTGAATTTGGTCTGCCTTACCGGAGTCCTTCACATATAGACACAACAGCTTTTATTGAATGGCGTAATATCTATGATAACTTTGACATTGTTAATTTTTACCTTGTAGGAGATAAGCGGTATAACAGATCAGTTCATTATAAAATCTATTTTAGGCCCGGGAAATAACAGTATCCCTCAAAACAGATTCTTCTGTCTCATCTCTCCTATTCATTTTCCCGAATTATTTGAAATTGGTCACAGACAAATTATTTGTGTTTATTTCTATATCTTAATATATAATCACACAATTACTTAACTTTGAAGAAAATTAAACTGTCCTGCTTATTTAACATAAATTAATAATATGAACACTGATACAAGGCTTGCCGTATTAATTGATGGTGATAATATTCCATCCGCGCACGTAAAGGAAATGATGGAAGAAATTGCAAAATATGGTAACCCGACCATAAAAAGGATATATGGTGACTGGACCAGACCGTCACTGAGCAGATGGAAGACATTACTTCTCGAAAACGCAATTACACCCATCCAGCAGTATGGATATACCACCGGGAAAAATGCAACAGATTCAGCAATGATCATAGATGCCATGGATGTACTCTATTCAGGAAAAGTTGACGGTTTTTGTCTTGTCTCCAGCGACAGTGATTTTACCCGTCTTGCCACCCGTTTGCGGGAAGCAGGAATGACCGTAATCGGAATAGGGGAACGTAAAACTCCGGAACCTTTCATTGTTGCCTGCGACAGATTTATTTATATTGAAATACTCAAAACCCAATCGAAGGACGGGAGTTCAAAGGAGGAAAGAAACAAAGAAAAGAAGGATGAAGTTGAAAAAATAACCCCTAAAGTTATCAAGCTTATCGCCTCCACCATATCCGATCTGGCTGATGAAGATGGCTGGGCCTTTTTGGGAGATGTGGGCAGTCTACTTCAGAAAAAACAACCTAATTTCGATTCAAGGAATTATGGTTTTCAAAAACTAACGCCAATGATCAATTCTATCAACCGGTTTGAAATAGAACAAAGAGAAGGTTCTAAAGGAAAATTTAAGTTAATCTACGTTAGAAATAAGGATTAAGGCTAAATAGTGATCAATTAACCGGTCAGTAAATTAATAACTGATCACTTAGGTTGGCATTCCAAATTATTGATTATCTTCGCACTGGAAATGAGTTAAAGAATTCAGAAAGAAAGTCCTTATTTAGCCAATATTTTATTGTTAAGTTTTGTACCTGCCTGGCTTTAAACTCTTTAAATTTTATTCATTAAATTTATTAGTATGAACATCTATGTTTCAAACTTAAGTTTTGACGTCAATGACGCTGACTTAAAAGAATTGTTTGAAGAATACGGTCAGGTATCTTCAGCAAAAGTTATAATTGACAAAATGACCGGTAATTCGAGGCGTTTTGGTTTTGTAGAGATGGCCGACAAGGCCAATGGACAAAAAGCCATTGATGAATTAAACCAGTGTGAATATGACGGTAAAGTCATAAACGTGAACATGGCAAAACCGAGGACTGAGGGTTTTAATAACGGCTCCTCAGGCAGAAGGAGCAACAATAGTGATTTCAATTCCAGGAGAAGCAGTTTCCGGTATTAAAATATTCATTGTATTTTACATTGAGGGTGTCTCGAAAGGCACCCTCTTTTTATTTCATATCGATCCATGATTTAGGATGAAGATGAACATATATTAACGTCATGTTCAGAAAGATCAAAATATTGGACATCTGTGGTAAAAATTCAATGTAGAGAAACGAAAATTTTAAATCTCAATCCAGTAGTGTCAATTTCTTGTTACCTCAAGAATACAACTTCAGGCATACGACCGCCACAGGCAAACACTGTTTTAAAATAACTACACCCAGGAGAAGTAATCTATACTTCACCAAGGGGCAGTGGCTTTGTGGAGCTACATATGGAAAGTCTTTTAAGCTATCTGAATGAAGATATCAAATACCCAAATTATCTATTAAAATGGGTATTGCATATTATCATTCTGAGGCGATTCATCCTTTTCAGGACGGAAATGGAAAAAAGGAAGAATTCTTAACCTGATGTACATTGTAAACTCCGGACTATTAAGTCAACCTGTTCTTTATCTCCCGTGGTATATAATTACTATAAACTCATTACTATATATTTAAATATCTGTGAATTATGTAAGTTTCCCCAGTAATTGTATAACATATACTGCAATTAATAAATGTATTTTTATGCAGCGAAAATATCATCGTAATTGATGACTATTGGTATTCACTTAAATAAAGAAGATTTTCAATCGCACACGACTTAATTGAAAGTGATATGAGTAAAAGTGTAAACCCGGATTTAACGACAAATTCTGAAAAAAGAAATGTAAAACTTGCCGATGACTTAACCATAGCCAGGGAAGAGAAAGCAGAACTTGTAGATGAATTAATCATTGC
>CAYYIW010000045.1:0-19648 GCA_964472085.1 uncultured Rikenellaceae bacterium | reverse complement strand
GATAAGGCTGACCGAGCAGCAGAATTACAAATTGCTAACAAAGAAAAATCAGAACGTGCTGCTGAGTTAGCCATTGCCAATGAAGAAAAGGGGAAACGTGCTGCGGAATTGGTTTTTGCCAATGCTGATAAAGCAAAACGTGCTGCGCAATTGGTTATTGCCAATGCTGATAAAGCGAAACGTGCCGCGGAATTGGTTATTGCCAATGCTAAGAAAGGAAAACGTGCAGATGAATTAATCATCGCTAATAATGAAATTATTTTTCAAAATGAAGAAAAGTTAAAGCTTGCGGCAGAGTTGGTCATAGCTGACGTAAATAAAACAAAACGTGAAGCAGAGTTGGTCATAGCCAACATTGAGAGAACAAAACGAATAGCAAAATTAATCATTGAGGAAGAAGAACTTTCCTTTCAAAAGGAGGAAAAGTCTACCCGTGTAGCAAAGTTGGTAATAGCTGATGCAGAGAAAGCAAAGCATTCAGCAGAGTTGGTAATTACTAACATAAAGAAGGCAAAACGTTCTGCAGAGTTAGTCATTGCTAATATTGAGAAAGCAAAACGTTCTGCAGAGTTAGTTATTGCGAATAAAGAACTTGTTTATCAAAAAAGTGAGAAAGCAAAACGTTCTGCAGAGTTAGTCATTGCGAAAGTATCGAAAGCAAAACGTTCTGCAGAGTTAATCATTGCTAATATTGAAAAGGCAAAACGTGCAGCAAAATTTGTCGTTATCAGCAAGGAGCTAGTTCTTTCACAAGAGAAAGAAAAACTAATAGAAGAGTTAACTACGGTAAACGAAGAGCTTATTCATGAAATTGAAAAGCGAATACGATCTGATGAGGCAGTGAAAGAGATAAATGAAAAATATATAAAAGCGTTCCAGTCATCCCCGTATTTAATCATATTAACAAGGATGAAAGATGGAAAAATCATTGAAGTCAACGATACCTTCGTCTCGATTTTTGGTTTCACCAAAAACGAGGCACTATCTAATTCAACAATTGGACTTAACATATGGAAAAATAAAGAAGACCGAAAATCAGTAATAGCTATTCTTCGTTCTGGTAAGGATATTGAAGGAAAAGAATTCCAATTCAGGAAAAAGAACGGAGACATCATGACTGGTTTGTTTTCCGCTAAAATCATTCATGTCAATAATGAGCCTAACATTATATCCAGTATTGACGACATGACTGAACGTATACAGGCTAAGAATTTATTAAAAGAAAGCGAATATAAATCCATTTCAATAATGGAAAATTCTGCGGATGCCATTTTCATAACAAATCAGCAAGCTGAGTACATATATACCAATAAGCAAGTTACGGCTCTGCTTGGATATACATCAGAAGAAATGAAAAGGAAGACAATCGTAGATATTACACCCCCGGATAAACATGAAGAAATTTTTAAAATTTTTATTAAAATATTAAAGGAAGGCAAAGGGTTCACAGAAATTGAACTTTTAAAAAAAGACGGTAACTACATTTCAACAGACCTTAACGCTGTTGTATTGCCCGATGGTACGGTATTTGGAAGTTGCAGAGACATTACAGAACGCAAACAGGTTGAATCGGAACTAATTATAGCTAAAGAAAAAGCTGAAGAAAGCGACAGGCTTAAATCCGCTTTTCTTACCAATGTGAGCCATGAAATACGTACCCCAATGAACGGAATACTCGGATTTACAGAACTACTGAAAGAACCAAACTTATCAATTGATGACCAACAGGATTTTATTCGGACCATACAGATTAGTGGTGCCCGCATGCTCAATACTATCAACAGTATTGTAGATATGTCTAAAATTGATTCAGGACTAACAAACGTTGACATAAAGGAAACGAATCTTAGTAAGACAATTGAATTCACTTATAAGTTCTTTAAACCGGAAGCTGAAATTAAAGGATTACAATTATTATTTAAGAATGGTTTGCCAGCCAAAGAAACCATCATAAAAACAGACAATGAGAAGGTCTATGGGATACTGACTAACCTTGTTAGAAATGCCATCAAGTTTACTTACGAAGGTTCAATAGAATTCGGCTATGAGAAAAAAGGGGAATACCTTGAATTTTATGTACAAGATACGGGTATAGGCATTCCCCAGGGACAACGCCAAATGATTTTTGATAGATTCAGACAGGCAAGTGATTCTTATAACAGAGGTTATGAAGGTAGCGGTTTGGGTTTATCCATAGCGAAATCTTATGTAAAAATGCTTGGTGGAAAGATATGGGTAGAAAGCGAAGAAGGCAGCGGTTCAACATTTTATTTTACCATTCCATATAATAAAGTATCGGAAGAAAAGGCAGGAATAATCAAAGACCGTTTTGCACAACATAAAGAACCTCAGTTAGAAAACCTTAAAATATTGATTGTCGAGGATGATGAAATATCGAATTCATTTCTGTCACAAACGCTCCAAAAAATCAGCAAAGAAGTCTTACATGAAAAAGCAGGAGTTGAAGCCATTGAGGCTTGTCGAAATAACCCCGACCTTGATTTAGTTTTAATGGACATCAGAATGCCAGGAATGGATGGATTGGAGGCCACTCGTCAGATACGTCAGTTTAACAAAGATGTGATTATCATTGCGCAAACAGCCTATGCATTTGCTGGGGACAGAGAAAAGGCTTTAGAGGCAGGATGCAACGATTATATCTCAAAGCCAATTATTAAGACCTTGATGTATGAATTAATTAAAAAGCATATCATTAAATAATATGAGTAAATCAGTAAGATGAAATATCCGGAAAAGACTAAAGACCAACTTATAAGTGAGTTGCAGAAAGTGCAACAGAAGTATGATTCCTTAAAGGAATTGTACGATTCTGACATCATCGAAATCGAACAGGCAGAAGAGGTATTAAAGAATACTGAAGAGATGAAACGGGTTTTGAAATTCATTACACTTTTTGATTTCGCTTCTGAACAAATATTCACTTTAAATAAAGACTTTGTTTTAAATTTTGTAAATGAATCAGCTGCCCGAAAATTCAATTCATCATCAGAAAATTTGATTGGAAAAAGTTTAGACGAATTATTCCCCCCCGAACACCTTGAATTATTGAAGTTACCTATACAGAAAGTTTTTAGTACTGGATTAGCCCAATATCATGAAAAGGAAACAAAAATATTAAATAATAGTGTATGGCTCCATACTTCTTTTTCGCCCATCTATTCCTCAGACAGAAGCCAAATAATTTCTGTTCTTGGTATTTCCACCGATATAACGGATCGCAAATTAGTAGAGATGAAACTACAAGAAAGCGAAGGGAAATACAGGACTTTGTTTGAAAATATCCCAATTGGAATTGGTGTCACGGATTTGACTGGTAAGCTTATAGCTTTTAATGACGCAATACTTGCACCCGGCAGCTATTCCCGTGATGATTTGATAAGAATCGGAAATGTAGAGAATCTTTATTATAATCTTTCTGACCGGGAAACACTTATTGCTTTATTAAAAGAAAAGGGAACCATTAAGCAGCACCATATAAAGTTAAAGCGCAAAGACGGCTCTCCTTATGATGCTCTGTTATCACTATCAATAATCTATATTAATGATCGGCCCTTGATCCAGGCGGTAGTAGAAGATATTACCGAACGTAAGCTCGTCGAAGAATCGCTTAGGTTTTTCCGGATGATGATTGATAAGTCGAATGATGCGATTGAAGTGATTGATGTAGAAACTGCCCGGTTTATGGATGTCAATGAAAAAGCATGTACCGATCTTGGATACAGCCGGAGTGAGCTTTTGAGCATGAGCGTATTTGAAATTGATCCTACCCAAAAAATGCATGATTTCCAACTGATAACACAGAATATTAGCCAGTCAAATGCTATGACTGTGGAATCGCTACACCGTCGTAAAGATGGCTCATTATTCCCGGTTGAGATAAAAATTGCTGTAGTTAAGCTTGAAAAAACATATATTGTTGCCAATGTGAGAGATGTAACAGAAAAAAAACTTGTAGAAAATAAATTAAAGAGAAGCGAAGAGCAGTTAAAAGAAGCACAGTCTGTAGGACACATCGGTAACTGGGAATTGGACCTTGTTAAAAACACAGGTACAATGTCGGATGAAATGTATAAACTCTTCGACCTTAATAACTCAATTAATTTCACTATCGAAACTTTTTTAACAACCCCGATTCCTGAAGACCGCCAAAAGGTTCGGGAACTTGTCATGAAGTCACTGGAAACACATGTAGGGATTGATTTTGATTTCCGTACCATTACCTCTAACGGGGAAATCCGTTGGATTCACGAAAGGAGTTCGATAGAGTTGGACGAAAAAGGAAATCCAATACGTGTTTTTGGCACCTGCCAGGATATCACAGAACAAAAGCTATCAGAAGTAGCACTTCTTCGCATCAATAAGGCAGTGGAAGGCTCAGGTGAATCCATTTGTATGTCCGATCCCCAGGGGCATCACTTCTATCACAACAAAGCATTTACCGAAATTTTTGAGTACACTATGGAAGAGATTGAAGCGGCGGGCGGAGGTACCATAATTTATTTAAACAAAGATGTTGGCCAAAAGGTCTTCGATATAATTATGGGTGGTGGAACCTGGAACGGAGAAGTAGAGATGCTATCAAAGAGCGGACGAAAATTCACCATATTGCTGCGTGCCGATTCGATAAAGGATGAGAATGGGATAATCGTTGGACTCGTGGGAATTCACACGGATATGACCGAACGTAAACAGACGGAAGAAGAAATTAAACTTAAGAACGCACAGCTTTTAAAACTAAATGCCGAAAAAGACAAGTTTTTTTCCATTATAGCTCACGACCTTCGCGGCCCATTAGGTGGATTAATGGGATTAACTGAAATTATGTCAGACGTTTCACAAAATATTACACCTGAGGAAAAACATAACCTGACTTTTGATCTGAGCAAATCGGCTCGTAATATCTTCACTTTGCTTGAGAACCTGCTCGAATGGTCGCAAATGCAGCGCGGACAAACATTGTACAAGCCTCAAGTACTTGACTTAAAGGAAGTATTGAATGATTGTATGCAAATAATTAATGATTCGGCCAGGATAAAGGCTATTGATATCAGTATAGATCTCGCTGATGAACAGAAAATTTTTGCTGATATGAATATGCTTAAAACAATAATCCGAAATCTGGTTTCAAATGCTATAAAGTTTACCCCAAAAGGTGGAAAAGTAACCATTTCAGCGGTTTCGGGAAATGAAAACACAATTTTATTTGCCATTAAAGATACCGGCATCGGTATAAATGATGAAATGTTGGGTAATCTTTTCACTTTAGGTACAAAAAGCCAACGCCCGGGGACAGAGGGTGAACCCAGCACCGGACTTGGTTTAATGTTATGTAAAGATTTTATCGAAAAACATGGTGGTAAAATTTGGGTAGAAAGCAAGGAAGGGAAAGGTTCAGTATTCTATTTCACACTTCCTGACTTTACTGAACCAGAAGATGAGATTTTCACTAAAAACGTTGTTCCATCGGAAAGTGCAGATAAAGCGGTTAAAAAACTGAAAATATTAGTTGTCGAAGACGATAACATATCTGAAAAGCTGATTTCACTGGCAATTAATAAACTTGCTAAAGAAATTATAAAAGTGCGAACAGGAGTTGAAGCTGTTGAGGCTTGTCGAAATAACCCAGACCTTGATTTAGTTTTAATGGACATCAGGATGCCAGAAATGGATGGATTGGAGGCCACTCGTCAGATACGTCAGTTTAACAAAGATGTGATTATCATTGCGCAAACAGCCTATGCATTTGCCGGGGACAGTGAAAAGGCTATAGAAGCCGGATGCAACGATTATATCTCTAAGCCCATTGATAGGACTTTGTTATATGAGCTGATCGGAAAGCATTGTAATAAGCCAATGATTAACTTTACCAGCTGATAATAAATTTTATTTCAATGAATTTCATAAACCACTTTATTGGATGCTTATAAAAAGAATTGGAGAAATCCGGGTAAAGAGTGAAGCAGGTAAAGGAGGCAATTTTAAAATTTACCTTGCCACTGTCAAAAGAACAGGCAAATGGTATAAACAATGAGTAAAAATCAGCAAATAATATCACCCACAAAAAATACTCCGGAGGTCATTTTTGATCCAAAAGGGACTATTAAATTAACTGGCCGGCTGATTCCCGAAAATGCCGAGGACTTTTTTAAATCAATAGAAGAATGGATAAATGATTATCTTAAAAATCCAGCAGGTATTACAACTGTAGAAATCTGTCTTGAATATATTAACAGTACCGGCACTAAGTACTTACTGTATTTAATCCATAACATTACAAATGTTCATTTAAAGAAAAATACTAAGAAATTCATTGTCAATTGGCATTACAACGAGGAAGATGAAGATATTCTCGAAAAAGGCAGACTATTTTCTTCGAAATTAGATATACCAATTAACTATATTAAAATAATCTGACTGATAGTTAGATATTTCCGAAATATAAAGCCAGCCATCGGTTCTTCCATTCAATAATAAATGAGGTGAAAGGATTGATCAAAGTGGTGTCGGATGAAATTAACATTATGATTATCATTAATGTAGGAGAGATCTATTAAAGAATACAACAGATATTTTTTTTGCTTTTTTACCCTGCTCAAAATGAATGCATAAAAAGCCTTGCATCAGTAAAGATTTACGACTACTTTAGTGATACAATTAAATCTGACAGAATCTGAGAAAACCTATGAAAAAAGTATTTATCCTATCACTTATGCTTCTTGTCTTTGTATCCTGCCGGGAGAAAAAAGACAATCTCATCTGGTCTGATGAGTTTAACTATCTGGGATTGCCCGACAGTTCCAAATGGGTATACGATACCGGCTATATAGCAAACAAGGAACTGCAATACTACACTGAAAAGCGTATTGAGAATGCAAATGTAAAGGGAGGTTCCCTTATGCTTATCGGGAAAAAGGAATCGGTCAGGAATTTTAATTATACATCAGCAAGAATAAAAACAGAGGGCAGATTCGACATTAAGTACGGCAGGATAGAGGCCAGGATGAAACTGCCTGCCGGACAGGGAATTTGGCCTGCCTTCTGGATGCTAGGAGTGAATATCCCGGAAGTAAACTGGCCAAAATGCGGAGAAATAGATATAATGGAACATATTAATAATACGGATACAATATACGGCACCGCTCACTGGGAAGATAAAGGACATGTCAGTTCAGGGGGTACCACTACGGGTGACGTCTCTCTCTTTCATAATTATGCTGTTGAATGGGGCCAGGATTCTGTCCGCTGGCTTCTCGACGGGAAAAGATATTATGGATTGAACATAAAAGACGGGATAAACAACACATCAGCATTTCATAAACCATTTTTCATAATCCTTAACCTGGCAATAGGAGGCTCATGGCCCGGGAATCCTGATTCAACCACTGTATTCCCCGATACGGTATATGTCGATTATGTAAGAGTCTTCAAAAAGTCCAGATAACCCACCTTCCAGGAATATTCATTGTTTTCAGGGATCAGATCTGTGATTCTCTTTGTCAAGTCAAAAATCTCTTTCCCTTTCTTATAAAAGGAAAAGTGGATGCAATATGTGTGAGTGTGAGTGTGAGAAGAATTGTATATTATCATATTCCTGATACACAATATATTATGTTTTGTTTTTCTAACGCAGTTTACATTTACTTAAGGTATATCATCGTCCGGGTCCTTGTCGAATGGCCCAACTCCGGGCGGATTAAAAAGACCCCATCTGTCAATAACATAATCCCATTTATCAAATGCAGCCACCCAATCTATGAACAGCAGTCTGTATTCTTCAATAAAATCTCTAACAATCTGGTAATATTCAACATATTCAAATCCAAATGATTCAAGAGAGTGTTGCTGAACCATCAAATCACGTGCAGCTTTACGTATTAAAGCAGCATTCTCCATTTTAAGATCATACAATCCTGCTGCCTCAGCCCCGGCAATTTTTACAGTCAGTTGAGCTGCATCAGATAACATCCAGCCTTTTATATCCATGAGATATTCGTCGTTCTCCGGGATCAAATCGGTAATTTTGGCTACCAAATTAAAAATCTCCTGCCCTTTTCGATAAATAGGAAGTCTTTCAGGGTTTGCAATATCATCCTCATCATCTGAATTCATTTTCATTATAGTATTTGTTGTGATTAACAGAAACAAGACGGATCTACTTTTGTGATTTCTGATATTAATTTTGCGGAAGTAATTATATGCTCTGATATCCCATAGAAGTTATAATTTTATAAATGCCCCGCATTTGAATTTTTTCTTATCGGCCTGTTCATGTCTGTTCATTTTACATAAAAGTTCTTCTTCAAAGTTGTCGCTGTTATGTTTTCTGCATGTTAAACATAGTGGTTGCATTTTGATGGTTTCCTGACAGATCTCATATCCGGCATCATCGAATATTCCGGCGATCTTCCGTTGATCCATTTCATCAATATGCCTCCTTCCGTACTTGTCCCTTTTATCAAGAACTGTATCAATTTCATAATCACCTCGGGGATGATCTTTCCCTGTAATACAGCTAAAACAACCAAAAGGAGCCGTAGTCGAACCAACTATCCAGATATCATTTCCGCATGCGCATTTTAAACCACTTTTATAATAGTCCAGCGCTGATTCAATCCTCATTTTAAGTGTCTTGCCGTTGTCACCCGGGTTGTTCTTTAAATGAATTTTTATGTACTTATCAATCGAAATTGGGTTCCACATACTTTTTTATTTTTGGTTAATTTGATAGTCCTGACTCAATGGATATCACCATTTGTGATTTCCAATCCAGAAGTTAAACAGGACATTTTAATTAAACCCAGCGAGAGTTTCAATCCAAATTTACAAAAAATTCACAGAAAAGCCAGGAATTGTTTCATTCAACTTAATACATATTTTAGCTGTTGCTGTTCTGTTAACTTTCAATGCATCTTCACACTAATAAAATGGAATAGATTTTTTGCGGAAATGGCCGAAAATCGGCACCTTTCGCAAAATACCGCTTCTAACCAGCTGTTAGAATAGCTTAACATAAATGTAAGTCAATGGATTGAAACCCACGAAAAAAGAGGAAGAATGTCAGTTTCATTAAGCCAGTTTAGGATTAATTTGGATAATTAATAAATGTTCAATATATTTGTTTGTTCACGTTACGTGAACATTCTATTATTTTGAACACAGATGAAAGACAGACTGATATATACGGTTACAGAAGAGATTCTAAAAGAGCATAATATCGATGCTATATGGACAGAGCCTGTCACCAAGGGTATTGATGGGACACTGACTATTAACTATAAAGGGATAACACAAAAGTTCTATGTCGAAATCAAGAAGGAACTCAGGAATTACCAATTGGATAAAATTTTTCATCAGGCTGAGACCTATTTCCCACTTCTTGTACTTGCAGAAACTATATTTCCGAACATCAGAAACCTTCTTAAAGAGCATAAAATAGGATATATTGACCTGAATGGAAATATTAATATTGAAGGTGACAATTTCCTTCTCAGGATAGAAACCAACAATAAAAAATACCTTCATCGTGAGAAGCGTGGCAGAGCATTCACAAAGGCAGGACTGAAAACAATTCTGCTATTCCTTTTTAATGAAGAAAAAATCAATGGCACCTACCGTGAGATTGCAAAAAATACGGGTACTGCAGTTGGTAATGTGAAGCTAGTCCTTGATGGACTAATTGAAGAGGGATTTGTTCTGCGAAAGAATGATAAAGAGCTAAAACTTACAAACAAGAAAGATTTACTTCTGAAGTGGATAACTGGTTATAAAGAGAAACTGAAGCCTAATTTATTTCTCGGCAATTTTAAATTCATGAAAGCTGAGGATTTTGATAAATGGAAGGAGTTAAAAATAGATGGGGAATATACCTGCTGGGGAGGAGAAGCTGCCGGAAACATTTATACCGGTTATCTTCTCCCACAAACTCTGACTCTATACACAAATGAAAAAAAGTTGGATTTGATGAAGAAACATCGGTTAGTACCGGACGATAACGGTAATATTAAAGTATTTGAAAGATTCTGGCGATTTGGCCCGGAAAATAAAGATGTGGTTCCACCAATTATAGCATATGCCGATCTGTTGGAAACAAATGACAGGAGATGTATTGAAACAGCAAATAAAATATATGAGCAATATCTTAAAAATACCATTGAATAAGATACGGCAGGATGCAAATTATAAAAAATTACTTGATGCTATTGAAAGAGGATTCAACCGATTCGGTATTGATTTTTATCTTGTCGGAGCTACTGCCAGGGATGTTTGGATGAGAGGTGTCCATGAGGTCACTCCTAAACGTGCAACCAGTGATTTGGATTTTGCTGTAATGTTGAAGGATAGCAAACAATTTGTAGAGTTAAAACAGTATTTAATAAAAGTTGAAGGTTTTCTTCCTTATAAGGAAAATGCCTTTGTCAACTCGCAGAATCGTAACCATCAAACAGTGATTTTTGATAAACATCACCTTTGAACTTATTTATTAACTCCCCGATAAATTCGTAATGTTTAACATATTGATTTGGAATGAAAAACAATCTTAAGCCCTTGGATTTTAATAATTTCATTTTAATAGCATCAGACTTTATTCTATTCTTCTTTGTATAATGTTCTCTTCCATTTAATTCAAACACAATCTCAGGTACATTACCTTGGTACAAAACTCCGTCAAATTCTTTCTCCTTTACATCGGGATTGTTCTTTTCTTCCGGGGACACATCAATGATTTTTACATTTCTCGAGAATTTACTGCCTCTTATTGAACAATAATGACTCATGGTTGAGTAAAATTCATCTTCAAAACGTGAGTCATTCGAAAATCCGATAGTGAATTTATTGACCACATTTTGAGAAACTTGTATTGTCCCGTTTTTTTCCACGTAATCAATCAGGGCATATAAATCGTCATTCTTTTTTGAGATAATATCAATTGCCTTTTTGTCTGTTACAACTATTAAATTTTCCTTTGCCCTTGTAACACCAACGTTTATTAACTGGCTGTTATCTTTAATCCAGTCGTACGTTTTTGGGGCTGTTCGTTTCGAGACTGCCGTAGAAATTATTATAGTCTTATTTTCTTGTCCCTGGACTTTATGAATTGTTCCGCAGCTTACGGTTTCATAGATTTCCTTCTTTTCTTTCGCTTCATTCAGATAGTGGTTGATAACTTCCTCCTGGCTTCTGAAAGGTGTAATGATAAAGACGTCTGATAAATTATTCTCTTTAATGCTTCTGCAACGAGATTGTTATTGCCTAGCCGAATAATCGGGAAAAGAATCTCTTTATCTTTATATTTTCCGAGGTACAATTTCTCTTTTATCCCGTCAATAGGAATATTATTGTTCGACGTTATCAGTAACGTTTTGCCGTTTACCAGACAATTAACCACAATGTTTAAGATTGTTTGTGTTTTCCCGGTCCCCGGAGGTCCCTGAACATAAGTAACAGGATACTTTAATGAATTATAGATAGTTCGAAGCTGGTCGATATTGACATTATTGTCATAAAGAACTATATGTGGTTCTTTTCTGTTTTTCCTGTCAAACAATGATAAATTCTGAAAGAATGCCTTTAAAGGAATCTGCAATTCACTTTTAGAATGTTCTGAGTTTATCTCTTCGTAAATATCAGAAATGTCGATTTGTCTGTAACCCAAGACGACAATTTCCGGTCTGGTGTTGATTAACTCTACTGATCTGAAATTATCCACTAAAAGCTTTATAGTACCATTGGCATCTTCACGGTATAATGTTTCAAAGTCGATGGGACTTAAATCGGTATAATATGACAGTGAGTATTTTGTGTCATTTATGTAAAAAGCAGAATTAAAATTAGTTATGGATTCTACCTTAAGGGTTTTGCCAACAGGGTCATACATTAATTTCCTATAAGCAACAACAAATTTGCCCTTTGATTCCAGATCTATTGAGAATTCACAGATTACAAGGTCATAATCATAGAAAGTATTGTAATCATTGTTATAGATTTCTTTTATTATGTGTTCTTGTTGCTTTTTTGACAGATGATATGGATTTTGATTCTCCAGTTCATGAATATCCAGATCCGGAATTAAATGTTTCTTGTGCATGAAGGGATCCGTATTTGCCCTGTAACACTCTAAATAGTAATTTAATAATTTATCATCATATCTGTCGAAATTATATTTCTGTAAACTCTCATCATCCTTAATTTTCCTAATCAATTCGTCAGCAACATCATAATGCGAGAACTTCAGGATCTCTACTGTCTGAATCCTGGAAATGAAAATCTTTGCATCATAAATCGGATCATCTTTTGTTACATTGAACATGTTAACATAAAGTTCATCGTCAGCATTAATATCCAAAATACTGATCCAGAACGGATTAATTTCCTCATTTTGGTTTTTGTAAGTTATGTTAAGGTATTTGCCTTCCCTGATTGCCTGTCCTATGAGTACCATTATCTTATTATCAGCCATGTCATGAAAGTTTTTTCAGGATATTGTATTACGAACTCTTGCTTATAAATGCCTATATAGTTTATGCCTTTTAAAATAACCACAGGATTAATCATCGACTTTATTTAGACGCTTACGAAGATTAGGCCAGCCTGGCTGGTTTTTACAATAATACAAAGGTATAGGCTTAAAAACAATGGAAAAATGCTTTTCGTTTGTGGTGAGTGCTGATCAAACAAAGAATTCATTCAGTAAATTAAGAAAATATTTTTGTACTACTTTTTGTACTACCAATGAAAATGGCCATGTAAATATTTGATTTACAAGGCCATTTGACCTTGATAGTCGGGCATTGCCGACGAAGCCATCCGAAATAAAAAGCCCTCCTACGTCCTTATATCGGACTTCGGAGGGCGAAGTCGGGGTGAGAAGAATATATTTATATGCTATAATATTGATAATCAATTATTGATTACCTACCACTTTGTTAGTATATTATAAATTATCAACCACAATTATCATCGTATATTATTATATTACATATATTTGTGATATGGTATTGTTAAATTTATAATTATCTACCACAATGAAAAGAAAAAACTCGCTTGAACAAATATACGGAAATGATTTGGAAGGCAATCCAGTTGATGCTTATGAGTTTGGTAATTCTACCTATCATGTTCGTAAGATGATTCGTAGCAGAACCAATAAAGAAGGTCTGACAAAGGTCTTGATAGAAGTTCGGATACACAACTACGGAGGGTCAGGACGATATGAAGATAACTACCATTTTATATCTACGAATGTCTGGATAAATCCAAAGCATTGGAACAAAAAGAAAGAAGAGATTACAGCAGCCGAACCAAATGCAGAAACAAACAATAAAGTAATTGATGGAAAGTATCTTGCAGTAAAAGCCTTTGTAAATAGCAAAGGGAGACAAAAACCTGATCAAGTATATGCTGAAGGTTTGGACTTGAGTGTACTTGCCAAATATTTCCCAAGTTACGCAGAGAACAGAAAGTGTTTAACGGATTTTATTGATGACTATATTACGTTTAGAAAGAACCAAAACACACATCCGACTACTTTAAAAGAATTTAAAACAATGATGAACCGAGTTAAAAAGTATGATAAATCTAAAGGCAAGAAAACGCACTTTGAAGATATATCAATTACTTGGTCGGATGATTTCGAGTTCTATTTAAGAAGTAAAGCAAAAAATGGAAAAGCAATTGGTTACAATGAGGGTACTATTGAAAAGACTTACACAATTTTGAAAACGGTGCTCAACCATTATTATGACAGAAGAGCGAAATACAAGATTAATTTAACTGATGATTTTAGAATTACTGGGGCAAACGGATTTAAGCGAGGCAAGAAAAGTATTAATGAAGCAAATCCACTTACTAAAGACCAGTTAGATACATTATATCTTCATCAGTTTGATGACCCTCATTTGCAATTAATCAAAGATCGGTTTATTTGGCAGTGCTACACTGGTATTCGTTTTATAGATGCATTCACAATAACCAAAAAGAATATTAAGGATGGGTGGTTGCGACTTAAGCCAAGTAAAACAATTAGGCATAATATTGAGGTAATACAACCGCTTAATGATGTTGCACTTGAAATCCTACAAAAATATGATTATGATATGACCCGTTTATCGATTACTAATCAAGCATATAATCGTGAGTTAAAGGTCATGTTTCAAGAACTTCAAAAAAAGTATCCTGAAGATAAGTACCCGAATTTAAAATATAAAGATGATTATGGAACATATGGTAGCAGAGATACATTTATAACCATGTGTGTGAATGGAAATGCTAACTGGAAAAATATTTTACAATATGTTGGGCAAAGTAGTTATACAATAATGAGCAGATATGTAAAAGCAGATAATAAACAGCAGGAAGATGAAATTCATAATATCTTCAAGAAACCTTCAATTAAAGAGGATTAAGGCACATTCGCCTTCAAGTAATTTGAAGATTAAACTTATCGATAAAGTCTTTCCTTGTCATCCATTATAGCTCAAATGTCAATTCTTCAACTGTCTTAAGTTTTGTTTAAAGAAAAGGCAAATTGTCTTATTGGCATTATCAAAAATATTTCCAGAATTTTTCTCTTATCTTAAATTATGACAATTCTTAATATCTGCATGGTTTTCAGGATTTTTATGAATTAAGAAAATACCACAATTTTTTCAGATATCTTAAAATTAATCATTGAGTTACTGCTCCAAAATTAAATTTTTCTCTCCAGAAATTTTTAAGAGTTTGAATAAAGTGGTACTCGATCTGTCTCTCAAATTATAATTTTTTATAATCCGAATATTTCTGCGATGTTCAAAATTTTCCCCAGAAATTTTTTCTTATAAAAGAATTATTGATGTTGCACCCACCCCCAGAAAAGGCACTGGGGGGGAGAGGGGTATGAGAGGGGGGGATACCTACCCCTACCTATTTTCCTGTACAATAGTATTTATAGTAAAGATTGTACGAATATCATGAAACTTCAAGACCGACATCCATATGATTCCTTTCCTGTTGGCATTAAAAATATCTATTACATTGATTACAAGGGAGATTTTCATATTAATGCTCCATTCATCATAGCTCCCAAAAAAACCATATCAACAGGATGTACATATGTACTTATTGAATCACTCTATACAAAGAAATGTATTGTCCGAAAAGTCCGACTGCAGGATGCATATTACAATGAGGGCACTATTAACCTCGTTTTACAGGACATAATCTCGCTGGAGACATTCATCATTGACCAAAAAATGAATTGTATGAGAGAGTATTGCAAGTGGATTCTCATCGATCTTGATGACGTAGATGATGTATTGAATACCGAAGTGATAAAATCATATCATGATACATGTAATAATGCAGAAAGTAAATCTACTTCTGATAGTAATCCCATTAAACCTAATGATGACCTTCTGGAATTTGACTTTTAGTTCTTAATCAGTATTCCAATCATTTCCATATTGTTCATTATCAGGATTTAATATATCTTTGCACCTTAATATTCTGCATATGGGTAAAGCAAAGAAGCAAAAGGTCGAACTTTCGGAAATTTTTGTCGCAAAAGCATGTCCGAGTAAGGTTTTTTGGGGCATAATAACCCGCTCAGTTGATGATAATCGCAAGCCAGTTTTGTTCAGTAGGATTCTAATGGATGATGACGGCTTGCTTTGTGCCCAATCACATGACCAAAAGATACTTGCCAAAAATCTCAATTGTATGGCTCGAATGGTAGTATTTGGAGGACTTCATGATGATTTTGGCAAGACTGAAGAAATATTTGGGAGTGACTTTTTCTTAAATTAAATGTTTGTTATTATTTTATTTACCGATTATTGCTATTCATCGAGTTCCAGTAAAGCCTCAAAGTATTCTTTTCCGTGGGTTGTACACCAGTTACTCTCAATATAATAGGCTTTATCAAAATCAAAAAGGTTGAGTTCTTGAACATTATACTCCTTCCACAATGATTCAACACTACCATTTGGACATCCACAGCTAAATCTTGCTTTGTCGTCTTTTAGTTTTTCATAATACCTGTCTGAAACAAAAAGTTGATTATGTTTACTCAGTGATGCTAATTTAGCTGCCATATTTACAGGTTTTCCTGCCCATACCTCATTTTGTCTATCAGTTCTTCCATTCTTCCGCTTTAAGCCAACTTTTCTTACCAGTACGGTTTTCTGATCGATTCCGATATGACAACCAATTTTTACATTAGTTAATTCTTCCAGTCTCGCTACAAATTCTAAATGAGCAAAAGTTTTAAAACTAACAGCACTTACAAATGCTCTATAAATTTGGTTTGAATTGAATAGAGCAAAAACTCCATCACCCCTTACATCTATGTAGGGAGCATCCATTTCATGGAAAATTCGTACAGCAGTATTTGTAAAGAGTTGATAAGCACCAGCCGTCCCCTTATCTTGTTTAGTTGCACTTAATTGTGTTGAACCAATCATGTCAACGAAAACACAAATTACATCTGGAATTTTAAGCCATAATGTAGGCGCCCAGTTGCTGCAGAACAGCCTTGTGATTGCCTGCATGAATACTTTCTGCTTTAGAAGTTGCTTCAAACATCAGACCAATCCTGTCGAGGCCTTCAGCATGTGCTTTCTTTGCATATGCAGCATATTTGGCGCTGGCTGTCGATTCGCCCAGAAAAGCGGCCTGGAGGTTTTTAATTGTCTGTTGTACGCCTGCCTGTGCATTCGACTTCTGGGTGGCAATGATCATAGCCAGGATCAGAACGAGATAGATAGATTTTGTTTTCATAACATTAGAAATTTGCGTTGGACATTAATTTTTTTGACAAATTTACGGCTCCTACACTTAGGGTTTCATAAAGACTTTCTTAAGAGTTGCTTAAATAGTCTCCGGGTTATTGAATCAGTAATCACAGAAAGGTTCCCGGAGGCGGTTAATCCATAAGTCAGAATACAGGTTGTCTATTCATTGGGGATGTCAGTTATTATTATCACGGAAGACAAGGGTGAATGAAGATCCTTTCTTCGGCTGACTTTCTACATGGATTTCAATATTCAGCAGGTCGGCAAAGCGTTTGGCAATAGCTAATCCAAGACCATAACCTCTCACATGTAAGTAGCATCTTTGAAGTACCACTTTTTCGCAATTAAAAAGTGCCAGTTTAGAAAAAGAAAAAAAGCTTTCATATTAGAGGTGACCAAACCTGTTAAATATGAAAGCTCAAAAAAACAAACACCTTAAAAAGGCATTTATGTGGTACAAAGTAAAGGAATTAAGTGAAAAGGGACTTAATAAAACCCAGATTTCTTTAGAAGTTGGAATCCATAGGAAAACGGTCAGAAAATACCTGGCTATGAGTGAAGATGAATTTTCCAAATGGTTAGAACAATCAAAAAATTTACCTAGTAAGCTTCATGATTATTATGAGTATGTCCGCGTTTTGCTTGATCGTCATCCATATCTGTCGGCAGCTCAGGTTGAGGACCGGTTAAAAGAAGAGTTCTCTCAACTACCAAATGTTCACAGTAAAACTGTATACAATTTTGTGCAGGTTATAAGGAATAGATATGGAATAAAGAAGCAGTCAGGCCATCAACCACGCCAATATCAAAAATTACCGGAATCGGATTATGGACTTCAGACACAGGCAGATATGGGAGAGTATAATATGCAGACAAATGGAGCAAGCCGGAAGAAAGTATATTTTATGGTTTTTATACTATGCAGGTTCCGTCAGAAATATGTTTACTTCAAGAATGCTCCATTTACTTCACGCGATGCTATAACAGCTCATGATAATGCCTTTGCATACTTCCAAGAACAGACGAGGGAAATACTTTATGATCAGGACAGAATACTAATAATGGATGAGAATCTTGGAGACGTACTTCTGACGCAAGAATTTAAGATCTATTGTAGCCAGATGGATTTTAAACCGATCTTTTGCCGAAAATCTGATCCGGAGAGTAAAGGTAAAGTTGAGAATGCAGTAAAATATGTGAAATACAACTTTTTGCGCGGACGTATTTATGAAGGTGAAGAAAATCTTAATAAATCAGCACTGGCATGGTTGTCACGGACAGCAAATGCAAAGGTACACAGCAGTACAAAAAAGGTCCCAGTCAGGGAATGGGAGATAGAACGCAGTTATTTATTGCCGGTAAAGATTAATCCAAAAATCACTTCAGAACCTTTATTGCGGTATAAAGTCCGCAAGGATAACACAATAAATTACAGGAGTAATTTTTATACACTTCCAGTTGGAACTTACCAGGGACCAGAAACAATGGTCCAACTTAAAAACTATCAAGAGGAAATACGACTATATACGGTTGAAGATGATCTCCTGTCCATTCATCCTTTATGCCTTGGAAGAGGGATGACAATACGCAATACAGATCACATAAGAGATAAGAGTCAAAGTATATTAAAGCTTAAAGAAGAGATCTTAGGTATGTTGCCCAATAAAGAAAAAAGCGGTCAATATGTAGAGATGATATCAAGGGAAAAACCTCGTTATTTTCGGGATAGTCTGCTACTGATGAAAAAGCACATTGCCAGTCTTGAAATGGACTTTTTAGTCCGATCACTTGACTTTTGTCTGGAAAACAATCTCTATAATGCCAATACTTTTATTGAGGTAGTTAGGCATTACCGGGATGAGTCAGAAACATCAAAGGTAACAATGATAATACCTGAAATAAATATAAAGAACAGACTGGATGCATTGGACATTATGCCAGAGACAAGCAATATATCTACTTACGAGAATATTTTATGACAATGGAACAAATACAAAAAATAAAGCAATATGCGGATCACTTGCGTCTTACGCTGATGCGTAATCATGCGGAGAGGTTTATTCATCAGGCTCAAATAGATAAACCAACCTACCTGGCCTATACATGTGATCTTCTGGAAAAGGAAGTCCATCAGAGACAAAAAAGCGACATGGAGCGCAGGATAAAATTAGCCCGGCTTCCAAAAAACCACAATCTGGACCAGTACGATTACAACTTCTCAGCTGGCATAACAAAGAACCAAATGAAGGAGATCAGGGAACTAATGTGGTTGGAGCAGGCATATAATGTAGTTTTAATGGGACCTAGTGGAACGGGAAAAACATTTATTGCAGCCGGGTTGGTGTATGAGGCTGTTTTAAAAGGATATAGGGCTTATTTTACAAGCATGGAAGACCTTATTAATGTTCTAAAGATGAAGGAGATGACTTCCTCTGCACTGAATGCATATAATAGATTTATCCGGGCACACCTTATTGCCATTGATGATATTATGCTCTTTCCTGTGAAAAAGTATGAGGCAGTAGCATTTTTTAACCTGGTGAATCATCTTCACGAACAGGCATCATTGATAATACTACCAATAAATCACCCAAACAATGGGCTGAAGCTCTAGAGGACGAGGTACTTGCCACAGCATTGCTTGACAGAGTCCTTTATCATTGTGAAGTTATCAAACTTGAAGGGAACAGCTACCGAATGGAAAATCGTAAAGATATCTTAAAGAAATAAAGCAAGATCTTTATCATGGTAAGTGGTACTTTACTATTGCGAAAAAATGACACTTTTTTATTTGCTAATTACACACTTTGTGCAAACCACTCCAATCTTGTCCCTTTCAGCTTTAAAATGGTCCCTGC
>CAYYIW010000044.1:11119-32915 GCA_964472085.1 uncultured Rikenellaceae bacterium | reverse complement strand
AAAATGGCGCAATACCTACAGATACCTGTAGAGCTATCCTGTCTTATAAAGGTGTCCTTATCAAGAAGCATCTTCTTGAAGGTGTAAGAAAAGGTGCATTTGATGAGGCTGAAGCAAACAAAAGGTTTGAAGCCTGGATGAAAGAGCATGATGCCAAGGTGGAGGCCAAGAGATCAGGTCTTGAAAAATCCTATAACGAGGATATGGAAAAGAGACTTGCTGTTGAGAAAGGTATCAATGAAGAAAGGGCAGCAAGGATCGCTAAACGTAATGCCGAACTGGCAGCCCAGGCTGCTGCAGAAGCAGAACCGGCCGCAGTTGAAGAACCAGTTGCAGTTGAAGAGCCTGCAGCAGTTGAAAAACCAGTAGCTGGCGAAGAACCGGCAGCAGTTGAAGAAACAGTAGAAGAAGCAGAGACAGAAGAAGCGGAAGCTACAGCTGAAGAGGTATCAAAAGAAGAAGTGGCAGCAGAAGAGACAGTTGAGGAAAAAGCTGAAGAAGTCATCGAAGAGAAGGCTCCTGATGCAGAAGACACAGCTTCTGAAGAGACACCTGACGAAAAGGCCCGGGAATAATTCTTCATGCGTAAGGATCATCGATCCGATGGCTTACCGGGAAAACATATTACTGGGACGAATTATTAAAGCAAGCGGCTATAAGGGTGCCGTTTCTGTAAAACTGGAAAGGATTTTTACTGAAAATATACCCGATATGGAATCGGTCTTTCTTGAAGTTGAAGGGAGACCGGTTCCTTTTTTTATTTCAGACTTCGAATATAACGGGGGGGATATTATTAAGCTTACATTTGAGGGATATGAATCACCTGATAAAATATCTGAGTTCACAGGATGTGATGTATTCCTTACAACAGATACAAAAGGTCAGGAAACAAATGAGGATCGGGGCAGCCTTGATGGCTATATGGTGATACTTCCGGCCGGGAACCTTCTCGGTACAGTGATTGAGATGATTTTCAATTCAGGGCAGTGGCTCCTGAATATTGAATCACCGGGTAAAAAAGAGATACTGGTACCATTTCATGAGGATCTCGTATTAAGCATTGATCATAGTAAAATGCATATTATAATGGAGATACCTGAAGGACTTTCAGAAATTAACTGATTTTTTCCCTTCAGGTGCAGCCTTTTATTAAAATGCTGGTCTTTTGAGTGTATCTCATCGAAAAATTAAATTATCTACACATGAAAAAGGCTGTATTATTATCACTGGTTATTGTATTGCTGGCAGGTACATCGTTATATGCCGGCAGGTTATCTGGTGACAGGGAGACAAGGGATCTGAGCGGTTTTACAAAAATAAGTTTCGGCATATCCGGTAACCTGTACATCAACATTGGTTCTGAGTTCAAAGTTGTTCTTGAAGGCGACAGGTCCGACCTGAGGGAAGTTATTACGGAAGTCAGGGGAGACAGGCTGGTTATAAAACGCGATAAATGGCGTTTCAGGATGAATGAAAAAGTTACCGTTTATATTACGCTTCCTGAGCTTGACGCCCTGGGAGTATCCGGATCAGGCAAAGCAGAAGTCAGGGATGCACTGAAAGGTAACGATCTGAACTTTAGTGTTAGTGGCAGCGGCAGAATACTTACCGGGGATCTTGACATAGATCGTCTCGGCTGTGGTATTTCAGGATCTGGAAATATCTATCTGGGAGGTGATGGCAACGTATCCAGAGCTGACATCTCGATAAGCGGGTCAGGCAATTTTGCGGGCGGGATGGTTAAAATAGACGACGCAGATATTTCTATTTCGGGTAGCGGCAATTGTGCATGCAATGTAACAAGCTCATTGAAGGCAGGTGTGTCAGGGAGCGGAAATGTTACTTATTCCGGTAATCCGAAGATAGATGCCAGGGTTTCAGGTTCTGGAAAAGTTAGATCGAGGTAGCCTATTCCCGGATTATCTTGATAATACCACCGTTTTCGATCTTGATGACCGGTGAAGCACGATGCTTTTGCCGGTCGTCCTGGCGGTATTTGACTACATAACCCACCCTGGAAACCAGGTCCTTATCAATTTCATCAAAGAAGGAAGGTGATGGCTGTCCGCTGAAATTGGCTGAGGTTGAGACAATTGGTTTTCTAAACCGACTGATCAGTTCATTACAAAATGCCTCCTGACATATCCTTATCCCAACTGAACCATCGGCATTGAATACACCTTCGGCCAGGTTTCTGCCTTCAGGATAAATAACCGTAAGGGGAGAATCCGAGATCCCAACAAGCTCGTAAGCTACTTCAGGTACATCCTTCACATACCTTTCAAGCATGTCCTCCCCGTTAACAAGGACAAGAAGACTTTTAGTGGCTTCCCTCGATTTTATCCTGAATATCTTTTCAACGGCAGAAATATTTGTAGCGTCACATCCCAGTCCCCAGATAGTGTCTGTAGGATAAAGAATTATACCTCCTTCCCTAAGAACAGTGAGGGCAGCTTTTATATCAGCTTCATAAAGCATGTGAATCTCAGTTTTTTGACCCGGGATTTTTCAGCAACTGCCTGAGCAGCTTATATTTCTTGAATGCGGATTTTGAATACAGTAAACATATGCGGTAGCCGTCGCGGCCATCAAGAATACCTCCTTTTACAATATAAGACCTCAGGAAGCCCCAGATACTATGTATATAAGGTGTAAAGATTGTGGCTTTTTTGCCCGCCATGAAAAACTCTTCAGCTCCTATCCTGGCATATTTGTCCATTTTTTCAAGATGATCCTTTCTAGAGGTGAAAGGCCAGTGTAAAAGATCACCCTCCAGCCTTCCAATGGATGCGCCATTTGAAAAAATAAATTTTTCATGAACATTAAGATCACCCCACTTGCCAAGGTCAGCATGGAATAACCTGAGCTGCCTGTCGGGATACCATTCCGAAAACCGTATCCTTTTTCCGCAGTAATAATTACGTCTGTTGAAAAGGTACCCGTCATATTTCCAATTGTCTTTTACTGTAAGTATCGAATTACGAAGATCCTCACTCAGCGCTTCATCGGCATCGAGTGAGAGTATGTTTTTATAACTGGCGAATTTAAGAGCATAGTTTTTCTGGTCGCGGAAACCTTCAAACGGATGCTGGATAAACGTTACATTATATTTTTTGCATATTTCCTCTGTCTGGTCAGTGGAATAGGAATCAACCACAACTATTTCATCTGCAATACCTTCGAGAGAAGATAAACACTTATCAAGAAACTGTTCTTCATTATAGGTTATAATAACTGCAGATATTTTTGGCATACATTGATTAAATTAGGATTGCGTTCAAATTTAATATAAAATAGAGACTTTATAATTTGTATACTAACTAATTTAGTTAATTTTTAGCATAATCACCATATTTTACACTTAATCCCTTCATTTTCTGCAATAAATTTCATACCGCGATATCATATTCCCTTAGAGCATCATTAAGGGAGGTCTTTTTATCTGTTGTTTCCTTTCTTTTACCTATTATAAGTGCACAGGGCACATTATAATCTCCTGCAGCAAATTTTTTTGTGTATGAACCCGGTATTACGACCGACCGGGGGGGCACATATCCCCTGTATTCGACCGGTTCTTCATTGCTTGCATCAATTATTTTAGTACTGTTGGTAATTACTACATTGGCCCCGAGGACAGCTTCCTTACCAATATGAGCTCCTTCGACGATGATGCATCTTGATCCGATAAAGCAGTTATCTTCAATTATTACCGGAGCTGCCTGAACAGGTTCAAGCACTCCGCCAATACCCACTCCACCGCTCAGGTGTACGTTTTTACCTACCTGGGCACATGATCCTACCGTTGCCCAGGTATCTACCATTGTTCCTTCATCAACCCGTGCCCCTATATTGACATATGAAGGCATCATGATGACACCTTTTGCAAGGTAAGAGCCATAGCGAGCCACTGCATGAGGTACCACCCTTACTCCAAGTGACATATAGTTTTTCTTCAGAGGTATTTTATCATGGAATTCAAGTGGCCCGATCTCAATTGTTTCCATTTTACGTATCGGGAAATAAAGAATCACGGCTTTCTTAACCCACTGGTTTACTTTCCATCCTTCATCTGTAGGTTCCGCAACCCTTATCTGGCCGGTATCCAGTAATTCAATGGTTTTGTTTATTACAGACTGAACTGAGGGATTACTTAACATTGTCCTGTCTTCCCATGCTTTATCAATCAGATCTGTTTCAATTAAATTCATATGGTTGGATTTTCGGCAAAAGTAATATAAAAGCATTAAAAGCAGGCACGTAAGTAATTAAATCGATCGGCAGCTCCATGTTATTATGTAAAACCGGTTACGCCTTGATAAATTGTCCGGCAGCCTTAAAAAAGTTCATGGTGCGCCTTTAATAATTACCCATTGCCTTTTATTCCTGAGAAAAGAAGCTTAAATTTGATCTGGAAACAGGCTATAGTTCTTTGCTATAATCATACTGCGGGGATACCAGTGTCCCATCAAATATATTTTTATCATGAGTAAGTACATATATTTAACCAGCAATCCTGAAGCCCTTGTAGCTTCAATGCTTCCTCCTGAAGCTTTTGGACTTTATCTGTCGACAGGTACCAAGAAGAGGAATAAGAGCCAGACAATCTTCTTTGAAGTTGACATGGAAAAGATAGAAAAACTGATAGACTTGAAAAGCCTGAATTCGCGATGTGTGGCAAAACCCGATGGCAGTCCGAAGAGCTCAGTATATCTGTCGGTATATAAAGCATTGGAAATGATCCCTCTCGATGCTCTTAAAAATCTATATCTTACAACGGACCATGGTGTTGTTCTGGAATTGAAGAAGGAACCATATGATAAAGAAAAGGAACCTTTGGATGATCTTCACCTTTACCAGGAGCTGTGTCCTGTGAGCCCCATGGTTGCAAGTAGCCTGGCACCTTCTAATTTTTTAAAAAGACTTACCGACGGTTCAACCCCAATAGTTCTGCCCAAGTTGTTCTTTGTAGAGCTTAAGCTTGATGAACTGGCAACCAAACCTCTTGAAGGCTCGGCAGAGCACCTTCCTTATCCCAATATAGGTCATCTGAGGGATTGTCTTGAGATAATACGGGGAGAATATGAGAAGCATATGAAAACAGTTAACCGTATTTTTGCAGGGGAACTTCTTTACAGGACAATTGAAAGTGGTTTTTATATAGGGGAAAATGAAAATCTACTTTTTTATCCCTATCCGAAGATGTCGGAACTGGAAAAGATCAACTATAATTTCTTCAGGGGTATCTGACGTATATTCATTTTTCACGTCCCGGATAAAATGAGGAGGTGCCCTTTTCATGAGGGGATACTGATGTCCTTTTGATTAGAATCAATTTAAACTGCAAACAAATTCAATATTGTTTTTTTTTCATTTGAATTATTAAAAATCTCGTATAGTTTTGTACCGGTGAATTTTTGTTCATATCTAAACCTTAATTTTTAATTTAAAAACAGATAAAATGATTAGTAGTATTTTTTGGATTGTGCCGATATCAGCGCTTCTCGCCCTGTTATTTGCCTGGATCTTCTACACTCAGATGAAGGTGCAGGATGAAGGGACGGACAAGATGAGAGAAATTGCTCTATACGTCAGGGAAGGAGCTATGGCTTATGTGAGGCGCCAGTATTCAGTTGTAACAAAGGTGTTTATAATCCTCGCGGTGCTTCTGGGTATCCTGGCTTATATGGGCGTTCAGAACCCGTTTGTCCCGGTAGCATTTCTCACCGGGGGATTCTTTTCCGGCCTTTGCGGTTTCCTGGGAATGAAGACAGCAACATTTGCTTCAAACAGGACAGCGTGGGCAGCTTCAAAATCTCTCAACAAAGGACTTAAGGTCGCCTTAAGGAGTGGAGCTGTTATGGGACTGGTAGTTGTGGGTTTTGGTCTTCTAGATGTAGCCCTCTGGTTTATTATTCTTAACAAGCTTGTCTTTACTCCTGAACATATGGAAACAGGCCTGAGGTTCTTTGGTCTCACTTTTGTTCATCCAGGTACTACTGATCAGCAGAAGCTTGTGGAGATAACAGCTGTTATGCTTACTTTTGGTATGGGTGCTTCGACACAGGCTCTTTTTGCACGTGTTGGCGGAGGTATCTTTACCAAGGCTGCTGATGTGGGAGCTGATCTTGTTGGAAAGGTTGAAGCAGGTATTCCCGAGGATGATCCCCGTAACCCTGCTACTATTGCAGATAACGTTGGTGATAATGTTGGTGATGTTGCAGGTATGGGTGCCGACCTTTATGAATCATATGCCGGTTCTATCCTGGCTACCGCTGCCCTGGGAGCGGCTCTTCCATCTGTTGCTGGAGCAGTAGATCTGCAGATGAAAGCCGTTATTGCCCCGATGATCGTTTCTGCAATCGGTATCCTGTTGTCTATCGCTGGTGTGTATCTTGTGCGTACAAAGGAATCAGCAACTCCAAAGAATCTGCTTAATGCACTGTTACTCGGAACAGGAGGAAGTTCAGTGTTAATTCTTGTTGCCATGGCTATTATGGCTTACTCCGGATGGATAACCTGGGGCGTTTTTGGCTCGGTGGTCTCCGGCCTCCTTGCCGGTGTTATTATAGGGCAGTCGACGGAATATTTCACTTCCGATGGTTATAGCCCGACAAAAGGTATTGCCAAACAGGCCCAGCAGGGTCCTGCAACGGTTATTATCGAGGGGATGGCTGTCGGTATGTTTTCAACATGGGTACCTGTTGTTACAATCGTGGCAGGTATCGTTGCAGCTTTCGGTTTCGCAGGTGGTTTCAAGGACTTTGCGGACGGAGTATATGGAATAGGTTTTGCTGCAGTAGGTATGTTATCGACACTGGGCATTACTCTGGCAACTGATGCTTTTGGGCCTATAGCCGACAATGCCGGTGGTAATGCGGAGATGGCTGAACTGCCACCTGAAGTAAGGGACAGGACAGATGCTCTCGACGGACTTGGAAATACCACTGCTGCTACCGGGAAAGGTTTTGCCATCGGTTCAGCTGCTCTGACGGCGCTTGCTCTTATGGCCGCCTATATGGAAGAAGTAAGGCTCTGGCTCGGGCGACTGGCTGATAAAGCTCCGGATGGATTCAAACAGATAGGAGATACCCTATTTTATCATAATACTATACCTTCTGTTCACAGCGGACAGACAGCTGTGGACCTTTCAACTGCTACAATAAAGGATTTTGTAGGTGCATACGATCTCTCGCTCTTTAACCCAATACTCCTCGGTGGTATATTCATTGGGGCCATGATGGCCTTTGTCTTCAGTGCAATGAGTATGAAAGCAGTGGGCAGGGCAGCAGGCAATATGGTTGATGAAGTAAGGCGCCAGTTCCGCGAAATTCCAGGCATAATGGAAGGAACAGGCAAACCAGAGTATGCAAAATGTGTTGCTATCTCAACAAAAGGTGCACAAAGGGAAATGATGGTTCCTTCACTTATGGCTATCGCAGTTCCTTTCCTGGTTGGCCTTGTTTTCGGTGTCCCCGGTATAGTCGGCCTTCTTGCCGGTGGTATGACTACGGGATTTACACTTGCCAGTATGCTTAACAACTCGGGGGGTGCATGGGATAATGCTAAGAAACATATTGAAAGAGGTCACTACGGAGGTAAGAAGAGTGATCCTCACAAAGCAAGTATCGTTGGGGATACTGTTGGAGATCCTTTCAAGGATACATCAGGACCGGCCCTGAACATCCTCATAAAACTTATGTCGATGGTTTCTGTGGTTCTTGCCGGTATCACCGTTGCTTACAGCCTTTTCTAGGATTCTTCAATTATAGTAAATAAAACAGGGTGTCTCAATATTACAAAGTATTTGAGACACCTTTTTTTTAATAAATGTTCCATAAGACAGCCTCAGGGCTGATACAGGGTGAGAATATTTTGGGAGCGAATTTATATTATTCGCAACACTCATGCACAGGTAATTTGAGTATTTTTGAAAAAACAACAGAGATGAAAATACCTGAACTGGAAGATATACAACTGGCTCACAACCGGATAAAACCATTCATACATAACACACCGGTAATGCATTCAGTTCTTCTGAATGAATATTTTGGTTGCGAGCTCTTTTTCAAATGTGAGAACTTCCAGAAGGTTGGGGCATTTAAATACAGGGGAGCCACAAATGCCGTTCTTATGCTGAACAAAGACGAGAAGGAAAGAGGTGTGGTGACGCATTCATCGGGAAATCATGCGGCGGCTCTGGCACTGGCTGCGAGGACAAACGGAGTAAAGGCATATATTGTAATGCCTGAATCCGCTCCCCAGGTAAAGAAGAATGCGGTGGCAGGATACGGGGCTGAAATAACCTATTGTAAGCCCACATTGCAGGCCAGGGAAGAAACAACATGGGCCCTGATGAATTCCACGGGTGCAACACTGATACATCCATATGACAATTTCAATGTTATCTGCGGACAGGGAACGGCTGCCCTTGAATTAATTGAGGAGAGAAATGATCTTGAAATTTTGGTGGCTCCCGTGGGCGGAGGCGGGCTGATGAGTGGCACTTCTGTTTATGCAAAAGGTATTAACGATTCACTGAAGGTTGTTGGATCTGAACCACTGAATGCTGATGATGCTTTCCGATCGTTCAAAACGGGCATCCTTACTCCCTCGGTAAATCCGGTGACAATAGCTGATGGTCTGCTTACATCGCTTAGCGAACTTACATTCACCATAATAAGGAAAAACGTTGACGAGATCTTTACAGCATCCGAAGATTCAATACTTGAATGTATGCTCATGGTATGGGAAAGGATGAAGATCATCATTGAACCTTCTTCAGCCACAGTGCTTGCTGTAATAAAAGAAAATCCCGAATATTTCAGTGGGAAAAGAGTAGGACTAATAATATCAGGAGGTAATGTTGACTTCAGGCATTTACCTTTTTAATGTCTTGCGGAAGTAGGCAATAATGGGATAATGATCGGAATATCCTACTTTAATAATTTCAAAGTAAGTGCATACCAGGTTATTGTCGTAAAGTATATAGTCTATCCTGTTGGGGGGATAATTGCCTTTGTATGTAAACCCGGCACCATAACCGGAAGTGACGAATGAATCGTGAAGCCCTTTTCTTATCTTCCTGTATGTATATGAAACCGGTGTGTCATTGAAGTCTCCCAGGACAATAACGGGATATGGTGACCTGTCAATGTTTTCTTTCAGAACCTGTGCCTGTATTGCTCTTCTTACAAAACCGGTCTTCAGGCTGACAGATAAATTCTTCATTTCCCCAATTGTCTGATTATCATCAGGAGTTGTGATCTCCTCAATAAAGGATTTCTCCATCCTCTTAAGCCTGAATGATTGAAGATGGTTATTGTATACTCTGAAAGTATCGCGCTGAATAACGATATCAGTGTATATCGTCAGACTTGAAGAACCGGGGTGGACAATGTCTCCTTTCCTGACTATCGGAAACCTGCTGAATGTTGCAATACCGTAGTATCTGCTCTTCCCGCTTTTCAGCAACTTGATATGAGAATAGTATTCTCCACCCAGCAGTCCTTTCATTCTCTCAATGGCAATGTCGGGGTTGTCGTTTATATAGAATTCCTGTAGGCATATAATATCTGCATCCCTTGTTTTCAGGAAATCAAAAACCTGGTTTTCCGAATTCCTGTCTTTTTTATTCTCAAAATAATTGAAGAGCCTCACATTATAACTCAGCACTTTAAATGTACCTTTCTTATCACCTTTTGGCTTTGAGAGTTGTATGTAATTGGAAAAGTGATTAAGCCCTAGAACAATTACCAGCACAGAAAGGAGAGCCTCCCATCTTAAAAGGGCAAGCCATGTTATAACAAAAATAATATTTATTAGCAGCAGGTAGGGATAAGCAAGACCGAAAAATGCCGGAGCAGCAAAGGTCTCAGGGCTGATATGCACAGCCAGGTACGATATCAGCAATGTAAGGGCAAAAATTATGTTAACTGCCAGCAGGGCCTTATAAAGAATTTTCTTCAATCTAATGTGTATAAATAGACAAAGCAGGAAATATGTTGTGAGTTATGAACTTATGACATATTGATTCCCGGTTATAAAAATACCTCTATTTAGGAAGATAACATTTGATGAGATATGGAATTTTGATCAGCAATAGCAAAGAAGACGCCAATGAACCATAAAAGTGGATCAATTTTTTTTCTGACTTTCCCTGAATAATATCTCTTTTTCTTCCTTTGTCAGGCTGTCATATCCTCCTTTTGATATTTTCTCAAGGATCTGGTTTATCCTGGCCTGGTGTTCAGCCCGGAGTTTGTTATATTCATAATCATTGGAAGATTTCTTATGTGTGACTTTCAGCTTTTTCCTCGGTTTGAAGGTAGTCACAATGGAATCAATTATCCTGTTGAATCCTTTACCTAAATCTTTCCCCTGTTTCAGGCTAAGAGCATACACGTAACCGAATATAGCCCCTCCAAAGTGAGCCAGCTTGCCTCCTGAATTTGTCGAGAAATCCATGGCTGAGGTAAGTATAAAAATAATAAGAGCAAGGTATTTTATCTTAACACGGCCAAACAGGAACAGGCGAACAGTATAATTAGGCACATATGCAGCTATTGCAATAACTATAGCCATCACTGAAGCAGAGGCCCCGACAGCTATTGAGTTTGATACCACTGCAGAAAAAACAGGGAAAATGTTAAATGATAGTATATATACAAATGCTCCGGCTATACCGCCCATCAGGTAAACAGCTACGAGCTTCCTCTGGTCGAGATATTCAAGAAAGATAGTACCGAACCAGTAAAGCCACAACATGTTAAACAGTATATGCCATATCCCTTTGTGGGCAAACATGTATGTAATTATTGTCCAGGGTCTGAACAGAAGAGCGTGGAGAGAGCTGGGGACAGACAGGTAATAAAGAGCCTGGTCGGATAATCCGGGACTGTTAGTAAGAAATCCTATAATAGAAGCCAGAGTAATTAAAAGGAAAACAGCAATATTGATATAGATCAGCTTCATCAGGCTGCTTCCTGACCTGAATGTTTTTTTTATGTCATCCCATATTCCCATCAGTACAAGGTATTTGTTGTCTTTCTCCAGTATCGCAGAAGGATATAACCAAACAGCATACCTCCGAGGTGGGCAGTATGGGCAATGTTACTTCCGGGCTGTGTCAAAGCAAGATATAATTCGAGAGCACCATAACCTATAACCAGGTATTTGGCTTTTATGGGGATAGGTGGAAATATGAGCATTAGCTGGGTGTTGGGGAACAGGACCCCGAATGCAAGAAGAACACCGAAAATTGCTCCTGATGCTCCCACAATGGGAGTATTTAACAATAACTGCAGGCTTTGCATTGAGTGATCTGTAAATACCTTGCCTTCACTGAGATATGTTGAGCCCTTTGCCATCACAAGCTGGAGGTTTTCGGGACTTATCATCCGGACCAGATGATGATATTGGAAATAGATAACGACCTCATATGTGAAGGCTGCACCTAACCCGCTCACCAGGTAAAATAAAAGAAATCTTTTTGGTCCCCAAACATTTTCAAGGATCTGTCCGAAAAGGAACAGTGCATACATGTTAAAGAACAGGTGAAAGAAACCTCCGTGCATGAACATATGAGACAGGATCTGCAGCGGCATGAAATGCTCCGATTTCGGGAAATACAAACCCAGTATCATTGTCAGATCGATACCAAACACACTCTTCACCACCCAGGTGATTATAAGCATCAGCACATTTAAAAGTATAATATTTTTTACCACAGGTGGTAATGCAAACAAACCTCTGTTATATCCGTTCATCTAGCTGTTTTTAATTTGTAATTAACGCCTCAATAGTCGGGCCAAAGTTTATATTAATTTTCAAAAAGACAAATTGTCACTTATTTAAACTTTTTGTCAATCTCGTCCATTGTCATAATTGTTATTACCGGCTTTCCTTTAGGAGAATAATTCGGAGCCTGGCAGGCAAAAAGTGTATCGAACAGATTCTCCATCTCCCCCTGGGTCAGCTGTTTTCCGTACGGAATAGCAGAAGCTGAAGCCATAGCAGAGGCAAGTTTTGTCTTTTCCCCTCCTGCAGGATCCTCCTGTTTATTCTTGTAATCCTCCAGGAGGATTTCTATCATCTCCTTTATATTGCCAGACTCACTGCCGGAAGGTCTTCCTGTTATAGTAATTTCATTTTTCCCGGAAAGTTCAAATTTAAAACCCAGCAATTCAAGATCATCCTCAATTTCCCTGAGAAGGATATAATCTGAAGGATTAAGACTTAAAGTCATCGGGAACATGTCGGCCTGGCTCACCGACCGGCTATTACTCAGACATTCCATATATCCTTCGAATAAGATACGTTCGTGTGCCCTTTTCTGATCAATAAGCATTAATCCGGATTTTACAGGGCATACAAGATATTTATTTCTTATCTGGAAGAATTTACGCCGGCTCTCCTTTATCTGCTCAAATTCTTCATCGCCGGAGTCTGTTCTGTCCTGAGGCGGATAGAGTTTTTCCCAGTTTGATATATTTCCTCTTTCAAACTGTTCTATATAGCTCTTCCGTCCGTAATTGTAATCCTCACCTGCAAAAGGATTGAATTGTTGATTGATATTAATACCAGGTTGCTCGGGGAGTGTATCGGAAGATCCGACAACAGGCATTTCTATTAGCCCTTCACTGTCAAAATCTATCGACGGGACAATGTTAAATCTTCCGAGCGCTTCCCTGACTGATGCCATCAGGATCTGCCATATAGCCCTTTCATCCTCAAATTTTATTTCAGTTTTTGTCGGGTGAATATTAATGTCGATGGATGCCGGATCTGCTTCCATATAAATAAAGTATGACGGGATAGCTTCCGGGGGAAGTATATTCTGGTATGCCTCAATAATGGCTTTATGGAAATAAGGGTGTTTCATGTAGCGATTATTGACGAAGAAAAATTGTTCTCCATAGGTGCGTTTTGCATTTTCTGGTTTTCCCACAAAGCCCCTGATAGTTGCCAGGCTCGTTTCAGTATCTATGTTTATCAGGTCATTGCTTATCTGTCGTCCGAATACACCCACTATCCTCTGTCTTAAGTTTCCGGGTTTCAGTTCATATACTTCATTATCGTTATGATACATGGTAAACCTGATGGCCGGATGAGCGAGAACCACCTTCTGAAATTCATTGACGATGTGTCTTGTCTCTGTATTATCCGTTTTGAGGAATTTACGCCGGGCAGGTATATTAAAGAAAAGGTTCTTTACAGATAAGCTGGAACCGCCAGGACAACTACATGGCTCCTGTATATCAACCCTGGATCCGCTTATGCTGATAAGGGTTCCTGTTTCATCGTCTTTCCTTTTTGTCTTTAGTTCCACCATGGCTACTGCTGCTATGGAGGCAAGAGCTTCACCCCGGAATCCCTTTGTTGTTATTGAAAAAAGATCCTCGGCTGTGGTGATCTTGGATGTTGCATGACGTTCAAATGCCAGCCTTGCATCAGTTTCAGACATTCCTGTACCATCATCAATAACCTGTATAAGCGTTTTCCCGGCATCCCTTATTATGACCCTGATATAAGTACCACCTGCATCAACGGAGTTTTCCATCAGCTCTTTTACCACAGAAGCAGGTCTCTGTATCACCTCTCCTGCAGCGATCTGGTTCGCAACTGAGTCGGGTAAAAGCTTTATAACATCAGGCATCAAATGAGAATATTTCTATAACAAATAGTAAGGGACTGAAGTCCAATTTTTTGTTGAAAATCATTCCGGTTTTTCAGACAAATTTACAAATATATAAATAATTGGCGGACAATACCCGTGATTGCGGCAGGCTGTCCAACAGGCGGAATAATGTGCATATTAAATTTGAGATGTTTATATTTGTATATAAATAGGGGAGGACATTGCTTCAGTGTCAATTAGGGTAATCATCACAGATGGTATTACATTATATTGTTATTCAGGTTTTTACACTAGAATTTTTAAAAACAGATTAATTGATGAAAAAACAATTTTTCCTGATCTTTTCAGTATCCTGTTTAGTAGTTGCTGCTTGTTCAAGACATGTGGACAAAGATGCCGTAACTGTTATTACATTCAATATCAGGTATGATAATCCCGGTGACAGTGCTTATTCCTGGTCAAGAAGAGCTCCTGTCATCAGTAATTTCCTTCTTAAGGAAAAGCCTGATATTGTAGGTCTGCAGGAAGTTCTATACAATCAGTATTCATTCCTTGATTCGGTCCTGGCAAATTATGTTTCTGTAGGTGTGGGTCGTGACGACGGGGCCAGGACGGGTGAAATGAATCCTGTTTTTTTTAACAGGGAAAGGTTTGAATTTGTAAGATCTCTGACATTCTGGCTGTCGGGAACGCCCGATGAGGCAGGATCTAAAGCATGGGGCTCATCTCTTCCAAGGATAGTTACATGGGTGGAACTCGTTGATAAGAATACACATGAGCATTTTTTTGTTTTTAATACACATTTTGCACACGATTCGGATCTGGCCAGGATAAACAGCTCAAAGATGCTTATGAAGGAGGTGAATAAAATATCATCCGGATTTCCATTTATTGTGACAGGCGATTTCAATATGGATCCTAAAAGCCTCGGTTATAAAATACTGATCGGACCTGATGAGAGTGTGCCTTTGTTCCGCGATTCATACGTTATCTCTGATAACAAACCGGGAGGCCCGTCGGGAACCTTTAACGGTTTTGAAAATAATAAAGGTAACAGGCGTATAGACTATATATTTGTTAAAAACGGGATGAAGGTAACAGATTACGAGTCTATTGTTAAAAAGGATCATGGGATCTTCATATCCGACCACTGGCCGGTAAAAGCTACAGTAATTCTTAAGAAAACCAGTCGCTGATATATTTCCCGGCGGTATTCTGCTATGCTGTCTTACGGTATCTTCTTACAGCAAGGGAGGAAAATAACACCGCAATTGCTATCAGGGAATATATCTCGCGACCCATATCATGAATGGTCGAGCCTTTCAGCATGACCATCCTGTTTATTCTCATAAGGTATGATACAGGATTGATAAGGTTAAAGTCCTGGGCCCATATTGGCATACTCTCATATGGAGTAAATATCCCGCTCATAAGGATGAAGATAATCATGCAGAAGAACGCAACAAACATAAATTGTTGCTGTGTCCCTGAAAATGTAGATATGAAAAGTGCCATTCCCAGGACCGCAACCAGGAAAATGGCGCTGCCCAGGAACAGCAGAAGTATACTTCCTTCAAAAGGTATATTAAAAGCCAGTTTGCCAAGTATCAGGCCTAAGGAAAGATCTGCCAGCCCGATTAATAAAAAGGGAACCATCTTACCGATTATGAAATGATATTTTCTTACTGGAGTTACGTTGATCTGTTCAATTGTACCAATCTCCTTTTCCCTGACCATATTCAATCCTGCCATTAGGAAGCCCACCGCAGTTACCAGAATTACCAGGATGCCCGGCAGCATATAATATTTGTAATTTAACAGTTCGTTGTACCAGTACCTGTTGGTGACATCTATCCGTGGCACCTGGTATAGCGGTACGGTGTTCAGGTTTTTTTTAATGAGATCAACATTATAATTGCTGAGTACACCATTGAAATATGCCCATATCAGCTGGGCATTTGAGGCATTTATAGCATTAATTGTCGCCATTAATTTCCCCTGTTTGCCACTCCCTATATCCTTTCCAAATCCTGATGGAATCCGCAGGACAATGTCACATTTATTACTATTAAGCATGTTATCTGCTTCGATATCGGAAAAAGTTGAGCCGGTCAACCTGAAAAAGGTTGAACCCTGCAATTTGCTAACAAGATCCCTCGACTCAGGTGTCATATCCCTGTCGACAATACCGAGGTTTATGTTCTTTATCTCGAAGGTTACAGCAGGTACCAGAATAAGCATCTGCACAACAGGTACCGCAAAAATCGCTTTTGAGATGAACTTGTTTCTGAATATCTGTAAAAACTCTTTCCTGATAAGAAATAATATTGTTCTCATTTTCTATAATGTTTTTCCCATTAACATTACTCTATTCTCTGCCGGAGATGTCTTGTATCATTATTCAAGTCTTATTTTAAACTTTCTGACACTCAGCCCTATGAACAGAAGTGTCATGGTTATTAGGACAAACGTTTCCTTCCATACATAGAGCAATCCCGTTCCCTTGATCATAATGCTCTTTATTATGACTATAAAATACCTGGGAGGCAATACCATGCTCACATAGTCATAAACTGCCGGCATATTCTCAATGGGGAAGATAAATCCTGAGAGAAGTACAGTGGGTAACATAAGCCCTATCAGGGAGATAAAGATAGCCTGCTGCATGTTGCTTGAGACTGTTGATATCAGAATACCGAGAGAGAGGCTCATAAGTATATAAAGCATGCTTTCAGCCAGGAGCAGTATGATACTTCCTTTGACCGGCAGTCCAAAGACCAGCCATGAAAGGATGAGGATAAGTATCACATTAATAAACGACAAAAGGAAATACGGCATAACCTTTCCCAGTATTATCTGTACCGGTCTCAATGGTGAAACAAGCAGTACCTCCATCGTCCCGAATTCCTTTTCCCTTGTTATGGTTACCGAGGTCATGAGAGCGCTTATCAGTATTAATATCAGGGTAATGACTCCCGGGACAAACATGAAGGGGCTCTTTAGTCCCGGGTTATAAAGCATTTTCACATCCGGTTTTACCCTTATGGCATTTGAAGACAACGGAACTGTTATTTCCGAGTTAAAGTCGCGGACTATGGCTGTTATATAATTTGTCACAAGAGTTGCTGTGTTGGGTTCAGAGCCGTCGGCAATTATATCAAGTGTAGCTTTGCCCTCACTTATAAGGTTCTTTCCGAAATCTTTCCCGAAAACGATCACAGCTTTTGTTTTGCCTTCCCGGAAAGTTGGTTCTATTTCGTTGTAGTTAATGAGATCTCCTGTATTTTTAAAAAATCCCGATGACATTATTTTCTCAGACAGTTGCCGGGTTGTCTCATCGTGCGACAGGTCGAGTACTGCAACGCCGGCATTTCTTATATCAGTACTTACGGCAAAACCAAAGATGAGTATCTGGGCTACAGGAATACCGAATAATATGAAGAGCGTTCTGTAGTCCCTGAAAATATGGAGAAATTCCTTTTTAACAAATCCCAGAAATCGTTTCATACTGCTTTATATATCTTTTATTTTCATTCTTACTGGGGCAACCCCCTAGCTAATATTTTCATAAGGTCTCTTCCATTAAGTGATTTTGATCTGCTTAGCCGGGGAAGAAGACCATTGTACAGGCCTGGCAATCTTAATGAATACTTCTTCCACTGATAAAGCATTATATTGCTTTTTCAGGTTGGCAGGAGTATCCAGCGCCACTATCCTACCCTCATTCATTATCGATATCCTGTCGCAGTATTCTGCTTCATCCATATAATGAGTTGTTACAAAAACTGTGATCCCCCTTGAAGAAGCTTCATATATCATTTCCCAGAACTGCCTTCTTGTTATGGGATCTACCCCGCCGGTAGGCTCATCAAGAAATACAATCCTGGGTTCATGAAGCATGGCCACAGAAAATGCCAGTTTTTGTCTTAATCCCAGGGGGACGCCGGAAATAATTCGGTTTTCATATTCTCTGAACTTTAATCCTGTCAGCAACTCATCGAGTCTTGTTCTGATAAGAGAGCGGGACATTCCATAGATGCCTCCGTAGAGTATTATGTTTTCCTTTACCGTCAGATCCTCATAGAGTGAGAACTTCTGACACATATATCCTATATTCCTTTTAATCAGTTCGGTTTCCCTGTAAGCATCATACCCGGCAACATTAACTTCTCCTGATGTAGGTTTGGACAGACCCGACAGAATCCTCAGGGCTGTTGTTTTCCCGGCACCGTTGGCTCCCAGAAATCCGAAAATTTCTCCGGCAGAGACTTCAAAATTAAGATTATCATTTGCTACAAAAGACCCGAATTTCTTAACCAGGTCTTTTACGATTATTACCTTGTCTCCGGTCATTGTTCTTTATTCATTAGTTCGAGGAACCTGTCTTCGATTCCGGCATCGGCCTCATCAATACGAACATCGGTAAGCCCTTCTTTTTTAAGAAAATCCTTAAGAGTATTATCCGGTTCTCTGTTTATAAATGTCACATGCACAGAGTCTCCGAAAGCATATGCAGTACCGGTGGCTGGAAATTTCCGGAGTGCTGTTATCAGGCGGTATTTTTCGGCTGACCTGACAGCATACAGCTTCCCGGTAAAACCTTCTATTATTTTTCCGGGAGGATCGACTGCCAGTATTGAACCATTTTGTATCAGTGCCACACGGTCGCACCTCATGGCTTCATCCATGTATGGTGTCGAGACTACTATTGTGATGTTGTGGCTTCGTAATTTACCGAGCATGTCCCAGAACTCTGAACGTGATACTGCATCAACACCTGTGGTTGGCTCATCAAGGACAAGAAGATCCGGTTTATGGATAAGTGCGCACGAAAGGGCCAGTTTTTGTTTCATGCCTCCGCTAAGCTGACCTGCCAGTCGTTTTTTAAAAGGTTCTATATGGGAGTAAATATCTGAGATCAGGTCATAATTCTCCTGCACAGTTGTACCGAATACTGTTGCATAGAACTTCAGATTCTCTTCAACTGTAAGATCCTGGTAAAGGCTGAAGCGACCCGGCATATAACCTATTTTCTTACGAAGCTTTCGGAAGTCTTTAATGCTATTGAGACCGAAGACATTCATTGTTCCGTTGTCAGGCAGAAGGAGGGTTGTTATTATCCTGAATAGAGTTGTTTTCCCGGCTCCATCCGGCCCTATAAACCCGAAGATATCAGATTCATTCACTGAGAATGAAATGTCACTAAGGGCCCTGGTTTTCCCGAATGTCTTGTTTATATCCGATGCTTCTATAACTGATTTGTTCATATTACATTTCTGTATCGTAAAAAAGTGCTTCTCCTGGCATTCCTGATTTCATAGCGCCATCGTTCTCAACATCAATTTTAACAGCATATACCAGTATTACACGCTCTTCCTTTGTCTGTATGATCTTTGGTGTAAACTCCGCCTTATCGGATATATAGCTTATTGTTCCCGGGTAAGTTGCATAACCTTTTATTCCCCGGTCGATTCGCACTGTACATTTCTGGCCTGTCTTTATGCTCCCCAACTGGGCTCCGCTCACATACACCTTGAGCTTTATAATGGAGAGGTCAGAAATTTTAACAAGCGGTTTTCCGGGTCCTGTCATTTCTCCAGGTTCTGCATATTTTTCAATAACGGTGCCGTTCAGAGGACTTTTAACACAGCATCTTGAGATCTGCTCATCGAGGGTTGCCTTCTTTGACTCAGCTACCGACAATTCGGCTGCAACAGAGGTTTTTTGGGTGTTATTTGCCGCTATTTGTTTTCGGATGACCTCAACCTGGCCCGTGAGGTCATCGAGCTGTTTCTGAGTGGCTGCATCATTTTTGAGCATGTTTTGTATCCTGTTAATATTGACTTTGATATTATCGATCTGCTGTTCAAGGATGGCATTCTGAGCATTTACAGATGCAATACGTGTTCTGATGCTTTTCATGGAAGCCCCTATCTCAGCCTTTTGCAGGTGAAAAAGGGTCGTGTCGACAAGAGCTATTGTATCACCTTTTTCTATTATAGTTCCTTCTTCACGGTTAAGTTGCATTATCCGGCCTCCTGTTTCTGCTGAAACAACGACCTCTGTAGCCTCAAAGTTACCATAGGCATCAGCTTCCGGGTTGGTGTTCTTACATCCGGCAAGGGCCACTACCGCAAGAATTATTAGTAATCTGATTTTCATGAGTCTGGGTTTTATGGTTTGATTTCTAATGTTTTGAACCGGGAAATATTTTATTGATATTTTATTCTATCTCTCTCCCGCTTATGTTCATATATTCCACCCTGGCGAGGACCAGGTTAAGTTTGTGTATTTCGTAATTAAGGATAGCCTGACGTTCCGCTGTAACCTGGTTGAGGTATTCGGTGGCCGTTATCGTACCGTTATTATACTGTGACTCTGAAGCTGCCGTAATCTTTTTCCTGAGAGTTATGAGAGCTTCATCTGATTCAAGCATTTTTGACAGGCTGATGATCTCGGCATTCTTTATCTCAAGCAACCTCTTGAGATTATCTGTAAGATCATTTTTCCTGTCATCAATAATGTTTTGCTGAAGGATGGAGATCTGCTTTTCATTCCTGACCTTGTTCCAGTCGAAGATGTTCCATTTTACACCTGCTCCAACAATATAATAAGGTGCAAATTCATCTTTAAAGAAGTTACTTCCCGGAGGATTTCCATATCCCAGGGTAGCAAATCCAAAAGCCATGGGCATCCTTTTACTGTCAAGCATTTTGATACCGGCATCAATCTGTTCTTTCTTAAGGTCGAAGAGCTGTAACTCTGGCCTGGTTAACTCACTGGTCAGTTCCTCAGGCACTTGTGGTATAACTAGTTGTGCTGAAGTATCTATCTCTGCTCCGGTAATATCCGATAAAACCTTAAAAAGCGAGATATTTCGTATTTGATTTTCCGACAGTTGCTGTTCCAGGTTTATTTTCTCTGAAGTGAGGACATCAATATCGGATTTTAAAATAACACCATTATCAACAGCCGATTGCATTGCTTTTATTTTCTTGGCAATAAAGCTGAGATAGTTATTGAGAAGTTCCTTCTGCCTTTGAAGAAGCATTATATTAAAGAAATAACCATTGACCTGGTCACGCAATTTGTATATGTCAGCCTCTGTCTGCTTTTCACTGACTTTCAGTCCGGCTCTTTCAAGGTTTCTGGCTCTTTTAATGGCTCCCCCGTCGTAAAGTACCTGGTTGATGTCGACAGTTACTTTGTATTGTTCATGGGGTAGCGGTTTGATGGCATCTGCTATGCCAGGTACGGGTAGAGATCCAAGGGCGGAGCTAAGGTCAATTACCGAAGAGTTATATATAAAACTGCCGTTGGCGTCAAGGGTCGGCAGCCAGCCTTTAGCAATATTGCTTTCCCTGAGTCCGGAGATGTCGGCATTGATCGATTTTTCTCCTGCAAGGGCTGTCCTGGCTGAAGCCAGATCATAACATTCCTTAAGTGTAAGTGCTTTCTGGGAAAACCCGCATTGTGACCATATTGCGGCCAGTATAAACGTTATCAGTATTTTCTTTTTCATTATACTATTATATTGTTTCGTTTATTATCTCGTAAGAGCTTTCAGCACAAAATCTGCAGCAAATTCCTTGCGTTCCTCTATGTAATTATTATAGTCGACACCGATCTTACTGAATATTGTTTCTAAAATTCCCTTCGCTGCAAAGGGGAATACGGACAGAGATATAATTGATGTCATAATCTGGGGAAGATTATCTTTATTTATGTTGTATTGTTTCAGTTCGTCGGAATGATGAGCAAAAATCTCTGACAGGTATTTTTCAAAATCCACGCTGGCGAGGATCTTTTTTATTCTTTCAGGCTTCCGGTTTATCTCGCATATGATAAACCCGGCAAGCTTTGGATTTTCCTGGAGAAAGCTGATATGTTCTTTGTAGAAGAACCGTATTTTTTCCTTTAGTGTCAGGGTTTCATCAAAGATGGGAGAAAATTTGGCAAACAGCTTCTGAGCCACGAAGGTAAAGACTGCTTCGAACAGGTGCTCCTTGGTCCTGAAATAATAATGCAAGAGTGCCTTGTTTATACCAGCCCTGTCGGCAATATTCTGCATCCTGGCGCCTGCCATTCCTTCTTCAATAAATTCTGTTGTCGCTGCATCGAAGATCTTCTCCTCGGTCTGTTTTTCTGAATCAGTCATTT
>CAYYIW010000044.1:0-11019 GCA_964472085.1 uncultured Rikenellaceae bacterium | reverse complement strand
ACGGTAAAATTAAAATTACCTACGGAGGTCTTTATCCCCTTCTCCATAAACTTGAAAATGATGGCATCCTTGTGACCGCTACAGAAATATATAATAACAGGATAAGGATTTATTATGCACTCACCGATAAGGGCCAATCATTAGTCCTTGAAAAGATCAAGGAGCTGAATGAATATATTGAATCAATAAAAAAGATTATTGATGCAAAACCTGGATTAAGTAATGTTTGAATTAAGCCTGTCTGATATTGAAAAGATATCCCGGGAAGTGAGAGCCCAGGAAATCACCTATTCTCATCTCGCTGACGAATTGATTGATCATATCTGCTGTGATGTTGAAAATCAGATGCAGAAAGGATTGAGTTTCAGCGAAGCATACAGAAAAGTGAAAATCAGGATGGGCTCTCGCCGACTTAAGGAGATACAGGAAGAAACTCTATATATGGTTGATACTAAATACAGAAATATGAAAAATGCTATGAAAATTTCAGGCATTACCGGCACTGTCTTGTCCGGTTTTGCGGTCATCTTTAAATTGCAGCACTGGACCGGTGCCGGTGTGCTGATGACTCTTGGTTCTCTGATACTTGCCCTGATCTTCATGCCATCGGCGCTGTCTGTACTATGGAAGGAGACAAGGAGCAGGAAAACGATTTTTACATACCTGTCTGCTTATTTAACAGCATTGTTCTTCATTGCCGGAACATTATTCAGGATTCAACACTGGCCGGGGGCAGCTGTATGTCTCTCCCTTGCAGCATTATCCGGGGCCTTGTTTTTCATTCCGGCCCTGGTGATTAACAGGTTCAACAACTCTGACGACAGGAATAAACGTCCTGCGTATATCTTAGGATCTGCCGGACTTGTATTTTATCTGGCCGGGATGCTTTTTAAAATTATGCACTGGCCTATGGCAACAATTTTGATGGTAAGTGGTGTATTGGTTTTATGCATCCTGGCATTTCCATTGTACACATGGGTGACGTGGAAAGACTCAACCCATATCAGTTCGGTCTTTCTTTACATGATAATTGGTGCTTTGCTTGTTATAATACCGGGTGCCCTTATTAACCTTAATCTTCAAAAGTCTTTCGAACGGGGTTTTTATGTAAGCCAGGAACAGCAACAAAGTATGTTTAAGTACCTGCATGATAATAACAGGTTATATCTTACCATGTACCATGACTCTGCAGGCTTTCCTCTTATGCAACAGGTAAGCTCTTCCACAGACAGCCTGGTATCTTTGATAAATGACCTGCGCGAAAAGATGATAACCACCCATGGCAGTGACGGCAATAATAGTGATGATAATCAAACGGTAATTACAGGATCCGGTAGCCTGCAGTCAATTAACTATTACCTGATTGACCAGCCGTTCGGAGATTACCCTGTGAGAAATTATTTAAACCCGGGAACCAAATCACGTGAAAATCTCGACAGTGCCCTTTCTACTTACAGGGATCAAATGAATGCTGTTTCAAAAGGGATTGCTATAAATACAGTTTTACAATTCCCTGACCTGAATTCGGTATTACCCGGAAGTGCGAATAGTGATAACGTAATTTCTCTCATGTCGGGTCTTCATTCCCTGGAGGTGCTGAAAAACACAATAATGACTTTTGAAGGTGAGTTATTGTCGGGTATCGCTGATAACATGAAATCAAATTAACAATTACATATATGAGACCAACTGAATTTGCACAAACAAACAAAAGTGAAAATATTTACTGCAGATCGGTTTCATGTGGTCATAATTACAAAAATATTTACTTATGAAACAGAAATTATATACACTGGGACTTATTGTTGCATTGATAACCTTTGCAGGTGCAATCTTTAAAGTGAACCATTTACCGGGTGCCGGTATATTGCTGACTGTGGGGCTCCTCTCCCTGGTCCTTATTTTCCTTCCTGCTGCACTAATAAATCATTATAAGTCAAGCGAAAGCGAAAAGAACATGATTCTATATATAGTAACATGGATAACAACTTTTGTTCTTTTTATCTCAATGTTGTTTAAGATCATGCACTGGCCTCATGCAGGCCTCTTGCTTCTTATTGCACTTCCTTTTCCCTACGTGGTCTTTCTGCCGGTATTTCTGGCAGTAACATCTAAGAATAAAAGTTTCAATATTTATAATACTGTTTTTGTACTTCTTCTGCTCGCTCTAAATTCTGTTTTTGCCGGATTGCTGGCTCTTAGTCCTGCATTGACCAGGATAAATGACAGTTATAACATTTCACGTGATTATAACAGGAGTTCAGCTGTTATTACGGCTTCACTAACGGATACTGAAATAACTCCTGTCAACAGCAAAATAGACGAGGTTATAGCAATAATTGACAGTACTCAGGCTGCAATACTGAAATTCCGGCATACAGAACCTGTTGAATGGATCCGGAATGCCGGGGAATTATCACATCCGGATGAAATGATTAATCCTGAGATGACTGTTTCAGAAGATGAATCATCACCCGGAATAATGCTGGCAATGAATTTAAGAGAGCTGATAAACATAATAGACCAGACGCCGGGATATGAAGATCTTGCTGCGAATATTGCAGCAATAACTGATTTCAACGTCCCTTCAGGTCAGGAAGATATATGGGTAAAAGAAACATTTTCAGGTAAGACCATTTCGTGGGCACTTATTTATCTTGACGGACTCAGGGCAAATCTTCTAATGATCAGGGCTGTCAGACCGGCCGGTTTAAAAGACATGACATAGACTGATATTATATTTATAAACATTTTAAAGGTGTCGTTTTTACGGCACCTTTTTTTGTTGTACTACAAACTAACTGAATATGAAAAGATTGGTTCTGTCGATAAAATCGGCCAGTTCATCTATTTAATTTTCAAAGGGACTCTTCCGGCGGTATTTTTACCATAAAATGAGAAAGGATCTATGGAATTCATATTAAATGTTAAGACTGATCAGGATATAAGAACTCCAAAGGGGATTCCCTGTCCGACGACAGGAGGTCATCTGATCTTTGAAATAAAAATTAATTGAACATGAAAAGATTGATTTTAATATTATTTGCGGGTGTTGCAGGGATCCTGTTTCCCAGTATCTCTGTAAATGCGCAGCAGGACAGTATCTGGACACTTGATATGTGTATTACCAGGGCATATGATCAGAACATCCAGGTAAGAAAAGGCAAAGTTTCAAATCAACAGTCGGCTGTTTATGCAGATCAGGCAAGGGCGCAGAAGATGCCTTCTCTGAATGGATCAATAAATGAAAATTTTAACTGGAGTAAAAGTAGTTCAACTACCACTTCGGGATTTTCAGGTTTTAATGGTTCAAATTATTCATTGAACTCAGGTGTTGTCCTTTTCAATTCTTCGAGACTTAATAACCAGGTAAAACAGGCAGATCTTCAGCTTGAGTCGGGTCAACTGTCACTTGAGACCACAAAGGAATCGATAAGCCTCAATATCCTTGATGCCTACCTGCAGGTACTTTATTCTGAGGAACAGGTCAGGAATACACAGAAGCAGATAGAGACAATCACCAGTCAGCTGAACCTGGCAAAGGAAAGACTGGATCTGCAGGTTATCTCAACATCTGATTATGCCAGAGTCAAATCACAGCTGGCCAGTGAGAAACTTACACTCGCTAACTCTGAGAGTCAGCTTTCGATAGCCAAGATAAACCTGATGCAGCTCATTGAATTGCCTGTCAGGGGAAATTTTGATGTTGTACATCCCGATCTTGAGCAGGTACTTAATAAACATATGGTACCTGATGTAAGAAAGGTGTATGAAGCAGCTCTGGCCATCAAGCCACAGATAAAGAATGCCACAGTCAATAAGGAAATATCGGCATTGGATGAAAAGATAGCAAAAGCATCTTATTTCCCGGTTTTATCGGCAAGCGCAGGTGTGAGTTCAGCGTTTTCAAGCCGTACCACAGATCCGTACTTTGATCAGCTGAATAACGGGATATCCCCTTCGGTAGGTTTTTCAATTTCAATACCTATTTATCAGAAGAAACAGGCCAGGACAAGTGTTGAAGTTGCCAGGCTGGGCTATCAGAATTCCGAACTAAGCGAGATTGATACCAGGAATCAGCTGAGGAAAAGTATCGAACAGGCATGTCTCGATGTTACTTCGGCCCAGGTTGAGTATGAGGCAAACATCGAAAACTATAATGCAATGCTGGATGCTTCCACCCTTTCGGATGAACAGTTCAATCAGGGGATGATCAACTCGACTGATTACCTGGTTTCAAAGACGAATCTGATAGTAGCTGAGAGCCAGCTTCTTCAGTCGAAGTATAACCTGATCTACAGTTACAAGGTGCTGGATTTCTATATGGGAGTTCCTTTAACATTATAATATTCTATTGCAGCAACATAGATGATACGATCAGGATTTTTTAAAGATTAACAAACAGTAAAGAATTAAAAGACACGATAATGAAAAAGAGAACATTAATAATTATTGGAGCTGCCGTGGTTGCGGCTGTTATCGGCCTTCTGGCTCTCAAATCCTTTAATAAGAAGGAGAATGCTGTCTCATTCAACACTGTAAAGGTTGAAAGGGGGAATATAAGTAATACCGTGACAGCCACCGGTACCGTTGAGGCAATCAGGACCGTCAATGTAGGTACGCAGGTATCAGGTATCTTATCGCATCTTTATGTTACATTCAATGATGTGGTTAAGCAGGGTCAGATTCTGGCAAGGCTCGATACAACTGCGCTGAATGCACAGTATAACCAGAGCCTCGCTTCAGTAAACCAGGCACAGGCCCAGCTCAATTTTCAACTGGCAACTTACGAGCGGTTAAAGGCATTATTTGATAAGAACCTTATTGCAAAAGCAGATTATGACCAGGCAGTATATAATTATGAGAATGCCAAGGGCAATCTTGCCAATGCCAAGTTTGCTCTTGCAAGGGCCAAGGTGAACCTCGATTATGCAACAATAACCTCACCGATTGACGGGGTTGTTCTGAACAGGGCTGTGGAGGAAGGACAAACGGTTGCCGCAAGCTTCAACACACCAACGCTGTTTACAATAGTGAATGACCTCACACGTATGCAGGTTGAAACAAGTGTTGATGAGGCTGATATAGGAAAAGTCAAAGACGGACAGCGTGTGGACTTCACCGTTGATGCCTATCCCGATCTTAAGTTTGAGGGAACAGTCTCAGAAGTCAGGTTACAGCCTGTTACAACCAATAATGTTGTCACCTATGTTGTGATACTTAATGCTCCAAATCCGGATAAGAAGCTTATGCCGGGTATGACTGCCAGTGCAACCATCTATGTTGAGGAAAAGGAAAATACGCTTGTACTGTCTGGCAAAGCCATGAGGTTCACACCTGACAGGGAATATCTGCAGAAGCTGTTTGCCAACAGGGCATCAGGTGGAATGCCGGGAGAAACCAGGCCTGTAGCAACGGGTACATCGGGGTCCGCAGCCCCTGCCTCCACACCTGCAGGACAGGCAGGTTCAGGAATGCCTCCGGCAGGTATGTCCTTTGGGGGTGCTAATTCAGATCCGAAAGTAAAGACAGTATGGGTTAAAGACGATAAGATGACTCTTCGCCCCAAAAGGGTAACGATAGGTATCGACAACGGGAATAATGTGGAAATTGTATCAGGTTTGAATGAGGGAGATGATGTGATCATCTCAATGACAGAAGGAGAAGCAAAGACAGCTCAGAGTTCAACCGGCAATAATCGCCGCAGAGGCCCTTTCCCGTTCTGATAGAATAACGATAAAGCACATTGTCATGAACAATATAATTATTGAAATAAAGAATCTGCGGAAAGATTATCATGTTGGAGAGGTAACAGTCCATGCACTCCGTGGTGTTGACATGGAGATATATAAGGGGGAGTTTGTTGCCATCATGGGGATGAGCGGTTCGGGTAAATCGACGATGCTAAACATCCTTGGATGCCTTGATAAACCAACCCATGGTGATTATTACCTCGACGGGAATGATGTGAATGTAATGGATAAGGATGAACTGGCAAGACTCCGAAATAAAAAGCTGGGTTTTGTTTTTCAGGCATATAACCTTCTGCCGAGAACCACTGCCCTCGAAAATGTCGAGCTGCCGCTTTTCTATAACGGAAAGATCAAATCCAGGGAGAGAAAAGGCCGTGCCGTTAATGCCCTTGATGCTGTAGGACTGGCTGACCGGATGGACCATATGCCCAACCAGCTTTCAGGGGGGCAGCAGCAAAGGGTGGCCATTGCAAGGTCTCTCGTAAATGATCCTGTTCTTATCCTGGCAGATGAACCTACGGGTAACCTGGATACACGCACATCATTCGAGATAATGGAGTTGTTCCAGGATCTTAACGACAAAGGAAGGACCATAGTATACGTTACTCATGAGCCGGACATTGCCAGGTTTGCCACAAGGAATGTGATATTCAGGGATGGCAAGATACAACGTGAGTATGCTGTTACCGACAGGCTTTTTGCCAGGGATATACTGAAAACCATGCCTGTGGAAGAAGAAGAAATTGAGGAATTTGATGAGAAAAATTAAATCTTGCTGAAATGAACTATTCTAATTTATTCAGGATCGCAACCAGGGCATTGATGAGAAACAGGCTCAGGGCTTTTCTCACAATGCTCGGCATTATAATTGGCGTAGGCTCTGTTATTGCCATGCTCGCCATTGGTGAAGGGTCAAAGCAGAGAATGAGGACCCAGATGTCGTCGATGGGAACCAACATGGTAATGGTGATGCCCAATTTCCAGAGGAGGGGTGGAGTGAGTCTCGGAGCTTCCAGTTCGATGGCACTTAAATACGATGATGTTGTTGCACTCCGGAACGATTGCGGTGATCTTGCAGCAGTGTCCCCGGAAGTAAGGGCAAGCGGACAGATTATATACGGAAACCAGAACACACAGACCACAATATACGGAGTCAGCGAGGAATATCTAGGTATCAGGAAACTGGTATTGAAAAGCGGCAGAGTGTTTAATGCCAATGAGGTTAAGAGTATGGCCAAGGTATGTATTCTTGGCCAGACGGTTATTGAGAATCTATTTGGTGAAGGTGCGGATCCTGTTGGTCTTTCCATCAGAATTAAAAACCTTCCTTTCCTGATTATTGGCACACTTGAGGATAAGGGGGAAAGCGGCATGGGACAGGATCAGGATGATCTTATCCTGGCGCCTTATTCTACCGTCCAGAGAAGACTGGCTGCAATAGATTATATAAACGGGATTTATGCTTCTGCAGCCAGCGAGGAAAGAAGTGATGCTGCTATGAAAGAAGTGGAAGAGACACTGCGAAGAACACATAAGCTGAAAGAATCGGCAGAAAACGATTTCAGGGTCATGTCGCAGTCGGAACTTATTGCAACTGTCTCGTCCATCTCCGATATAATGACAATACTCCTGGGTGCTATTGCAGGCATATCATTGCTGGTGGGAGGTATAGGTATAATGAATATAATGTTTGTCTCTGTCACAGAGAGAACACGTGAGATAGGACTCAGAATGTCAATAGGCGGCAGGGGAAAAGATATTCTTAAACAGTTTCTTGTTGAATCGATGCTGCTGAGCGTCCTGGGAGGAGCCCTGGGGGTAGTCTTTGGTTATTTGATAGCTGAACTGGCCGGAACACTTATGAACATCAGTGCTTTGATTACTACTCAATCAGTAGTTCTTTCTTTCGTGGTCTGTTTTGTAATAGGGGTCTTCTTCGGATGGTATCCGGCCAGGAAAGCCTCAAATCTTAATCCTATTGACGCTTTACGGTATGAATAATCGTAACGAATTGTTAACTTTGAGATCATTGGAACAGAATTATTTAAAAAGGCGTTTTTTTCAATTCAGAAGTAAAGTCAGATGAAAAAAAACTATTTCCAGGGGAATGTTATCCAGGTATTGCTCCATGTCATCGCATGGATAATACTTCTCGGACTACCACTCTATTTTATAAAGAGATGGGAGATAGGAAAAGATTTCATCTGGCTTTACTACATAAACGTTATCATTAATGGCATAATCTTTTATGTCAATTACCTTATCCTGACACCGAGGTTTTTCTTTGCCCGCAGGAAATACCGCTATTTCATCTCGGTAATGTTGCTGTTGCTGGTTATGTATTTTGTTTCGGATACTTCAAATAAGCTGGTCTTCGAAAGTTTCCCTCATCATCAGACAGCACAGGCTCAACAGAATACACAGGCTCAACAGAATACGCAGGCTCAACAGAATATAAGGAATATACAGAATTCACGGACAAATAATAAAACAAGGAGGTCACCCGGACCTCCCAAGCCTGGTGTCTTTATGGGACGACCGCCTTTCAGACAGATCCATCTTGTCAATTATGCTTTCACAGCAGCTTTCCTGATTGTCTTCTCTCTTGGTCTGAGGGTACTGGAACGACATTCGCAGACAGAGAAATCTCAGAAAGAACTTGAGAAAGAAAAACTCAATTCAGAGCTGGCTTTCCTGAAAAACCAGATAAGCCCTCATTTCTTTTTTAATACTCTTAATAATATCTATTCGCTTATAAGCATCAATGCCGAAGATTCAAAAGATGCCGTGCTGAAGCTGTCAAAGCTTATGAGATATCTTCTCTATGAATCGGAACACGGGAATACAAGGCTGAGCAACGAAATAGCATTCATGAACCACTATATAGACCTGATGAAGCTGAGGATGAGCGATAAGATAAGCCTTTTAGTTTCATTTCCTGATGATTATGAAGATGTAAGTATTCCTCCCCTTCTCTTTATTCCTTTTATTGAAAATGCTTTCAAGCATGGTATAAGCTACAGGGAAAAGTCTTTTATTGATATAAGCATGAAGACAATGAAGGACACGATATTTTTCAGATGTGTCAACAGCAACATGAGTTCGGGGGAGATTGTTGAAACCGATCATCATGGCATTGGTCTTGAAAATGTGAGTAAACGCCTGAATCTTCTTTTTCCGGGCAGGCATGAGCTGAAAATAAATAAGTCAGATAAAATCTTCGAGGTCCTTCTTGACATAAAACTGAGTTAGATGATCACTGTTGTTGCCATAGACGATGAACCACTGGCTTTGCAGCTGGTAGCGGGATATATTGAAAAGACCCCTGATCTCAGTCTTTCAGGGCAGTTCGACAATCCCGTTGATGCATCGGAATTCATAAGGGAAAATAAGGTCGATCTGATCTTTGTTGATATTCAGATGCCCGATCTTACCGGTATTGAATTCACCCGTCTGCTGGCGAAAGGCCCCAAGGTAATCTTTACCACGGCATACGAAAAATATGCCCTGGAAGGGTATAAGCTTGAGATAGTGGATTACCTCCTGAAGCCTTTCAGCTATGAGGAGTTCCTGGTTGCCGTACGAAAGGCAAGGAACCTTATCTCATTGGAGCAAAAAGCTGCAATACAGGTTGAGGTCAATAACGATTTCCTGTTCCTTAAATCAGATTATAAAATTAAGCGTATCAACTTTGATGATATCCTCTATATCGAAGGACTGAAGGACTATGTAAAGGTATTTACCAGGTCCAATCCCAGGCCTGTTCTCTCACTCACTTCACTTAAGCTTCTTGAATCAAAACTGCCCTCCGGCAGGTTCATGAGGGTTCACCGTTCCTATATAGTTAACCTTGAAAAAATAGATACAATTGAAAGGAGCCGTATTGTTTTTGGCAAGACCTATATCCCTGTAAGCGATCAGTATAAAGAAAAATTTCAGGATTATCTCGATAAGAATTTTTTGTAAATAATGTAAAAATATTTGCATTTTATATTCTAATACTTACATTTGTAAACCGAAAACGAGATAAAAATGAACAAAGTGTATACAAATTGGTGCTGGTGGCATAATATTCCTGACAGGATATTGTGAGACTGACACCTTTGTATATAATAATGATATACTCTAACGGCCCGTCGTACTCACGACGGGCCGTTTTAATTTCAGCAACTTTAAACCAGCACATGACAAATAAAAAATCACGAAATGACAGGATATAAATTTACAACCAGATCGAGAAAGCTTCTTGCTGATATCATTACTCCGGTCAGCATCTATCTACGGATAAGAGATATTTATCCCAAATCATTATTGTTGGAAAGCTCTGATTACCATGGGAATGAGAATAGTTACTCATTTATTTGCATGAAACCCGTAGCAGGATTTGAAGCTGATAACGGAATTATAAAAGAGAAATACCCTGATGGATCTGAAATAACGACCAGGATTGAAGGTAATAACACATTCACTAGCAGGATGACATCTTTTATTGAATCATTTGACCAGGAAGAGACACAGGATGACATACCTGTGAACGGGCTCTTCGGGTATTTATCATACGATGCGGTACAGTATTTTGAGAAGATAAGCTTAAGAAGTGATAATGATTTCCCACATAAGATACCTGATGCAAAGTACTATCTCTACAGGTACATAATAGCTATCAATCATTTTCAGAATACGCTTCAGATCATAGAAAACAGTTTTGATAACGGAGAAAGTGAGATTGACCGCATTGAGGCACTGCTTAACAGTCGCAACCTTGCTTTTTATTCCTTCAGGACAGAGGGAAATGAGAAAGGGAACATGACTGACGGGCAGTTCATGGAGATGGTAAGTAAAGGGAAGAAGCATTGTTACCTTGGAGATGTTTTCCAGGTAGTACTTTCACGACAGTTTTCAAGGCAATTCAAAGGAGATGAATTCAATGTATACAGGGCTTTGAGATCGATCAATCCGTCCCCATACCTTTTTTACTTCGATTATGGCAATTACAAGATCTTCGGTTCTTCTCCTGAGGCTCATCTTAAGATAAACAGGGGGAAAGCCTTTATCAACCCGATCGCAGGGACATTCAGGCGTACAGGGGATGATGAGAACGATAAACAGCTGGCTCAGCAACTCTCGGCCGATCTTAAGGAGAATGCGGAGCATGTAATGCTTGTCGACCTTGCCAGGAATGATCTGAGCCGCCATGCAACTGATGTCAGGGTGGAAAATTACCGCGAGGTACAGTTCTATTCACATGTGATACATCTTGTTTCCG
>CAYYIW010000043.1:13945-33417 GCA_964472085.1 uncultured Rikenellaceae bacterium | reverse complement strand
GCTTAATATACTTGTAAATAATTGAATACTTCAGTAATTGGAATATGCCGCAAATGATACTGTTGGCAAAAAGATCCTTTGCAACCTGCGTCTTGCACCTTATATTCTCATTTCACTTCTCCCCTCTTTTTTGCGCCAGACTCTCGAGCCTCTTCGTAATTCCAGCTTTCAGTGCATTGTATTCCTGTTCAGTAAGTATATTTTTTTTCTCTTCCAGCTTACTGCTGTAAAGCTCATAGTAATGTGCAGCTTTATCCCAGTTACTTTCATGTTCATACATTTCACCCAGGCTGTCATATAAGTTAAGGTTATCGGGAAACAGTTTATTGGCCCACAGCAATATCTTAACAGCTCCGTCATTATCGCCGTTGAAATGAAAGTCATAAGCCATCTGGTTCAGCTGATCGGGTGTAACGGAAAGTATCTTTTTCTCCAGCAGACCCGAGTAATATTCTATCAGGTGATCAGCATTAAAAAAGCGGTATGCCAGCAGATCTTTAAGCCCGTAATATACACCCTGGGGTACAACGGTACTATGGTTATCAGTTTTTGAAAAATCCTGGCTCACAAAATATATTTTATTCTCTGAGTCAAGTTTCTTAAGAATTTTTGTGGCTTTTTCCCGGGCTGCCGGCCAGTCTGACCAGAATTTGCCTTCATTGGAATGACACATATAGACAAACTTAACCTGTTTTAAGGCTGAAGAATTAAATTTCTTCAGCCTTCTCACAGGCTGCTCATTATCGTATGCCAGATCAGGAGATATAAGAATATATGAATCAAACAGATCCGGCTTTTGAGTAAAGCTATACATAAGGAATGTCCCCCCGTTTGAATGACCTATAGCAATCCTGCCCGGCAGTGTCCGGTAGTTACTGTCAATGTAGGGAACAAGCTCATCGCTGATAAACCCGAGAAATTTATCAGCATTCCCCAGGAATCCCTTATAGTGTTTATACGTTTCAGGAAAATCGTTCACAGGAAGGAAGTCTTTATTCCTTTCCTCTGATACGATTCCAATAACAATCATCGGAAACTGTGAATTATTCAGAAAAGCAAGAGTTGAATGAACAATATCAAAATATTGTCTGGCCTGGGCATCAAGGACATAAATAACCGGAAATTTTGAACCGGGGATATGGTCGTACTCCCATGGAATATAAATAAGAACTTTTCTGTCCATGCCAAATATCCCGGAATGTATTCTAAGGGAATCAATCTTCTGTGCATTAATATTTACATTAATCACAACCGCGCAAATCAGTACCAGTATAGTCTTCAATGCAGGGCAATTACAGGTAGTCTTTTGTTCACTGTTCATTGTTCATTTATTTTTACTTGTCAGGTGCCAGAACCCACATATATCACACCTGTAAGCCCTGATCTTCCTTGTTACCCTTGTTTCATTAATAAATTTTATCATATCCTGAGCTTCCTCCAGTGAGTAATAAATAGTCTTTCTGCACACAGGTTCAACCGGATCGGTTTTCTTCAGGTATGTTTTCTTATATCTCATTAACAGCGATCTTTAATTCAGTGCAGCCAGTATATCCTTTATAAGCCTGTCGCAATCCATTCCTACCGGCTGTGGTGAATATCCGAGGACAACTACCACCAGTTGCTGGTCGGGCAAAATGAAAATCTGCTGACCGTCATGACCCTCGCACATATACATGTCTTCAGGAGCTGATGGAAGTTTTTTGTCCCTGTTCAGCCAGAAAAATGCGCCATATGCATCTCCGCTGGCAGAAGCAGGAGTTGTGGTGTATTCAACCCATCCCTCAGGGAGGATCCTTTCACCGTTGAAAACGCCATCATTTAGAAATAACAACCCGAATCGTGCAAAATCACGTGCCGTGGCATAAAGATATGATGATCCAACTACCGTTCCGCTCGGATCGACTTCAAAAACTGCATCAGGCATTCCTGCCTTATTAAGGAACCGGGTATGAATAAATGAATAATAGGAGGAATCATCGGTAAACTGTTTGCGTATGAGGTAGCTGACAATATTTGCTGTTCCTGAAGAGTAGCTCCAGACAGTTCCCGGTTCATGCTCCAGCGGTTTATCATAGGCATACCTGGCCATATCCGGCTTTTCGTGCAGCATAACAGTAACATCCGACCTTGCTCCATAGTCCTCGTTCCATTTCAGTCCGCTTTGCATGTGCAGGAGGTTGTTAACTGTAATTTCTTTCCTGTCATCATTTTTCCACTCCTCCAGCCCGGCAGGTTTATTAACATCCATCTTTCCCTCTTTAACAAGAATACCCACCATGGCATTTGTGAAGCTTTTTGCCATAGACCAGCTTAGAAACCTGGTCTTATTTGTAAATTGTGGCTTATAAGCTTCAGCCACAGGTATTCCTTTCAACAGGACCATAAAAGCAAACGCATTACCCCGGTAAGCATTCTCCTCCACAAGTTGCCTGGATATCTCCGCCAGTTTTACCCTGTCTATGCCTGTAACCGTATCCTTCACAATATCTCCTAAGGGCCAGGGGATAGTGTCCTGAAGGTAATCAGGTCCCGTCCCTGAGGGATATTTGATATTTTCCAGCTCCGCTTTAGTAATACCTCGCAACAGGGTACTTCCGAATCCGTTACGATATATGGCCTCTGAAGAATTCCAGAGGAAATGGCTTACGACACTGCTGTCATCATAATTAACCTCATTTTTTGTGTATCTGATGAACGAGAAATTAAGATCTATCGAATCGACATCTGCTGGCTTTCTGCCAGATACAAAAACATCAGAGCACATGTTCTTGGCAGCATATCCGGTAATGATAGGCATCAGGCTGTTCAGGTACAGTATCCCGCCTAAGAGTATAGCAACAATTATTGCCAGTATACCATTAATAAGTCTTCTTTTATTCATTGTTGTCAGGTTTTAATAATTCCTATTCCGGGCCTGTCGGGCAGAACAATTTTCCCGTTCACTATTTTGAGGCCATCGTAAACATCATTATCAATAAGCAGGTTCCCGTCGAGGTCGGCCCAGTCAACCAGTGGTGAAAGCTGTGCTGCTGCCGTCACAGCACATGATGTCTCGGTCATGCAGCCAACCATTACTTTCATTCCGAGTGCCCTGGCAATACTTACCATTTTGTAGGCTGCGTTCATGCCGCCACATTTCATGAGCTTAATATTGATGCCGCTATAGACTCCCTGGATCTTTTTAAAATCGTCAAGAGTCTGGAAAGCTTCATCAGCTATTATAGGTAACGGGCTGTGTTTTGTGAGCCATGCAATGTCATCTGAAGCTGTTTTAGGCATAGGTTGCTCTATGAACTCCACCCCCTGGTCTTTAAGCCAGAGTGCCATCTCGAGAGCCTTTTTTCTGTTGGTCCAGCCCTGGTTAACATCAACACAGATCGGCTTGTCAGTTTCACTTCTTACTGTTGTGATCATCTCTTTGTCATTATCCTGACCAAGTTTTACTTTAAGTATTTTGTACGGGGCGGCTTCTTTCACCTTCCGCCTTACCACATCAGGCGTATCTATTCCAATTGTGAACGAGATATTAGGAGTCCGTGCCGGGTCAAGTCCCCAAATCCTGTACCAGGGCTGATTCATGATCTTTCCAATAAGATCGTGAAGGGCTATGTCGACTGATGCCTTGGCTGCATAGTTGCCCGGATAAAGATTGTTGAGGTAACGGATAATATCTTCAACTAAAAAGGGACTCTTAAAGTGTGAAAGATCAACCTTTTTCAGGTAATCAGTTGCAGTTTCAATACTTTCTCCCAGGTACGGTGGCATCGATGCCTCACCATAGCCTACCAGATCACCATAATGTATCTCAGTCAGCATATCGGGCGTACTGGTCCTGGAACTCGTTGCAAGCGTAAAAACATGTTTAAGGTGAAGTTCATAAGGTCTGAACCGCAATTCCATCGCCGGTTTTTCCTTTTCTCCCGTACTAATACCTGGCAAGTCAATTTTTGACAACCCAGAATATGAAAAACCTGCTCCGCCCGCTATTAGTCCGCAGTTTCTTATGAATTCCCTTCTTGTTTTCATCTTTAAATACTTTATATTTAATATGTTATATTATATCAAAACCATCTCACCAGTACAAACTGCACTGCCCTACCCTGATAATGCCCGGATCATTTTCCACCCCGATAATTCGTCTGGCAAGCAATAGAGTATTTAACCTGTAACTGCTGAAATTTGATTTTGTTGAATCCAGGCTGTTTATCATCACCCTGCCTGCAGAATTGATATAGTCTTCACTACCTGTATAAATAGCAGCATGAATAACATGCATTTTACCATTATTACGGTATCCAAAGAAAAGAAGATCTCCTATCTCAAGATTCCCGAAACCACCTGATATATCAACTTCCTTCCCTTGTAATGCCTGTAATGAGGCGTCCCGCATCAGGATAATACCATTCATAAAATAGACAGTTTGGACCAAACCACTGCAATCTGCAGCTTTAGGTGATGTACCTCCCCACAGATAAGGTATACCTGTAAGAGACTCAGCTCTGCTGACAATCTGATCGCCATTGGACGGTGGACGGTTACAGAAAGACCTGAAGTCCATACAGTCAGATGTTCTTATAAAACCTTCACGGCCATCCGGTAATCTTACCTTTGTATAATTGCCTGACACACCGGCCTTTTCAAGAATATTACCTGCAGCAATATCACCTACCACCTCCGAATGTTCAGAAATATCGGTATGTATCCACCCTGTATTGTTCATATAGATCACTCTGTTCGATCTTTTCCATTCGGCGATGTCTCTGACTGTCAATGGAACCAGTGAATAACTTTCAGTCCAGGCAATATAACGGTCGGGTGTTCTTACAAGACACCATGAACCTTCCTTCTTTAAAATATCAACCGGGGTGCCCATTAATGACTGAGAAACCAGCTCTGCTGCGAAATCAGGATACTTTCTAAGATTAATTACACTCAAGCATACCAGACCTTTGTACTTCTTATTCACAGAAGTATCCGGAAGTATTATAATGCTATCTATCAGGCTTATGTCATGTTCACCCAAAGTCTTTATTATTTCATCTATGGCTTCGGGGACCGTGGTTTCACCTTTCAGAATAACAGATCCATTATTATTTATAACCTGTATTTTACATATGTTTATCCGCTGATCAGGTACATATTTATTAGCAATACTGTCCGCTTCAGCCTGTAATTCAGTTAATTTCTCATTATTACATGATGATGCAATCAACAGTGAAAAAAATATTGCTGCAAAAAGAGTCACGTTTTTCATTATCGTAATATTGGTATTGTTGCTGGGTGCTGGTTACCTGACACCTGATGCCTGTCGCCCGTCGCCTTCTGCCTACCTGTACCCCACCGCTGCATATCCTACCCAGTGGCAATCTGTAGCAATTGCAGTTCTTCCCATCCCAATATCATCCACCGGGATATGTTGGGAGGTTATACTTGTGGAATATCCTGCAAGTTCACCTGACAATGGAGTTTCATCATTCAGGTAGTATGCAGTATACAAGGCTAGCGGAACACTATACCTCCCACACCAGGTCCATTTATACATATGATAATCATCCGGATCAAGTGTATAGCTGCTGAAGAGCCTTATCCTGGGAGGAGTTACTGGTCCCAGGAGACAACTGTCAATAATTTCAGCCTCATGTGCCCTTGCAAGAGCATTTCCTTTATCATCACAACCATAGGCAGCGTAATCTGCCCCTCCCCAGTCCTCGTTGCCGTAATGTACAGCGTCGGTCGTAACGATAAAGGCATAATCCTTACCCCATATCCAATTATGCTCAGCAGCTACTAACCTGATAGCTTCTGCAAGGGCTTTCCCGCATTCTTCCATTCGTCCGGGACTCATTGCCGGAACAAGTACGGGAACTATTGAAATATCCCTGTCGAAATACTGGAGAAAAGGGATCATTGCTTCAACCGAATGTTCAACCTTCTGAAGTGAATCGTTAATTATTGCATACCTCCCTTTTAGCTTGGAGTATATTTCTTCCCTGACAGGAGATACAGGTACATCTTTCCATGGTCCTTTCCAGAAGTTATATGTATCAAATACCAGCGAGTCCTCAATTTTCATCTGCGCAGCCCTGTGAGCAACACCAAGAAGGATCAGATTAGGAGCTTTGATATCCTGAAGCAGTTCCGGATAGAGCCTGCCCACATAAGTGTAATCGTCATGGGGACAAATAGCCACGCGCAATGGTTCGCCATCAGTTCTCTTCCAGCCTGTCCTTTCAATTCTTGCCATCAGGCTGTCCATCTGCCGGGGATACTGTGCAAACCCCACGGTATCCTTAAGGGGACGGGTTGTTTTCATGATGTTTTCATTATATCCTGAGGTACAGGATAATAGATTTAATAATAAGAATAATGTAATTGCTGCAATTATCTTCAGTGATTGTAAGACAATATGATCTCTTAACCTTAATGTATTCATGCCGATGATTTCTGATATCCAAATTTACAATATTAACATTAATTTCAGAAGAGGATATTCACTTGTAAAGGTAATGGTGCAAAAGTTCCTTAAAAATATTTCTTTACTTGCTGTTTATTGATAATTTTATTGGCTGACCCGTAATAGTAAGATGTTATTTTTATTTTATAAAAGACTCTTCTGTTGAATTTTCCATATTTGTGAATTTTGGCATTATGACAATTATAACCTTCTACAAACCAATTTATTAACAAGCATATTATGAAAACCAAAAGACTAGCCTATTCATCATTTCTGGCGATCTGCATCATCCTCCTTCTTGGAAGCTGTCAACAGGAAAAAGATACCTGCACACGCGGTATAGGGATATATCCCGGGGAACCGGCAGAAGATTTCTCACCGGTTCTCAGAGGCGACAACGATCAATACCGCAATCTGGCAAAACTAAGACCGGCTTATCATTCATCGAGTTATGATTATAACCTTACAGCCCAGCTGGTAACTGACGGTATAATAACAGACGAACATCCAGTATATATATCCCTGTCGACCAATAAGGAAATAGTGCCAAAAAATGAAAGGGAATGGCTGTTTGACCATAACAGGGTAACAACATTCGGACTTGATGGTAATGATGTATGGTTACAGCTTGATTTAAGCAAATCTACAGACGTACCTGATATAACACGCATAAGTCTCAATGGCAATGTTACTTATGATGACAAGAAACCAGGTGGATGGAGAGTTGTATGTGAAGGTTCAGATGATAGTACTGACTGGCACATCCTGGGTCAGTATTCAGGAAGCGGTATGCCCGGTCGTGAAAGGCCGGATCCTTTCAGGATGTTCAGCCAGAACAGGAGAAGAAATTCAGCCAGTAGAAGGCCCAATGCTTTTTCAAGCTTCTTCAGCGGTCCGTATGGTAATGATTCTACTGCTCCGAGACCCTCGTTTACCTTCAGGTTTGGTGCACGGAGACCACAGCGGATACTGGATCTGTCATTTGAATTGAAAAAACCTGTGAATTATCATTATTACAGGGTAACCATGTCCGCTCCTTCAGCCGGGACCTGGACTCTTGGTGACTTTGATTTTTACAGCAACAACACTAACCTGATAATGGTCCCCTCAAAATATTTCAGGAGCGCATGGATGAGTGCAGGCATCGGGACAGAATGGGTTTATGTCGACCTGGGAACAAAATGCAGTTTTGACAATATCACTCTGCACTGGATAAATAAAGCTGAAAAAGGTTCAGTACAGGTGTCAGATGATGCCGCCACATGGAAAGATATTGCTTCCCTGCCGGGAAATACTGATCTCACAGATGAAATAAAACTATCGGGCCAGGCCACAGGTCGCTATGTAAGGGTTCTCATGACGAAACCTGAAAACGGGAAAAGATATGTGCTTAGTGAATTGGAAGTATTTGGAAGAGGTGGACTTACACTGCACCCGAAACCAAATCCGGGTGTTAAGGATAATAAGCTCTACCTTGCGGGTGGTAACTGGAAGATACAGAGGGCCTCGGAGGTTGATGGTACAGGAGAGGAAATTTCAAAGCCCGGATATTTCAGCGACGACTGGGTGATTGCTACAGTTCCCGGAACTGCACTGGTAAGTTATTGGAATGCAGGGGCACTTCCAAATCCAAACTTCGGAGATAACCAGCTCATGATATCAGAATCATTTTTTAATTCAGACTTCTGGTACCGCGATGAATTTGAAATACCGTCCTCTTTCAACGGGGACCACATCTTCCTTAACTTTGACGGGATAAACTGGAAAGCTGATGTTTTTGTGAATGGTGTAAAGGCAGGAAGAATAGAAGGTGCCTTTATAAGAGGTAAATTTGATGTCACAGGGCTGATAAAGCCCGGACAGAATAATGCTATTGCTGTCAGGATAGAGAAAAACGCCCACATCGGGGTCATCAAGGAACAGACAGCCCAGAGTCCCGACAAGAACGGTGGGATACTTGGCGCTGATAATCCCACATTCCATGCATCCATTGGCTGGGACTGGATACCTACAATCCGCGGGAGAAATATTGGAATATGGAATGATGTTTTCCTGAGCACAAAAGGACAGGTTACCATCGAGAACCCATTTGTCAGCACCCGCCTGCCGTTACCCGACACATCATCGGCAGATGTAAGCATTGAGGTTACACTTAAAAACCATAGTGCAAAAGCAGTTACAGGCAAGCTTGACGGTTCTTACGGTGATATTACCTTCGAAAAAGATGTCACCCTCGCTCCTTCCGAATCAAAAATTGTAAGACTTGATCCCTCATCGGTATCATCTTTTCACATAAATAATCCAAAACTATGGTGGCCTAAAGGTTATGGACAGCCAAATCTTTATGATGTAAGACTAAGTTTCAAAACGGATAGCGGTATTTCGGACATGTTGGAATTTAAATCAGGTATCAGGGAGATGTCATATGACAATTCTGATGATATTCTGAAGATATATATAAACGGCAGGCGGTTTATCGGACGGGGCGGTAACTGGGGATTCTCAGAGTCAAATCTTGAATATCGCGGACGCGAATATGATGCAGCGGTTGCATACCATGCAGATATGAACTTTACCATGATACGAAACTGGGTTGGACAAACAGGTGATGATGAATTCTTTGAAGCATGTGACAGGCATGGTATTATGGTATGGCAGGATTTCTGGCTTGCCAATCCGGCAGACGGTCCCAATCCGGACGATCCGGCAATGTTTATGAAAAATGCATATGATTTTGTAAAAAAAATAAGGAATCATCCATCGATAGCAATCTATGTTGGACGTAATGAAGGTAATCCTCCTGAGGTCATAGATACAGCATTACAGGCCATGGTTAAAAAGATACACCCGGGTTTATATTATATCCCCAATTCGGCATCCGGAACAGTAAGCGGAGGAGGTCCGTACAACGCACTTCCTGTGAGAGATTATTTCCTTCTCTACGGGTATAATAAGCTTCACAGCGAGAGGGGTATGCCAAATGTGATGACATATGAAAGTCTTGCAAGGACTCTCCCGGATTCAGCCTTATGGCCTCAAAACAGCATGTGGGGAATGCACGATTATTGCCTGGAGGGTGCTCAGAGAGCTGCCTCATTCAATGAGATGATAGAGAAAGGCTTCGGTAAAGCCAAAGATGCCAGGCAGTTCACTGAATTTGCCCAGTGGATCAACTATAACGGCTACAGGGGTATGTTCGAGGGAAGAAGTCTTTATCGTAAAGGTCTGCTGCTCTGGATGAGTCATCCCGCCTGGCCTTCAATGGTCTGGCAGACCTATGACTATTACCTTGCTCCTACAGCAGCATATTTCGGCTGCAAAAAAGCATCAGAACCGATACACATACAATGGAATCCTGTCTTTGACTCCGTTGAAGTGGTCAACTATAGTGCCGGCAACAGGTTGAATCTCACTGCCAGAGCCAGGGTAATTAATATGGATGGATCTGTGCAGTGGGAAAAAGACACAACTTTTGACTGCAGGGAAGATTTTACTGTGGCTTGTTTTAAGCTTAAATTTCCGGAGACCGTTTCCCCTGTTCATTTCATAAAGCTTACCCTCTCACAAGATGGAAAGACCATCTCCGATAATTTCTACTGGAGAGGGAAAGAAGACGGCAACTACCAGGCTTTGAGTGATATGCCTGCTGTCAAACTGGAGACAGGTACTACGGTCAGCAGGTCAGGTGAAAACTGGATACTGACAACTACCCTGAACAATACAGCCAAAACACCTGCCTTAATGGTAAGGCTGAAGGTTATAGGTAAACAGAGTGGTAGCAGATTACTGCCTGTATTCTACAGCGATAACTATATTTCCCTGATGCCGGGAGAAAAAAAAGTCATTGTTATGAGTCTAAAGGATGAAGATACGCGTGGTGAAAGACCTGCTGTCGATATTTCAGGTTTTAACATTCAATAAGATTATGGGCAAAAGACAAAAGGCGTAAGACAAAAGGCATAAGGCATAAGGCATAAGACAAAAGGCATAAGACAAAAGACAAAAGAAATGAGACGATTATATATCCTGGTAATAGCTACGGTGGCCGTTCTTGGTTGCAAAAGATCTGGTGATGCAAGTATCCATGAATGGCGCGGCAGGGATCGCGCCGGTATATATTATGAAAAAGGATTGCTTAAAAAATGGCCGGATTCCGGACTAAAGGAATTATGGACCATAGATGATACCGGCGATGGTTTTGTATCACCTGTATTTGCCGGTGATTATTTTTATATAACAGGAGAAACCGATTCTGTAACAAGCCTGTATTGTTATAATCTGAAGGGTGAATTACAATGGAAAACGGATCTTGGAAGAGAATGGATGAAATCCCATCCCGGAACAAGATCGGCTGCCACCATTGCAGGGAATCTTATCTATACGGGCACAGGAAAAGGCAATCTGTACTGTGTAAACCGGAAAAACGGAAAGATTCTATGGTCAAAAGATCTTGTCAAGGATTTCCAGGGAGTACTTCCCCTTCATGGTCATTCAGAAGCTGCCCTTGTCTTTGGAGATAAAGTGTTCTGGACCCCCGGGGGGGAAAAATATAATGTTGTTGCCCTTAACAGGTTCACAGGAGATCTGATATGGCAAAACAGGGGATTCGGTGAGAGATCCGCCTATAACTCTCCTAAACTGATCAGGCTGCAATCGAGGAATATTGTTGCAGCATTCTCTGCATATCATCTTATGGGCTTTGATGCCGATACGGGGGAGCTCCTATGGTCGCATGAACAGGATAATTATCCACCTGAAAAACGCACCCTGGGCTACGGCGATACACACAGCAACACCATACTTTACGATAACGGATCGATCTATTATGTAGAGGGCGATGGCAACTGTGCTGTCAGGCTCGACCTGTCGGCTGACGGCAGCTCAATAAAGGAAATATGGAGAAACAAAAGAATGGATGGTTTTATGGGAGGTATTGTGAAGATCGGTAACTATATTTACAGCAGTGCTTCTTCGTCACCAAATCTGTTTTCCGCCAATATTTACACAGGGACGCTGGCCGATTCAGCCAGGGCAGGCAGCGGGGCCCTTATTGCTGCAGATAACATGCTGTATTATTATACACAGAAAGGTGAAATGATCCTTTTTGGCTATGATAATGGAAAATTGACAAGGATCAGCTCATTCCGGGTTCTCAGGGGTAATTCACCTCATTTTGCTCATCCTGTTATTAACGATGGCAATCTTTATATCCGTCACGGAAAAGTACTGATGGCCTTCGATCTGAATGAAAAGGATTACTGAAAACAAAAGCATATAACTGTTGTTAGTGGAAAAAGATCGCAGCATGACAAAGATTAATAAATCGACTCTTGAGTTCCTCAGGGCAATAAAGGAAAACAATAATCGCGACTGGTTTCTTCAGAACAAGGGGTTTTACCATGAAGCCAGGGAAAATTTTGAACAGTTTGTACAACAGTTAATTGAAAAGCTGATAGAGTTTGAGCCGATTTTAAAAGGTCTGGACGCAAAAACATGTGTTTACAGGTTCAACAGGGATATCCGTTTCTCAAACGATAAATCCCCTTACAAAACACATTTCGGAGCCTTTATTGTTCGCGGAGGCAAGAAAAACGGGGACCGTTTTACAGGTTATTATTTTCATGTCGAACCGGGAGGTAGTATTGTTGCAGGTGGTGCTTATATGCCACCGTCTCCCTGGCTTGCAGCCATAAGGGAGCGTATCGATGAAGAGCCGGAAAGACTAAGAAAGATAATTGCGGCAAAAGATTTTTTGATGTATTTCGGAAACCTGGATGGTGAAAAGCTTAAAACAGCTCCAAAGGGTTATCCTTCCAATCATCCTCATATCGACCTGTTAAGGTATAAAAGCTATCTGGTTGTAAATGAATTAAAGGATGATTTTGTTACCAGTGATAAGCTCTATGATCATGTGATAAATGTTTTCAGAGCCATGAAACCCCTGAATGATTTCCTAAACGTGGACCACTGATGATTTAAGACATTGCAGAAATCTTCTGTGCTACAATGCCTTTCCCATATTCAGAAGCATCCATTTCACTGATGCCCTGTAACGATAATCAGGATTAAACTGTTCCGCCACAATTATGCCGTCACGATTGATGATATAAGTTGCAGGCACCGGTAAATGGGCAACTTCCCTCCCATTGTTCTCAGCGATACTGGTATTCAGCTTCTTTTGTATCAGATCCTGGTATGCCTTTGTGACATTAAACATCACGTCATAGTCTTTCATTATCTGCTCCTGACAATCATATAATACAGTAAATGTCAGGTTATGAAATTTGACCGTCTGTTCAACATTATCAATAGTCTCAGGAGTTACAGCAACCACATTGAAACCCTGATCCTCAATCATTTTGAGAGAGTCCTGGTAATCATTCAGGTACCTGCTGCATACCGGACACCATTTTCCCCGGTAAAAGAAAAGAACAACAGGTCCGTTCTCAAGAAGCTTTTTGAGTTCAACCTGTTTGCCTTTCTGGTCGTATGCAACAAAATCAGGTGCTTTATCTCCAACTTTTAATCCTTCAGGTATATGGCTGTCTTTTGTTTCAATACCAAATTTTGCATAATCAATTTCCTGCCCAAAAGACTTAAAGGACAGGGAGAACAAAAAAATAAACAGGATAAAGAGAATTCTTTTCATTTTCATTTGTCTATCTTATAAATGTCACTTTTATAGTTTTAATTTCAATAATAGGTGCCAAAAATACTCTTAAAAAGGATATTTATTGTCTTAATCGTCCACAAGAACTGTAAATTGAGCTAAATATCATATATAATTCTGATAAGTATCAATTTGCTGAAATATTTGTTGGTTCTCAGCTGGCAAATTCATAATTTAAGGAATTCAGAATATCCGGGTAATGATTAATAGTCATTTATTGACATTATGCTGATACTCATGAAAACTTATAACCCGGTATTTTTCTCATTCTAAGGTTCAGAGGAGTGATCTCAAGGTATTCATCATCTTTGATCTGTTCCATTGACTCCTCCAGTGAAAACTTTATTTTCGGTACAATTTTAAGACCTTCATCAGATCCTGAAGCTCTCATATTGGTCAATTTCTTGCCTTTAACCACGTTAATCTCCAGGTCGCCTGGTCTTGTATACTCTCCTATCACCTGGCCCCTGTAAACATAGTCACCCGGGTCTATAAAAAACCTTCCTCTGTCCTGCAACCTGTCAAGTGCATATCCTGTAGCCATACCTTCATCCAGGGAGATCAGTGATCCGTTCTGCCTGGGGATAAGATCATCTCCTTTGTACCTGCCATATGCCCTGAACCTGTGATGCATTACTGCTTCACCCGATGTGGCGGTAAGCATGTTATTCCTGAGTCCGATAATACCGCGGGAAGGAATATCGAATTCGAGATGCATAAGATCTCCACGGGGCTCAATCACTGTCATCTCACCTTTCCGCTGTGTTGCCAGCTCAATAGCCTTTCCGGATATATCAGCCGGAACATCAATCGTAAGAGTCTCATATGGCTCTGATTTAATGCCTTTTATGTCTTTTATAATAACCTTTGGTTTACCTACCTGGAATTCATAACCTTCGCGACGCATTGTCTCTATTAGTATGGAAAGATGCAGTATTCCCCGACCGTACACATTGAAGGTGTCTTCTGAATTTGTCTCCTCCACCCTTAGGGCAAGGTTTTTCTCCGTCTCAATAAATAATCTGGAACGCAGATGCCGGGAGGTGACAAATTTACCTTCTTTGCCAAATAACGGTGAATTATTTATTGTAAAGATCATGCTCATGGTAGGTTCATCAACCTCGATCCGTTTAAGTGCCTCCGGTTGAAGAAGGTCAGCCAGGGTATCACCTATCTCAAAATCCTCAAGACCTATCACAGCACAAAGATCACCGCATCTTACCCTGTCGGTCTTTATACGGCCGAGACCTTCAAAAACATATAATTCCTTGACCTTTACTTTTTTTACATGTCCGTCTCTTTTGCAGAGTGTATAATCTTCACCGGTAATGATATCTCCCCTGAAAACCCTGCCTATGGCTATCCTGCCAACATAGCTGGAATAATCGAGAGAGGCAACCTGCATCTGTGCTGTTCCCGCCACATACGGGGGTTCAGGTATTACCCTCAGTATTACATCAAGAAGATACCGTATGTCTGAGGACGGTTTTCTCCAGTCGGCACTCATCCAGCCCTGTTTCGACGATCCGAAAACAGTCTCAAAATCAAGCTGATCGTCAGATGCATCAAGGTTATACATAAGTTCGAAAATATCCTGCTGGACCTCATCAGGCCTGCAATTCTCCTTATCAACCTTATTCACCACTACAATTGGTTTAAGGCCCAGCGATATGGCCTTTCCCAGTACAAACCTTGTCTGGGGCATTGGTCCCTCCAGCGCATCAACAAGTAACAATACGCCATCAGCCATCTTAAGAACCCTTTCAACCTCCCCTCCAAAATCGGCATGGCCCGGGGTATCAATGATATTAATTTTGACACCATTGTAATTTACTGAGACATTTTTGGATATTATGGTAATTCCTCTTTCTCTCTCAAGGTCATTATTGTCAAGAATAAGTTCCCCTGCATCCTTCCTCTGGTCAAGTACCTTACATTCCTGTATTATGCGGTCCACCAGTGTAGTCTTACCATGATCAACATGTGCAATGATCGCTATGTTTCTTATCAACTGCATATAAATAAATTAGACCGCAAAAGTAATATTGTTGACCGGAATAATGATAAAAACTACAGAAATTAATTTATGATAAAAAATTCCTATATTTCGGATAAATCATAAAACCACTGATATGAAAAAATTGACCTTCACCATTTTCTTTTTCACACTGGCTCTGCTATCTGCCCAGGGACAATCAGAAAAGAAGCTTGAGGTAGGAATGAAAGCATCCGACTGGACATTCACAGATGCCGATAAAAAACCGTTCACCCTTGAATCATGGCCCGGAAAAGTCCTGCAGATCAATTATGTTGATCCGGATGAATCAGACCTGAATGACGCATTCAACGATGCAGTAAAAAAAGCCACTGATGTTGACAAGACACTTAGTAAGGATCTGTTCAAGGGATTTGGAATTGTCGACTGTAAATCCACATGGAAACCTGATTTCCTTATTAGAATGATTGCCGGTAATAAAGCAAAAAAATATGATACCACCATCCTGTTCGATTATAAGGCAGTCCTGCAGAAGCAATGGGGCCTGCCAAAAAATAATTACACTGTCGTGATTCTTGACAAACACAGGATTTGCAGGGCAATTTATACAGGCAAGATACCCGAGACAGATTATAAAAAAATTGTTGATGAGTTGATTGAGCTTACGAAAGAAGAATAATGGTCTTTGATAAAATACCAAATCTATTGCTGGTTGCCGGTACAGGAACAAATGCAGGAAAGACGTCTGTCATCTGCAGGATCATTGAGCAATATGACTACATGAACATTACTGCAGTGAAGATAACCCCGCATTTCCATGTAACTACACCGGGGCTGGTCCCAATATCCGAAGGTAAGGGATATGCCATTTATGAAGAAACTAACCGTGAAGGAACAAAAGACACCACCCGTATGCTGCGTGCAGGGGCATCAAAGGTATATTTTGCCAAGGTCCGGGATGATCAGCTCCCTGATGTCTTTAACAGAATAATGGAAAAAACAGACCAGGATATACCCGTTATTTGTGAATCATCTGCATTAAGACACTATGTTGAGCCGGGCGTATTCATAATAATGACATCTGACAGGGTAAATAAAAATCTCGATATAAGCAATTTACAGAAATTACCTCACCTGATGCTAAAATATGAAGACATGGATACGATGCCAGAGATACCTGTAAAGTTTGAAAACGGTTCCTGGGTGTCAGAATAATCAACACAGCAATGCCGGTTACCTGGTTTTCCGCAGTATTTCTATAACTTCTCCTCGCTGATATCGGAGATATCGTTACCGAACCTTGCCTTGATCCTTTCCAGGTCATACTTCATGCCGGCCACTGCCTGCATAAGCTGTTTCTCAGGCAGAACGGGATCGGGCAGTTCGCTACTGATATAGTTTACAAATTTCCATATCTCCTTTACCTCATTGACATGGACCCCATAGGGTTCATAAATCGGGTTAAGGGAATATAGGATCAGCTTGCCTTCAGACAGCATATTATTCTCGATTATCTTGAATACAATACCATCATCGAGTGTGAAGATCACATAGGCCTTTCCGCTGATTATCTCACGCCAGTCCTGAAGATATTCCCCTGTAACCCAGGAACCATCGGGTATCGGCAGCATCGAATCGCCCTTAAGCTGAAACGTCCTGTATTTCTTCTTGTCGGAAAGAAAGGGTAAAGAGAATACAGGAAGCTCACCTATATATTCAGGATCGGCATAACCGGTAGCATAACCTGCTTTTGCCTTTTCAGGTACAAGTTCAATATTTTCCCTGTTTCCTGAATCAACTGTTGTTGCAAGAACACGCAGGTTGCTGCCCTTTATATACGCATCATATCCTCTCTCCAGCTCGCCGAGCTGACTCTCCGACAGCCGTGTGATATCAAGCTTAAGCATAGTGTCAATTGAGATATTGAAATACCCTGAAAACCTGATCAGGATATCTATTCCCGGTTGTGCAACACCATTCTCATATCCGCTGAGTGTTGAACGCTTGAGATTCAGGGCAAAAGCCACATCATCCTGTGTTCTGCCCCTCCTTTTTCTTAAAAATTTTATGTTCGAAGCAAAGTACATAATGAAATTTGATTATATTGTAATCATGAGATTGATTAAATTTTAATCAAAAATAAAATTTATTTGTTATATAAGCAAGGAATAGTAAAAAAAGTTTGGAGTACTTAAAGTACTTAGAGTATTTAAAGTTAGGAGATGTAAGGTATGAATTTATCACAGAATTGAAGTGGTGCGAAATACAGGACTCAGAAGCAATACTTAAAGAGGCAAATGAGTTGCTCGCAATCTTTACCTCAATAATAAAAAACCTAAAACTCTAAGTACTCGAAGTACTCGAAGTACTCGAAGTACTTAAAATACTTGAGTCATAAACTAAATCTTAAAATAATGAACAATAAGGAGTTTAGTAAAGTACTGGAAAAGAGAACAAAAGATTTTGCGATAAGGGTTATCCGGTTATCGGTTCTTATTCCAAATACTATTGAAGGAAAAATCATAAGAAATCAGATGACAAAAGCGGGTACCAGTATTGGGGCTAACTACCGCGAAGCAAACAGGGCAAGAAGCAAAGCCGATTTTAAAAATAAAATCAAAATCTGTGAAAGTGAAGCTAACGAAACCTGCTACTGGCTCGAACTTATCGCTGAATTGAAATGGTGCGAAATACAGGAATCAGAAGCAATGCAAAAAGAAACAAAAGAATTGCTTGCAATTTTTACTTCAATAATCAAAAGCATTAATTAAAACTCCAAAACTCTAAACTCCCAAATTACTCTAAGTACTCGAAATACTTTAAATACTTTAAATACTTTAAATACTTTAAGTACTCTAAGTACTTGAAATACTTTAAGTACTTGAAATACTTAAAACACTTAACAATCTACAATATGCTCCTGTCAGGTAACACAGAAAGACAAATCCTTCACCTCGACCTCGATACCTTCTTTGTATCGGTTGAGAGGCTGAAGGACAGCAGGCTTAATGACAGACCTGTTATTATAGGGGGCATGTCGGACCGTGGGGTTGTGTCGAGCTGCAGTTACGAGGCACGCAGGTACGGAGTAAATTCGGCAATGCCAATGAAACTTGCACGGAACATGTGTCCCGATGCCGTTGTGATACGTGGCGACATGGAGCTCTACAGCAACTATTCCAATCTGGTAACAGGTATAATAGCGGAGAAAGCCCCATTATACGAAAAAGCATCGGTTGACGAACATTATATCGACCTTACAGGGATGGACCGTTTTTACGGATGCTACAAATGGTCACATGAGCTGAGAAAGCTTATAATGAAAGAAACAGGATTACCCATATCAGCAGGACTTTCTGTCAATAAAACAGTATCCAAGATAGCAACAGGTGAAGCAAAACCGAATGGTGAAATTGAGGTACAGAAAAATATCATACTGCCTTTTCTCGATCCTCTGTCAATCAGGAAGATCCCCATGATAGGCCATAAAACCTACCAGGTTCTTCGCTCAATGGGAATAGCAACAATATTCACCCTCAGGAATATCCCCGCAGATATGCTTGAAAGGCTGATGGGTAAAAACGGTACGGAGATATGGAAAAGAGCCAACGGGATCGACAATACTCCTGTCATAAGTTATTCTGAACAGAAATCGATAAGTACAGAACATACCTTTGAGAAAGACACTACCGATATGACAAGGCTAAACCAGCTGCTGGCAGGCATGGTTGAAAAGATAGCCTTTGATCTCAGGAAACAGGAAAAGCTCACATCATGTGTAACAGTGAAAATACGATATTCTAACTTCGATACACATACCCTCCAGAAACGGATACCTTATACATCATTTGATCATGTACTGGCAGATGCAGCCAAAGAACTGTTCGGGCGACTGTACCAGCGACGTATGCTTATCAGGCTTATCGGCGTCAGGTTCAGCCACCTGGTCGGAGGGGTACAGCAACTCGATATGTTCGAAGACACTCCCGAAAAAGTAAACCTTTACCTGGCAATGGACAGGATCAGGAAGCGTTACGGGCGAAATGCGGTAAGAAGAGCCTCTGGCGTGATGACTGTCAGTGAAAGGGAAGAAAAGGCCTTAAAACAGCTTGAAAATGCCATCAGAGAGAAAAATCTGATGGAGGAACGGCTGAAACGGGGATACTGGAGGTAAGGTGCCGGATGCTGGGTACTGGGTATGAAATCCCCTCCGGGAGGGCCAGGGGTGGGTATATCAGGTAAATGAGAAATGAGAAATGAGAAATGAGAAATGAGGGACAAAAGGACCGCAAGACCGCCCTGACGCTACGGTCAGGATCTACGCTGCGCTTCGACATGACTGCACGACTGCA
>CAYYIW010000043.1:0-13845 GCA_964472085.1 uncultured Rikenellaceae bacterium | reverse complement strand
CCTTTGTGCCTTTGAACCATAAAAAATGTATCTGAATTGTCATTCATATTATAGTCTGCGTTACGGCACGATGACCGTTGAACAGCTGGTAAAGGAAGCTGTGAAACATGGTCAAGACACTATTGTGCTGACCGACATCAACAACTCAACCGCTGTTCCTGAATTTGCCGGGGAATGTGCCAGGAACAATATCAGACCTGTGACCGGGATTGAGTTCCGTAACGGAAACGAATTTCTTTATGTCGGTATTGCACGAAACAACCATGGGATGAAGGAGCTGAACGAATTCCTCTCGGAAATAAACTTCAGGGGCAGTCCAATACCTTTCCCCGCACCCCGCTTCTCTGAAGCCTATATCATATATTCCATCGACAGAAGACCCTCCAGAAATCTCTTTGAGAATGAACGCACAGGCATCAGGCCACGGGATGCCGGCAGACTGCTCACCCTCGATGCCTCGTACGACCGCAATACCATGGTAATACTACAGCCTGTCACCTTTGCTGATGCTGAAGATATCACTATACACCGCAACCTCAGAGCTGTCGATAACAATATACTGCTTAGCCACCTGAAAACATCTCAATGTGCCGGTGATGATGAGTTTTTCAGAAAAGCAGGCGAACTGGAAAAGATATTTGCCGGTAACCGGCTTATTGCGGACAATACAAGGAAACTTGCCGGTGACTGTGAACTGCAGTTCGACATTAAAAGCCAGAAAAACAAAAAGATATTTTCTGCCAGCAGGTACGACGACAGGCTCCTACTTGAGAAGCTGGCCTGGGATGGCATGAAATACCGGTATGGCAGTAATAAAACAGCCAGGGAAAGAATAAAACATGAGCTGGAGATCATCGATAAACTGGGATTCTCAGCCTATTTCCTCATAACATGGGACATCGTCAGGTATTCCATGTCCCGGGGATTTTATCATGTCGGTCGAGGAAGCGGAGCAAATTCTGTTATCGCTTATTGCCTGAAAATAACCAATGTTGACCCCATCGACCTGAACCTTTACTTTGAAAGATTCATCAATCCCAGACGAAGCAGTCCTCCCGATTTTGATATCGACTATTCATGGAATGAAAGAGATGAGGTCATTGATTATATCTTCAAGCGATATGGCTACAATCATACAGCCCTGCTTGGCACCATGAGTACCTTCAGGGGCAAATCGATCGTCAGGGAACTGGGCAAGGTACATGGTCTGCCGAAAGAAGAGATCGACTCTGTCATTGAGAACCCGTCTTCCGGAGTAAACAGGAATGAGATAACCGATACAATATTTGCAATAGGACTGAAGATTGCGGATTTTCCGAATATGAGAAGTATTCATGCAGGTGGAATACTGATATCGGAAGAACCTGTTACATGTTATACTGCCCTCGACATGCCGCCTAAAGGATTTCCCACCACTCAGTGGGACATGTATACAGCTGAAGAGATAGGATTTGAAAAGCTTGATATTCTCAGTCAGCGCGGCATTGGTCATATACGGGAGAGTGCCGAGATAATTCTGAAGAACAGGGGTGTCGCTGTTGATGTCCACGCTATCCATAAATTCAAAAATGATGAGAAGGTGAAAAAATACCTGAGGACAGGAGAAACCAAAGGCTGCTTTTATATCGAGAGTCCGGCCATGAGGGGACTGTTAAAGAAGCTAAAATGTGACAACTATCCTACCCTTGTTGCTGCCAGCTCGGTAATTCGTCCGGGTGTGGCACGCTCGGGCATGATGAAGGAGTATATATACAGGTTCCACAATCCCGATAAGTTCAAGTATATTCACCCCGTAATGAAGGAACAGCTTGAAGATACCTATGGCGTTATGGTATACCAGGAGGATGTACTCAAGGTCTGTCACCATTTTGCAGGACTCGACCTGTCCGATGCCGATACACTCAGACGTGCCATGAGTGGCAAATACCGGTCAAAACAGGAGATGCAGCATATCGTCGACAAATTCTTTTCCAACTGCCATGAGAAAGGGTACAATGAAGAGATCACCAGGGAAGTATGGAGGCAGATTGAGTCTTTCGCCGGCTATTCCTTCTCAAAAGCACATTCCGCATCATACGCGGTTGAAAGTTTCCAGAGCCTCTATCTTAAAGCCCATTATCCGCTGGAATTCATGGTTGCCGTTATCAATAACTTCGGAGGCTTTTATAAAACCTGGGTCTATGTCCATGAAGCAAAGAGATACGGAGCCGATATACAACCACCATGCGTGAATAAAAGCACATACATGACAACCATATACGGAGACGTGATATATATCGGGTTCATCCACATACAAAGCCTCGAATCCAAACTGGCACAATCAATTGCCACAATACGCGATCAGGGTGGTCCTTTCCACGGTCTTCATGATTTCATAGACAGGGTCAATCCCGGACTGGAACAGGTAATACTGCTTATCAGGTCAGGAGCATTCCGGTTTACCGGAAAAAACAAGGCAGTACTGCTGTGGGAAGCTCATATGCTGATAAACAAAACGAAACACGAGGAAACACATTCACTTTTCTCAACACCAGTCAGGAATTTTACACTTCCTGCACTGGAAAAGAACAACATTGAAGATGCATACGATGAAATAGAACTGCTGGGATTCCCCGTTTCAATGACATGGTTCGATATGCTTGAAACGCCATTCCGTGGTGATATACTGGCAAAACAGATGACAGAACATACCGGGAAGAAGGTGAGAATGGTCGGACACCTTGTAACAGTGAAATATATTAAAACAGTTAAGAATGACTGGATGAACTTCGGGTGCTTCATTGATTATGAAGGTAACTTTTTTGACTCAACACATTTCTCACAATCACTGAAGAACTGGCCTTTCAAAGGCAGCGGTACGTACCTGATAATGGGAAAGATCGTTGAGGAATTCGGCTTCCCGTCACTCGAGGTTGAAAAAATGGCCAGACTGGCTGTCAGACCAGATACAAGGTACTGAAGGTGCAGGGTAACAGGCGTTAGACATAAAGGGTTTGCGGACGTGCGGTCATGCAGTCTTGCGGTCTTGCGGTCATGCAGTATTGCGGTCGTGGGGTCGTGCGGTCGTGCAGTCTCTAAATCTCTGAATCTTTTTTGCCCATTGCCATATGTCTTTTGCCATATGTCTTTTGCCTTTTGTCCTCTACCCTATACATTGTCGTATCGTGTGGCTTTAAGTATTCCCTTCAGATTACCAATTTTTCTTATAATACTCTGTAAAACATCATTATTAGGAACCATTATATTAAGTATACCTTCAAATATACCATCATTCATGTTATAGGTAAAGCTCCTCACTGCTGAATTATGATCGGCAATAACATCAGCGATTTTATTTACCATCCCGAGATCTTCCAGTCCTGATATTTTGATAGTGGCAATAAAAGAAGGACTGCTTTTTGATTTGGACCATCTGGCAGCAATAAGCCGGTAAGGATAACGTGCCATAAGATTATGGGCATTAGGGCAACTGGTGCGGTGTATCTTTATTCCTTCCGATATTGTCACGAATCCGAATATGCTGTCACCAAATACCGGGTTGCAACATTTTGCCAGTTTATAATCCAGTCCTTCCACCCTGTCCTCTATAACAAGAAAATCTGAAAACTGTGAATCGAAGGCTTCCCTCGCTTCTTTTGCATCATCCTTATCGGTGACAGTACCTGCAGGTACTGTGTTCTCGGAAGTCTCCTCCCTAAGAATAGCCTCCTTCAGGTGAAGCAGGTCAATCTTCTCGGTTGCAACAAGATAATACAGATCCTGTGAGGTCTTAAGGTTGTACAAAGTCAACAGTTTTTGTACCAGGGAATCACCATATGGTATCTTCCAGTTCTTCAGCCTGCGCATGAGTATCTCCTTCCCTTCAGTAGCAGCCTTGTTTTTTTCTTCGTTAAGTGCCTGTCTGATCTTACTTTTGGCCTTGTTTGTAATCACAAACTGTAGCCAGTCCTGTTTTGGCTTCTGGTTCTTGGAACGAATTATGGACACGTGGTCACCATTGTTGAGGACATATCTTATAGTGACGTTCTTACCATTGACCTTTGCACCGACGCAGGAGGCACCGATATCTGTATGAATATCGAATGCAAAATCAAGAACTGTGGATCCTGCCGGCAGCTGCCGGAGATCTCCCTTAGGTGTAAAAACAAAGACTTCGTCTGTATACAATCCTGACCGTACCTTGTCGAGGAACGAATCATCCTCTTTATCCGATGATTCCAGTATCTCTCTCATTTTAGACAGCCATGTGTCAAGACCTCCTTCCCCTTTTATACCCTTATATTTAAAATGGGCAGCAAGACCTTTTTCCGCTATCTCATCCATCCGTACAGAGCGTATCTGAACTTCCACCCATTTTCCCCTGGGACCAATTACAGTGGTGTGCAACGATTCATAGCCATTCGACTTTGGAACAGAAATCCAGTCGCGCATTCTGCTTGGATTTGGCTGATACAAATCCGTGACAATGGAATAAACCCTCCAGCAATCCGATTTCTCATTCTCCTTTTCACTGTCCAGTATTATCCTTATGGCGAAAAGATCATATACTTCTTCAAATTCAACTCCCTGCTTTTTCATTTTAAGCATAATGGAATGAATTGATTTTGTGCGACTTTTAATAGAAAACTTAAAGCCCTGGTTTAATAGTTTTTCTTTAAGAGGCGCCGAGAATTCGCGTATCAGCCTGTTACGTGATGCCGTTGTCTGCCTGAGACGGTTCTCCACATATTTATATTGCTCAGGTTCCAGGTATTTGACCGACAGGTCCTCCATCTCCGACTTGATATTATAAAACCCCAGCCTGTGAGCCAACGGGGCATACAGGAAATATGTCTCCGAAGAAAGCGGCAGGCGTTGATCCTCAGGTGCAAATTCCAGCTTTCGCATGTATTCAAGCCTTTCCACCAGTTTTATCAGTATGACACGTACATCGTCAGCCAGACTCAGGAGAAGCTTACGGAAGTTCTCAGCCTGGTAGGATGACTGAACAGAATAAATGCTGGAAATACGGGAAAATCCATTCAGTATCTCAACAACCTTTGCACCGAACTCTTTTTCAATTTCACCGGCATTAATACTCAGGTTGTTGTAAGAGTCATGAAGAAGTGCTGTTATAATTGCAGTAATACCCAATCCCATCTCCCCTGCTACTATTCGTGCAACTGAAAGAGCATGAAGTATTTCGGGCTCACCTGTGAAGATAGTCCTGCCATTGCATGCCTCCGCTGCCAGTTCAAGGGCTTTTCTTATCTTAAGGTTATCTTCAGGTTGCACACTGCTGCCTGATGCCCTGAGCAATGCACGATAACCAGATTGTATTTTTTTTGATAGTGAGTCCATCAATTTTCTAACCCTTTATGCGCTTCAAAGATACCGAATCTTCAAAACAGTTGTAAAAAAAATCCCCGGGTTCTTTGGGAATCCCGGGGATCAGAGAATTACAAATTTCTTTTTACCTGAACGAGACTCCCAGTCCTGTTGAGACTACGTTATAATGGGCTCTTGTATAATCAGCATGAATAGTGATAAAGGCAAATTTGACCCTTAAACCAATATTTGCCCTCAATCCTGAGAAGTCTTTTACCTTTAATGCGCTAAATCCTTTCATGACACCTGCATCTTCGTATACAGCCTGTGTTGTGGATATCGCCGGATCTACAGTCGGTAACGGGTAGTTACCGGTCAGTTTAATCTCCGTGGTTGTTTTGGCATACCCCAGCCCTCCGTATACAGTAAGAACAGGAATATTAAGGGAAGCAATAACACCCACATTCATGGCAGATACCGTAGCCTTCATATTCTGATCCTGGAAAGAAGTTGAGGGATTATACTGGGAATAGTTAGTTGGAGCTCCCACTTCAGGTTGAAGATCAATAGGAATATTACCTGTAAGTTTTGTATATCCCCCAAAGAGAGACACATCAAAGGGAAGGAGCTTATTACCCGGCAAATATTGCAGGATACTGTGCATAACTCCTACACCCCAGAGTGATACGTCGCCACTATGAATATTTATTTTAGGTAAATAACGGACTTTCAGCTCTGTTCCGAGAGGTAATCCAATACCGGCCTGTAATGTAGGTACCGGTATGATTTTCCAGTCCGATCCCGGAGGTGTTCTGAATGAAGCCAGGGTAATCCCAGCCTCGGATGCTGTCAGCGTAGGTCCCTCAACATCCGGTCCGGCTACAGTAGAAGCTGTCCCGGTTCCTGTAAGGGTTGTGAGTCCTATCTGCGACACATCGAATGTAGTGGCAGAAGAAGGTACAAAACCGGCGTTGATACCGGCAGTTATATCAAACCCGCCTAATTTATGGGGTTTGGCAGAATTATACCATCCTCCGTTCAACCCGGCACCAAAAGCATTGGTCCATGGTGAAACATAAGCCTTAATATAGGTCAGTCCGTCGGTAGCTCCTGCTCTGAGGAAATCAACATCGTCAAACTGTGAAAAGGCTGTGGATGAAAAAACAAGCAAAGCACAGATAAGGATCCAGGTACGTTTTATAAATCTTTTATTCATCACGGTTAGAATTAGTTCATAAGTATAACATTCACAAATATAAAAAAATGAGTATAACATCCACCTCAGGAAACATGGTAATGTTAATCTTATAACTAATCCCTGACTAATAAGGTTGCTTCGTCACATGAATAAAATGATCTTTTTACTACGGTATCTTCTTGTCAACATTCTCAAGACCCTCAAGTTCTTTAATACCAGTACTTTTTGAGAGATCTGATATATTCTTAAGATCAAAATCACCTTTTATGGATATAAGGGAGTTTCCGTCCGGACCACCCGATATTACAAGTAATTCGGTAATCAGTTTACCTTTCTGTTTGATCAGGAATTTGGTAATGTCCTTTCCACCCTTTACAACCATCAGCTCTTCATAATCCGACATATTCAGCTTTTTGCTGAGTTCTGTATAGAAATTAAGGTTCCTGTTCAGCAGAGAGTCATCTACTGAAAGGATCCTTATAGATTTAAGCCTGTGAATAAGATCATCAGCATCCTTATCATCCGAATCAAGATTGGAAAACATCGAGAACATCCTGCTTGAAATTGTGACAACTGTGAATCCATCCCTTTCGGAATATTTATCAAACATCGCATCCACAGGATTTGATTGTGCCATAACATTTATTGCCAGGCACATTGCAGTGAAAAACAGAATTAACTTTTTCATATCATTGATCATTTTTTATTTATGCTTGCGAGATCAGCCGGGTTGGTGAAGTCAATTGCCTTTCCAAGGTAATCAAGGGTTCTCAGGTTTTTATCCACCATCCTGGTTGTTTTATTGATTGATGTCAAAGACTCTAAACTTCTTTCTGCAACTGCATTCATTCTGCCCACAGGTTCAAGCGATCGTACTCCCTGATTAAGTTGTGACGATACATTCATCAGTATTTTCATGGTTTCCGCATATGCAATTTTAGGATCGGTATAGGTATCACGAGGTTCAGCGCTCCTGCCGTAAATAAAGTAAGAAACCACAAGAACAGCTATCGCTGCAGCGGAGCTCAGGAAGGTTATCATATACTTCTTAAAGGAACCTTTCCTTTCATGCCCATCGGACTTATCGATCCCTTCAAATATTCTCTCCTCTAGGTCAGCAGAAGGTTCCGGTACATCCACAGCACTGTTGTAAAAACTGAAGATATCCGCTTCTGTCTCATAACCCGGCGGAATATCACCCGCCGTAAATAAAGCCCTCAGTAAGTCTTCTTCAGAATCTGTGCTCTCACCGTTATAATACTTTCCGAGAAGCCTGTCTAATTCCTCTTTTTTCATTGTGATACTTATTATATTCCTCCCTGATTATACTCCTGGCTCTTGACAGATTCACTCTCAGGGTATTTATGTTCAGTCCTGTTTTAACTGCAATCTCTTCATATGAGAAGCCTTTTAAATCCCTTAGTGTTACCACTGTTCTGAAATGCAGCGGTAATTTCTCAACTATACTTTGAATGATATCATCGGATTCCTTGTTTTCCAACTGATCATGAGGAGACAAGAATATGTTGTCCGTACTGCCAATATTGGTCATTTCATCCATCACATCAGGTCGTTTTTTCCTCAGGCGGTCGATACAGAAATTCTTTGTCATTGTTGTTGCAAGCGCATCAATGCTGTTAAAACTGTCTAAAGTATCCCTCATCTTCCATAGTTTTATAAATATCTCCTGAACGGCGTCTTCCGCCTCCTCCTTTATCCGGAGGATGCGGAAGGCTATTATATACAACCTGCGGTATAGCTGCCGGATGATATCATCAAACTGGTCGCGCGTCATTTGAATATCTGCAATTACTTCCTTGAATATAAAGATAACTAAAAACAGGATATATAATTGCTAGTTAACTGATACCACATCAGTGCCATGCTTCCTCTTTGCATCTTCAGAGAATTTCTTTGCCTCTTTCAGACTCATATCACCTTTTATCTGAATCAATGCGTTATCTTCACCGCCGACTATCAGAAGGAACTCTTTAAACCTGTTGCCCTCGACCCTGACAAGCATTCTCATATTGTTCTCAGAATCCTTAACACGCATAAATTCCTCGTAATCCTTAAGATCAATATCTTTCATGACCATGTTGTAGAAATTATCAACCTTCAGGCTTTCATCATCCTGGGCAAGTATCCTGATAGTTGTGATCTCTTGAGGCAAAGCGTCATCCCTTTTATCATTATCATCTTCAAAACACCTGGCCAGTTTTAAAAGGTTACCGTTGATGGTAACGGTGGTAAAACCATCTTTACCACCATACTTTTCAAACAAATCGTTAATAGATTTCTGTCCTGATACAATTGTGCCTGAGATAAGCATAATGGCAAATAGTAAAATCTTCTTCATAGCTTTAATTTTTTATTGGTTTCAATTGCATGACGATAAAGTCATCAATTCATTACAAAGAAAATTCTAGTCGCTAATATTCAGCAAGTTACGTCTGTGATAAGAATTATGATTTAACTAGATATTTCAACGGCAGAAAAAGAAAAGATCATTCAAGAGGAGATTCGGGCTCCCTTGACATTACCTTGTAATAAGCCCTGTCGACATACTCAGGTATTATTCTCTGGAAAAGTGCGGTGAGTTTTCCGTCAAGCGTGAGCAGTTTGTTTCTTTTCTTCTTTCTTATACCCTTCAGAACCCATCCTGCAACAAATTCGGGAGATGTGAGCTTGCCTTCGTTTAGGGGTGATTCTCCCTGCTCCTCCCCGTCTGCAGTCAAGGCGTGTTTCCTTATCTCAGTGGTTGTGAAACCCGGTGCGATGATCATAACGTGAAGTCCTTTTTTCAGGTTTTCGATCCTGATAGTCTCAAGGAATCCGTGAATAGCAAATTTTGAGGCCGAATATCCTGTACGTCCCGGTAATCCGTGAAATCCTGCAACAGATGATATGCCTATAAGTGATCCCTTTTGTTCAAGTATATAAGGCAGAGCATATTTCGTACAATAAACTGTTCCCCAGAAATTGACATCCATGAGCCTGTGAAGTACTTTCAGGTCAACATCAATAAAAGCAGCCCGCATTGAAATGCCCGCATTATTCACCAGAATATCAATTTTCCCGAACTTCTCAATTGTATATTCCACCAATTTATGGCAATCCGCTTCAACTGTAACATCAGTCCTGATATAGCAAGCTTCGCAATTCCTGCTTTTCAGGTCGTCAACTATTGCCATCAACCTGTTTTCCGTTCTTGCTGCCAGTACTACTTTACTCCCGTTTACTGCAAACTCGCGGGCTATTGCTTCTCCAATTCCAAATGATGCTCCTGTAACTATCACAACTTTGTCCTTGAAAATGTTCTTCATAAAATGGTGTTTTGTTCTCCCAGTGAACCTCTAATGTAACATTAATTCCTGTTTAATCTGACCTAAAACCAGGCAATTTTTTTAGATTCCTATACAACGTTTTTAATATGTCGAATTAATTATTTGATTTTAAGGAGCATTTCAAGCAAATTATTAAAACTTAATTATTCACAAACAAGTTAACAAAGTAATACTGTCTATTGTTACCAGAATGATAATTAATATGAATTTGCACTAAATTTGATTTTAGAATCAGTAGTATTCCGGACTGACATATAAACAGATAAATACTTGAAAATTCATATCCATGAGCAAGCTAACTTTAAAAATCGGCAATCATTTTGGTGATTTTTTCCGGTTGATATATTTTCTATAACATCAGACAGCTATTTCCTTATACAACAGTTATTATAATCCTGTGATATCTTGTCATTTCCGGCTTGCCATTATCTGTTGCTTCAAGAATCATATGAATTGTCTGTCCCGGTTTAGCATCTTGCGGAACCACAACAGAAGTCGACATGGATGAAGGATCTTCTGCGATAACATTTCCCTTATAACTGCCAACCCTGAATTGCCACCATTTAACAGATATATCATTTCCATCCGGATCGGAAACATCTGCGCTGAGCTGTACCTTTTCTCCAGGTTTAGCCGAAATGCGTAAAGGACCATTTATTGCCGGCCCATGGTTTGCATCTTCATACAGGGGCGTTACGGACCACATAAAACGTGCCGCAAGATTGTTTTGTAAAGCAGGTAAAAAATCAGGAAAGATAGTATCAGGTCTCATCATCAGTCTCATTATTTCTTCAATGGACATGGTAGAATCGATCTGTTGGCCGGAGGAATCTCTTCTTCCTGGATTCTCTGCCTTCCGACCACCCCATCCACCGTATGTCACATCCTCATCTGCACGTAATCCGTTATCAATCAGGTTAAGATAAATATGGGTATCCCCTTCTCCCAGGAATGACCCCTTTTCACGAACCGGTGCCCAGACAATATACCCCATTCTTCTGAGTTCGCTTTCAGAATAACCTGACAGGCCAAAATAGTCGAAGATATCTCCCCTGACCATTTGTTTGCCATCACCCCATACACGGTAAAGAGCACCAAGAGGCCCTTTGCTTGTTATATTCCTCTCCATCCAGCCCGGCGTATAAAAAACGGCATCATACCGGCTTGCATTAGCCTGGGCATTGTAGCCCAGTCCCATAATTCCGCCTCTGAGCTCCCAGTTACCAATATCGGGCCAGTTGGGTTTGATGTAACTGGCATATGTGTCATCCTGATCGCCTGAAAGTAATAAAATCACTTTCCCGGAAATCCTTTTTTTCAGACTGTCCCATCCTGCCGTGTTTTCAAATTTATCCTGAATTGATTTCAATGCCCTGGCAATCGTACTTGCTCCTCCCTGTGCCGAAATGAACAGGGGACCAGGAACATCATCAAGCATCAAAGATTTAATCAGGTCCGATCCAGGGGAATCCTTTGAAATATCACCATCAAATTCAATATTACCATACCTGATTTTTGATTTCAGGTATTCGGGAGTCGGGTAGCCGGGATTATGAACCTTTAAATTAGGATAAACTTTAGCATATGCATTTACCGCATCATGGATAAAATGCTCATCTTTAGCCCAGCGCCACGATTCCATTGGTCCCATATGCAATCCAAACCGTGTATATTCCCTTCCAGGTACAAACCATTTAGTACCTTTGCCATCGCCTTTCCAGTGGTACTGGCTGCTAGCATAAACAAGTCCTTCCACCCTGAAATCGGTGCTGTACAATAGAAGGCGGATCAGGGTATTAAAGTCATCCAGTTCAGGATCACAGGTAATCACAAGACGAGGTTTAAGATTCTCCACCCGGGATTTTTCCTTCATACAGCCGGTCAGCGATAATAAAATTATCATACAAAGAGCAATAAAATCCATATATCCACTCAATGGAATTTTATGTGGACCTGTTATTGATTTTTTTGATAATTTCATCCTAAATTACAATTAATCAAGTGAATAAATATTTGTTAGATATGACTCCACTATCATATATTTCCCCAAATAAGTTAAAATTACAATTACTGCCTGAAACGTAAATATATAAAAGAAATGAGATGAAAAACAATACTAAGCAGATGTAAATCTTATCAGAAATATCGAGATAAAATTATTTTGAAATAAATTTACTGTTACAATCCATTCTGGAAGTGATCAGCAAAGGCGATATTAAAATGAAGATTATTATAGATCGTTATTTTCAGCTTCCTTAATTAATTTATCTTCCACATTTAGCGACCTGAACAAATTGATATTTCTGGAATTAACCAGGTGAATTGCACGGCTTCCGGCAACTTCCGGAGCTGTCACAAACCTGAAATCAGCATCCGTAACTCCATCGAGATAAAATGCCGGGCGGGCATCTTTATGCAAAACATGCAGGTCGATGTTATCAAACTTAATTCCCTTTACATTCCGGACATAAAAGCCATAAGTTGGCATAACTCCATATTTGTCTGGTTCCGGATAAGTTTTGTCGAGATCGGGCACTGCCCTGGCGGCTTGTTCCCTGGTTCCTCCTCCCTTGTAATAGATTATGATATTTTTCAGGGTCACATCTTCAATTTCGCTTCCTTCAATCCCTGTAATAATTGCACTACTGACCGAATCGACATTATATGCTATAATATTACTAATAATCACTCTTCGAACCTTTCCGGGCGGAGTACCTTCAGGTCCGCGCATACGGGAACCAATACATAAATAAATGGGCGAATTCATCACATCACGCATGGTGATATTATTAATAGCAACATTTTCGAGGTATGCCCCGTCAACAGCTTCCATGGCCAATCCTCGGCAATAATCAAATACACAGTTGGAAATAGTGATGTTCCTGAATCCACCATTCGATTCTGTTCCGAATTTGATTCGTCCTATCGGTGCTCCTCCTGATCTCTTATAAGTACCATCCAGGAAGCTCCCCTCGTCATAGCCACTCAACTGACAATTTGTAATTGTTACATTTTCAGTTGAACGGGCAAAACCTAATCCAAATGAGCTTTTCATACAAATACCGTCATCCTTCGGTGAATTAACACTGCAATTAGAAATACGAACATTCTGACAACAATCAATATCCATTCCGTCACGATTGGTATCAATCTTCAGATTATCAATAGTTAAATTATCTACCCCCGTTGCCAGAATAGCAAACCAGCCAGCATGGTACAGGGTGACATCCCGCAGAATCACATTCCTACATTGGTAAAGGCTGATTGATTTGTTAGGACGTATGTCGTCTTCGCCTTTGTTATTCCTGACCAGTCCTTTACCCCAGATCGTTCCCGGACCAATGATTGAAATATCATGTAAATTCTCTCCCCAGATCAGGCTGTTATGCCAGTGCCTGTGACCAAAATCCTCATACATATTGTCAATTTTATCCTCGGGTTTGTCGTATTCCGATATATTTTCTTCCGGTGCTGCAATAATTGTAGCGCCCGGACCGATATACAATGCCACATTACTTTTCAAATGAATTGAACCTGCCAAATAATTACCGGCAGGAAAATAGACTGTTCCACCACCCGCATGAGCCGCTTTATCAATGGTTTCATTTATTGTTTTGGTGTCCGGGGTTAGTCCGTCACCTTTTGCACCGGAATCCTTTACATTAAACACAACATCCTGAGCATGTGCATTTATTGTCCATGAAAGTATGGCTACCATAATAATGGACAAGGAATTTCTTAATTTTATATGCATGGTAATTTGTGTTAGTATTTTAAAATAAACTTAGCAGAAGATGCCTTTTCATTTCAAAAATAATCAATCAGAAATTAATAGATGTTTATCGGCAAAAGAAAATGGTGCCAAGGGAACTGATCCTGATCATAGTAAATTATATTCTGCGGACAGGCAGTGTCAATATTCGAACAAAAAATCATGCAAAAGAGGCCGTCTCATAACATAATTTGAGACGGCCTCTTTGTTTGGATTTTCTG
>CAYYIW010000042.1:0-33772 GCA_964472085.1 uncultured Rikenellaceae bacterium | reverse complement strand
AAATACTCGAAGTACTTACCGATTACTGGGTGCGGGGTGCATGTTGCAAGTGGCAGGATGAGTCATTAAAAAGTAATTACTATCAATTACGGCGCGAAGCGCCCAATTACCATGAATTACTATTAATTACCGACTATCTTTACGTACCAATACTATAGCAGGATACTATGATTAATGTGAAACCAGATATTTAAATTACGGCTTAAACCTCCAGAATATATCCCCGGTTCTTCTTAATTGTACCTTTCTTCATTGCATCCAGGAATGAAGATCTCATTTTATCACTCATGAGAGCTCTTTTTACCGGGGTAAGCCTGAGAAACCCACCCACGATTCCTTTCATCATTTTCTGGGATATTTTTTCCGGATTCCCAAAAATCTGATGTTGCAGGGTACCGCGCTCAAGACATTGCAGAATGATTCTCTCAAAAGTCGTCTCTGGATGAATTACTCTCTTTTTTCGTTTGATTAATTTCAGAGAACCAGTTTTTATACACTGCAATGAACAGACTCCACACCCAATGCAAATATCTGTATTTATTTGTGCTACTTTTCTTTTGTTTTTTCCAGGGTCTCCTGCAGGGACCATTTCAATAGCGTTTATCGGGCACGCCTTTGCACATTTACTGCACCCGTCACAAGTATCCTCATTGACATCAGCTATAAAACTGGAAGTAACAACCGCATTCGGATAACCAAATCTGCTGAGCCCAAGAAGAACATTGCAGCAACAGCCACAGCACTGGCATAAGAAGGAAACATTATTCTTTACATTATCACAACTAAATACAAGTCCCAATTCCCTGGACCTTGATATACTTTCAAGAACCTGGCTCCTGGAGGCAGCTTTTGCAAAGTTATGCTTTACCATATAATCCACTGCCCCTCCGAAAGTAGTACAGGTATCCAACGGAACATTACATTTTTTTTCTCCTGAATGTAGTTTTTCGTGGCGGCAGGAACACAAGCCAATAGCGAACTTCTGGTTGGACTCCACTATCGAAGTGATCTTTTCATAATCAAGTATTTCAGTATAGCCTGTTTCAAGAATTGTGCCTTCATGAGGCATAGTCCTAAGTGGAGATATCTGTTCTCCGGATCCAAAATTTACTTCAATGGACTTTTCATCATTCATGTACTCATAAAAGAGTTTTGCAAGCTTTTTTGAATCAACATCAGGACCTGTCCTCATCATTGTAAACTCAAAAATGCCGACAAACATTGGTGAGGGGATATAGAAATATCTGTCCCCTATCCAGAAATCCATTACCAGGCCTTTGGCACACAGACTATCCAAAATTGGATTTATCTTGCTTTTTTCGATTCCCGTAGCTCTGGCTATTTCATCAACAGGAGACAGAGAATACGGCATATTTGTAACTAATTGAGCTTCTTCAGGGGAATATAACTCCTTAAGTATGTTATAAAATGTCATATTCTTATTGACTCGGACCGGAAGATTATCAATCTTATCCCCAAGGCTTTTATAAATATCTTTTCCAACTAAATGTCCCATATTTTCAAATATTTATTAAAACTCAGTTTAGGAAAAGTAAGGAGCTGTAATTACGCTCATTATAGACATTATAGATCAACTTTTTATGTAAAATTACACTATCAACAACCCGTTGTCAAATTTATTTTAGCCGGAGTAATCCCAAACCTGATGTTCAGAGAGAAAATGTCTTCTTTATTTTCAATCTTTGCATATTTAAGGACCTCCGCAAAGATTATGACGCAATTTGATACGCCGAAGCGTTCTTTGAAATATGAAGTTTAAGGAAAATATTTATTATAGGTGCAAGCTGCCAATTACAATAAATGCCCGCTAATGCTAATTAAGAGACCTGTAGTCTTATGTTCTTTTCCCATACAGCAGGTCGCCGCATTTCACATCCTTCAGTAAAACCAGGTAAAATCCAAAATATGTTTTTCTTAACTTCCCTGGTGATGCCTTCGAGAAATCAATGACACTTACAAGTGGATGTAAAGTCTCGTGATTATTAAAGTTATTATACTCTGTTACAGTATTAAACCTGTTCATGCCTTCCATAGCTGATATTATTTATGAAACAAAATCAGACATTACTTTCTAACCATATGCACATATTCAGCCCGATCAGTAAAAATGGTAGAAGAAGCAGTAATTTGTATGCCTGTAACTGTATTATAAGACCTACCTTTGCTAAATCAAAAAGTTGTAAATGAATGAAATAAAGATAACACATTAAATGAAAACAGTAAAACTCAATAATGGTGTCGAAATGCCTCTCCTTGGATTTGGTGTTTTCCAGATACCCGACCCTGATGAATGTGAAAACAGCGTACTCAATGCTATTGAAACAGGTTACCGGTTAATAGATACTGCAGCATCGTATATGAATGAAAGTGCTGTTGGAGATGCTATTAAAAAAAGTGGTGTGGCCAGAGATGAGCTGTTCATTACAACTAAACTCTGGGTGCAGGATAACGGTTATGAAAAAACAATGAAGGCCTTCGATAAATCATTGAACAAGCTGCAACTGGATTACCTCGATTTATACCTGATCCACCAGCCTTACGGCGATGTGCATGGTTCATGGAGGGCAATGGAAGAACTATACACTAATGGAAGGGTCAGGGCTATTGGCGTCAGTAATTTCCATCCCGACCGTGTAATGGATATAATAACATTTAATAAAGTAGTTCCGGCTGTAAATCAAATTGAAACGCACCCCTTCAATCAGCAGATTGAAACACAGAAGTTCTTAACCGACAATAAGGTTCAGATTGAATCATGGGGGCCTTTTGCAGAGGGCAAAAATAATATTTTCAGCAATGAACTTTTGGTTTCAATAGCAGGGAAGCACAGAAAATCGGTTGCCCAGGTAATACTTCGCTGGCTTTTACAACGTGGAGTGGTCGCTATCCCAAAATCAGTAAAAAAAGAAAGGATAACTGAGAACTTCAATGTTTTCGATTTCGAACTAAGTGCCGTGGACATGGAATCTATTACTACCATGGATATGAAGACCAGCAGTTTTTTCGATCACCGGAATCCTGAAATTATCAAATGGATGGGCAGCAGGAAACTTGATCTTTAAGCTTGACCAACTATCAGTATTTAATAACATTATTTCAAATAATAATCCTATCAAAACATTAATTATGAAAGCAAAATTAATTGGACTTTTATTAATAGTCATAAGCGCACAGTTGTCCTTCGGACAAGAAAGAGGAAGGTTAAATCCTCCTGACAGAACCTTTACGGCTGCGGAACAGGAAGTTATTAACATCTCAAAAGAAAAATGGCAATGGATGGCAGACAAAAATGTTGACGCCCTGAACAACCTCTTTGACTCAAAGGCTATGTTTGTCCACATGGGTGGAACCTGGGGGAAAGCACAGGAATTAAATATTATAAAAAGCGGTGGAATATGGTATAAGAAGGCGGATATACACGATGTTACAGTAAATATTATTGACAATACAGCTATTCTCTTAAACAGGATTACTTTGTTAGCAGAAGTAGGTGGCAGAGAAGTCACCAATCCTTTCATGGTTACCGAAGTCTATATTAAGTTAAACGGCAAATGGAAGCTGGGTTGCCTGTCCTTCTCACATCTTATTGCACCTCCGGCCTCTGGTACAGATCCAGGCCAGGATTCACACTAGGCAGGCTGAATTATATATCAAATAACAATTACTTAAATAATATACATATGGCAATTTTTAATCTTAAGATCAACGGGAAAGTACATCAGGTGGATGTTGATCCTTCTACTCCAATGCTCTGGGTATTGCGGGATCATCTGAAACTGATGGGGACCAAATTCGGCTGTGGTATAGGCCAGTGCGGTGCCTGCACAATTCATCTTAACGGTGAGGCGGTGCGCTCCTGTATTACATTCGTCGATTCGATCGGTGACCAGGAAATTATCACCATAGAGGGACTTTCCGAAAATGGGGACCATCCTGTGCAAAAAGCCTGGCTGGAACATGATGTAGCCCAATGCGGATATTGTCAGCCCGGCCAGATAATGACAGCCGTTGCCTTTTTAAAAAGCTATCCGAATCCTTCAGATGAGGAAATTGAAAATGCAATGGATGGAAATATCTGCCGCTGCGGGACCTATACGCGTATTAAGAAAGCAATTAAATCCGCTGCCGTGTCCTGAATCAACAGTGAGAGTTGAATATTGCTACTGTTAAACACCTGTTTCGGTTTTACCAAAAAGATTTTAAAATGACAACTGCAAAGATAATAATCGGAAGGCGATCATTTATAAAAAGTATGGCAGTGGCCGGTGGTGGCCTGATGCTTGGCTTTAGCTGGCTCGATTCATATAAACCGGGTACTGATCAGGAACTGATCATGCCTGATGAATGGTTTAAAATTAATGCCTACCTGAAAATAGGAAATAACGGGGTGGTAACCATCATGTCGACAAACCCTGAATTCGGACAGGGAGTTAAAACATCAATGCCCATGGTCGTTGCCGAGGAACTCGATGTAGACTGGAAACATGTGATTGTTGAACAGGCTGCTTTTAATCCCGAGATATATACTCGTCAGTTCACCGGGGGCAGCCAGGCTCTTCGCCAGGGATGGCAGGGCCTGCGTATGGCGGGGGCAACAGCGAGGCAGATGTTACGCGAGGCAGCGGCGAAAGCCTGGAATGTACCGGTGACGGAAATAACGACCGCGGCAGGAGTCCTGTTTCATAAAAACAGCGGCCAAAAAGCAGGCTATGGAGAAATGGCTTCTGCAGCCTCAAAGATACCCGTTCCCAAAGAGGTTGAACTAAAGGAACCAAAGGATTTTAAGATTGTGGGAACTACCCGGAAAAATGTCGATGGTGACAAGCTGGTTACAGGTAAGCCCGTTTTCGGACTGGATGTTGACCATGAGGGAATGCTTATTGCCACCGTTGCTATTCCTCCTGCATTCGGGATGAAACTTAAGTCATTTGACGCCACAGAGGCAAAAGCTATGCCCGGCATAACAGATATCTTCTCTTTCAGGACCTATAAAGATGATTATGAAAGGAATTTCTTTGATACGGACGCTTTTACGGAACTCATTGCCATAGTGGGAAAAACGACCTGGGAAGTGATGAATGCAAAACAGAAGCTTAAAGTCGAATGGGAACCGTTTTCCAATACTTCCTACCAGGTGGGAGGCTTTGGAGGCCGTACCCAGACAATTAAAGTTCCTGACGGCCTTGAAAGTACCTCCGATCATGTTGCAAGAATGAAGGAAGCGGCATCAAAACCAGGCAGAATAGTCCGGCAGGACGGAAACCCGGAAGAAGCATTTAAAAACGCGGCAAAAATAATCGAAAGGACATACACGGCTCCTTTCCTCGGTCATTTTATGATGGAACCCATAAACTTCTTTGCACATGTAACAGACGATAATGTGGTTGTGGAAGGACCAACCCAGGCTCCTGAATTTGTCGAAAGAACCATATCGGCAAGGCTGGGTATCCCTGTTGAAAAAATTGATGTAAAGATGACAAGGATGGGCGGTGGATTTGGACGGCGCGCTTATAATCACTATGCCACGGAAGCTGCCGTTATTTCACAAAAAGTCAAAGCACCTGTGAAACTGGTTTATAACCGTGAAGATACCACACGTTTCGGAGTATTTCGTCCGACTTATTATGTGACGTATCGTGCAGGACTTGATAAAAATAACAACCTTACAGCTTTTCATGTCAAGGCAGGAGGAATTCCCGAAAACTCCCTGCATGCCAACCGCTTTCCTGCAGGAGCGGTAGACAACTACCTTGCTGAGGGATGGACTGTTGATTCAAATATTACTGTTGGCGCATTTCGTGCTCCAGGTTCCAACTTTATGGGACCCGCTGAGCAATCCTTTCTTGATGAAGTTGCAGAAACTGCAGGCAAGGACCCTATTGAATTCCGCCTTGACCTTTTTAAACGGGCTCAGGAAAATCCTGTGGGTAAAAACAATGACTATGATGCAGCCCGCTATGCAGGTGTGCTTGAGCTGGTACGCGAAAAATCGGGATGGGGCAAAGAAACATCAAATAAAAACCGGGGTGTTGCCGCTTATTTTTGTCACAACAGCTATGCAGCACATGTAGTTGATGTTGTTATGGAAAATGATCAGCCCAGGGTGGAAAGAGTATGCAGCGCAATCGACTGTGGTATAGTTGTAAATCCGGGTGAGGCTGCAAATATGGTTGAAGGAGCAGTGACGGATGGTATAGGTAATGCTATGTTCGGAGAAATGACGTTTGACCAGGGATCATGTGAAGAAGATAATTTTGATACTTACAGGATCATACGCCAAAAAGATGCCCCAAAGAATATAGATGTCTATTTTGTACAAAATGAAATTGCTCCAACCGGTTTGGGAGAACCTCCGTTCCCACCTGTATTTGCAGCATTGGCCAATGCACTTTACAAAGCGACCGGGAAACGGTACTATCATCAGCCATTTATTAAAAACAGCTTCTAATCATAAAAATATTGTAATTTTTTCTGGGTGCTGTGTGCAAGTTGCCGGGTGCCGGGTACTGCACGCCCGAACTTAGTAGTAAGTACTATTAACTACGTCCCGTATTCGGAACAAATTACCATGAATTACCATCAATGACGGTTAGAAGGACCCAATGACCAGGAATGACTCCCCGTGTACCCGGGGCCAATGACCAATCTAAAGAAACTCTGTGATCTCCTTCAGCGATTTTCTTGTTCTGGGGGCAGGCTTTTTATATCCCGACTTCGGGTAACCGAGTGGAGTAATACAATAGACCACCTGGTTATCATTCAGGTCCAGGGCCTTCCTCAGCACCTCCGGATCGAAGGCTGCGATCCAGCATGTTCCTACACCTTCATTGGTTGCTGCCAGTATAATATGAGTCATTGCAATGGCAACATCAGTTTCGAGGGAGTTATATCCATCATAGCTCCTTACCCATGCATGATCCTTTAACCCGACTATGACCAGGATATGGGGAGCATTGGCGAACCACTCCTTCCTGTAACATTGATGCACTTTATCAAGCATAGGCGGGGATGATATTACCAAAAACTTCCAGGGTTGATAATTACAGGCTGAGGGGGCTGACCTTCCGGCATCAAGTATTTTCCCGATGATCTCACCGGGTACCGGTCTGTCCGGATCATAGTTACGTACACTTTCGCGATTCTTTATCAATTCCGAGAATTCCATTTTATTTGGTTTTGATCTTTTACTGCAGATCAAATTTAACTATTTTCATAAAAACATAAGACTTTAATGATTTCTGATATTCTGAAACATACCTTAAGTGGCTGGGAACAGGTGTAAATCCTTATCTCAATCAGAATAAAATAATCCAGATGCACCGGGAAAAATTAAGATCCATAAGTCTTATAAAGGAATATTAATAACAGGCTGACCCTGTACGGCAGTCATCCGGATTCATTTTTTATTTGAATTTGCCGCAATTACGTTATATCAAATAAGAATTATAACGGCTTTTTGCTACTTTTGATCATACTATAAACCTGTAAATACACATAATATATGAATGACTTAGGGAAATCTTATTCAGTTATTATACTGATTATTATTACCCTTGTCTTTCCCTTGCAGACTTTAGCTGCCAGTGACTATATAGTACATGGACAGGTTACAGATATTAACGGAGGAGCTGTACCGAATGCCAAAGTTACACTGGCTTCCGGAATAAATAAATTTGCTGCCATTACTGGACCTGCCGGTTATTACTCTTTGAGGATAAATGGTATATATGAAAATTTTAAAGGGAATCTTGATGCGGGTATTCCGTATCCAAATCCTTTCACTACTTCTGTTAATATCCCTTTCATGATAAGTGGAACAGGGGATGTCAGGTTAAGTATCTACTCCCTGACCGGTCAGAAAATAAAAGATGTAATCTTCAAAGACGTCACATCGGGCAGTTACCGGATAAACTGGGACGGATGTGATCAGAACGGATCTCCGCAACGAACAGGTTTTTATATTTACACAATATCGTTTAACGGGGAGAGCAGGTCGGGAAAACTGATCAAAATTAAAACCCTGGCTCAGGTATCTTCAGGGACTATGCTTATTCCTGTTATGCTTCCTCCCGCAACTCTTCCTCCCTCCGAAACCATAAGCCTTTCAATGATTACCACTGTCACCTGTGAGGGTTATTACCCAGTAAGACTTACCGATATTTCTATAAGTCGTGATACAATTATAAATTTTCAGCTTGCAGAGTTACAGTCCCTGCCTTTTAAGGCCTCAGGGGATCATATTGCAATGAATACAGGTAACGGTTACAGGGCTCTTTTACTTAAAGGTGTCAACCTGGGATCATCTCCCCCGGGTTATTTCCCAGGAGAGATAGCCTATGCAATAACTCCCTCCATTTACGAGAGTTGGATCTCAAGAATAGCACAGGCGGGATTTAACTCAATAAGAGTATATACTTTGCATCCCCCTGTGTTTTATGAAAAGCTGGCTGAGTACAATGAGCGTCACCAGGACAAACCTCTTCTCCTTTTCCAGGGAATATGGCTTGATGAAGTTGAAGATCCACATAAATCAACTTCATATGATCTGATAGCACGAATCTCATCCTTTACCCAGGAGATACATGACGTAATAGACTGTTTGCATGGGAATAAAAGCTTTCCCTTCAGATATGGCAAGGCATATGGTGATTATCTTACAGACATTTCAAGATGGGTAGCAGGTTACATAATAGGAAGGGAAATTAGTCCGCAGGAAGTGGATTCAACAAATGTCTTTCATCCCTCCGAAAATTCATATTCAGGTTCCCAGTTCAGCATAACAACAGCATCACCCACGGAGGTGTTTGTAACCCATATGCTTGACGTAACAGTATCATATGAAGAGCAGAATTACAGTATACGGCGACCTGTAAGTATCTCGAGCTGGCCCACACTTGATCCCCTGGTTCATCCGACAGAAATTTTCACCGATGAAGACAAAGCGTCATTCGATATTGAAAAGATCGAAGGCAGAAATGATCAGGCGGGACTCTTCGCCTGTTATCATGCCTATCCCTATTATCCGAATTTCATAAGTCAGCAACCATCATACCAGGCTTACAGTGATACTGAAGGACCTGACAGTTATCTCGGTTATCTGAATGATCTGAAAAATCACTATTCCGACATACCCCTTGTAATTGGTGAGTTCGGCGTTCCATCAAGTTGGGGAAGTGCTCATCAGTCATTCAGCAACATGAACCACGGGGGCTATTCTGAACAGCAACAGGGAGAAAAAGATATAAGACTGCTTCATAATATTGTGGACTCAGGCTGTGCCGGGGGATTCATCTTTGCCTGGATGGATGAATGGTTCAAACCCACCTGGATAGTTGCATATCTTGAAGCATATGGATTTACTTCGGGAGATGCATTTATTCCAACAAGGCAGCTATGGCAAAATATAACATCTCCGGAGCAGAATTTCGGGCTAACTGGATTTGTACAGACCAATACCGACCCCTTTATAGAATACCAAACCGACAGACCTTCAGGTCCTCTTGATGTCATAGAAGCCACTAATGATAATTGTTATTTCTATATTAATATCAAGACTTCAGGGGCTGTTTTACAGGGTGATACAATGCTGGTAGCATTCGATACATACCTTGCAGATACAGGCGAATCGATACTGCCGAACGGGAAACAACTTACAAACAGGTCTGAATTCATGCTCAGAATGGTCTTTGGTAACGATTCAGCAACACATTTTGTAACTCAGGCTTACGATATGGATGGCCTGACCGTAAGATTTAATCTTACAAATCCTTCTGTCCAGAAATTTCGCAGCATAATAAGCGATGGGGCCCCTTGGGATGAAATGCAATGGATAAATGACGGCTATCTGGTTACGCGCTCTTATGTTGGGCATTTACCCATGGAAAATGCTGCCGGTTTTACTACAGGTCAAAGAACAGCTGTGGCATGGGATGACAATATAATCAGGATAAGGATTCCATGGACAATGCTCTATTTTTACGATCCAACACAGACGAAAGTGGTTAATGGAGCTGTTTCGTATGATGGAGGCTGGAACTTTACGATCCTTACATCTCCTTCCGATGGCATTGCTCTTTCCGTTTATTACAAAGGAGAGGTTACATCAACCACCGACAGGTATAACTGGACTCCATGGCTTGTTGTACCAGAAACCACGATCAGGGAAAAGAAATCGCTTCAGGTTATTGAATCAGGACTAACAGTTTTCCCCTATTTTGCAGAGTAAGCTGAAACAGGATTTTTCCCCTTTTTCTTATGTTTCGCAAAACCATTTCTTTTAGCTGAGCCCCAACCCTTTTTCCCGCGCAGAGCTTCAATATTACCTCTTACTGCAAAATAGGTATGCATGGGGTAGAAAAAAGGTTCCAGGAGGGCTGCAGTAAATAATTTAAGCACATCCCTCTTTTTCTTGTACTTATGAAAGGTCACTTCCTCAAATAGGACTGCCCATGTTGAAAGTGAAACAGCAAAGGTATAGACGAAAAGAAAAAGAAGCAGGTAAAAAGGCCAGTTGATTGAATGCAGAAGGATAAGGTATATTGTATACAGGAAACCTGAAAATGCTATCAGGGGCGCAAGCCACTCAAAGAAAAACCAATAAGGGAAACCCAGAACTCCCAGTCTTCCATACCTGGGATTAAAAAACATTTTACGGTGCGCCCTTAATGATTCCACCAGTCCTCTTGTCCATCTTGTACGTTGTCTTCGCATCGACTTGAAATCTGATGGTACTTCTGTCCAACAAAGAGGATCCGGTATATATGTTACTTCATATTTTACATTCTCTTCGGCCATCTTTCTTCTCATCCTGAGTACCAGTTCCATGTCTTCTCCTACCGTTTTAATACTGTAGCCCCCAGCCTTGATAACTGTTTCAAGATCGAAAATTCCCATTGCTCCCGAGATAAGCATGAGTCCGTCAAGCTGGCTCCATGCCATTCGTCCCAGGAGAAAAGCCCTGGTATAATCAAGCACCTGTAACCTTGGTAAAATCTGTTTTGGAAGGTAAATCTCGCGAATATGGCCGCTTTCAACATCGCACGAATTAACTATTCTTATAACGCCTCCGGCTCCAATCACCTTACGATCCTTTTCCTCAAGAAATGGCTTTACAAGCTTGAGTATAGAATCAGACTCAATTATAGAATCAGCATCGACAGAAACAAAAAGACTGCTTTTGCATATATTTATTCCCGCGTTCAGGGAATCCGCCTTACCCCCATTGCTCTTATCTAAAACTATCAACCTGTTATAGGAAGGATTCCTGGATTTGTAGACTCCCCTGATCTTTGCGCACGGAATCCTGTAATCAAAATAGTAGTTGACTCTTGTCAGATCATATTCATCCCTGATCTTTTCAAAAGTATCATCCGTCGATCCGTCATTTACAAGTATGACCTCAAAATTATTATAGTATAAAGAAAGAAGCGTACGAACATTATCAATTATCGTCTTGCTCTCATTGAAAGCAGGTGCTATTATTGAAATCTTCGGACCAAGAGGGGACAACATCAGTGAATTGAAATTGACATAACTGTTCTTCCTGAGATACTTCCGCAGAGCTATAGCAGAGAAAATGCCAAGGATAAGATATGATCCGAAGAGCAGGATCGTAAGTATAAAAATAATATTGCCAAAAAGAAACTCCATTTTCCTTTAGTATATTCTCCTGTCAAGCACATGCCTGATGATTATGCTGTAATTCTTATATTCCGATTTCATAAGTTTAACCAGGGCACTGATTCCCTCTTCACCTATATTTTCCATCGCTTTGGTAGCTTCAATCTGAAGCTGGACATCATCTTCCTTATCGATAACCAGCTTAAGGAACCCGATCATTGACGGATCAGGCATTTTACCCAGGGACCTGATGATCTCCAGGCAAATGTTATAATCCTGTGTCTTATACATACTCCTCATCACTTCGCAGGTGGACCGCATTTTCATGTCCCCTGCCACCTGAACAGCCAGTTGCCTTACGGCAGGTTCTGTATGAACGAGTATTTCCCTTATTTTGTCTTCAGCCTCCGCCTGACTGAATTCCCTGATCATTCTGAGTACAAACATAACTACCGTAGGATTCGGTGAATCAAGCCATTTCTGAAAAGAGGGAATCAGAAGATCATGTTGAATAATAAGGTCATGAAGTGTTATCTGTTCCCATAATGAGAATGGTCTGGTCAGATGTGTCAGGAACTCGAACGAGTTTTCATCGCTAAGTCTTACAAGAGCTATCTGGGCCTCCATCCTGAGAATTTCGTTGGACGAGTTAAGAGCTTTGTAAATTGTTGCATTGGCATCTTTGATATCCATGAATGCCAGTTCACGGAAACCTTTTATTTTCTTATGCCACCTGTAATCATGTGCCCTTGATATTGAATCCCTGTCGAGGCCAAGGTGTTTGTAAAGAGCAAGCAATTTCTTATTCGCATCTCCTTTCAGGTTGACGCTCACGTCAATCAGCTGGTCAATAAGAACCTGTCGGCTGAAATTATTGGATGCAATCGACCGGAATTCATCTGGTGTTGTATTTCCGTACAGGTAGTCAATGATCATGCTCTGGTACTTCTCAAGAAGAAATTGCTGAAGTTTTTCCACCCTTTCCATCCTGTTCCTGTTAAGAAGGATTATGAAAAGAAGTATAAACATTACAGTAATGGAAATGACAATTGTTACGATCAACATATTGACAAATGAGACTGATCTATTGAAATAATTAATCCTCTTCAGCCACGGACTGTCTCCATTAATGAAAAATATCCTGCCGACAGAAGCGGCAGACTTCTTTATCGTGTCCAGCATACCTGAAAATAAACTATCACCGTTAATCAGGTCCGGCCTGACACAGAACCTGTTCAAAAAACTGTATATGAACAGGGAATCGGCATGTATGAACCTGGCCGATTCAGTTGGCAGAACCGTGTCGGGCTTCACCACTGTCCCGGTAACCTTTACCTTATTGTACCCGTCTTCCTTAACAGCCAGTGCATCCTTCTTCAAATGCACTGTTAACTTTGTCAGCAGAGCATCTGCATTTGATTTGATTCTGAAAACACCCAGATGAGCAGAATACCTGGGATCGTTAACAGTAATAAAACCATCCGGGAAAATTTTGACAAGCTCCTTCTTCAGTTCAGTATATATATTTTTATCATTAACCACAGTAGTCCTGACGCCTGAACCGCTTGCAGTATTTAATACCGGCATCAGAAGAAATAATATTAATATAGCAACATTTCTGATCATTTCATCTTAACAGCATATGTGAAGTTAATTCCTCCATCAAACCTGTTTCTCCAGGTATCAGCCCTGTATTCCTCCCGGGAATACCCCGCATTAAAACGCAATGTAATTCTGGAAGATATAATCTTATTACAGGCGAGGCGAATGCTGTTTGCACTCAGACGCATGAGGTGTTCCTGAATATCGAAAGGTTCATCCGGAGCAGTCCCCGTTCCAAGGGTAAGCTGCAGGTAGTCCCTGTCATTAAAATACCGTCTTACATTAAGATAGAAGGAAGTAGTAGGGCCATTATCCTTGAAATAAACGTATCCTTTTAAAGCCAGCCAGTATTTTGTTATATATTTTTCTACAGATACATTGGCAATAAAATAGTCCTTGTTGAAATGGTAATAGTTCAATCCTGCAGCAAGAGCCCAACCCGAATTTAATATCTGCCACAATTCAATTGCTGCCCTGTGTTTCGGGAAATATGAACCCGGACTATAAGCATATGAAAGGTATGCATAGTTCTTATCCGAGAGACGGGGATACGCATCCGCTTCAACCTGCAGTTCCTTTGTATCTACTGACTGGGGACCCCCGGCTATGAGGTTCCCAATATTGATCCCGGCCGATGCCGGCCCCCAATTAAATTTGTGTCCTCCGCCGATACTGAAGACCTGCCAGTATCTGTCCCATGGTTCCTTAAAAGTATCAAAAAAATATCCAACCCTCACGTCGGTTGCCACAGGAGTATTTTCTTTCGACCATAAAGATATATCGCGCCGCGCAGAAAGAGCATCCTCGTTTCCTGGTTCTGCCAGGAGCAGGGTGTCTATTACAGCAGCGGCATCTTTATAGTCTTTCTGCCACGCAAGAATACGTCCAAGCAAAATTCTTGCATCACCATACGACGGATACCTGTTAACCAGCTTTCTGGCTTCCGCAGCAGCAGTAGTATAATCACCACTGAAAGCAATAGTCCTGATACGTTGAAATTCAGCTTCAGGATCCTTATCATCCTGGGCTATGGCAGGAAGTATCCTTACAAAACTAAGAAACAATATGAATAAAAAGGAAAGAATAAAAAATCGTTTCATTTGCCTCCTGTGAGAATGGACCTGACCTGAAGTATTATATCTGCCGGATTAAAAGGTTTGACAATATATCCGCTTATCCCAAGTTCCCCGGCCTGCCTCTGCATCTGAGGATTACTGAAAGCGGTCAGAATAAGCACCGGCGTTTTAAGTTTAAGATCTGACCTCACATATCTTATCAATTCCAGCCCACTCCTGAATGGCAAATGGATATCCACGATTATAAGATCAAAAACAGTCTTTTGCAAAAGTGTCAGTGCTTTCCTGCCATCTTCGGCTTCTTCAAATTCAAAACCTTCTTTTCCAAGAACATATGAAAGGGTCTTCATGGTCAGCCTGTTATCCTCGCAAATAAGTATTTTCATCTTATTCCAAAAAATTAGAGTGTCAACGCCTTATAAAACCTCTCTGGTTCTTTACGCTAGGTTATTTGCCAAAATTGAGCATTTTTGGCTTGCTTACCAAAGAAATAATAAGGAATTTGATCGTCAATATTAATTCGGCGATTAAAACCATCTCATAATATGATCAATCCATTAATTGCAGCATTCTCAAAGCTTTTGGCCAGCACACCGTCGGGGCAATCGAATCGAAATAAGGCTGTTCCCGGGTCTTCCAAAGTTGTAAAAGGAGCTTTAAAAAGCCAGACAGAGAGAACTGTACATTAAAAGTGTGAAAAAGACATAGCCTACCTGTCAACCCACTTTTTAAAAGCCGAAACCTTGTCCCGGCTCACAACGAAAATCTCATCTTCCTTCCTGTTGGTGATAGCAAGCTGCAGCCTGCTGGAAGAATAACTGTTCATATATGATATTGAATCAATATTGACAATGCATTCGCGGTTAATCCTGTAGAACTTTCTCGGGTCAAGCATCCCTTCAATCTGCTCAAGGGAATAGTCAAGTCCATAGTCCTTTCCGTTCTTATCATTCATAAAAACATTCCGTTCACAAATATGGAAATAATATATTTCAGAAGTCGGGACAGATTTGTACCTCTCTCCTATTTTTATCAGGAATCTCGACCTGTACTGGTTCCTGAATTCATGAATAAGTTGCCGGAAATCTCTTTTAAAGGGATCATTATCGGCATATAGTTTTCTGAACTTGGTCATCGCTGCCCTGAGATCATCTTCATCGATCGGTTTCAGCAGATAATCAATGCTGTTTACCTTGAAAGCTTTAAGTGTATATTCATCATATGCTGTGGTAAAGATCACCGGTATATCAACTACGATGGTATCAAATATCTCAAAACAAAGACCATCGTCAAGCTGAATATCCATGAGAATAAGATCAGGTTTTGTCTCTTCCTGGAGTTTATTGATTGTTTCCTCAACTGTCTCAACAACACCGGTTATATTGACCGACCGGTCTATCTTTTTAAGCAGTTTGACAAGTTTGTCGGCTGCAGGTATTTCATTTTCAACAACAAGTACATTCATGGCAGTAACGGTAGTTTTACGGTGAACTGTTTGGTAGTCTCTTCAATTACAAGATCCCGGCCTGATATTATTCTCACTCTCTCTCCCAGGTTTTTCAGACCTATATGTGTTGATCTGGCAGAGGTTGCCATTTTCTGGAGGTTGTTTTCAACCACGACATAACTGTCTTCTGTGAATATGGATATCTTCAGCGGGTTTTCCCTGGTAGCCATGTTATGTTTTATGGCATTCTCAACAAGTATCTGAAGGGAGACCGGAAGAATATAATAACTGTCTGCATCCAAAGCATTAATATAAAGGAAGATCTTACCAGCATCCCTGATCCTGAAAAGCTCAAAATAATCATCAATAAATGCAAGCTCGGCATCCAGGGAGATCTTGTCCTTGCGGCTGTTCTCAAGTATATACCTGTATATGGACGACAGCTTATGAATAAACTGCTCCGCTGTTTCAGTATCAGTTGCGATCAGGGAAGACAAGGTATTAAGGCTGTTGAACAGAAAATGAGGATTCACCTGATTCTTCAGTGTTTCGTTAAGGAAAATAAGATTCTGCTCTTTCAGCTTTTGTTCTCTCCTCAGAGATGACTGCCAGAGAATCACAATAAATATGACCGCTCCTAATGATAATCCTTTCAATGTAGATCTGAACCAGCCTGTAAAAGTATCTCTTACAAATGCGGGGAAAACTGTGGAAAGGTCCCCTCCAGACAACAAGGTTATTGAATATTCTATTAACATGTAAAGAACAAATGATGCAGAAAGGCAGATAGCCAGAAAAAGTGTAAAGCGTATAAGAACCTGTCTTGTTACTTCTCCCGGATTTCTTTCAAAATTGAATCTTGAAAAGAGCAGGTTTCCAAAGAAAATAAAGACTTCAAGCTGAAGTAACAACAAGAAAAAAATACTAAGTATATTAACAGCATTAATCTCTTCTTTACCCGTTAATATATACCAGACAGTAACAATAACGGAAAATAGAATGAACGCTATATGCGATAGCGGCTTTTGCTGGTTCATTAAATCGGTCAGGGTAATTTTCTTCATGCTGCCTGTTTGTTTTTTTAGTTCCTGATTTTTCCTTTTAATGCCGGTTCCGGAAAAATTTTACTACATGAACAAAATAAAACAATTTCATGCTGCGATAAAACTATTTAATGCGGAACCGTACTTAGATCATGCTCAATCGTTAATTATGCCAGTGGAATCGGTCCAGCCTGGTCTTACATTTCAATATTAAGGTCAAATCCAAAATTAAGTAAAATACTCACACCAGTGTGATGCGTTTATTTACCGGCCATCCTTTATTTATTGTAATTAATACGAAAATTAACCATCTTTAGCTTTTATTTCCTTTCTTAAATAACCCGGATCCGGATAAATTTGTCTGTGATCAAGTAGAGTATAAAACTGATATAACAGTAAGATAGACAGGAATCATCTGTCTTTAGCTAACAGACATATAAATACGCATACACCTATGGCACAGGACAGTCATTATAAAATGGTGAGCAAGCTGAAACCCGGGAAAGTGATTCTGCCTGTGGCTCTTGGATTTGCCGTGCTCGGCTGGCTTATTGTGAGGGACCTGGATGTCGGTGTCCTGAATGAGATTGACTTCACATGGAATTCGCTTTTATGGATTATCATCGCCTTTCTTTTTGTTGTTCTTCGCACACTTGGGTATATGGCTAGAATAAAAGTCCTGACTGATGGTGATCTCACATGGTTCCAATCATTCAGGATAACCATGCTCTGGGAATTCACTTCAGCCATTACACCATCCACTGTAGGGGGCACCGGTTTTGCAGTTGTCTTTTTGCACAAGGAAGGGTTAAACGTTGGCCGGAGTACCGCGGTTGTCCTTGCTACATCATTTCTCGATGAACTCTATTTTGTGCTGTTGTTCCCTTTACTCCTGCTTATTATGGGAGGAAAGACGATTTTCATAACCTCACTTCAGGGTACCGGTACTGTTTTGTTGAATAACCTGGTCATAATAGCTATTGCCGGCTATTTAATAATACTGGCATGGGTAGTTCTTTCCGGATACGGTCTTTTTATTAATCCCCATGTAATAAAAAAGGTACTTGTCACTTTCTTCAGACTCCCATTAATAAGGAGGTGGAAATCGGGTGCTGCAAAGGCGGGTGATGATATTATAAAAAGTTCACGGGAACTTAAAGAAAAATCATTTGGCTTCTGGACAAAGGCAGCGGTTACTACCTTCATAACCTGGACATCAAGGTATCTAGTAGTAAATGCTATCCTGGTAGCTTTTTTTGCAATTAAGGATCACCTCCTGATCTTTACCCGGCAACTGGTGATGTGGATAATGATGATTGTGAGTCCGACACCGGGAGGGAGTGGTTTTGCTGAGCTTATCCTTGGCAGGTACCTTTCTGACCTTATCCCTGTAAGCCAGGCCAACGCAGGTGGTGTAGCACTTGCTATGGCGCTTATCTGGAGAATTATAAGTTATTACCCCTTTCTGCTTGCCGGCATCTTGATAATACCGGGATGGATAGCATCTAAATTTATTATAACTGATAACAAATAAAATCCAATTTTTTATAACTTCGGCTTTTGGGAATAACAGAAGTGTCGCAACCAGAATATGAGTGAAAAGATCCTGAAAGCCCTGATGGAACTGTTTGCCCTGGTAGTCAAACAGGATGGTGGCATACTCGCTAATGAACGTGAGTACGTCATGAAATTCCTGAATAAACAGCTTCCCAGGGAAAGTGTTGATGAATACCTGGCCCTTTTTGATGAGCATACCGGACCGGCTATCAGGAGATCAGTAGTTATGACCGGGGCCGCTCCTTCAGTAATGGATTCCGTAAAAATACTGGGTATTTGTAAAAAAATAAACCGTACGCTTAACCAGGCACAGAAATTTGTTGTGCTTATAAGGTTATATGAACTTGTCAACGCCAACAAACAGTTCACTGTTCAGCGTATGAATATTATAAATACAGTTGCGGAAGTATTCAGGATATCACATGAAGAATTTGTTACAGCAGAACAGTTCGTAAAAAACGATAAGCCCGAACAATTAAAAAATCCATCCATACTGGTGCTCAGGGCAGATGATGATGAGTGTGACCTGTGCCGTAGAATGCATACCGGTTACCTCAATACCACAATAATAATTCTCAGGGTGGCCAGTGTAGATATGTATTTTGTTAAATATATTTCGGAAGATCATCTTTATCTTAATGGCCTTCCAATATCATCACGGATGGTTTATACCCTGGCCAAGGGAAGTTCTATCAGATCGCAGCAGGGCCATCCGATATATTACAGCGATATAAACTCGAATTTTCTGTCCGGACTGATCATCCATAAGTTGTCTTTTAATGTTGAACACCTTACTTACAGATTTCACGAAGGTCAGCCAGCTGTAAATGATGTCAGTTTTGCGGTTGAAGAAGGAAAGTTGGTAGGGATCATGGGTGCCAGCGGCTCCGGTAAGACATCTCTTCTGAATCTCCTCAGCGGAATGCAAAAGCCAACTTCAGGAACCGTAACTGTCAACGGGATTGATATTTTCAGGCAAAATGAGATGCTGGAAGGAGTTTTTGGATATGTTCCCCAGGATGATCTTCTCATTGAAGAGCTGACAGTATTCGATAATCTCTATTATGCAGCAAAGCTGTGCTTCAGGGATAAGTCGAAAGAAGAGATTATAAACCTGGTTGATACAACACTTGCCAATCTGGGATTACTTGAGAAGAAAGACCTTAAGGTGGGTACTCCCTTCAACAAAGTGATCAGCGGAGGACAGAGAAAAAGGTTAAATATAGCCCTGGAACTTATAAGGGAACCATCTGTCATATTTATTGATGAACCTACCTCCGGTTTATCTTCAAGGGATTCGGAAAACCTCATGGATATCCTTCGCGACCTTACCTTAAAGGGGACCCTGATATTTACCGTCATTCATCAGCCCTATTCGGAAATATTCAAGATGTTTGATAAGGTGATAATACTTGACCAGGACGGATGTATGGCTTACTACGGAAATCCTGTAGACTCAGTGATTTATTTTAAAACACTTGATTCCCAAATAAATGCGACCCAGGGTGAATGTCCTCTTTGTGGTAATGTAAACCCTGAGACCATATTCAATATTATTGAGACTCAGGTTGTCGATGAATTCGGGAAATACACCGATAAGAGAAAAACCAGTCCGGAAGAATGGGCTAGGCAGTTTAATAAGAAATATCCTTTCAAAAAGCTTCCTGATGTCACGGGATCCCCGCGCAGGAACTTAAATAAGCCTGGAAAAGCAGGTCAGTATCTGATCTATCTCACCAGGGACCTCAAAAGCAAGATATCCAACCGGCAGTATGTACTGCTTACTCTTCTTGAAGCTCCTGCCCTGGGATTTGTACTGTCATTTCTAATACGATATATTCCTGATCCCGACTCAAATATTTATATTTTTTCCGAAAACGAAAATATCCCGATTTATATATTCATGAGCATTATAGTTGCGCTTTTCCTGGGGCTTACTATAAGTGCAGAAGAGATATTCCGCGACAGGAAAATTATCAGAAGGGAACATTTCCTCAACCTCAGCCGTTCGAGCTATCTTATTTCCAAGGTCAGCATTCTTATTCTTATATCATCACTTCAGTCTTTCCTTTTTATTATTATTGCCAACCCGATACTGGGTATCAAAGGCATGTATTTACAATACTGGCTGGCGCTGTTTGTTACGGCATTCTGTGCAAATATGATTGGTCTTAATATTTCAGCCTCTTTCAATTCCGCAATAACAATCTATATCATTATACCGCTTCTGATAATACCAATGATGGTACTCAGCGGGGCAATGTTTCCTTTTGACAAGCTCAACAGGGAAATAGGAAATGTAAATAAAGTGCCGCTTATAGCGGAGCTGATGCCCACAAGGTGGACCTATGAAGCACTCATGGTATCTCAGTTCAAGGATAACAGGTACAGCCAGGTCCAATATGACAAGGCGGGAGATACTTATTTTGACCTGGAAAAGATAATAAATGAAGCAGAGTTTAATAAGATATACAGGCTGAAAATACTCCGTGATGCGCTTGAAACCAGTCTGTTGGAATACAGGCGTGATGCTTTCACCAATAAAAAAGCCGAAGTTGGGAATATCGGCACAGTAAACACCCGGTATTCAAAGCTTCCCCTTTTACGGAATGAACTGATTAAGATGGCATCTGACTATCCATTGCCTGAATTCAGGTATATAAATAATCTTATACCTTCCGGTTTTAATCGCGAAACCTATGATTCACTGAAGGCATATCTTGACAGGACCGACCTTTTCTTCAACAGGCTTTCATCAGAGACAACCGACATCAAGGACAGGTTCTATTATGCTAACGATCTGCTGCTCAGAAAACTGGAAAACGGTTACTATAACTATAAACTTGAGGAAATTGTTACAAAACCTTATGAAAGAAAGAAGATACTGGTTTACAATAACTCACTTATCCAGAATATTGATCCTGTTTACCTTGATCCTGAAAAGAACGGAGCTCTTGATTTCCGGACACATTTTTTTGCCCCCGCAAAATATATTTTCGGTATCAGGGTAGATACCTTCGTCTTTAATATTTCCCTTGTATTGCTAAGCACAATAATATTGTACCTGTTTCTTTATTTTGATTTATTAGCTAAAGTGATATATTTGTTTGAGAATTTAAAATTGCCTAAAAAAAGAATTAATATATTGTTATTCTGTTTTTTTGTATTTTTGTTTTAACCTATACGATACCTGGATGAAAGGAAAGGTAGTCTTTATAACAATTATCGTCGCATTAAGCTTCTCATGCCGGAACTCTTCAAACAAAACAACTGAGTTTGTATTTCCTGAAGTTGATTCGGTACCTGTTTCTGAAGCTCAGAAACTTAGTCCGGAAGCAATCGCCGAAATATCGAAAAACATCACATCGCCGGTTGAGATAGCCAACCTGCTGCAATCTCTTAATGTTCCTTTTAATCAGGAGTACCTGGCAAATACCATCGATGCGAATAAACAGAGCACCAGTTTTGACAAAGCTCTCAGGCTTGGTATCCTGGGTGCTGACCTGGGTTACCTGAATATATATGAAAGGACAGGGTCTTCTCTCGATGTACTTTCATCGATAAGAAAATTAGCTGATGATATAAATGTAGGGCAGTTTTTTGATTTTGAAACAATAAAAAGGCTTTCCCAGAACAGATCCAATCTCGATTCGCTACTTTTCTTATCGATCGATTCATACAGTAAGATCGATACCTACCTCAGAGACAATAACCGCGGACAGTTATCTGCCCTGATGATCATTGGGGTATGGCTTGAAGGGCAATACCTGGCAACGCAGATGGTAAAGCTCTATCCGGACAAAATCCTGAGCGACAGGATCGGAGAACAAAAGATCATACTTAATGATCTTCTTATGCTGATAAATCCGTATTGCAATCATGATCCTGAATATACAAGCCTTTGTAATGACCTGCAGGACATTAAGGCCAAATACCGGGATATAAGGATAACATATACACAGGGAGAACCTGTAAGCAAAGAAAAAGACGGAGGCCTGGTAGTGACCCAGACAGAAACAAGCAATGTAGAAATGACCAGGGAACAACTCGACGGTATAATTGATATAACAAAATCCATCAGAGACAAGCTTATTTTAAATGACTGATATGAATAAGTTCTTATTAACTCTTTCGGTTTTAATTACGGCAGGAATGATGTCATATGGCCAGGCTACTGATGACCTCAGAAGCGAATGTGCTTTAAGTGCAGGATCAAATGCCAAATTTCTAAAGGATTTCCGAATTGAACTGGGATCGAGTGCCGGTAATAAGACATTATTAAGATATAAAGCAAGTATCTCACTCTGGAAAAACACAAAATACAGGTTCTCTCTCTGCAATGACAAGAGTTCGGAAGGTAAGCTGATACTAACCATCAAAGACAACACAAATAAAGTTATTCTTTCTTCATTCGACTCTACAGGCAAAACATATCCCTTCGTCGATTTTATCTGCAATAAAAGCGGCATTTATAACCTCTATTATGACTTTTATAATGGTCACCAGGGAGCAGGGGTAAGTGTTGTTTCTATGATCAGGTGACTTCCGGTTACCTGAAGTAAACAGCCTGGACAAGGAATACCATAAGGAATAAAAGGGTAAGGACAATTTCCGGTATTATCCGGCTCTTTGAGAAGAGGAGGTAATGTGCAATAATATAGCTTATGGGGATAGCTGTTATCCATATCATCTCAACCGATACCGAAGAAAATATTAAGTATACTGCCAGTGAAATAATAAAGAGCCATATAAGCAAAGAGAATGTCTTCCTCGACTGAATCTTCTTCTTGTTCATTACCATTAACAGGTTGGCAATACTCACAACAGTGATCAGTCCTATGACCACCAGTGCTGCAATAGTAAACCTCGAAAACACGTATGCTGTTTGCATGATAAACATGTTATAACGAATAACTGAGAAAAGGGCATCAAGGTCTTTCCCAATCAGGTAATAAGTACCAAAAAGCAGCACGTATGGTGTCGCCAGCCCTATGACTGCAATTAGAATTTCCTTTATGTTGCTCATCCTTAGAATGGCGATACCTATAATTATCAGGATACCAAACCAGATAATATTTGCATAAAACAGGCTACCGGTACCTATCAGCAACCCTGCATCAAAAAAGCTGTATGAAATACCCTGAACCCTGTATGAATCCATGATACGCCGTATGGCCAGCATAAGAAACATAGCTGAAAAGATTGCAGGATTCAATACCTGGTAATCGGGGAAAAGCCCGCTGATAAGGATATATATTAGTGCCGGTAAAAATGTTCTTTTGTTTATGAAGAAAAGTGAGTTATTTAAATTCACTGTTAGGGTTGCCATAAGGGCTACTAGCAAAACTGTTAGGATAACACCGGGCAGAGGATTTGTCCCTGTCAGTGAAGCAAGAATGCCATACAGGGGCATAGGCTCAAGATCAAAATATAATGAGAAATGGCCCTGTATTTTAAAAAACGCACTGAGCCAGACAGCCAGCATTGTAATCCCTATCATAAAGATCACTCCCGGGCCTGTGCCTTTGAAGAATCTTAAAAGCATTAATAACTATAGATCAAATCCTATATCGGTCCTGTAATATTTCCCCTCAAACTGTATAAGAGTTGCATTTTTATATGATTGCACCAGGGCATCATACATATTATTTCCCCATGAACTTACTGCTATAACCCTGCCACCGGCGGTAACGACACTTCCATCTTCGCTTTTTGTACCTGCATGGAACAGAACACAATCCGATGCTTTTTCCAGCCCCTCTATCTTTTTCCCTTTCTCATAACTGCCGGGATATCCTCCTGACACAAGCATGACTGTGGCAACAAACCTGTCATCCGTTTCTATATCTTTAGTGTGAAGATCACCATTTGCTACGCCTTCAAGAAGATCGAAGAGATCCGACTTTATACGCGGGATAATAACCTCCGATTCAGGATCTCCAAGACGTGCATTATATTCAATCACATACGGATCACCATTCACATTGATAAGTCCGAAAAAAATAAATCCCTTATACAGGATCCCGTCTTCTTCCATTCCTTTCATGGTGGGTTCTATTATCCTTTTCTTCACCTTATCCATGAAATTACCGTCAGCAAAAGGAACCGGTGAGACAGCGCCCATACCCCCGGTATTAAGCCCTGTATCACCTTCTCCGATCCTCTTATAATCTTTTGCTTCAGGCAGAAGCTTATAGGATTTCCCGTCGGTAATAATAAATACGGATAGTTCAACCCCTTTTAAAAACTGTTCAATAACAACCTTCTGTCCGGCATTCCCGAATTTCCCCTCCAGGATCGCCTTTGTCTCCTTAAGTGCTTCATCGAAATCATCAATGATGAGAACTCCCTTTCCTGCTGCCAGTCCATCTGCTTTTACAACATACGGGGGCCTGAGAGTATGCAGAAACCCGGCTACCTCATCAACCGTATCCCTGTTAAAGCTCCTGTAGGAAGCAGTTGGTATATTATGTCTGGTAAGAAACGACTTGGCAAAATCCTTGCTCCCTTCAAGTTGTGCTGCTGAACTTGACGGGCCAATTACCGGAATATGCTTAAGGTTATCATCAGCAGAAAAGTAATCACTGATACCTTCTACAAGAGGGGCTTCAGGACCGACCACAACCATCCCTATGTTGTATTTATGCACTGCTTCCCTGACCTCAGCAAAGTTGCCCGGATCTATCCTGATATTAGTACCATGAGCAGATGTACCCGCATTGCCGGGCCCGATGAAAATATTTCCTGCTTTTTTGCTTTGCGCCAGCTTCCAGGTAATAGCATGCTCCCTGCCTCCTGATCCCAGGATAAGAATATTCATTTTCTATTGTTCCGTTTGTTACATCAAAAGTAACATTTCATTCCGACAATTAAAACTGAATTATTAATTCATTCAGATCCTGTCATTTGTCCGGGAATATTTAGAGAATGTCCGCATCACCGAGTTGACATATGTCTTTGAAACAGGAATATCAATGACGGATGGATTATCAAATTCCAGTTTCAGTCCGTCCTGGTCCTTCCTGATCACTCTCACTTTTTCAAAGTTCACAATATATGACCTGTGGCACCTTATAATCTCCGTTCCTGCAAAATTCTCTTCAGCCTTTTTAAGTGTTTCCCTTAAAAGGTACTTTGATATCTTTCCCTTATTAAGGTAATATATACTTACGTAGTTCTCAGCCGATTCCAGGTAAAACAGGTTTTCTTTTTTAAGTGAGAATTTCAGAACACCCTTATCATCAAAGAAGGGTATCATATCCCTGGTCTCGGAGTTATAAGCCTGTATATCCGCTAACCTGTCAATCTGTTTCTTTTTATCCATCCATGAAAAATACAACCATAAAACAGAATATGGCAATAAAAGAACAAGGGCTGTATTTCTGAAGAGAAGCTTAACAATATCGGTCAGCATCCTTGCATCCTTAAGAACGTATTTTTCAAAAAGCGCATAAACAAGTGCCATAAAAAATATCTCGGCCAGGATCCAGAGCAGGTATTGCCAGAGAATTATTGAATGTCTCTTACTCACCTTATACATTATCACCCTGCTCAGAACCACTACCAATACTCCGGTCAGTATAGTAAGACTGGAATATGTAAAGAACTGCAACCGCGTGAGATCGAACCATGTGTCAGCACCAAAAGGAGAATAAAGGTTTATAAAAACCAGGGCAAACAATGAAGTAAAGACTACCAGGCGGACGATATTTACTTTTTCATTTAGGTATGGAGGTACCGGTTTCTGTAAATCTATCATATTCGAATATCTAACTTATGCAAAAGTAATTTTTTTCTACAACCGGACCCTATATATCATGATGGTGGTCTGTTATCAAGACAGATTTTGGTCACAAATAACAGGATTATATCACATATTTTCCAATTACGTCCCTCCATGCTGCGGTGCAACACAAAAAATTGCCGGATTAACCAACAGGCTTTTATTTTGTTGTTAAAGCAGATTCATACTAAGATGGAATATACGGCTACTTATAATGAGCTCAGGAACCTTTTTACATCCGAAAGGGAATATATACCACTTCCGGGCAGAGGTGTGTGTATCCGTAACATTAGTTTTACATCTCATTTCCCTGATTATAATTTCATAAATTCATCAGATACACTTATCGTTGAAAACAGGTGTTTCACATATCCTGTTTTCTCCCCCACAGGCAAAATATCTGATAAGGTTATCCTGTTACTGCACGGGTTAAATGAAAGATCGTGGTTTAAGTATCTTGTCTGGGCATTATCCCTTGCAGAAAATACCGGGAGCCATGTTATTCTCTTTCCCATCTCGTTCCATATAAACAGGTCGCCTGATTCATGGAGGGATCCGAAAAAGATGGTCAGTATAATGAACAGCAGGCGTAAGACAACAGAGAATATCATGATGTCAAGTTTTGCCAATGCGGCACTTAGTACAAGGCTTAGTGAATATCCTTTCCGGTTTTTCAATTCCGGGTACCAGACAGCTGCAGATATTATATCTCTTGTGCAAAGTATCAGGGACGGGTTGCACCCTGTAGTTCCAAGGGGTAGCAATGTCAATATATTTGCATATTCTATAGGGGCATTCCTTGCTGAGATTCTGCTTATGGGCAATCCTGATGACCTGTTCAGCGATTCGCGACTCTTCATCTTTTGTGGTGGTTCGGTATTCAGCTCTATGAGAGGTTCATCAAAATTGATCATGGACAGCCTGGCATTTGACATGGTTTACAGTTACTACCTGAATGACTTTGAAAAAAGCCTGAAAGGGACAGGGCCGGTTATTGATTTCCTGAAAAACAGCTCTCTTGGCATGGCATTCAGATCGATGATCGATTTCGGAAGATTCAGAAGATTCAGAGAGAACATACTGAACCGGCTTTGTGACCAGATTCACTCCGTAACCTTAAAAAATGATATCGTGATCCCTGCTGACGGGGTTCTGGCCACCCTTAATATAACAAACCAACAACCCGCCGAAGTATGGGACTTCAGTCACTCATATTCGCATGAGAATCCTTTTCCAATCTTCACCTCAGCCTTAAGTGAAGATGTCAACCGGAGTTTTGAAAGAGTATTTTCAAGGGCTGCTTCCTTTTTCAGTTGTTGCTGACAGTCAGCATTCAGCTGACATTTGAGTGGTCAGATAACATTTCCGGAACCGCGATAAACCTGTACCCGTTATCAAGGGACCTGGCAATAAATTCGTCAAGAAATCCATGCACAGAGCTGCCAGGTAAATCATGCAAGACTACTGTAGAACCATTCCTGATCCTTGACATCAATATTTGTAATGATACTGCAGGATTCAAAGTATCATCAAAATCATATGGCATGATATCCCACAGAACAATGCTGAATCTTTGTGATAAAGCACTGTACTGACCCGGAGTCATATGCCCGTAGGGAGGCCTGTACAGCCAGTCAGAGGTAAAAGGCACTGCTCTTTCAACATTATTTATGTATTCTTTGGCTGAAGTCCGCCAGCCATCAATATGATCATACCCGTGATTACCAACAATATGACCTTCCGACCGGATCTCAGTCATCAGTCCGGGATATCTCTCAGCCGCTTTTCCTGTACAGAAAAATGCGGCCCTGGTATCATGTGATCTTAAGATTTTCAGCAAATGAGGTGTTGAAACGGGATCCGGCCCGTCATCAAAAGTCAGCCATAAAAGCCTGTCCCCGGTCCGCACCCTGGTTAATACCCCCGGGAAGAACCAACTGGTTAACAGGAACGGCCTGAAAAACCTCATGCCATGTTATTTATTGGAATATAGTTTCCCGTAGTAGTTGTTTATATCACTCTCCATCGACTTGGTAAGGTCCGTAAGCTTAAGCTTCAGGGACATATTATATATATCCAGCAGCGTCTGCATATTAATGCCAGTAGGATAATCCATACCATAACGATTATCAGGACTCAATGTCAGTGAATAATCGAGATATTGTTTTGCATATGTTATGATATCATTGATAATCTTTTCACCTTCTTCTGTCTTCCCTGCTCTTATAAGTACCTCAGCCAATCCGATAGAGAAAAAGTCATTTGGCATTTTCTCTGCAGGAACAATACTTAGTCCCCTGTGTGCCACTTCAACGGCTTTGGTCGTATCGCCGCTGGCAATAAGAGCATTGCCAAGGGAACCAAATATCCTGCGGAAATTACTGAACATCCTCCTGTTGTTTTCATCCAGGTATACCTTAGGATCCTGGGCATTGCCCCAGGTGAATTTATTCATCATGTTATCATACATAATATGCGGATCTATCATTCCGAACTCTCCCTGTTCCGGTTTATCTATCCTTATAGGTTCAATCCTGTATGCCATTCCTTCCTGGACAAAATAGCTCTGAAGTCCTTTGTACTGACTCGACGGAACTGTTGTTGAATAATATATAGGTCTTTTCCAGTTATTTGTCGAGATCATATCCATGATCGCCAGGTCGCCCTTGAAAGCATAGTCATCCGAGTAATCCCATATTATCGGACTCAGCAGCCTGTCTTTATAATAACTCTTTACGGTCCCGTTTCTGAGCACAAGAGCTGTGTCCACATCAATAATAAATTTATTTGTAGGAATATAGTTTACCCAATCACCCTGCCCGCTGATATCAATCTTGTACTTACGGTCATCCTCCCCGGCAAACTGGACCACATCTTTCAGATCCACAGGTTTCTTGATCCTGTCATCAACCGGAAGCTGTTCTCTGACTCCCTCTATATATTTAGACTGTGGAAGTGTAAATGGCAAAGGATCCGATTTCATTGCCTTCTGCCTCATCATGCCGATATACCAGCCTGCCTGTATATAACTAAGGTTAGCAACACGTACATCCGTCCTTACACCTTCAACATCCTGGCAATACCATACAGGAAAGGAGTCGTTATCGCCATATGTAAACAAAATAGCATCAGGAGCACATGATTTAAGGTAGTTCTCCCCTATGTCGCGTGCAGTATAACGACCTGATCTGTCATGGTCATTCCAGTTCTGCTGACCCATTATCACAGGAACAGCTGCAATGAGACCAATAAAAGTCACGGCAAGAGACAGGTTCCTTCCGAGAAGTTTCTTAAGCTCCTCGTAAACAAACATAAATCCTATTCCAATCCAGATAGCAAAAGCATAGAATGATCCGACATAGGCATAGTCACGTTCCCTTGGCTGGTTAGGGTACTGGTTAAGGTACACAATGATTGCCAGTCCCGTCATCAGGAAAAATCCCAGAACAAGCCAGAAACCATTCCTGTCTCTTTTATATTGCCAGTACAATCCCAGCAGTCCGACTATCAGCGGCAGAAAATAATATTTATTATTACCGCGATTGTTCTTAAGATCATCCGGAAGCTTATCAAGGTTACCAAGTCTTGCTTCATCTATGAATTTTATCCCGCTTATCCAGTTACCGTAAATTGGATTCCCGTTACCCTGAATATCATTTTGTCGTCCGACAAAATTCCACATAAAATAACGCAGATACATAAATCCAATCTGGTAGCGGAAAAAGTAGCGAAGGTTTTCTCCAAATGTCGGGCATACTATAGGTTTCTTGGAATTAGGTGTGGTATAGGTCCTCCCTTTCACCTTCCCCCAGTATTTATAAGCACTTTCATGATCGGCATCTGTGCTGTACATACGTGGGAAGATAGTCTCAAACTGGCTGCTGTATTCATAATCAGTGGAATAATACGGCTTATATTTCCCGTTGACCTTGTTATAGCCTGAGATCACTTTTTTCAAACCTGTCACCGGTGCACTGTAATAATTACCATATATCTTCGGAGCACTTCCGTATTGCTTCATATTAATGTAATATGAAAGCGAGAAGACATCGGAAGGATTATTCTGGTTCATTGGCGGACGTGCAGATGACCTTATCATGATCATTGCATATGAAGAATAACCTATCATTATCACCACCAGGGATGTCATGACATAGTTAAGAACCACCTTTTTCTTTTTCAGCGAAAATTTTATCCCATAGGCCAGGCCGGCAAACAGGAGAACCAGGAAAAACAACAGTCCGCTGTTATAAGGAAGGCCGAAAACGTTCACAAAGAGCAGTTCGAACCAACCCGCCACGGCCGGAACACCCGGCATAATAACAAACACCATCAGCCACAGTAAAAATATAGCAAGGAAGAAAGTCTTGATGGTTCCTTTCCGCGTGACCTCATATTTTCTGAAATAGTATACAAAGACAAGTACCGGGATAATAAGCAGATTCAGCCTGTGGACCCCCAGGCCAAGTCCCATGATATATGCGATGAGTATTATCCACCTTCCTGAATAGGGTTTATCCGCTTCATCCTCCCATTTCAGCATGCCCCAGAATACTATGGCAATTATTAGTGAGGAAAGGGCATATAATTCTCCTTCCACAGCTGAGAACCAGAAAGTATCTGTAAATGTGTAAGCGAGGGCACCGAGAATACCGCTTCCGATGATAGCGGGTACATGTTTGGCCTCCAATTCTTTTCCACGAAGAAAGACCCTGCGTACAAGATGGGTAATAGTCCAGAACAGGAACATGATGGCAAAACCACTGCAGAGTGCTGAGAATGTGTTTACTGATATTGCCACTTTTGAGGTATTCCCATCAGCAAACAAAGTAGCAACCCTGGCCATCATAAGGAAAAGGGGTGCCCCCGGTGGATGTCCAACCTGGAGCTTGAATGCAGAGAGAATAAATTCGCCACAATCCCAGAAACTGACTGTCGGCTCACGCGTCAGAATGTAAACCATTGACGAGAAGACAAATAAAAACCATCCGGTAAGATTATTCCATCGGCGGTAGTTGCCCCAAACTGAACTCATATACTGAATAATTTAGAATTTTATGATAACAAAGAACGGAAAAAAATATTATATGTACCTATATACTATTCTATTTAACACCAAATTAACTTGAATAAAAATACTACTTTTGTCCAAATCCTTCGGGCTGATGAGATATATTTTGCTTGTTCTCCTTATCCTGACAATAAGTTTCCCCGGCCTTAACGGTCAGGCCGGGGAAGATACATCTGCACAAACCGGAGTTCTTTCCCTGAGAATAAAAAGCCTCACATTTGTCAGGGATGATGAGTATTTTAACTCTATCGCCTCTTCCAGGTTTGTCCTTGTTTCGAGTCTTCCGGGTTTTGCTGACAAATCAAAATGGATTGAAGGGTATACTCTTATCGGCTATTTCGTACAGCCTGAACTGGTCTATTCCCTTTCTGACCGCGTAACTATCAAAGCAGGAACATACCTTCTGAAATATTCCGGAAGGAACAATTTTACAAAAGCTCTGCCTGTGTTCTCCACATCTTTAAGGCTAACAGAGAAAACAACCCTGGTTATGGGAACTCTTTCAGGAAGTGACAGTCATAAACTCTATGATCCTGTTTTTAGCCGCGAGAGACTATACAGTGATTATAACGAGGAAGGATTCCAGGTTACCGGCAATTATAGAAGGATCTTCAACGACACCTATGTAAGCTGGGAGAATTTCATTTTCACAGGTGATACAACAAGGGAGATTATTAATTTCGCTGAATCGTTCAGGTATAATTTTCCTGTCATATCAGGATTTATTCATCCGACGGTCCCTGTTCAGATATTATTTAAACATTTCGGAGGTCAGATCAGTAACTACCCGGAACATATGGAAACCTATTTCAATATGATGGCTGGACTGGGATGTAATTTTGATATATCAGGAGGGAAATACGGTGAAGCGGGTATTGAACTGTTGCAGTTCATCAACAGGGAGTTTCCGGGAAAGCCTCCATCAGGGATAACCAGGGGACACGCTTCCTGGGTAAAAGCACATTACAGTTACAAGGGCGTTTACTTCGGAGCATCATACTGGAAAGCTCATAACTTCTTTGCACCAAATGGCAACCCGGTATATGGAAGTGTTAAAGATCATTCATCTGATTATGTTGTCCCCGACAGGGAGATTATTAATAATGAATTTTATATTGAAGTATTCCCTGAAAAATTTCTTCAGTTATTCCTGGGAGCGGAAACATATTATGATGTAAAGATGAAAAATCTCGCTTATGCCTTTACCCTTCACCTGAACCTCGACAAACTTATAAGGCTGACCACACTTAAAAACTGATTCCCTGCGCCCGTAATTATATCATATTATATCTCCAGGGCATTGAACTCCAGTAATCGCCTGCATAATCAACGCCAATTCTTGTGTCAGTTGTGAAACCGGGTTTAAGACCCGTATCCTCCAGCCAGATACGTTCAGAAATAACCAGGTCTTCACCGTAAAACGACCTGTCGATACCCAGGTATTTAGTCAGTCTGCCCGGGCCATTTATGTTGACAACGCCTCTTACAAGTACTGCTTGAGGGATGTCTCCGGTCGCTGTTACGATATTCAGCATCCAGTACATACCATAAATAAGGTATATATACAATTTCCCCCCTTCATGATACATGACCTCAGTACGCCCGGTACGCCCCTTTGATGCATGACAGGCCTTATCCTCTTCACCACGGTACGCTTCAACTTCAGTGATGCAGAACCTTCCTTCAGAGCCATCATTATGTCTTATTACCAGGTCTTTACCTAACAGGCCCGGAGCAACCTCCAGTACATCCCTGGTGAAAAATTCTCTTGTAAGTCTTTGACTCCCTGTCATACAACTAATAGGGTGTTTTGTTATCCAGGGCTTCCCACTTCCTGAACAACTCTTCAGCGCCTGTATCTGTCATCCGGACAAACTTAATTCTTCTTGAGGAAGGATCAAGCCTGATCTCGTCGTAAATAAGTTTATCACTGAAGCCGGCTTTTTCGGCATCGTTACGGTCGCTGGCATAGACTACTTTTCTTATTCCCGCCCAGTATATTGCACCCAGACACATTGGACACGGTTCACAAGTGGTATACAGGGTGCATTCATTAAGATCGAAAGACCCTGTATTTCTCGCAGCTTCCCTGATGGCAAGTATCTCGGCATGAGCTGTAGGATCGTTATCAAGGACAACCCTGTTATAACATTCCGATACAATCTCTCCGTTCTTTGTTATCACAGCCCCGAAAGGACCTCCTCCATTGCCCAATCCTTTTGCAGCTATTTCAATTGCCCGGGAAAGAAAAGAAATATCATTAATCATAATGTACAGGAAACTTTAGTTTTCAGTATCAGGCCATAAAAATAAATTACTTTTGCATAAGACTGATATTTTATACTGAATATTCTTTTTTTTTCTGAAATATGTTGTATTTTTGCAGACCCTAAAATACCGGGTTTTTACATGAAAATTAAGTGTATAAATTAAAAATAAGAACAAGTGAATACCTTAAGCTATAAGACAGTTTCAGCAAATAAAGCAACTGTAAACAAAGAGTGGGTAATTATTGATGCAGAGGGCAAAGTTCTTGGAAGGCTGGCCACAGTT
>CAYYIW010000041.1:31938-35166 GCA_964472085.1 uncultured Rikenellaceae bacterium | reverse complement strand
CATGATAGATAACTTATATTTGTTAACCATTGGTCTGAAAGAGGGTAGTAGGTAAATAAAATGAATAATCAGTCAAATAGCACAAGATTTCTGAACAACTTTCATCGGCAAATTACTGCCGAAGGAAAAGAACTCATTTATGAATTCATGTTAACATATTCCAGATTTGAATGTGCCTTAAAGAATAGTATGACTTATTTAAATTCCAGAAATAGTAAAGTGGAAGCTAACTGGGATTTGTTTGTTTCAGATATTAGGAGTGTTTTTAATCCAGAGAAAACCTATGAAATTAGGGATGGTGTCATATATTTATTAAACCATCCTCCCAAAATTCAGATCCAGCAAAATAATGGTTTATTCTGGCAAGATAGACATTATCAGGATAATACTCCTGATATTAATAAATTGTGTCAAGCAATAAGGGATATCAGAAACAATTTAATGCATGGTGGAAAATTCAATGGCCAATTTGAACCGGATGTATCGAGAAATTACAGATTGCTAAAGTCCGGTTTGATCATTCTAAATGAATGGTTAGATCTTTCTGGACCAGTGAAACAATTATTTCATGATCCAATAGGAGATTAATACAAGAAAGACTTTTTATTATGGCAGAATTAGGAGTAATAATTGGATCTGGTTTTTCATGTCCAGCTGATTTACCATTAGTTAATGATATTACTGATTATTTCCTCCGTGACAACAAAGAACAGATTTTGCATTTTGGTTCCGGTGAATTTAAATGGTTTGAAACTGCAAATGATGCAGAAAAAAATAATGGTCGTTTAACTAACAGCTACTTAGCATATGGGATTCTATTAAACGAATTTGTTGAACTCTATTGTGATCAAGCCGAAGAATTCAATTATGAGGAATTTTATCAATTTGTTATCGACAATACCGCAAATAAAGACTTTATTATAAAACTCAAGACAAGGAGCATAAATAGCTTTGACAAAGCATTTCCTGAAATAAAAATAGAGGATAGATTTTATGAAGACTATACTCGTGCAATAAGGGAACTCCAGATCCGGGAAATCTATAGTATGTTAAACCACTTGATCGCAGACTTATTATATATTAGAATTTCACAAGAAGAAATTTTTAAACAATACAAAGTGTTTTTGGATTTTATTAGACACACTAAAAGCATTGATTTTATTACTCTTAATCACGACTGTCTGCTTGAATATTTGCTGATAAATAATGATAAACGTGAATATTCAGATGGGTTTGATTGTAATCATGAAGTTTTAAAAACTCTGGAGGGTGAAAAAATTAATATGTTCAGTGGGATATTTGATAAAAATATAATCATCATTAAACTACATGGTAGTATTGATACTTACAGATATGAAATTGCAGAAGAGAAAGGTTCATTCGTAAATCTAACTGGGGAGTATCTATATTTTAAAACAAATGATTATTACACCAAACAAAGGCCATATCGACACAATCCAGAAACAGGTGAAAAGGTTCAATCATTCCACTGGGCAATTGATCCTAACTTTATAACCGGGACAAAAAAAGATGAGATTATCTCACAAGCAGGCATTTACAATGCTTTATTTAGTGAGTCAGAAAAAAGAATTATGCTTTGTAAAACGCTTATGATCATTGGCTATTCGTTTTGTGATGATCATGTCAATAAGCTTATTACCGATTCAATTGATACGTCTGATAATTTAACGAATATCATTCATATCAATCCATCAATCAATTTCCCATTCAAAAGAGAATCAATAAAAATTACTGAACTAAATTATACCGATCAACTTGAAGGACTGGTGTTGCCAGTTTAAAACGTAACTATTGCGCTTTAACAATAAATAATCTTATTTGTGCCGGCCAGAATTTATCAATGAAGTAGCTTTAAGTTATTCAATCTTCCTTTTTTGAAAAACACAAGAAATGGATAAAGAGAATCTTAGAAACGAATGCTCCAGATTATTTAAGGTAAATACTTTGGATGATTGCATTGATTTGCTTGATGTTTATTCAGAATTCCTTTTTAAGGTTGTTCAAAAGCATCATAACGAACCAGTTTATAGCAGTCATGAAGCAGATGCTAAAATAGTCCTGCAAATGATTTTAACCAAGGTATTACATCTAAAGAGCGTGATAATTGGTATTTCTTATGAATCAAAAGACGGTTCTCGTTTGAAAAAAATAATTGACCCAACAATCGTCGCTTCTTTTATAAGGAATATCTATGAAACAACAGGGTTGTTCAATCTAATTTACCGATATGCAAAAAATCCTGATGAAAAGTATATAACTTATTTATTATGGGTGCACTCCGGCCTATTATATCGTCAAAGATTTGAAAGTGCCATCACTTCCCCTGAGAGCAGATTGAAGTTTGAAAAAGAAAAGGAAGAGATAGAAAGTATCAAAACAGCTATTGAAAAAACTGAACTATATGCAAAACTTGATGAAAGAAATAAGGCTAAAATTCAGAATAGACTTAAAGAAAAAGAGTATTTAATAAGATTTGATGAAACCAATGTAGTTTTTATGCATTGGCATCAACTAACTGAAACGATGGAGATAAAGGCAGGTTTATTAGAGAATATCTATACATATTTCTCACAGTATTCCCATCCTTCAAATGTTTCAATATTCCAATTTGCAAATATGTTTGACAAGGGAGAAGAAGCATTTAGAGATTTGACCATATTCAATCTTAAAATAGCTTTTTTTATGTTCAGTATTTTTGTAGCTGATTATGCTAATGTATTTCCTCAAGTTCAGAAAACATTTGATTTACTGAATATCCGGGATCAGATAGTAATTAATTTTCACAATACAACTGCTCGTGGCAGAGGTTACTCAATAAATGACGCTTGGAAAGCCATTGATTGATTTATAAACAGGAATAATTTTGTACTACATTTTGTACTACTAATAAAAATGGCCTTGTAAATATCTGAATTACAAGGCCATTTGATTTAATGAGTCGGGGTGAGAAGATTGCCCTGACGCTCACTGCGTGAGGTCAGGGCGGACTTCCAGGGGGGAGGCTGAAAAGAAAAAGCCTTTCAGTCGCTCCGCTCCTTTCCGGTCTTTAATTTTTCAAATGCTTATGAAAGCAAGCTTTCAACACATTGAAAAATCAAAGCCCTCCCGCTAACGCGGAAAGGCTTTTTCTTTTGTCGGGGTGAGAAGACTCGAACTTCCGGCCCCTACGTCCCGAACGTAGTGCGCTACCAACTGCGCCACACCCCG
>CAYYIW010000041.1:0-31838 GCA_964472085.1 uncultured Rikenellaceae bacterium | reverse complement strand
TGCGCCACACCCCGCTTTGTCCTCCGTAGCCTTCTCTGACCACCGTAGCTTCAGCGAAGGTGGTCGCGAAGGAGGATTGTCTTACATTACCTGCGTCAGGTGAGCCTCGCTCACCATTATCCAGCCGCAAAAATAATAATTTTTTACAACGTTTATCCTTCTTTCTTCTTTGATGACTCATTATAATCAGCATCTGTTATAATTTTATTTTAATTTTTTAACTTGACATCCTGAAATCAACCTTATACCTATGGCACAGAATGAAAGAATTTCTTCGATAGATATCATGCGGGGTCTCACCCTCGTTCTTATGCTCTTTGTCAACGACCTGTACATGCCGGGCGTGCCTTCCTGGCTGGGGCATATGGAAGCCAGTTACGACGGTATGGGACTGGCCGACTGGGTTTTTCCGGGTTTCCTGTTCATGGTGGGTATGGCTATACCATATGCTATCGGGAAGAGAATATCACGCGGTGATACAACATATTCCACAGCCCGTCATATAGTTATAAGGACTATCAGTCTGCTGATCATCGGACTTCTTATGCTTAACTCAGGAAGAGTGGATTCCGAACTGACAGGTATCAATAGAAACCTCTGGGCAATACTTATGTACCTGGGCGTTTTCCTGGTATGGAATGACTATAAAAAAACAGACAACAACTTTTTTACAGTCACCGGGCTTAAGTATGCAGGTATGGCCCTGCTGGTGTTGCTGGCCTTTAAGTTCAATTCGGGGAAGCTTGAGAATAACGGTTCTTTCATAACATCGTGGTGGGGAATACTGGGACTCATTGGCTGGGGCTATCTGACCGCAGGTCTGATTTACCTGGCTTTCCGTGATAGTATTCTGAAAATAGCAATTGCCTTTCTTATATTCCTGGCTCTTAACATCCTGGATATGCTCAGTCTCCTGTCGTTCCTTGATCCGGTAAGGCCCATCCTGGGGATCATCTTTGAGGGAAATGTGCCATCAATAGTACTTGCAGGCGTTCTGACAGCTCTCATACTTAAAAAATATGCCTCAAAAGACCATTTTAAGACAACCGCCATTATAGCTTCACTCGGAATTATAAGTCTGGGAATTGGTTTCTTCCTCCGCAAATGGTTCATAATTTCCAAAATAATAGCCACACCAAGCTGGGGAATGATCTGTAACGGTATCAGCATGATTCTCTTTGCCCTGTTGTACTGGATCATCGATGTGAGGAAGAAAAGCAGGTGGGCAGCTTTTCTGAGACCTGCAGGTGAAAATTCCCTGACAACATACCTCGCTCCCGATATTCTTTATTACCTCATATGGAGTACGGGTGTTCCGGTACTTTATTATAAGCATTCAGGGATCCCGCTGGTAGTAATTGCCGGATCAATAGCATGGGCACTGCTGATGGTATGGCTGACCAAACTGCTGGTGCACTTCCATATTAGATTAAGACTATAATAATTAGGCCTGGATTACAAATCCTCGCCTCTCACTCTCCACTCATCGAATAAGGTGCATCTTTCGGTTTTATACCCCTGGTCCTATTGGGATCAGGCCCCATCCTGAACACCAGTTCACCACCTCCTGTAAGTTCATCCTGTGTTATATAATTCCTGTTCAGTGATCTGCCGTTAAGGACTATATCCTGTACGTATATATTCTTACTGCTGTTGCTCTGTGCGCTGATAACCATTTTCTTTCCATTCTCAAATGTAAGTGTCATCCGGTCAAATAAGGGAGATCCGAACACATACTGGTTAGTGCCGGGAGTAACAGGATAGAAGCCAAGGGATGAAAAGACATACCAGGCGGAGGTCTGGCCGTTATCCTCATCACCGCAATACCCATCGGGAGTGTAGTTATACAGTTTTGTAAGAACATCACGAACATGATATTGTGCCTTCCATGGTTCTCCTGCATAATCATACAGGTAGATCATATGTTGTATAGGCTGGTTGCCATGTGCATAGTTGCCCATGTCAGCGATCTGCATCTCTCTTATCTCATGTATCACAACACCATAGTATGAGTAATCGAAAACCGGGGGTACAGTAAAGACAGAATCCAGCTTTGCAACAAATGCTTTTCTTCCGCCCATCAGGTTTATAAGACCATTCACATCCTGAAAAACACTCCAGGTGTAATGCCAGCTGTTACCCTCAGTAAAGGCATCTCCCCATTTATACGGGCTGAATGGCGACTGGAACTGCCCGTCAAGGTTACGTCCACGCATAAGCTTCCTGCCCGGATCAAAGACGTTCTTGTAGTTCATCGCCCTCTTGGCATACAGATCGATCTCAGATTGCGGACGTTTAAGTGCTTTAGCCAATTCCCATATGCAAAAATCGGCGTATGCATACTCAAGTGTCCTGGCAACGTTCTCGTTGATACCCACATTATATGGAATATAGCCAAGATCATTATAATATGAGGCCCCCGTCCTTCCTACCGACGACACGGGTCCGGGACCTTTGGTGTTCTTAATGATGGCATTATATAATGTATCTATGTTATACCCCCTTATACCTTTCATATATGCATCGGTGATCAGTGAGGCCGAGTTGGATCCTATCATACAATCGCGGTGACCGGGACTTGCCCATTCCGGTAACCATCCGCTTTCCTCATAAGCGTTGACAAGTCCCTGCATCACTTTGCTGTCTACATCGGGATACATTAAAGTAAGGAAAGGGAACAAAGCCCTGAAGGTATCCCAGAAACCGTTATCGGTATACATGTACCCCGGAAGCACCTTCCCGTTATATGGACTGTAATGCACTATTTCGTTCTTATTGTTTACCTCGAAAAACTGCCTCGGGAAGAGCAGCATCCTGTACAGGCAGGAATAGAATGTCCTTTGCTGGTCAGCTGTTCCACCTTCAACATTTACTCTTTCAAGCTGTCGGTTCCATGCCTCTTTAGCCTCCTTTTTTACTGTCTCAAAATCCTTACCCGAGGTCTCCCGGGTCAGGTTAAGCATAGCCTGTTCCGGACTTATAAATGAAGAAGCAACACGTACAGTTATCTTCTCTCCCCTCACAGTATTGAATCCCAGGACAGCACCTGAATGATATCCTTCCTGTTGCAAACTTCCCGGGTTCAGAGTATCTCCGTGAAAAGTATCCGTTGAAGTGAAATTCTTATCGAAAATGGCTACAAAATAATTATGGAAATTATCAGGCACCCCACCATGATTATTCCTGCAGTACCCGATTACCTTATGTTCCTCCGGTATTATTTTCACCATTGATCCCCTGTTGAATCCATCGAGTAATATAAATGCAGAATCACTCTGCGGAAATGTAAACCTGATGAGAGCCGAACGTTCTGTTGGCGTAACCTCTGCAGTCACATCATAATCAGCCAGGTAAACTCTGTAATAGAAGGGTTTTGATATTTCAGCTTTATGCGAGAACCATGAAGCCCTTTCACTTTCCGAGAGCTTCAACTTGCCAGTCTCAGGCATCAGGGAGAAAGCAGCATAATCGTTGATCCACGGACTGGGCTGATGAGTCTGCTTTATTCCCATGATCTTGTGATCATTATATGTATAACACCATCCGTTACCCATTTTTCGTGTCTGGGGAGTCCAGAAATTCATCCCCCATGGAAGGGCAATTGCCGGATAGGTATTGCCGTTTGAAAGTTCATACTCCGAGTCTGTCCCCATGAGGGGATTCACCAGTTCTGCCGGATCGCTTTTAACCTGTTTTGTTTTATGTTTCAGGAAATAACCTGCAGCAGCTATTAAAAATACCACTATAAGAGCCATAATGGTTCTTCCTGAAATATCTGCCCTGTTTTTTACTTTTTGCCTGGTAATACGATCTTCCTGGTTCATTGTCAATTATTAATGTTATAAGTTAATTTTTTCTATACGTTCAAACACCGCTTCCGGTGTGAGCCAGTTCATACAGGCAAAATCACCTCTTTTACATTCCCCTTTTCCATAAATTGTGCATGGCCTGCATGTCAGTACCTCAACGGGAATCCGCACCGAGAAGGCGTCATCCTGCATCCATGCTCCAAATCCCGCAAGAGGATCAGTCCCACCCCATATGGAAATAACCCTGGTTCCGGTAAGAGCAGCCATATGCATATTGGAGGAATCCATGGCTATCATAAGTCTGAGCCTGCTCATAAGAGCGAGCTCCTCATCCAGGTTCAGCATACCTGCAACAATTGTCGATCCTGGAACTTTTAAACAGAAAGCATCCAGCCTGTCTTTTTCTTCCATTCCGCCAAAAAGCCAGAACCTGCATTTATACTTTTCCGAAATAAGCTTCAGCAGAGCTATCATTTTCTCTTCCGGCCACATCTTAAGCTTATGCTTCGCATATGGGGCCAAACCGATATGTATTGTGTCACCGGTTCCCATTACTTCTGACACTCTTTTTAAAGCATTTGCCGATGGAATAATCAATTGGTCCCTCTCAGGAGTAACAGGGTAGCCAGCCTTTGCAAAAACATCACAATATCGTTCTATGGAATGCTTCAGTTGCTTTTTCTCCTTTCCCCCTGTGAGTGCCCTTTTTTCGGATCTGCCTTTATCAATTACAGATACCGGTACTCCGGTTATCCTGAATAAGAACCGAAGCAGCTTTGATCGCAGTACATCATGAAGGTCAATGATATGATCCGGTTCGTATCTGTCTTTAATATCCCTTAATAGCCTGAAAATCCCTGCCAGGCCCTTATGTCTTTGCCTGAAATCGGAGAAAAGAAGGTCAATACCCTCAACAGAACTGAAAAACGGGCTAAATGATTTTCTTGTGACCATTGTAATTTGAAGCGAGGGGTATTTCTTCCTGACCGCCTTAAGTACCGGGATGGTGAGAGCAACATCACCCATTGCCGATGTCCTGATCACAAGCAGACGCATGTCAGTATTTTTCGTACGATTTTTCCTCGATCAGTCCCGATGAGGTCCTTAAGTTGATCTCACGCTTCAATTCTGACCTGCGATCATTTTTAAAATATACCAACCGTGCCGTAGAAATAAACTCTTCGCTGAAATCCATTTTACGTTCAAGGTCGCGTATCCTGTCCTCGATATCCCATAATTCACAATTAACATCATACAATGCTTTATATAGAGGATCATCAGTACTGATTATCGATGCTGCAGCTTCAGTAAGAATATCGAATTCTTTCCGGAGGTTGACAAGTTTTGTTTCATTCTTTATCCTTTCCAGTTTTATCTGGATGATAGTGAGCTTGTCTATGATCTCGCCGTTTGATACTTCAATTTTCATTAATGACTTTTTAGCTTATCAAAAATAACATTATTTTCTGATACATAAATGAGAATGTCCTCGTGTCTGAAAGGCAGACCTTTCCTGACATCACGGTTCCCGATACACGACTTGCACGACCTGCACGACTTGCACGACTTATTAATAAGGATCCACATCTACCGAGATCCGCAGGGAAGATGCACCTTTCATCTTCCCGGTCTTTTCAATTGCACCTTCAAGGAGATGTTTTGCTTTTGCGGGTGGTTTCTCCCTTTCTATCTTGATAAGTATATTTTTTATATACCATGCCTGCACCCTGGAAATGACCGGTGCTTCGGGACCAAGGACTCGTTTACCAAAGATGATCTTAAGTTCTTCTCCCAGCAGATGGGCAAAATGGTTCAGAGTGTCCCTGTCCCTGTGCTTTATTGTTATCCTGACCATCCTGCAGAAAGGAGGGTAGTTAAAAGCCATCCTATCCTCACTTTGCATCCTGAACATGGTATTGTAATCATGCCTTAGCATAAGTCGTATGATCCGGTGAGCCGGGTCTGCTGTCTGAATGATGACCTTACCCTGCTTGCTGCGTCTGCCAGCCCTTCCGCTTACCTGCTCCATAAGCTGAAAGCTTCTTTCATGTGCCCTGAAGTCAGGAAAATTAAGCATATTATCCGCATTAAGAATCCCTACCACGGTGAGATTCTCAAAATCGAGTCCCTTGGAAATCATCTGTGTTCCGATAAGTATATCTATACGTCTTTCCTCAAAGTCCTGTATTATCCTGGAAAATGAATTCTTGCTGCGTGTTGTGTCCTGGTCCATCCTCGCCACTCTTGCACCGGGAAAGACTATCTTTATTTCATCTTCTATTTTCTCAGTACCAAATCCACGGGTTGTCATTCCTGTTGAATGGCAGTTTCCGCATGCATGAGGCAGGTCGGTAGTATACCCGCAATAATGGCATACAAGTTTATTGATCGCCTTATGATATGTAAGATTTACGGCACAATCAACACAAACAGGTATCCATCCACATTCAGAACACTGAATATATGGCGAAAAACCCCTCCTGTTCTGGAAAAGGACAACCTGTTCCTCCTTCACCAGAGCCTCATCAATTGCATTCAAAAGCTCAGGGGTAAAGTGTGATACCATCAGTTTCTTGCGGTACGCATCCCTGGTATTGGCTATAATTATCTCAGGCAACTTTATGGCTCCATACCTCTCTGTCAGTTCGGCCAGTCCGAATTTGCCTTTAAGGGCATTGTTAAAGCTTTCCACTGAAGGGGATGCAGATCCCAGTATTGTTTTTGCCTTATGAACAGCTGCCAGCATTATTGCCGTGTCGCGGGCATGATAACGGGGAGCAGGGTCATGTTGCTTATATGAGCCGTCATGTTCTTCATCGATAATTATTAATCCCAGGTTGCTGAAAGGAAGAAATACCGATGACCTTACACCGAGTATCAGCCTGAATCCTGTTGCAGGATCATCATCAGCAACCTTTCTCCATATCTCTACCTTTTCCCGGTCGTTCAGTCTCGAATGGTATACCCCTGTTGATTCCCCAAAATGACGTTTGAGTCGCTGGATGATCTGCGTTGTCAGGGCAATTTCAGGAAGCATGTACAGAACCTGCTTCCCGGCTTTAAGCTGCTCTTCTATAAGATGTATGTATATTTCTGTTTTCCCGCTTGAGGTAACACCATGAAGAAGTACAATCTCCTTCTCCATAAATTGTTCCTTAATTGATGTGTATGCTATCTTTTGTGCTTCACTCAATTTTTTGACAGGTTCAGCTATGGCTGCATCACCCGGGATCCTTGACACCTGCCGCGAGAATGAAGCAAGAATACCTTTTGCAACAAGCGTATCAAGGATCGCAGCTGAGACACCTGACTTTGCAAGTAATTCCGACTTGCTTATTTCCGGTTTTTCAGAATCAGTTGAATATTCAGTCATGCTCAGGAAAGTCATAAGCAGTGCCTGCTGCCTTCCTGCTCTCCTGAGGCTGTCAAGAATATCATTCAGTTCGTCATCACTGTAACGCCTTGATAACCTGATACAGGTATTGAACTTTGGTTTATATTCGGCCAGGCTTATTGCGGAAGGCAATGCAGCTTTCATCACTTCACCTTCGCCGCAAAGGTAATACTCAGAGATCCATGTCCAGAGGTGCAGCTGAAACCTGTTTATCAGGGGAATCTCATCAAGCACTTTTATAACAGGTCTTATTCCTGGTATTCCCGGGTCATTATCGTGTATACTGAGTACTATTCCCGCATACGTCTGGTTACTCCCAAAACGCACAAATACCCGTACCCCTTCTATTACCTTTCCTGAAAGTTCTTCCGGTATAAGGTAGGTGTACCTTCCCCTTACAGCCAGCGGTAAAATAATATCTGCAAAACGGTTTCCTGTCATTCGCTTTATCCCGGTACAAAGTAAGAATAATTTTACGGATCACTGGCCCTTAAACAAGACTTTACGCGCATATAACATTCCTGCCTGAAATGTATGTTACAGCCGGGAAACGGTCAGGACCTTATAAAGCTGGAGAGTACCGTCAGAAGATGGTCTTTTCTGATAGGTTTAATAAGACAGGCGTCACAGCCGGCTTCAAGGATAATGTCCTTATCATCCTCAAAGATAAAAGCAGTTTGTGCTATGATAGGCATATGCTTCCGAATCTTCCTGATCTCCTTTGTCACTTCAATGCCGTTCATCTCGGGCATTTGCATATCAAGAAGGACAACATCAATATCAGAATGTGACTTTATCAGGTCAACAGATTCACGACCTGAACGTGCCATAAGAACAGACATGCCGGTATCTGTAAGTATCCTGCTGAGGTATATCAGAACATCCTTATTATCATCGACGATCAGACATTTCTTTGAACCCCAGTCAATCGGTTTGAAAAACTGCTCCTCCAGGGAAGTCTTGGGTTTTATTCTTATGCCTCCGGCAGGACGATATGGTAAAGCGAAACTGAATTCAGATCCAATCCCCTTCTCCGATTCAACATGTATGGTTCCTCCCATCCTTTCTACTACCTCCTTTGCCAGTGTAAGTCCTATACCCAGTCCTTCAAACGGGCGATGGTGACCGTTAATTTCCTGCCTGAACTCTTCAAATATCCTTTCAAGATTTTCCTTATTGATACCTATTCCTGTATCTTTTATCTTAAATACTATATTGTCATTGTCCCTCAAATAGGATAACTCGACAGATCCATCAAGTGTAAATTTGATGGCATTATCCATAAGATGGGTAAGGACTCTCTTCAGCCATACCCTGTCAGTAAATATCAGGTCACTGCTATCGCCATACAGATTCACAACATTCAGAATAACCGATTTCTCATTTCTTCTAATGATTTGTCTTGCTTCTTCTGTGATCTCGGTTATAATAGAATTAAGGGATGTCTCTTCATATGTTATTTCAATCTGTGAGCTTTCAAGACGGGAAAGGTCTATAATGTCGCCAATTATCTGGATAAGCTTTTCACTGTTGTAATTTATCTGCTCAATATATTCCTCCTTTACTTCCTTATCCAGATCATCTGTAAGGAGCAGGTTGGAAAACCCGACAACGCTGTTCAACGGGGTTCTTATCTCATGGGAAATATTAGCCAGGAAACTTGACTTCAGCCTGCTGCTTGCCTCAGCTTCCAGGTTAGCTTTAACCAGTTCTTCATGAACCTGTTTTATCCTGGTTATATCGCGCAGTATAACAAGGGCGCCCAGAGTATTGTCTTTCTCATCCTTCACCTGAACAGCCCTTTCTGATATATTAAAATATTCGCCTTCCCTGTGTCTCAACCTTAATTCACATTCAAAATATCCTTTTTCAAGAAGTCTCTTATCACGGTATTTAAGAAAATCCCTGTCGTCGGGGTGAATGAGGTCCTTTGGTTCTACAGTATTGAATTCTTCAGAATCATATCCGATCATGGAGTAAAACGCAGGATTTGCATAGATCAGTTTCCAGTCCTTATCATAATAAATTATTCCGTCGCTTGCAGACCGGACCAGCATGCTGTAAAACCTGCCTGATTCATTTCCCTGACTTCCAATAGTATTCAACCTGTGGGCAAGCTCCTCATTTTCGACTGACAGGTTTTTGTTCTCTTCATTCATCCTGTCTGCTTTTTCCTGCAGGTCCTTATTTGACAATGTAAGCCGTATGGAAAAAAACACAAGTATACCACACAAAATAACCAGGAACAGGGAAAGAAAAATAAACATGTTAAAGAGGGAATAGGCAAGGATATGGTACCCGCTTACGGATACTGAGTCCGGAACAACATTGTTGTCATGACTTCCCGCTGCAAATGCTCGTACGGAAGCCAGAATAAGAACAACAGAAAATATAATATAAGACAAATATCTTCTGATAATCTTATACCAGACGATTCGTTCTTCTCTTCTCATAAATCAAAACGGCATGAATTCAACCACCAGTAACCAGCATAAAAACAACTATTTCAAAGGTACCATTCCTTTTGAATCTGTGATATAAAAAAGCCTGTAAAAGGCGGAGTTTAAAAATCTATGACGGCACTAATTAAATGAATTTTACTCAATTAAAATATGACATATCTAAATTATTAATTTTCATTTGATTTATTATTTAACCAAAGCCATAAAAATACTAAATTGCGTACAATTTATTTTATAGAGCATAAAGGAACAGGCCTGGCCGGGGAACCGGAACCTGTTTATAAGGCATTGATTATATATGTTTTATACAGGCTGATTACTAAAAGGATAATTATGAGTGACGACAATAAAAAATTTTCAGGTGGAAGAAGATACAGAAATGATGATATTACAGTATACTGGAAGCCATCTGCCTGTGTGCATGCATCTTATTGTTACAGGGAACTGATTGAGGTATTTGATCCCAGCAGCAGGCCATGGGTGGATATGAGCGGATCAACAACTGAAAGAATCATAGAAGTTGTGAACATGTGTCCGACTGAAGCACTTACATGGAAATGGAATGATGATGAAAAGAATAAGACTGTGACCAGCGACCAGGTCAACCATATAAAATTCAGAAGGCCCGAACTTATTGATCAGTTAATCCGGGAACCCGAGGAATCGCCTGTCAGTGTCAAGGTTATGACTGACGGACCTATTGTCATAAAAGGCACCTTTACACTGACTTACAGCGGACACACAAAAGAAGTTAAAGACAGCCTTATCTCTATATGCCGGTGTGGTGTAAGCGATCATCAGCCGTTCTGTGACGGGCAGCACAGGAAGATAGGGTTCAATGGTTAATTATTCAGTGATGGGAAACAGTGAAAACAATAATAACCAGGTAAAAGTTGACATACCTGATACAGGACCGGTTAAAGTAACCGGTAACTTTATCCTGAAAGATCTTAAACGCAAGACGGAAAGATCCTTAAATGAAGTACTTTTATGCAGGTGCGGCAAGTCATCCAACAAGCCTTTCTGTGATGAATCTCATAAGAGATAGGTATACAAATTAATGCCGGGAAATCATTTTGAACCGGTGCAACATAAAAAATCGCGGTGCTAAGAAAATCCTTAAAACCGGGATTGCAGAATATACATTAAGGGGTATCTTCATGTTATCAGTTCAGCACTTTCGTTACAAGTGATGCAGCATCACTGAATGACAGTGCCGAATAAACAGAAAGTCCCGAATTATCGATAATAGTCTTGGCCTCTTCCGCGTTGGTACCCTGAAGTCTGACAATAACGGGTACTTTGATCTCACCTATCGATTTATAAGCCTCAACAACACCATTAGCGACCCTGTCGCATCGCACAATTCCACCAAAAATATTGATCAGGATGGCCTTGACAGCAGGATCCTTCAGTATAATACGGAAGCCGGCCTCTACGGTCCTGGGATTGGCACCACCACCTACATCAAGAAAATTGGCAGGTGATCCGCCGGACAGTTTGATTATATCCATAGTAGCCATCGCCAGTCCGGCTCCATTTACCATGCATCCTACATTTCCATCAAGTTTAACAAAATTCAGATTATATTCCCCCGCCTCAACATCAACAGGATCTTCCTCTGCAATATCTCTCATGGCCGCAAGGTCGGGATGCCTGTAAAGAGCATTATCGTCGAGCACCATTTTACAATCGACAGCCAGTATCCTGTTATCACTGGTCTTAAGGACCGGGTTGATCTCCAGCAATTGTGCATCACTTCCTGTATAGGCTTTATAAAGACCGTTAAGAAATTTCTGCATATTCTTGAATGCCAGTCCTGAAAGTTTGAGGTTGAATGCTATTTTACGTGCCTGATATGGCTGCAGTCCGAGACCGGGATCTATTTCCTCGGTAAAAATAAGTTCAGGTGTTTTCTCGGCTACCTCTTCAATGGACATACCTCCCTGAGGTGAATACATAAAGATGTTATGACCTGTGTTCCTGTTAAGCAGGATGCTTATATAGTATTCTTTCGGTTCTGTTTCTCCCTTGTAATAGACATCTTCTGCAACAAGCACTTTATGCACCGTCTTTCCTCCCGGACCTGTCTGTGGTGTTACGAGTTGCATACCCAGGATACGGCCTGCGATTTCTCCTGTTTCTTCCACCGACCTGGCCAGTTTAACTCCACCTCCTTTGCCCCTTCCTCCTGCATGAATCTGAGCCTTAATCACAAAAAAATCAGATCCGTTTTTTTCTTTCATCTGCCGAGCTATTTCCTTAGCCTCTTCCGGGGTCCCGGCAACTGTTCCCTCCTGGATATCCACATTGTAAGATTTCAATATGGATTTCCCCTGAAATTCATGAACGTTCATTTTACATTATTAGTTATATGAATAAAACAGTCAATTTCAAAGAAACCAACGATCGCAAAATAGCAATAATTACAGGATTATTTGACTATTTTCGTATAAAATTATGAGGAAGCTCCGTAACAGTGAACTTAACAGAAAGAGTGTGGAAGAATTCCGCAAGACAGATAAATCATCTGTTGTGGTAATTCTTGATAATGTCAGGAGCCAGAGCAATGTCGGATCAATCTTCAGAACGGCTGACGCATTTCTGACGGAAGCTGTATGTCTTTGTGGAATTACTGCTGTGCCACCTCACCGCGAAATACAGAAAACCGCACTGGGTGCCACTGAATCTGTTGCGTGGAAATATTATCCTTCCACTGCCGATGCCGTAAATGAATACAGGTCGAAAGGATACAGGATAATAGGCATTGAGCAGGCTGAAGGATCAGTTGAACTTCAGGATATGGATTTCATCCGCGATGAAAAATATGTTCTGATATTCGGACATGAAGTTAACGGAGTGGCCCAGGATATTATCAACATGTGTGATGCCTGCGTGGAAATACCCCAGTTCGGGACCAAGCATTCTTTTAATATAGCTATTAGCGTTGGTATAGTATTATGGGATATCACTACAAAAAAAAGTAGGCCTGTTTAATTAAACAGGCCTACCAATGATATAATTATTGAATTTTACTGAACAATTGACTTGAATGTATCATCGTTGAAATACTTTGCAAATTCTATATCTGTTTTTGCATAAGCTTTCCAGTCAGAATTCATTCCAACAGCTTCACGAAGACCGTTTAGCATATAGTCCTTATCATCAAGGCGTGCACCAACGACTGCTTTGAGATAATCAACCCTTCCATCTTTACCGGCAACTTTAACTGCATCGAGAGTTGATTTGGCCTGGTTGACATCACCTTTCAGAAGCTGTGCAAGAGCAAGATCGAATGATGGCTTATTGCCAAAGTAGTTAACAGCTTTATCATATTCACCTTTTGTAATCGCAATAACGCCAAGACCCCATTTAGACTCAGGAGTTGCAGCAGTCATTGAATTGAAGTATTCCTCTGCTTTTGCCACGTTGCCTTTTGCAAGATTGCTGATACCCAGGTTATTCTTAACAACATCATTATTCATGATGGCCTGAGCTTTTTCAAAAGCTGCTATAGCATCATCAACTTTCCCGAGCCTCATGTCGGCGACACCGATATTATTGGCAGCACGAACACATTTCGGGAAGTTTTCAGAAGTAATCTGGTAGAATTTAAGCTGTTCGTTAGGATCATTTGTCAGAACACCTGCACGAAGCATTTCTTCAAGACCCAGAGCTTTTGGATCTGATCTCATCTGAGCAAGTATCTGTTCGTCTGTTCTCCCAACAGCATTAGCATTAACGGTCATGACCGATCTTCTCAGCTTGGGCAGAATGTCTGTTTTCAGAATTTCAAAAGCAGCAGACATGTTCTTTATCTCCTTGTCGCGTACATCAGGATCTGAATACATGGACAGTACTCTTAATATAAGGTCTTTATCCTGGATGTTTGATTTCTCAACAAGTTCCTTGAAGCCTGCCCAGTCTTCCGGAGTGGTTTTCTCATCGAAGAATCCTTCACCGGAAGCTGCATCAACATTCTTAAACTCTTTCCTGATAAATTTATCAGCTGTCTTACCCCTTCTTTCTGAAAGCGGTGTATTGATCTTCATTGTACCATCAGGAGAGGCATATGAGCTGACATCTGTTGTTGTGAATACAAGAGCTGAATCTGTATTAACAGTATTGATATAGTCACGAAGAAGGGCAATATCTTCATCCTTGAGCTCTGAATTTCGAAGATCGGCCCTGTTGATTATATAGTGAATCTGGGCTTTCTTTGCTTCAGGTACAATTTGCTTATAGTTATCTTTCATAAGAATTGGTGTGCCGGTCTCATCAACAAGTGTTGATGTGGCTATAACACCATCGGCCAGTTTTACAGGATCAAATTCTACGCTTTTTGATCCCCTGGTGGCCTTGATCCTGAGAACAAGTTCCGATACTTTCATAGCATCCTTATAAGGGACAGATCCAGTATAGGTAAAGTTGCCACCGTCATAACTGATCACCTTATTATTTGCCTGAACACTTTCGCCCTGAACAACCTGAACCTTATCAAAAGCTGTTTCACCTCCTGTATAAGTAAGCACAGGGGTAGCTGTTAGTGTGGTCTTCTTGTCAAAATATTTTGAAGGGAAGGTGCCTTTTATAGTAACATTAACTACTCCGGCATCAGTCTGAAGCACTTTTGGTGTGACTTCATATTTGACAAGGTCTGAATTCTTCTTCATTTTATTCAAGCCACTGCAGCTTGTCATAACAAGTGCGGCAAGGATAAGGATAAAATAGCTTCTGAATTTTTTCATAGTAAAAAGTGTTATTTGTTTATGATACCTTATTTGTTGTTCAATATTAATATTATAGTGATTTATAAACATCTACAAATTTAAAATAAATAACTTATAATAGAACAAATTAAACAAAATATTTACAAGATAACTTTATTTAACCCAACAGGATAGTTATCAAAAAATATAGCGTCAATTACTTTATTATAATGATTTTCATTGCTTACAAAATCTATCTCATTAACATCAATAACGAGATATTTGTTCTCAGGATTCTGCTTAAAAAATGAAAAATAACTGTCCTGTATCTTCTGAAGGTATTCCCCTGTTATCGATTGTTCATATTTCCTCCCCCTTTTTTCTATATTCCTGAGAAGACGTTCCGGTGTCATATGCAGGTATACATATATATCGGGTTTTGGCAGGGATCCGTAAATAATATAAAAGATCTGACGGTAAAGGTTATACTCATCGCTATCGAGTGTGGAGGCAGCGAACACAAGCGACTTCATGAAATAGTAATCAGCCACTGTAAATGACTTAAAAAGATCCTGGGGTACCAGTTCTTCCTTAAGCTGCCTGTAACGGCTGGCAAGAAAAGACAGCTCGAGGGGAAATGAATATTTGCCAGGGTCTTTATAGAATTTCGGAAGGAACGGGTTATCTGCAAACCGTTCAAGTACCAGGCGGGCATTGAACTGATCGGCTATCCTCCGGGCCAGGGTGGTCTTGCCGGCTCCAATATTCCCTTCAATCACCACATAATTATACCTGATCTTCATCCCCTGAGTCTATTTCTCTGTGAAATTATGGGGCCAAATTAAAATTTTAGTTTTCCGGCCTGTACCCATGATCCTTCCTGTCATGCTCATGACGTGGAGGTCTGGGCAACAATTCCTTTCTCGACAGTTTAATTTTTCCGGTCTTGGGGTCTATATCGATTACCTTGACTTCAATCTCCTGCCCTTCCTTAAGGACGTCTTCCACTTTCATCACCTTCTTCCAGTCAATCTCAGAGATATGAAGCAGTCCGTCTTTGTTGGGCAATATTTCCACAAAGGCGCCAAACTGCACTATTGTCTTTACCTTACCTTTATAAACCTGCCCTACTTCAGGAACAGCCACTATCTTCTTAATCCATTCAACTGCTGCTGAAATAACCTCCAGGTTCTCTCCGAAGATATTAACATCACCATATCCGTTGGTCTCTTCAACTATTATGGTAGCGCCTGTAACCCTCTGAATTTCCTGAATAACTTTTCCGCCGGGACCAATAAGGGCTCCTATCATCTCCTTAGGTATTGTAAGCATTTCTATCCTTGGAGCATGTGGTTTGAGGTCCGGGCGAGGTTCTGCGATTACATCAGTCATGATATCAAGTATATGCATCCTGCCAGCTTTAGCCTGGTTAAGCGCCTTTGTAAGGATCTCGAATGAGAGTCCGTCGACCTTGATATCCATCTGTGTTGCCGTGATACCATCACGGGTGCCGGTTACTTTAAAGTCCATGTCACCAAGATGGTCTTCGTCACCAAGTATATCGGACAGTATCGCATATTTATCAGAATCCTTGTCGGTTATTAGGCCCATGGCAATCCCTGAAACAGGTTTTCTCAGTTTTATCCCGGCATCCATTAATGCCAGGGTACCGGCACAAACAGTGGCCATGGAAGAAGAACCGTTTGATTCAAGGATGTCGGAAACAACCCTTATTGCGTATGGATTCTCTTCTTCAGGTGGCATCATGTTCTTAAGAGCACGGTGTGCAAGGTTTCCATGACCTATTTCCCTTCTGCTTATGCCCCTGACAGGCCTTGCCTCTCCTGTTGCAAATGGAGGGAAATTATAATGTAGCGTGAATTTTACTGTTCCCTGGTTGAGTACCTCGTCAATGATCTTCTCATCGAGCTTGGTCCCAAGTGTAACAGTTGTAAGAGACTGTGTTTCACCCCTGGTAAAAAGTGCAGAACCATGGGTTGCAGGCAAAGGATCTATTTCACATTCAACGGGACGTATCTCATCGGTTCTTCTTCCGTCGAGACGGACATTTTCATCCAGCACAAGACGTCTTGATGCTTCCTTGAGTACATCGTGGTAATATCTTCTGGCCAGGACTTCATCGACAGGATCTTCCTCTGTAAACTGCTCAAGAAATTCTGTTAGAACAGCATCAAAATTCTCTGTCCGCTCATGTTTATCCGCTGTCAGCGTTTTAGCTGCATCGTAACACTTTGCATAGGTCTCATCCCATACTTTCTTCCGCAGATCCTCATCGTTGTTCTCATGGTCATATTCCCTTTTTACAGTGGAGCCAACCTCTTCTGCAAACTCCATCTGGGCTTTGCAGTGCACCTTAATAGCATCATGTGCGATTTTCAGTGCTTCAAGCATCTCCTCTTCAGATACCTCCATCATTTCGCCTTCAACCATAAGAATATTCTCATATGTGGCGCCCACTACAAGGTCCATGTCTGCTTCCTTCAGCTGTGTAGCCGAGGGATTAATGATAAATTCCTTATTTACACGTGCCACCCTGACTTCAGAGATAGGGCCGTTAAAAGGAATATCAGATACAGCCAGGGCAGCTGATGCCGCCAGACCTGCCAGTGCATCCGGTATTATATCGATATCTGCCGATACAAGATTTATAGTAACGAAAGTCTCTGCATGATAATCATCAGGGAACAGAGGTCGTAAAGCCCTGTCCACCAGACGTGATATAAGTATTTCATAATCAGAAGGACGAGCCTCTCTCTTCAAAAATCCCCCGGGAAAACGTCCTGAAGATGCATATTTCTCTTTATATTCAACAGACAGGGGCATAAAGTCAGTGTCTTCTTTAGCTTCTTTTGCTGAAACCACAGTGGCCAGCAACATAGTCTTGCCCATTTTTAACATAACAGCTCCGTCAGCCTGTCTGGCGAATCTGCCTGTTTCAAGTGTTATTGTCCTCCCATTGCCGAGGTCAATAATCTTCTCTTTTACTTTAAACATTATATATTTGATTTGTGAAAATTGAAATTACAAAGTAATCTAAATACTACGAAAAAAGGCAATTTTAAATTGCCTTTTTACTATTTACGTAATTTCAATGCTTTTATGATTTCGCGATACCGCCCGATATCTTTAACTTTCAGGTAGTCCAAAAGCCTTCTCCTTTTCCCTACAAGCTTGATAAGAGCCTGCTGAGTACTGAAATCCTTTTTGTTCTTCTTCAGATGCTCAGTAAGATGATTTATCCTGTATGAAAACAGTGCTATCTGGCCCTCTGCATTTCCTGTATCTATCTCAGACGTTCCAAAGGTTTTGAAAAACTCCTGCTTCTTTTCCGTTGTTAAGTACATATCCTTAATTAAAATATTATTTATCCATAAATATATCGAGTCTCCAATTTTGGAACGCAAAAATACAGCTTTTTTATGTAAATTATCAAACAATTGTGAAAATTTTTAAAAGTTATTGAATATTTTCATATTACAGAAACGACAAAAGGCTTATGCTTATTATCGATCTCTGCAATATAGACGTGAAAAAAGGGGTAAACGTTGCGTAGAAAATAATTATCTTTCAGGTATTTGTCACAAAATTATTAACATTTGTCAAAAGATTCTTATTATTTACCTTCCCGGATACCGGATATCATAAATTTTCTGTCAGTTTTCATCATTCTATATTTAATAAACAAAAACTGAAGTATTATGGTTCAAGCAACAGTTCATCATTATTCATCAGACGGATATCGTACATTATAAGCCTGTTGCCTATTATACAGTCAAGACACCTCCGGTTACGGCAGTAACAGTTTCTGAGTTGCAGAAGTGCCTGTGAGTAAAAAGCAGATCCCGCAGTAATACCGGAATTCTTCCATTCATTGATAATAATATTCTCTTCAGGTTCTGTCTGATCAAGAAAATCCAGGGCCCTCTCACATAAATCGTTGATTCCCCTGCTCTTACCATAAACGAACATTACTGGTATTACGGCATTGATAAGAAGAATGGCGGTAGCCTGAACCCCTGCTTTCTTTTTTATTCTTTTGCTTTTTTTCCCAAATACATAATGATCGTTCCAATACTCCGATGAAGAAACTTCAAGGAGATCACGTAATTCTCCCATGTCACCTGCTTCAATAACACGTGAAAAAAGGCCTCCTGTAACCGAAAGCATAGAAGCCAGCTGTGAAATCCGCACTGTCGGGAAATTTACAGGCCTGAGCCTGGAAAATTTCCATATCCAGCCATCCATCGGTTTCAGGGAATATTTTGATGATAACACTTTAAACTCTTTTATAAGATCGCAGTAATAAATGTCATTTAATGCCTCCCTGAAAAGTCCCTCTTCAAGCATACCTGCAACACCGAACAATAATGCTTCAAGCTGAAAAAGGTTATCAGCATGCTTGCTGATGATCCTGAAAGGAAGTGCAGCAGCTAGCATTTCAAAAGGTTCCCTGTTAACACGGAAACCAAAATAACGTGTGAGCACCCTGTAAAAAGTTTCGTTCCAGTCATTGCCTGTTTCTGCAAGGACCCTTAATATAAGCTCCGACTTCTCTTGAAGACGTTCTGCCACCAGACGGCCAAGCCAATGTCGTAGCTGCATCCTGTCCACCCGGTCAATGTCTTGCTGGCAGGCTATAATATACGGATTGCTGATGAGCGACAGATACCTGTTATAAATACCGGGATCAAATTCAAGGGCGACAGTCAGCACTTCCTGCCCTTTTGAATTAAATACTTTTTTATCATCCTCAGCAACAACATGCAGGATGACATTATCATAGGCCGGATCGTTGTTATGACCATGCTGGTTGTACTGTGATGCCCTGGTATGAAGCTCAACGTTACCGGCCCACACGGTATCTCCAATACGTATACGGGCATTGAAGAAATCCGGACCGGCATCACGGTTATATTCACCCGGATTAATTACAGCTATCCTGTTACCATCACGATCTGCCAGCTTTTCTGAATAATACAGGCTATACTTCCACAGGTAGTGCAGAAATTCCTCCTTCATTGCAGCACGAATTTAATAAGCAGCTATCTGTAAAGGTAATAAAATTGAAGATCAGACGCAAGAATATGAGGTATTGGACTGAGGCTACCAATGTTGGCACGGATTTGTAATCCGTGCCATATTGTGGTCTTATCGCAGATTGCAAATCCGCACTAACTTAACTAACTTAAATAAGACCTTTTTTCAGAAGATGCCCCTGCATCTCAACCTGTACCCCTGCAGCTTTTTCTGCTGCAATCTTATCAAAGTTTTTGGTATTATCCGCAAAGATTATACCCCTGGAAGAATTGACAAGAAGACCACATTTTTTATTCATCCCGAATTTTGAGATCTCTTCAAGGCTACCCCCCTGGGCCCCAATACCAGGAACAAGAAGGAAATGGTCAGGTACTATCCTTCGTATATCCTTGATCATCTCAGCCCGTGTAGCACCGACAACATACATCATATTATTGATATTTCCCCATTTACGCGATACATTCAGTACCCTTTCAAACAACCGCAGACCGTCATCACTATGATACTGAAAATCATCGGCTCCTTTATTGGAGGTAAGGACAAGGAGGATAATCCATTTATCATTGTAAGATAAAAATGGTGTCACAGAATCCTCTCCCATATATGGTGCAACCGTAATGGCATCACATGGCATATTCCCAAGGAAAGCCTTTGCATACATCCTGGAGGTATTTCCGATATCACCTCGTTTGGCATCGGCAATGACAAAGATATCCGGGTAGTTTTCCTTAATATATCTCACAGTGGCATCAAATGACCTCCAACCGTCAGGACCATTACATTCATAGAATGCAGCATTCGGTTTATATGCCACTGCAAAGGTATGTGTTGCATCGATGATCCTTTTGTTGAATTCGAAGACCGGGTCTTTTTCCTTAAGGAGAAAGGCGGGGATCTTTTCCATCTCGGAATCGAGTCCGATACATAGATAGGATTTCTTTTTTACGATGTTATTAAATAAAGCTGACTGGTTCATTATCGAAGGTCTATAAATTGCTTTCCTTAAGCCTCTCAGCGTTCTCAGCCATCTGTAACTTGTCCAGTATCTCCTGTATATCGCCATCCAGTATGGCCGGCAGGTTATATACTGTTAAATTTATCCTGTGATCTGTCATTCTTCCCTGTGGATAGTTATAGGTCCTGATCTTTGCCGAACGGTCCCCGGTTGAAACCATGGTTTTTCTCCTATGTGCCACACCGTCGAGGTATTTCTGATATTCAAGATTATATAGCCTTGTCCTAAGTTCTTTCAAAGCCTTATCATAGTTCTTGATCTGTGATTTTTCATCCTGGCATGTCACGACAATACCGGTTGGAATATGAGTAAGCCTGATAGCGGAATATGTAGTATTTACTGACTGGCCCCCCGGACCTGAGGAACAATAGGTATCCTTACGAATATCTTCCGGACGTAGGTCAATATCAAACTCGTCCGCTTCAGGAAGTACCACAACGGTTGCGGCAGAAGTATGTATCCTCCCCTGTGTCTCAGTCTGCGGCACCCTCTGAACCCTGTGAACACCGGATTCGTATTTCATAACTCCGTATACACCATCACCGGAAACACTGAAGACAATCTCCTTAAAACCACCCGCTGTACCTTCTGAAGTATTATTTACATCAACCTTCCAGCCCCTGGTCTCAAAGTATTTAGTATACATCCTGAAGAGATCACCGGCAAAAATACTTGCCTCATCACCTCCTGTCCCTGCTCTAATCTCCATAACGGCGTTTTTATCATCCTCAGGATCGGCAGGTATGATAAGGAGCTGAATCTCCTCCTCCATTTCAGGTATCTTTTCAGACAACTCCTCAATCTCGGCTTTTGCCATCTCACGCATCTCCTCATCTTTCTCGGAAGCCAGTAGCTCCCTGGCACTTTTCAGATTACTCAGAGCTGTCTTATAACGTTCATATGCCTCCACAACAGGTGTTAGACCCTTATACTCCTTATTAAGCCTGACATACCTTTTCATATCCGAGAGTATTTCAGGCTGGGTAAGCAACTCACCAACCTCAATGAAGCGTGTCCTGACACCTTCAAGCCTCTCAAGAATCATATTGTTTGCCATAGAATGATAAATTTCAGGGTGCAAAGATAATAAGAAAAGAGATTGTTTTTACAAGTGCTGATATTCAGGAGAAGGGATTTTTCCCGGTCACCGGCAACCCCTGCCCGACTGACTGTCCGGATAAAATTTTGTTTCAGCCGGGTTTGGTCAGGCTGGGGTTACCGGAGAACTAGTATTCGAATGTGCCGAATTCTGAACTGATGGTCAGTTTACGCCTGCGGGATGATTCGCAATGCCCGATGATCCTGGCATCCAGACCAAAAGAGGAAGCTATTCTGATTATATCATCCGCGTTTTTTTCATTTATATAGATCTCAAACCTGTGTCCCATGTTAAATACCCTGTACATTTCATGCCAGGATGTTTCTGATTGTCCATGTATTATCCTGAACAGCACCGGCAGGGGGAACAGGTTATCCTTAACAACATGCAGATCGTCGACAAAATGCATGATCTTGGTCTGTCCGCCACCGGAACAATGTATCATGCCATGTATTTCATGACGCATCGTTTCAAGAACCTGTTTTATTACCGGGGCATAAGTACGTGTTGGAGAAAGCACCATCCTGCCTGCATCGGTACCAATCTCCTCAACCGTATCAGTAAGTTTCATTCTTCCGGCATAGATAAGATCATAAGGCAATTCCGTATCGAGGCTCTCGGGATACCTCGATGCCAGGTATGGCGAGAATATATCATGGCGTGCTGATGTAAGTCCGTTACTTCCCATACCACTGTTATACTCTTTCTCATAGGTAGTCTTTCCAAAAGATGCAAGCCCTATAATAACATCACCTGCTTTGATGTTACGATTTGTGATGACATCCTCCCTCTTCATCCTTGTTATCACTGTAGAATCGACCACAACAGATCTTACCAGGTCACCGATATCTGCTGTTTCTCCTCCTGTTAGCCAGATCCCGATCCCAAGATCCCTAAATTCTTTCAGGACTTCCTCGGTACCATTAATCAATGCTGAAATGACTTCCCCGGGTATATGATTCTTATTACGACCTATGGTTGAGGATAAGAGAATATTATTATATGCACCCACGCAAAGCAGGTCATCCACATTCATCACGATGGAATCCTGGGCTATACCCTTCCAGACAGACATATCTCCTGTCTCTTTCCAGTATATATAAGCCAGGGATGATTTTGTGCCTGCTCCATCGGAATGCATTACATTACAATAATCACTGTCTCCTCCCAGAATATCCGGCACTATCTTACAAAATGCCCTGGGATACAGTCCTTTGTCAATATTCTTTATTGCTGCATGTACATCCTCTTTTAAGGAAGACACTCCTCTTTTACTATATTTTGATTCTGTGGCCATAATAACTTTCTAGAGCCACGAAGATAGGAAAAAGGATGGTTTTTTTCTAGTTCTTTGGAGCCTCATAGTCAGTCCTGAGTACTTTGAATTCTGTTCTCCTGTTTATCTGGTGAGCAATTTCTTTCTGTTCATCATTTGCCAGGCTGTTAATATACTGATCGTCGAGCGTTGCTCCAACTTTCAGAAACGGATTTTGTGCAGCAATGGCTGCATCAACAACCTTCGGCTGTGATTCCCCATAACCCCTGGCAGTCAGCCTGTCAGGTGATATCCCTTTGCTTATCAGGTACTGGACAACTACCTGGGCCCTCTTCTGTGATAATTCCTGGTTATATTCCTCCGTATCACGTGAATCGGTATGTGACATAAGTTCGATAGTAACATTCTCATTGTCGTTCAGTGTCTCAACAAGCTTGTCGAGAGACACCATCGATTCGGGCCTGAGATCCCATTTCCCAAAGTCATACAGGATATTAGGCAGTTCAATAGGTCTGTCAATAGGAGTAAGGTTTATGGTAACCATATACTCACGGCTCTTATCCTGGCCTTTGGTTGTCTCTTTATCCTTTCCATTAAGATATCCTTTCTTAGATGCCAGGAAGATATAATCGACATCAGGTTTCAGCTGGAATTTGAAATCTCCCCCTGCGCCTGTCTCAGCCTGGAGACTGTTGCCATCGCTGGCTATCAGTTTAACCACCGATCCTGAGATAACAGAACCGGTCTTTTCATCTTTAACGAGTCCTGTAACACTGAATTCAAGAGGTGGCAGTTCGAAGGAATAAAGATCATCATTGCCACGACCCTTACGCGTTGAACTAAAAATCCCTTTTTCGCTGTTGCCTTCAAATGTTATTCCGAAATCATCGGCAAAGCTGTTTATTGGTGGTTTCATATTCTGCACTAGCCAGCTGCCATCTGGTTGAAGGGTAGCTTTAAATATATCCAGTCCGCCCATTCCTATCAGACCATCGGACGAAAAATAAAGACTACCATCCTCTCTTTCATAAGGAAATTCCTCATCTCCCGGTGTGTTTATATCCGGACCGAGATTGACTGGTTTGGACCATGATCCGCTCGCCCCGGTTCTTGTTACCTTCCAGATATCCTTTCCCCCATAGCCCCCTTCCATATCCGACACAAAATAGAGTGTGTTTCCGTCAGGGGATATAGCGGGATGTGCTGCTACAAGGGAATCAGGTAGTATTTTGAGATTTACAGGATCGCTCCATTTGTCGCCACTCCTCTTCGAAAACATAATTTTACATCCCTTTTTTTCTCTTTTTCCAACCTCACACCTCGTAAAGTACATCTCGCGAAAATCTGATGAAAATGAGGGAGTGCCCTCCTCATAAGCGGTATTGATGCCAATCACAGGGACAGGTGTACTCCATTTCGATTTCTTATCTACCTTGCTCTCAAAAATATCTGCAAAATTCTGACCTGTTGCCCCGTGTGTTTTCTTCCCTGAAGCTCCGTCGCGCGAGGATGTAAAGAATACATCACCATAATCATCTCGTCCATAGGCAGGACTGAAATCGGATGACCTTGAATTCAGATCCTTCATCTCTTCAACCTTATAACCATCAGGATTTCTCTCCCATTCAAGGGCAAGCTCACAGGCGCGTATCTCCTGGTCAGCCCTTGCATCAGCCGGAGCCACCTGTTTATATTTCCTTAATTCATCTATGGCTTCTGAATACTTCCCGTTCTTTTTCATCGACTCTGCGAGCCAGAAAGCAGCATCCGGTTTAGAATTGGGCGTCCTTACTGCCAGTTTGTACCATGTTTCCGCTGACCTTGGCTCATTGGTGAGACGGTAGCATTCGGCAATCATATACACAAGTTCCGCTCTTGCACTCCTGTCGGATCTCCTCGTCTTTGAATAGGCACTTTTGAACTGATCAATAGCTTCGTAATACTCACCTGCATTGAAGGCTGAATATGCTTTCTCCGCCTTGCGCTTCTGTGCAGTGACTTCCGGCACAGCTATTATAATCAGCATTATGATAAATGATAAAAATCGTTTCATAAATCCACCTTCAATTTGACCATAAAAGTAATCAATTTAAAGATTACTGGTAATAATATTTAACGTCGACCCCGGTCTTTTATTTTATTAAATTGTGACTGCTGCCAAAACCCGGCCATATACTTTCCTGTCAAAAACAGCTTTTGTTTTAATATTTCTGCATGTGAGGACCCTGTCAGATATCTCCCATAAATTAATAAATATATAAAAAAAGGGAAGGTGTCCGTAAAGGCACCTTCCCTCCTGAACCATAAAAAATAACTAACCAACTTTTATCTCGTGAATAATAATTCCCTGTATTTAGGCAGGGGCCATATTTCATTATCGACTATAAGTTCAAGTTTATCAATGTGAGTACGAATCTCCTGCAGATATGGCTTAACCTTACTTTCATATGCAAGCGCTTTTTTATAATTATCTTCAATAACATTGGCCTTTTTCCTCTCATCAACCATCTCTTTGATAAGTCTCTTGATCTGGCTTATATGATCGGAAAGGATTACTATAACTTCCTTTCTTGCCCCGGCCAGTGTCTCGTATTCAGTATTGTTGAAGATATCCTTCAAACCCTTCACATTTTCAATAAGACTGCTCATATAGGTAGTTGCTGTCGGGATGATATGGTTCATAGCAATGTCGCCAAGCACTCGTGCTTCAATCTGGACTTTCTTGGTGAACTTCTCATACTCAACTTCAACACGGCTCTCCAGCTCCTTCTCAGTAAATATCTTACTACCGATAAGCATCGCTTTGGATTCCTTGGTGAGATATTTGCTTACTGATTCAGGCACACTTGACAGATTGGAAAGGCCTCTTTTCTTTGCTTCAGCATGCCATTCCTTGCTGTAATTATCTCCTTCGAACAATACTCTTTCTGAATCGAGAATATACTTTTTAAGTACCTGAAAAATGGCTTCATCTTTGTTCCTTCCCTTCTTAATGATCTGATCAACATCTTTCCTGAATTGAGTAAGCTGGTATGCTACAGCAGCGTTAAGTACTATCATCGCTGTACTGCAATTAGCTGATGCACCTACAGCCCTGAACTCAAACCTGTTGCCGGTAAAAGCAAAAGGAGAGGTCCTGTTCCTGTCGGTATTATCAAGAAGTATCTCAGGAATTTTACCTATACCAAGCTTAAGCTCTGTCTTCTGTTCAGGTGTCATCTTCTTGTCTGTAACCTTTCTTGCCAGTTCCTCGAGCACACTGCTAAGATATGAACCCACAAACACTGATATAATTGCAGGAGGAGCTTCATGGCCACCAAGTCTGTACGAGTTTGTCTCATTCATAACTGAAGCCCTGAGAACCTCATTACTATCGTTAACTGCTTTGATTACATTTATCAGGAATGTGAGGAACTGCAGGTTCGTTTTTGGATTCTTACCAGGTGAAAGAAGGTTTACTCCTGAATTTGTAGCCATCGACCAGTTATTATGTTTTCCTGATCCGTTGATCCCCCCAAAAGGCTTCTCATGGAACAATACCCTGAATTTGTGTTTTCTCCCTACCTTTTTCATTATATCCATTAGCAGTTGGTTATGATCAACGGCAAGGTTGACTTCCTCAAAAATCGGTGCACATTCAAACTGGTTAGGTGCTACCTCATTATGACGTGTTTTCACAGGAATACCCAACTTATATGCTTCGACTTCAAGATCTTCCATGAACGCCATAGCTCTCTCAGGAATAGATCCAAAATAATGATCAGACAGCTGCTGGTCCTTGGAAGACTGATGACCCATTAGCGTTCTTTCAGCAAGTACAATGTCGGGACGAGCATAATACAATGCATCATCAATAAGAAAATACTCCTGCTCACATCCCAGTGTAGCGATTACTTTGGTTACATCTTTGTCGAAATACTGGCAGACATCAACTGCAGCCTTATCGAGTGCTGTAAGTGCTTTAAGCAACGGGGCTTTGTAATCAAGAGCCTCACCAGTATATGATACAAATATTGTCGGTATACAAAGGGTACTGCCTACTATAAAGACAGGAGATGAAACATCCCATGCTGTATATCCCCTCGCCTCAAATGTATTACGTATGCCTCCGCTTGGAAAGCTTGATGCATCGGGTTCCGACTGTACAAGTACTTCTCCTGAGAACTTTTCAACCACGGTTCCATAATCACCAAAATCGATGAACCCATCATGCTTTTCAGCCGTTCCGTCAGTAAGTGGATGAAACCAGTGAGTATAATGTGTGGCGCCACGACTGATAGCCCATGCTTTCAGTCCTGTTGAAACCATATCGGCCTCAGGCCTTGTTAATGATGTGCCTTCATTAATTGCTCTTTTAACCGCTTTATACGCTTCCTTTGACAGATAACGTTCCATCTTTGGAAGATCAAAAACACTCGATCCAAAAAAATCGGAAACAATTTTGGATGGTCTGGTAACCTCAACAGGAATTCTGTTGAATACTTCTCTTAATGCACTAAATCTGAGTTCTGCCATTTCTTTGTAATTTTTTTTGCAAAAATAAATATTTTTTGATATATCCTACATTTTCCAGGGGGGTTTTTTGATTTATTTACATTTATTCAACACATACCCCCTATTTTTTTAAGGTGTCTTTGATTTTTTAAATATTTTCTAATCCATTCCCGTTCGATATCATTAAAAATGCCACCCTTTTGCTTTTAATGATCGCGCATCAACAAATATATACCGGATATATTGTGAATTTGATCATCCGTTATTCTGCTGTTAGTCTGTTAAACCGGCAAAACAGCCTGGCTGTCGTACCAGTTATTCCAGGCAGTATAAGAATAAAGTTTTTCAACAGATTATAATAAAATGAATTTTGTTATATTTGTCGCCTGTATAAAAACAAGGTATATAACTATTAACGACTAAAGAATATATTAGATGTCAGCACTTCAATTTTTACGCGAGAAAGCCGGGGTACTGGTAGCAGCGGTAATCGGTCTTTCTTTGTTCCTGTTTGTGGTAAGTGATTTTTTTGGTAAAGGAAGGGGACAGCGACTTAAGGCAAGAAGATATTATGAGATCGGCGAAATAGGCGGGCAGTACATTTCGTACCAGGATTTTGAAGCCAGGCTGCAGAATCTCCTGGAAATTTACAAGTTATCAGGTAGAACAAACGTGGACGAGGCTACCAATGAATCGCTGAGGGAGCAGATCTGGCAGCAGATGATCAGGGAAAAGATACTCGACTCACAGTATAAAAAACTTGGCATTGGTGTAAGTACGGAAGAATTGGATGAACTTGTACTCGGTAATCGCCCACATCCAATTGTACAACAGCTTTTTACGGATCAGCAGACAGGTGCGTTCAACAAATCAATGCTTGTCAACTTCCTCAAACAGACAGAAACTGATCCGACTGCAAAAAAATACTGGATGTTTTTTGAGGATGAGATTGTGAACGACCGCGAAAACACCAAATACAATACTCTTGTATCCAAAGGACTGTATGTCACTTCCAAACAGGCTGAATTTGACAAAATACTCAACAGCAATACTGTAGATTTCAGTTATACCCTCAAAAATTATGCTTCAGTGTCCGACTCTTCAGTTACGGTAACTGAAAGTGATAAACATGATTATTATGAAACTCACAAAAATAATTATCACAGGACGGCTCTCAGGGATGTTGAATATGTTACTTTCAAAATTGTACCTTCCGAGGATGATATAAACCAGACCAGGGATTGGATTGAAAGAACCAAGGCTGACTTTGAAACTGCAACAGATCCTGTTGAATTTATCAATTCAACCGCCGATACCAGGTATACCGGTTATTATGTTCCTCTCAGTGAAGTTCCTGATACATTAAAGGATTTTGTTAAAAAGGATGATCTGAAAACCGTATTCGGACCGTATATTGAAGATGGTTCATTTAAGATAGCAAAGTTGCTTGCTGTGGCCAATCGTCCTGACTCTGTTCATGTACGTCATATTCTTCTGGCAACCGGTCAGAACAGGACTGTTGAAGCAGCAAGGCACGAGGCTGACAGCCTTGTAGCTCTCATTAAAGCAGGAACATCTTTTGCATCGCTGGCCCAGGCCAACTCAGATGACCAGGGATCGGCCCAGCTGGGTGGCGACCTCGGCTGGTTCACTGAAGGAAGAATGGTATTGCCTTTCAACAACGCCTGCTTCTCAGGCAAAACAGGAGACATTAAAATAGTACAGACAACTTACGGGATACATATTATAGATATACTGGCCGAGTCGAAACCGGTAAGGAAATATAATATTGGTATCATCGACCGGAAGATACTTCCGAGTTCCTCAACTACACAAAAGTATTACAGTGAAGCAAGCAAGTTTGCCGGAGTAAATAATACTTACGATAAGTTCAACAAAGCCATAGCCAAGGAGGGACTTAACAAGAGAGTAGCCGATAACGTGGCCCCACAGCAGAAAACACTGCCGGGCCTGGAAAATCCGAGACCTCTCATCATGGCTCTCTTCCAGACCACTGAAAAAGATGAAATTGTACTGGATAACAACCAGCAGGCCGTTTTTGAGATTGGGGATGATTATGTTGTTGCATATTGTACAAAGGTTCAGGAAACAGGTATTGCTCCATTGAAAGATGTTGAGAATGATATAACATTTGCTCTTATCAAGGACAAGAAGGCTGATGTCATATCTGCCGAGTTTGAAAAGAACTTGTCCACAAAAAGTAACATAGAGGCCCTGGCCCAAAAAATGCACCTTAACGTGGAAGATGCAACCAATATAAACTTCAGATCATACACAGTACCCGGGGTTGGATCAGAACCTGCTCTTATAGCTGCTTCGACAGTTGCAAAGGAGGGGGTACTTTCCGGACCGGTTAAGGGGATTAACGGCGTTTATGTTCTGGAAGTAAATAACGTGACTACCTCCAAGGATGAAGACGTTAAGGCTATCCAGAAAAGGCTGGAAACCACATTCCAGATGAGGGGGGCCTATGAAGCATATGAAGCTCTCAGAAAAGCTGCTAATATTGTAGACAAGCGTTACAAATTCTATTAGAAATATTGAAGGGCCGAACGGCCCTTCAATTTCTGTATCTATTGCTTCAGGAATCTGTTTAAAATGGATGTGTCGTTCAGCTCCTTTGACAGACCTTTAATAAACTCCTGCGGTGCATTGTATATGTCCAGTATAAGCAGCCCGTCGAGGCAGTAGTTGAATTTTGGATCGATATTGAAGCCTATAATCTTTCCGTTGAGCTCCAGGTATTTTTTAAGCAACACCGGCAAACGGTACCCGGGTTCAATATCACGTATTATCTTCTCAATTTTATTGATATCCCTTTCGGATGTATCAATGAAAATATTCCTGTCGATCGTTTTGTCAGGTTTTACAACAAAATGTTTTCTGGGATCAATATTCCTGGCAAATTCCTCATCAGTGAAATATTTCTGGATGAAATCAACTATGAGGCTTTTTGAAAACTTCGAAAAATCATTACTTATACTGACAGGTCCTATCAGGTAACGGTATTCTGCATTTTTCAGCAGGAAAACCATAATACCCTTCCACAGAAGGAAGAGGGGCATGGTTTTCTTCTGGTATTCTTCCACGATAAATGATCGTCCAAGCTCAAGGGACCGGGACAGAACATTTGTGAATTCAGAACTTATTTTAAAAAGTGAATCGATATAAAATCCCCTGATCCCGTAAATATCAAGAATTTCTCTCCCTTTACCGATCCTGTAGGCTCCAACAATCCGGTTCTCATCGGTATCCCAGATAAAAAGATGATTAAAATAGATATCATACCTGTCAATATCGGCACTTTTATTAGTTCCCTCTCCCACCTTTCTGAAAGTAAGCTCTCTTAAACGTCCAATTTCATTGAAGATATCCGGAATTTTAACTGTTGGTGCACAAACAACGGTATAATTTTTTATTGTAAAAAGCTCATAGTCTTTGCGAATGCTGTTGAACTCCCTTGTAAGGACATCGACAGGCACCGGGTCGGCCAGTGGTTCGGGAACAGGCTTCCTCCTGTATGAGTAATCGCTGAAAAATTTCTTTACTTTCAGGGCGGATCCCAGGGAATATGTACGTGCTCTCAGGTATTGTCCGAACTGGAATACATTTTCAAAATCCGATTGTTCCCTGACAGTTATAGGTGATCCTATCCTCACCTGTACTGTCCTGTTCTTTTTTTGTGTCAGTTCTGCCGGCAGTTTAACTGTACGAAGCAGCGGGTGTACTTTACCTACTATATGTGACAAACGTGGTTTTGTACCGTGGAAATATACGGGTAGCACCGGCACACCGGCATTCTTTATGAACTTAAGGGCCGCATTCTGCCACTCTTTATCGACTATCACCTTTGAAACCTCAATCTGTGACGATACTTCTCCAACCGGGAAGATCCCCAGAGGGTGGCTGTCTTTAAGGTGAATTATACCTTCCTTTATTCCGGCAAACGAAGAAACTACACTGCCGGCCGTTTCAAAAGTATTTACAGGTATAACAATTTCTCTTAGGGGTGTTATCTGGTGCAACAGGTAACTGGCCATTATACGGAAATCACTTCTTGCCCGGGATATGATCTTATACAATATCATGGAATCTATTCCCCGGTATGGATGATTTGAAACTGTAATAAATGCACCATCCGACGGTATGTTTTTCAGATCTTCTTCGGGAATATCATACTTGAGGTCAAGTTCATTCAGCAGCGAATCGATCAGGAACAAAGGATCTTTATCGTGAGATTCGGAATAGACCCTGTTAAGAATGTTATATTTAAGCATTTGAAGAAGAGTATCCCCAAGCAAGGTCCCTTCAGGAATATTAAGGGCTGATATTTCAGATTTCTTATCGTTATTGTTATTTTCCATAGGAAATAAGTGTCATCCCAAAAATAATGATTTTAAATAGTAATATATAAAAAAAGGTCCGGCTAAAAACCGGACCTATCATTTTAAAGTCGGCGACGTCCTACTCTCCCGCGATTGCAGTACCATCGGCGCTGGCG
>CAYYIW010000040.1:0-37240 GCA_964472085.1 uncultured Rikenellaceae bacterium | reverse complement strand
GATGGTGGCAGTAAGTCAATTGATTAATAGTCAGAGTTTGTAGCATTGTTGATCCAGTGCTGGTTAATCACAAAACCTTACACCATAATCATAACAGGTTGAAAACTTCATAAATCAGGGCAACCATTGGAAAAAAGACCTAGCTTTACATTAATTAATTATTGCTCTTATGAAAAAAATTATTCCTGTCCTTCTGCTTTTTACAGGACTTCTTTCAATCTCATGCACAGCAACAAGGCAGGAGATTATTACAGGGGCGGAACAGATAGAGCTGTACAGACCTCTTATAGAAGGTAAGACAATTGCTGTCGTTGCCAACCAGACATCGATGGTTGGAAATGTATATCTTGTGGATACTCTGAAGGCGTTGGGTGTTAATATTAAGGCTATTTTTGCTCCCGAGCACGGGTTCAGGAACATGGCTGATGCCGGGGAACAGATAGATGACGGGATTGACAGGAAAACAGGGATCCCCCTTATAAGCCTTTATGGATCCCATCGGAAACCGACTGCAGGAGATCTTGAGGGTGTTGATGTTGTGATCTTTGATATACAGGATGTGGGTACAAGATTTTATACTTATATCTCTACCCTGCATTATGTTGTGGAAGCCAGTGCTGAAAATAATGTTAAGTGTATTGTTCTTGACAGGCCCAACCCGAACGGGTTCTATTTTGACGGAAATATCCTGGATACGTCCTACAGATCTTTTGTTGGAATGGATCCTGTTCCTGTTGTTCACGGGATGACAGTGGGGGAATATGCAATGATGCTCAACGGCGAGGGCTGGCTGAAGGACGGTGTTACCTGTGATCTGACGGTTATCAGGTGTAAGAACTATACACATGGTACTTTGTATGACCTGCCTGTTAAGCCATCGCCAAACCTGCCGAACCAGGTCTCTGTTTACCTGTACCCTTCACTATGCTTTTTTGAGGGAACTGCAATTTCAGTAGGAAGGGGGACCTCATTCCCTTTCCAGGTATTCGGTAGTCCGGATCTTCCGGACAATGGATTCAGCTTTACCCCGGAAAGTATGCCGGGAGCAAAGAATCCTCCTTATCTGGGAGTAAAATGCAATGGCACTGACCTAAGAAATGCCATTAAGGACAAAGTTGTTCCGGTTCCGCACCTTGATCTGGAATGGCTGATCAGGGCTTATAATGAATATCCCGATAAGGATAAATTCTTTAACTCCTATTTTGATGTCCTGGCCGGCGGACCCGGCTTGCGGGAGCAGATAAAGAAAGGAATGCCTGCGGAACAGATCCGTGATTCATGGAAGGAAGGCCTGCAGGAGTTTGCGAAGATTAGAGCGAAGTACCTGTTATATAAATAGGCTGTCCGCCTCTAAATTCTCCCGGGGTATACTTTCAAAGCTTCTGCAAGCACGGTCATAGCGTTCTTCAGATCATCTATCTTAAGGACATATGCTATACGTGCTTCATTTTTCCCTGATCCGGGAGTAGAGTAAAATCCTGACGCCGGAGCTATCATAACTGTTTGATTATTATATTCAAACTCCTCAAGCAGCCATCGGGCGAATTTGTCGGAGTCATCAACAGGCAACCTGACCACTGTATAGAATGCACCTTTGGGTTTGGGGCAATACACCCCCGGGATGTTGTTAAGCGCTTCAACCATATAGTTGCGTCTTTCAGTATATTCCCTGTTTACTTCCCTGAAGTATTCATCGGGAGTATCAACAGACGCTTCTCCTGCTATCTGACCCAGTCCCGGAGGAGAGAGTCGTGCCTGTGCAAATTTCAGTGCGGTGGAAAGGACTTCCCTGTTCTTTGTTATCAGGGCTCCTATCCTTACACCGCATTCACTGTACCTCTTGGAAACGGAATCGAGCATGATAACATTATTTTCTATTCCCTCGAGGTTCATAGCTGAAAAATGTTCTTCCCCGTCATAGCAGAATTCACGGTAAGCTTCATCGGAGAAAAGGAAGAGATCGTGTTTCCTGACAATATCCCTTAGCTTAAGGAGTTCTTCTTTTGAATAGAGATAGCCTGTAGGATTATTGGGATTACATACTATTATACCTTTTGTCCTGGGAGTGATCTTATTCTCGATCTCATCTATCGGGGGTAATGCAAAATTATCATCGATATATGATGTGACCGGTACAATATTTATTCCTGCTGTGGTTGCAAATCCGTTATAATTGGCATAAAATGGTTCGGGAGTAATGACTTCATCGCCCGGGTTGATGCACGACATAAAGGCAAAAAGTATTGCTTCGGAACCTCCGGTTGTTACAAGCAGTTCTGTATGGTCAATATTTATTCCTTTACTCTTGTAGAAATCCGCTAGCTTGCGGCGATATGATTCATTGCCTGCGGAATGGCTGTAAGCCAGCACTTTAATGTTTATGTTACGAAGAGCATTGAGAGCTACCTCCGGGGTAGGAATGTCGGGCTGGCCAATATTCAGATGATATACTTTTAAACCCCTGTTTTTTGCACCTTCAGCAAAAGGGACAAGTTTTCTTATAGGTGAAGCCGGCATCGACCTGCCCTTATCTGATATTGATGGCATATGATTGGTTATTATGTTTATTACTGATGACAAAAATAGGGAAATTAGATTTCTTAAAAGATGATTTATCTTATAATTGACTAATTGTTTCTTATTTTTGCATTTCAAAATTCAACGACAAACATTTTAATTATTATGGATATTCCTTCAAAATACGAACCCGGGAAGGCTGAAAGCAAATGGTATAAGTACTGGATGGAAAAAGGTTTCTTCAGGAGCGTTCCTGATGACAGGGAACCTTATACTATCGTAATTCCCCCGCCCAATGTAACCGGTGTTCTGCATATGGGGCATATGCTCAACAATACCATACAGGATGTGCTTGTCCGCAGAGCCAGGATGCAGGGGAAGAATGCCTGCTGGGTGCCTGGTACTGATCATGCCTCAATAGCCACTGAAGCCAAGGTTGTTGCGAGGCTGAAGGAAGAAGGAATTGACAAGCGTGATCTCACCCGCGATAAGTTCCTTGAACATGCGTGGGAATGGACTCATAAACACGGTGGTATTATCCTGGAGCAGCTTAAAAGACTGGGGGCTTCATGTGACTGGGACCGTACCCTTTTCACCATGGATGACAAGAGGTATGAATCTGTAATAAAAGTGTTTGTTGACCTTTTTAACAAGGGCCTGATCTACAGGGGCATCAGGATGGTCAACTGGGATCCGCAGGCCATGACCGCTGTTTCGGATGAAGAAGTAATATATACTGAAGAAAAATCGAAGCTTTATTATGTGAGATACAAGATAGTTGGTGAAGATGACTATGTGATGGTAGCCACAACAAGACCTGAAACCATATTGGGAGATACTGCCGTATGTGCCAATCCGGGTGATAAAAGATACCGGCATCTTAAAGGTAAGAAAGTAGTAGTACCAATGGCCGACCGCGAGGTTCCGTTCATTTTCGATGATTACGTCGACCCCGAATTTGGTACAGGATGTCTGAAAATAACACCGGCACATGACATCAACGATTATGAGATTGGTCTGAGACATAATATACCTTCAATAGATATATTCAATCCTGATGGCACTATAAGCAGCAGGGCAGGGCTGTTTGAAGGAGTTGACAGGTTCAGGGCCAGGGACCTTGCAGAAGAAGAACTCCGGAAAAAGGGCAACCTGGTAAAGGTTGAGAACTACAATAACAAGATAGGACGTTCCGAGCGGACAAATGCTGTTATCGAACCTCGTCTTTCCCTTCAGTGGTTCCTGAGGATGAAGGAATTGTCAATACCGGCACTGGATGCTGTTATGAATAATGAAGTGAAGCTTCATCCTTCCAAATTCAGGAACCTGTACCGTCACTGGATGGAGAATGTTCATGACTGGTGTATAAGTCGTCAGTTATGGTGGGGCCACAGGATACCGGCATGGTATTATGGCAACAATGAATTCGTTGTTGCCGGGAACATAGCAGAAGCCCTGAAGCTGGCAAGGAAGAAAAGTGGCAATGACAACCTGGTTGAACAGGATCTCAGGCAGGATGATGATGTTCTCGATACATGGTTCTCGTCATGGCTTTGGCCTATAACATCTTTCGACGGCATCAATAATCCTGACAATGACGATATCAGGTATTATTATCCCACCAATGACCTTATCACAGCTCCTGAGATACTGTTTTTCTGGGTGGCCAGAATGATAATTGCAGGGTATGAATACAGGAATGAAAAGCCATTTGACAATGTATATCTGACAGGACTCGTACGTGACCAGCAGAGAAGGAAGATGTCAAAATCGCTTGGCAATTCACCTGAGCCTATTGACCTGATAGAGAAGTATGGTGCTGATGGAGTTAGGGTAGGCATGCTTTTATGTTCACCTGCAGGTAATGACCTCCTTTATGATGACAGCCTGCCGGAACAGGGAAGGAATTTTGCCAACAAGATATGGAATGCTTTCAGGCTGGTAAAAAACTGGAAGGTAGATGATATTAAACCACAGCCTGAATCATCGGCAACTTCCGTAGAGTGGATGAATGAGGTTCTGAAGAAGGCAATAGGAGAGATAGATGCTAATTTTAGAAAATTCAGGATCTCTGAAGCGCTGATGTTGTCTTATAAACTGTTCTGGGATGATTTTTCAGGGTGGTACCTTGAAATTATAAAGCCGGAATACCAGAAGCATATCGACAGGGTAACTTACGACGCGACGATCTCATTTTTCGATAAACTGTTAAAGATCATCCATCCGTTCATGCCTTTCATCACAGAAGAGATATGGCAAATCATTGCTGACAGGAAAGATGGTGACAGCATAATGGTATCTCTCCTGCCTGCTGCCGGTAAGTTTAACAGGGATCTGCTAAAAAGGTTTGACAGTACCAGGGAGACGGTAAGCTCTGTAAGAGCAATTCGTAAAGAAAGGAATATCCCCAACAAAGAGGAAATACGTCTTGTTATAAGGTCTGATGAAGGCGATTATAAATCTGAATTCCTGCCAGTTCTGGTCAAGCTCTGTAATCTTTCGGGTGTTACCTTTACGGATGAGAAACCCGAAGGAAGTGTTTCTTTTATGGTAGGTACCACAGAGTTTTCTATACCTCTTAACGGAAAAATAGACGCCGAGGCAGAAACTGCAAAGATCAGGAGTGAACTGTCATATCATAACGGGTTCCTGAGTTCTGTCATGAAGAAACTCGATAACGAACGCTTTGTTAATAATGCTCCCGCGAATGTTATTGAGCTGGAAAGGAAGAAAAAGGCAGATGCCGAATCGAAGATCAGGTCACTTGAGAAAAGGCTTAAGGAGATGGAAGGTCATTGATCCCTTTCAGGGTACAAGTTTCCTTATGAAATAATTCTGGTCTACCGGCACAAGTTCCCAGTCATCATTCAGTATAAGGTGCCATCCGTCGCCGGTTATACGATTCTTGTCGGCTTTAAAGCCCCTGGCTGTTATCCTGAGATACCTGTAATTGTTGGCAACAAGGCATCCTCCGCTTTCAACGGTGAGCTTGCCCCAGTTATCAGAGACCCTTAAAGCATGGTAGAGAGTGCCAAGAGTATCAAGCGAGTGAATGTCTTCGGGTTCAAAATCAAAATAGGGGCTCTCAAGTTCAACAAAGACCACGGGTCTCTCTGTGAATGTACTAATCAGCCTGTCAATGTTCTCCTTGATGTCAGAAAGTCTTTTTTCTTCTTCCCTGTTGATCTCGTCGATATTATAATTCACAGCAAGGCTTCCGGCAACATCCCTGCAGATGGCCGGCAGCTCAATGCCATACAGATCTCTTACCTTTTCGCCAAGGTCAACAGCACCTGATTTGATTGTAGTGAAGTCAAATCCCTTATCATATAGTAAAGTGGCATAGAGGGCTCCGTGTACGAAACCGTATGACCTGGTATATGACTGCATTGAGTAGATCCTGTCCAGGAATTCAAAGAGACGCGATTTGAACTCTACGGGCGAGTTGGTGCATAAAAGAGTATATGTAAAGGTTGTCAGACCTTCATAGGTCTCGAACCTGTTCTCATCAGCTGCATATTTATGATAGAGTTCCCTGTTGGCTCCCCTGAAGATAAGCGCATCCCTGATAGCCAGCAATTGTTCTTCCCCGGTTGAATTAATAGCCTTTCTGAGGGCTTTCCATTCCAGCTTGATCCATAACCTCGCTTCCCTTTCATCCATGTTGGATGTAATAAAACCATTGTAGGCAAAGCCCTCTTTTTCCTGGAACATATGAAACAAGCTGTGTATTGCCCTGGTTCTAATCCTGTAAGGATCTTCCCTTGAGGGCAGGGGTGCCATGGCAAAATGAGTCTCTCCAAAAGTGACAGGGGCATTATTGATTATAAGCTCTTTCGGATATATACCTGTATATACTCCTCCCCTGTCTTTCAGAAGACCTTCTTTATCAGGTTCGTTGGAAACTATTATCCTGGTGCTTCTGTCGACGAACATCAGCGGACCATAAAGGTTCTGTCCCCACACTTTTCCATCATCTTTATCGCATATCTCCTTTATTTCCCTAAAATATTGTGTTGCTTTTTCCGGGCTAAAGTAAGTATCCGGTGGCAGAGTCTTACATCCAATTAACGGCAGGAAGATTGCGAAAAATATCCATTTTTTCATGCTGTCCGTTTTGTCGGCACGAAAGTAATGAAAAAAAATGCAATAATTCAAATTCGTAAACAAAGCCTGGCTTTGTTTACGATAATAACCCTGTAAATGAGGATGAACAGTAATTATTCAATGACATACGTAGTATTTTTGTTTAAAAATAATATAACAGGATGGAAATTATTGATGAATAGTAACTATTATACTACTTCTTCATTGCAGTGGCCCTCCGGCGTATTTTCCACTCCTTCTGCCCGGGCTGCCTTTATGCTGACATTAAGTTCAAACCCGATAAGTATGGCAATTGAGTTTAGGTACAGCCATAGCAGGATCACCATAAGGGTACCAATAGATCCGTAAAGTTTATTGTATTGCCCGAAGTTGTTCACATAGGCAGAAAATCCCAGGGAAGTAAGAATAAACAGAAATGTTGCCAGTGTGGATCCGGGTGAGAAAAACCTGAATTCGTCCCTCCTTGCAGGGGCAAAATAATACAGGCACGATATGGCAAGGAAAAGCAGAAGAACTATAAGCACCCACTTGAGGAATATTACTATATATATGACCAGGTTGCGCTCTATCATATGAAGCGTAACCAGCCTGTTAACCAGCAGCTTGCCAAAGATTACAAGGAATCCTGCGGTTGCTATCATCATTATCACTATGAGGAGAAGGATGATCGATATCTTACGCTGGTCGATCCATGAACGGCTTTTGAAAGAGTGAGCCGATACAACAAAAGCGTGGATCACAGCATGGATACCATTGGTTGAAAAGACTATGGTTGCCATGAACATGAACAGGAGCAGGACCCCGCTCTTATGAGTCACAACCTCAATAATGGATGTCTCGAGGAAGTTAAATGCGTTGGCAGGCAGAATGTTCTCAAAAAGTCGTATCAGCTCTTCCTGGAAGTTTGGTATAGGGATGAACGGAATCAGTGTGAAAAGAAAGATAGAAGCAGGCAATAATGCTATGAGCAGGTTAAAGGCAATGGAAGAAGCTCGCGTAACAAGAACTCCTTTTCGGAAGCCCCTGATAACAAAGCTGATCACCTGGGTTATGGGCACTCCATCAAATCCGGGTAAGACGAGTTGTTTCAACCTGTAGTCTCCCTTTTTGGGTGTGATCCGCTTTAATTTCATAAACTAAATGGCTTTAAGGCTCATATCCAGGCTCCTGACGTGATGGGTCAGAGCTCCTACGGATATAAAATCAATGCCACATTCTGCATATGATCTTATGGTGGAGAGTGTTATTCCACCTGAAGATTCAGTTTCATACCTTCCGGATATAAGTTCCACTGCCTTACGGGTATCCTCAGTGTTAAAGTTATCCAGCATGATACGGTCAATACCGCCTGCAGCAATTATCCTCCTTACATCATTGAGATTTCTTGCTTCAATCTCCACCTTCAACCTGAGATTATTCTTTTTGAGGTATTCCCCGGTACGTTCAATTGCCTTCTCAATCCCGCCGGCAAAATCGATATGGTTATCTTTCAGCATTATCATATCGTATAATCCCATCCGGTGGTTCATCCCTCCCCCGATCCTGACAGCCTCCTTCTCAAAAGAGCGAAAGCCGGGAGTAGTCTTGCGGGTATCAAGGATCCTGGTTTTCAGGCCCTCCAGCTTTTTAACATATTCATGTGTCCTGGTGGCAATACCACTCATCCTTTGCATGATATTCAGCAGGAGTCTTTCCGACTTCAATATTGAACGCATGCTTCCTGATACATAAAAGGCTATATCACCCGGAACAACATGCGAGCCGTCTTCAATCTTAATATCTGTAGCAAGTCTTTTGTCGATAAACGGGTAAAACTGCCTGGCAATATCAATCCCGGCAATGATACCTTCTTCCTTGATGAGTAACCTGGCTTTACCTGAGGCTCCTTCGGGAACAGAAGCGATAGAAGAATGATCTCCGTCGCCTGTATCCTCTGAAAGACTCCTCAGTATGAATTCCTCCAGGTTATTATTTACCATTGTCAGATTCAATGCGTATCTGGTGAATAAGCAACTCAGAGCCGACTTTCTTTAACAAAAAATATACCCTGAAATCCCCTTTCTCCGTTTTAAGATTTCCAATAGCATACTGAGCATCATTCTTTGCTCCCTGGTGCCTGATAGTAAAATCCTTTGCCTTGTATTCTGCAAAGAAGTCTTTCAGTATGGTCTCTGCAACATTCTTCTTATAGAAATCTTCTTTGTCAAGAAGAAGGAGTTCAATGGTAGAATTCATATATTTTGACAATTCAGCTGCATTTCCAGCTTTAAAGGCAATTGAAATTTCACCCGGTATATTTGCCTGGTCCTGTGCAGATAACGATACACTGCAAAGTGATAAGATTATTACCGGGATTACATGAAAATATTTCATTTCAGTTAACTTTTATTATTGCCGACATCTTTAATCAGTACGATACAAAATTAATAATATTTGTTAAAGAATCCCCCCGTATCATGTTTCGGTGTCAATATATAAAAAAAATAAATACGGTTGCCAAATAATCAGGATTCAAAAATAATACCATGATATCATTATGGAATGTGCCGCCAGGGTATTATAATACTGATTTTAAATTGTTAATTTTGGATTTATACTATCACAACAAGTCAGTGAACTAACAACACATAATGAAAATAATCTTGATGCAGACAGGAAAGACTACCGACAGGAACATAGCTGAACTGGCTGGTCTTTATACAAAGAGGATAAACAAATACTGTGCATTTGAGATAGTTACCCAGCCTGAAATTAAAAACACGAGGAACATGCCTGTGCAGGAGCAGATGGAAAGGGAAGGCAAAAGGATTATCGGGTCTCTTTCAGGGGAAGATTATGTTGTTTTGCTTGATGAGCACGGAAAAGAGATGAGGACATCCGGTCTGGCTTCGTGGATGGAAAAGACATTAATGTTCCCGGCCAAAAGACTTGTTTTTATCATTGGCGGACCATGGGGCTTTTCTAAAGGAGTTTATGACAGGGCTGATTTCTCCTTATCCTTATCGAAACTTACCTTCCCGCATCAGTTGGTACGATTATTGTTTCTTGAACAGCTTTACAGGGCTTTTACAGTTATTAAAGGTGAACCCTATCATCATGAGTGATAATTGATATTACATCTAATGAAGAGTAAACATTTTCCTGTTTTTCTTACAGTACTGTTCGTAGTGCTTGTTTTACTGGCTGTGGTGGCAGAGATAGTTTATTTCAGCAATTTTGAATATCGCTTCAGGACAAAAATGGTAAACCGTATTATCGGCGAAAAGGAGCGTATCCTGGACCAGTGCCTTGAAGATATGAAACCTGTACTGGCACTGGATAATCATCACGGATCATTATCTGAAAAAAACATCTTTTCAACGGCGAAAAAGAACGATATAACCATACTGGAATATCTTGATAACAAACTTTTATTCTGGTCCGATAATGGTTTCAGCGTTCCACTCTACTGGATCGATTCTCTTTACACAAAACCTATGGTCTTCATGCAGAACGGGTGGTTCCTTACCAGTACTGTTAGGGAAGGAAATGAAAAACTTGTGGGGCTGATGAGAATACATACGGATTACAGTTTCCAGAATGATATAATAAAGAATGGGTTTGAAAAGTATTTTCATCTGCCCGGGGATATAGGCCTGAGCACAGATGAAAAGGCCTCGGATTATCATGTTTATGGCCGTAATGGTAACTTTCTTTTTTCCCTGGTGTTTCCGGCTGTAAAGGAGAACAGCTTTTTCATTTTGATCCCCCTGGTACTCTGGACAGGGGTGTTGATCGTCCTGGTACTATTAATATTAAAAATGGTAAAAGCACTTGCTGCAAAAAATAAGGGAATTGCGGCCACCGTCATAACACTCCTGCTTTTCACCGCTATATATTTTATTATACTTTTAACCGGCAAACCTACGGTTTTTCTAAAAACGGAGTTATTCTCCCCTTACCGGTTCTCCCTGAACGGAATAATCCCTTCACTGGGCCATCTTTCCCTGCTCAGCATTCTCGCTGTGATCTTCGGAGGGGTGTTTTACAGTCATTTCCCTATGCCTGTACGACATTTGAGAAGCGGTGCCAACAACTATATTTATCTTACCGGTTTGCTGATACCTGGGGCATTGATAATAAGCGTGTTTCACTATATTTTCAGCCAGCTTATTGCAACCTCCAATATTAATTTTGAGGCTTTTAAAGTGCTTAACCTTACTCCGTTAAGTTTCGCCGGATATATCTCTGTCTTTTTCCTCCTCCTGGTTCCTCTCTTATACCTGTTGAAGGTTATGAAAAGTGCTGTTGAGTTTCCGGTTTCGGTTATTATAGTCTCACTTCTTTCCTCAGCAGGTGTGATCGTGGTTATATGGCATCACGATCTTTCATCAATGATATCACTTTTCCTGTTTTATATTATGCTGGTCCTGGGCATCATACTTTCAGAGAAGACCAATATAGGAATGTTCAATAAGACAGTGATCTTCTCTCTTCTCTTTGGCCTCTATTCATTGTATATAATAACTGTACTCTCTGAAAGAAAAACCACGGAGAATATTAAAATCCAGGCAGTTTCATTGTCTACTGAAAACGATCCGGAAGGAGAACAGCTTTTGCTTGATATGTGGCCCGTGATCTCCAATGATCATGTCCTGAAGGACATGATGGAAGATGAGGATTTCAATAAGGACAGGGAAGACTGGGAAAGAATCCATAATTATCTTCATGATACCTATTTTAACGGGTACTGGGACAATTATAACCTGAACATTGTTCTATGCCGCTGGGATCAACCACTGCGTGTCGGATCGGGTGATGATGTTTATGAGAACTGTTTTGACTTTTTTGACCAGCGTATAAAGCAGAACGGACACAGGCTTACGGGGACAGATTTTTATTTTCTTGATAACCAGAGAGGAAGATCGTATTACCTGGGTCGCATGATATATCCTTCAGGTGATGGCAATTCACACGGACTGTTTATTGAACTCTACAGCGATGTCAATATTTTTGAACCCGGATATTCAGCCCTGTTGCTTGACAAGAAATTTCAAAGCTACGCCGGACTGAAGGATTATTCTTTCGCCAAATATATTAACGGGAACATAGTTATCCGGAGTGGCGATTTTGCCTATAACAAGACCGATGCCGAATATGTTGAGAAGGTAACAGACTACAGTATCTTTACATCGGGCGGATACAGGCATGTTCTTTATAAAAATGGCAATGCAACTGTTATTATCAGCAGGCCGGTCGTTAATTTAGGTGATATTATTATTTCATTTGCCTACCTTTTTGCATTCATTCTTCTTGTGTCGAATATCTGCAGTCTTATCTTCAGGAGATCACCTCTCAAAAGCCTTTTTGCATATAATTTCCGTCAGAAGCTTCAGGTATCGTATATCGGCATTCTGCTGTTTTCTTTCATACTTATCGGCATAGTGGTGGCATCCGTAACAATAAACCAGTATAAGACCAAGCATCTTGAAAATATTAAAGAGAAACTTAATTCTGTTTATCTTGAGCTGGATAACCGCCTGGCCATGGATGACCGGCTTTCAGTCGACTGGAGAAATAATAATTTCGCTTCCCTGGGAGAGTTACTTGTGTACCTGTCTAATATATTCAACACCGATATAAATCTTTATGATCTTAACGGATTCCTTATTTCCACATCACGTCCCGAGATATATAACAGGGATCTTACAAGCACCAGGATGAACAATATGGCTTATATCAATCTTGCATACCTGAACAAGAGTGAGTACTATCATAATGAAAAGATAGGCAGCCTGGAATACCTTTCAGCCTATGTACCGTTTTTCAATGCTGATGGTAAAGTGCTGGCATACCTCAATCTTCCTTATTTCAGGATGCAAAGTGTTCTTGCGAGAGAGATATCGAACCTTGTGGTGGCTTTTATTAACTTTACCCTTCTGCTTGTGGTCATCACTATGAGTCTTGCTGTGTTCATAAGCGGACGGCTTACAGCTCCTTTATCTATGCTAAGCGAGCGACTGGCATCTGTCGGCGTGGGCCGGAAAAGCGAACACCTGTCATATAGTGGACATGATGAGATCGGTGAACTTGTTCAGAAGTACAACAGGATGGTGGATGAGATAGAGGATAGTGTACAGAAGCTGGCCAACTCTGAAAGAGAATATGCATGGAGAGAGATGGCCAAACAGATAGCTCATGAAATAAAAAATCCACTTACCCCGATGAAGCTGAATATTCAGCAACTGCAGAAATCGTGGAACGACAAGATGCCCGGGTTTGATAAGAAACTCGAGAAATTCACCAGGAACCAGATCGAATATATAGATAACCTTTCTTCCATTGCATCAGCTTTTTCTTCTTTTGCCAAGATGCCGGGCACTCATGCAGTGGAAGTAAATCTTATTGAACAGGTAAAGACATCCATGGAACTGTTTAAGAATACTGTGAACATAACTTTCAGGCTTAAATGGCCACATGAAACAAAGGTTATAGTATTTGCCGACAGGGAACAGCTCAACGGGGTCTTCTCAAATCTTATCAAGAACGGCATACAGTCAATACCTCCCGATCGTGAAGGAATAATAAAGGTCGGGGTGGATGTGTCAAGCGACAGGGTGACTGTAACAATATCTGATAACGGATCGGGTGTTCCCGATGACCTGAAAGATAAAATGTTCACTCCTAATTTCACAACAAAATCATCGGGCATGGGCCTGGGGCTTTCGATAGTTAAGAAATATATCGAAAATGCAGGAGGCCGGATTTGGTTCAAATCGGAAATAGACAAAGGAACGACCTTTTTTGTTGAATTGCCTCTGAAATATACCGTTGAAAAGCCCTGAACAGTATTCATTTCCTGTTGGTAGTTTAAATGTTGAATATTTAGGAAAATTCAATTTAATCCTTATATTAGCAGTTCTGATATACGACTGATGACAGGCACCTACTTGAGTCATAACAAAAGACTTATTACCTGTCTGCTGATGCTCATTAGCCTTGGCGGAGGTGTCGTTTTTTCCCAGGCTAACCTGTCAGGAAACATTAACCAGCCGAAATCACATGTTGTTACAATAGGAGCTGACCGGGTTACAGTTGACGATGTCACGGGTTTCTATGCCGGCGACACCATATTGCTTATACAGATGCAGGGTTTAAAGATTTTGACAGATGGCGCGGCTTACGGACAACCCGATAGTTATTATGGCTCTCCCGGGGCGCATGAGTTTTTGATTATCCAGTCGGTCAATTCAGGTACTAATGAGATAGTGTTCATGAACAATATAATACATGCTTTTGATCCACTTGGTAATGTGCAGATCATAAGGGCTCCCTATTATAACAGTGTCAATATAACGGGCAAACTGTATTGTGATCCATGGGATTCAACTTCATTTACAGGGGGTGTCCTGGTTTTGATGGTGGGAAGGAAGCTAACCCTGAGTGCTGATATTGATGTGTCGGGACTTGGTTTTGCCGGAGGAAAGGATACGATTGGTTCAGGTATATGTGTTCAGGACAACCCAGGGCTTTATGAACAGGTATATTATCCCAGGAGTTTTACCAATTCAGGATACAAGGGAGAGGGAGTGGCAAATTACACAGCATTCGATCAACCTTTGTCCCCGAATTTTATGAAAGGGTCCGGTCCCAACTGGACCGGTGGAGGAGGAGGTAACGGCCGTTATTCAGGCGGTGGAGGAGGAGCGAATGGAGGCATTGGAGGTATTGGTGGACAGGAAGATCCTTTATGTATAGCACCACGGGATGGTGGTATGAGAAGTTATCAGGCAGTATGGTCTCCAACTCTTGTGGACAGGATATTTTTCGGAGGAGGCGGTGGTGCTTCAACTACAGATCCAACAGGCAGTTTATCAAATGGAGGTATAGGTGGTGGTATTGTCATAATTGTTGCAGATACTCTTGTTGGTAACGGGGGCCGGCTGGTTTCTAACGGGATACCCGGTGGCACGGCTGTGGGAACTGCCGGATCGGGTGGAGGAGGAGCAGGAGGTTCAGTGGCATTATATATAAGAAGCTATGGGTCATCTCCGTTAAAGATTCTGGCAGCAGGAGGTAACGGTGGAGATAATCCTGGTACTGCAGGTGTGGGTGGCGGAGGTGGTGGAGGCCTGGTCTTTGTAAACAACGATCTACCTGCTAATGTTACAGATTCGCTTGGTGGTGGCCTCGCCGGCAATTATTTCGAGCCCTCCAGTAAGGACGGAGTAACAGGTGAAAGAAGACTAAACTTCCTGGCTAACCTTAACGGCTTCCTGTTTAATACAATTGAATCTTCCGTTACAGGGAACCAAATTGACTCCATTTGTTCAAATTCCCTGCCACCGAAGATAACAGGGACACAGCCGCTGGGAGGTACCGAACCATATACTTACGTGTGGGAGAAAAGTTATGATGCTGCTTTTACCACCCCAATTGTACTTACTAATGATCCTGACCCGGTAAACTATACTCCTACAGCAGTTGAATCATCAACTGTATGGTACAGGCGGACAATAACAGACCAGTCGGTACCTGCCATTGTTGATATCAGCAAGCCTGTCATGATGATTGTCCAGCAGGCAATACAGAATAATATCATTGTAGCCAACCCGGATACTATTTGTATTAACAGCGACCCTGCCATCATAACCCAGGGAACGCCGGATCTTACTTACCCGTCGCTAAACCTCACTTATATATGGCAGGACAGTACGGTAGGTGGTACATGGAGTTCACCTCTTGCACCGGGAACAACCAAGGAATATGATCCTGTCGGAGGACTTGCACAAGATACCTGGTACAGGCGCAGTGTCATTTCAGGACGTTGCAGGGACAACACTGCAATAGTTAAGTTTACTGTTTTGCCTGACCTGGGTTCAAACGATTTTCTCCAGCTTTATGATACTATCTGTTTTGGGGGGAATACCGATCTTGCAACTATTGCAGGTCCCACGGGAGGCAATCCCTCAGATTATCGTTTTGTGTGGCAGCAGAGTGTTACAGGGTTGCCGGGTTCATGGTCGTCTATTGCAGGTGAAGTACAGGCCATCTATGATCCTGATGCTTCAGTACCTATTCCGGCAGGGGATCATTTTTACAGGAGGATTGTACTTTCGGGGGAACAGGATGCATGTAAGGATACTTCCGGAGCAGCAACCAGGAAAGTATGGCCTGCAATAACAAATAATACCATACAGGCTGACCAGATAATAGGATATGACAGTATCCCGGTCACTCTGACTCAATCGGCTGTACCCGGCGGTGGAGCCGGAGCAGGAACATATGAATATTCATGGGTCAGGGATACTGCCACTATTACCACCTACCCGTTAGCACCCGGACCAGGGGCCATAGACCAGCCCGATTATCAACCGCCCAATTTGCGATGGACATCATCGTTCATGAGGATAATAAACTCCTCGGCATGTGCCGATACGAGTAACCCGGTGATGATAACCGTGGATGCACCGATTATCAATTCTATATCCCTGAGCAATACAGCTCTTGATACAATCTATACTGGCCAGGTATCTTCAGCCATAGATGGTACTGTACCTGCAGGAGGAAGTGCCAACCCGGCTGACGGATACTCATTTAGCTGGTATAAGGCAACTGCAGATGTTCCAAGTGAATCGGACTGGACACCGGTGGCAGGGATGGAAACGCAGTATGATCCTGGTAACCTGACAGCAACCACATGGTTCAGGCGAGATGTGAGCTCCCCGGCTGTAAATGCGAGAGCGACGGTCAGTAGTAACCTTGTTAGGGTCATTGTCTTGCCTGCCCTTGTTAATATAAGCATATCCGCCGATCAGGGTATATGCACCGGAACGAGACCATTGCGTATCAACGGGGACAACCTGCTGGCAGGAGGGGACGGCTCATACAGGTTTACCTGGCAGGACAGCTCCCTGCTGCATGGTTGGCAGGATATCCCCGGGTATGTGAAGAGCGATTCTGCCAATTACAAACCCCCGGTACTTACTTCATCATATGCATACAGGCGAATTGTATATTCCGGGAAGAATGACTGCGGTGTGGCGACATCCGGCCCTGTTGTGATAACAGTTAATCCTATGCCGGGTATGCCTGATGCGGGACCGGATCAGACTATTTATTCAATAAACAGGACAATAATAATGGATGCAGTTCCCCCGTTATCAGGAGAGACAGGCGAATGGAAAGTAATGGAGCCGGGGAATGCTACCATCGTTGATCCTTCAAAATATGATACAGAAATAAGAAACCTGGTACAGGGATCCAATAGTTTTCTGTGGACAGTGACAACAGATGCAGGTCAGTGCAGTCTCTCCGATACGGTTAATATCTTTCTTAATAAGGATTTTGTCCCAAGGGCATTTTCTCCAAACGGCGACGGGATAAATGACCGGTTTATTATTGAAGGACTGAACCTGGCAGAGAATATCAAAGTTGAGCTGAAGATATTAAATGGTGCCGGGACAGTTGTCTTCTCGACATCCAATGAGGGTGGAGATACATGGGAAGACTGGGATGGAAGAGACTCGCGTGGAAAGGATCTGCCTGAAGGAACATATTATTACCTCTTCAAGCTGACCTCAGGTGACAGGGTGGACATGAAGACAGGATTTATTATACTTAAAAGAAATTAGAGAGAATAATTTGGTTACAATATTCCGGACTATGAACAAAATGAGACTGATATTCTTTTTGCTGTTTACCTTAGTAGCAACTGAGGCATCCGGGCAGTCAGTCAGTGACTCTACAAGGATCAGCCTGGGATATCCTGTTTACAGCCAGTATATTCAGAATGGCCTGGTTATTAACCCTGCATATGCCGGATCAAGAGGAGCCCTGAGCGCGTTTCTGTCGTATCGTATGCAATGGATGGGAATATCAGGATCGCCGGTATTTCAATCCGTATCGCTTCATACGCCGATGAAAAATGACAAAGTGGCACTTGGTCTGCTGGCCCAGTTCATGCAGTTCGGATTTACCAGGTCAACCAGTGTCTATGCAAATTATGCCTACAGGATAAAACTGGGGACCGGTAAACTGTCATTCGGACTCAAGGCCGGAATGGATATGTCTAATACTGTATACCCGAATAATGATGTGGACAGGTTCCTTACCTCACCCAATGATCCGGTGTTTACCAATGATAAGCCCTGGATCCTTCCAAATGTGGGTGCAGGAGTGTATTATTTCAGCGACAGAATCTTTGCAGGGCTGTCTGTACCGGCTTTTCTCAGTTACAGGAGATCAGCCACCGGTAAACTGGTACCATATCACAGTTTCAGTGAATATGACATCCTGTTGACCGGCGGAGGATTGATCACATTTTCAGATTTTGTAAAATTTAAACCATCTGTACTGATCAATTACTCATTCCATGATACAAAAAAGGTTAACCAGCTCGATCTAAACGGTAACCTTATCCTTGGAGATCTTATCTGGATAGGTGCTTCCTGGCGGACATCGGAGCAGGTTGCGGTCGGTATTCTCCAGGTGCAGATCAACCCCCAGCTTATGTTTGGTTTTTCATATGATAACCCAATGGGAAGGATGAGTTCATATTCCAAGGGTTCCAGTGAATTTATTTTAAGATACGAATTCGGTTATAAGGTAAGCGCCGGGAATCCGCGCTATTTCTAGATTTATGATAAAAAGGCTGTCTCATATAATATTCTTGGTTGCGCTGTTGATATCACCTGATACATATGCCCAGCAGCAACCTCCTTTATTCAAAATAAAAAAGATGCCGTTCAACACCGGAATGTTCAGTGAAATATCACCTGTGATATTCCGTGACGGGATATTATTCTGTTCCAGCAGGAGGTTCAGTGCTATTACTGACCGTACTTCCTTCGATGGCAGGAGACTTTATAACATTTATTTTGTGGAGGAGAAGGATACTTCCGACTGGAGCAAACCCGTTGAGATAAAAAGCCGGCGTAGTTCATATTTCAATAACGGACCTCTGTGTGTTGCCCCCGATGGCAGGACAGTATACTTCTCCAGTGAGATTGAGACCAGCAGGATTGCCTCCAAACGTAATTTTACAAATCATATAGGAATATTTACAGGGGTTATATCAGGTGACAGGCTCGATTCTGTGCGTCCTTTCAAATATAACAGTACCCAGTACGACATTGGTCAGCCTTCAATAAGTAACGACGGTAAATACCTCTATTTTGCTTCGGATATGCCCGGGGGACAGGGTAAATCTGATCTGTATTACTGCGAACTGGTGAATAATGACTGGACGGAGCCTGTTAACCTCGGATCTGTTGTTAATTCGCCCGGGACAGAGAATTATCCCTTTATCAGCTCAACAGGGAGGCTTTATTTTTCATCCGACAGACCGGGTGGAGATGGTATGCTGGATGTTTATTATACTTTCATGAATTATGGTAAATGGGTATCGCCGATTCATCTGACCGAACCTGTTAATTCGCCGTATGATGATTTTGCATTTGTTTCGGCCGGTGACCAGCAGACAGGTTATTTTACATCGAGCAGGAGCGGGAATGATGATATATATAAGTTCACCTCCACTATCATAAGGAAGGCATCATGCGATACCCTTGTCGAGAATTATTACTGTTACAGGTTCGAGGAAGAAAATGCTGTTAAGTTCGATACAATACCGTTCAGGTATGAATGGAGGTTCGGTGACGGAGAAAAGGCAACAGGCGCAGTAGTTGAACATTGTTACAAGGGACCGGGTACTTACCAGGTACATCTTGACGTTGTAAACCTTATTACCAACGAGGTCACATATAATGAGAAATCGGAGACCCTTGAACTGACTGCAGAGGTACAGCCTTATATTTCAGCTCCGGATAGCATTCCCCAGGGTAGTATGATAAAGATGAGTGCCGACAGTACCAATCTTCCGGGGTGGAATATTGAACAGTATTACTGGAATTTTGGCGATGAAACAATAGCCGTGGGTAAGGACGTGAATAAGAGTTACATGCGTCCCGGAATTTATAATATACAGTTGATCGTTTCCACGAGACCTATGCCTGACGGAACGAAGAGAGAGGCTTGCGTCTCAAAGAATATTATTGTCATTAAAAAACCCTGATTTTGAAATTAGCTAAATTTAAGTCAGATGAAATTCAAAAATTCATATAAAACCATACTGCTGATTGTGATGTTGGGATTGCCGGCATTGTACAGTGTTAAAGGGCAACCGGTTCCGGGTAAGGATGAAAATATTCCTTTCCTGGTTACTTTCGGGAAAGACGGAAAAACATCATGGGGTGATGCCAACTTCTTCGAGATATTCTTCTTTACGATACCGAAGGATTATACACAACCTTTCTATATCAGGATTTTCGATCCTGACTGCGGGGGAGAGAATGATGAGATACAGGGGGAATTTAACACCCATACCAGGTTTTCTGTCTATGGTGGGAAGGGGGTCGATCCTGAAAAAAATGAAGAGTCTAAAGGACTTGTTAAAGGTGAAGACTATAAAACTGGCAACCTGCTTGCTTCTAAGGTTTTCGGGAATGAAGCCAGGTACGATAACAAGTATTATACATTCGGACCATTTAACCCTTCTGAAGGAGATTTTAGTGAGAAATGGAACAGTAATATTTTCAAGATAATATGCGAAGGCATTAGCGGGGATGATGGTAATCTCTACAGGTATTTCCTGAGCAGCGATCCTAACAACAATATACCCATAGAGGGAGCAAATGCCTTTACCTATTCCTATACCTTCCGTATGTGGAACGATTTCAGGAGTGTTTCACATATTTACCCGTATGTAGATACCGGTATCGTATATATCAGGCAGACAAACTTCGATTGGGATGATGATGGCTCTATTCTCATTGTATCAAGGTACAGGCAGGGGTGGCAGGTGCCGGTTTCAGGTGAGGACAGGGATACTACTTCCAAGATAAGCATCGAAGCCGGTGAGATAGGGGCTTCCCTGGATTTCCAGTTTCATAAAAGGCAGGGCGAACTAGTAAAAAACAATAATGTCGTTATAACGCTGCAAAACCAGAGAGGCGACGGACTGAAATTCTTCAGTTCACCAATCGGTGGGGTACCGATTTATCAGCCACAGATAAAAGTTCAGTCAATACGACCTAAAAAGTAATAAGATAATCTGATATGAAGTTAAACGACACTAATAAAATATCAGTAAGTATACTCCTGTTCCTGTTTTTGTATCCGCTGGTATTGGAAGGACAGACATACAGTTTCAGGAATTACGGTGCTGAGAATTATATTCCCAGTGGCTTTGTTTACACGGTTAACCAGACGTCCAACGGCTACCTCTGGGTTGGTACAGGAAGCGGAGTGGCAAGGTTCGACGGTTTCAGGTTCTACAACGTTCCTTTTCCTGATTCTTCAGCAGGACTCTATCCGAATGCAAATCTGAGAGATAATCGTGGTACACTGTGGTTCGGATGCAATGACGGATCATTATACTATACCAGGGGTGAGGATCTTGTTCAGGCAAACATTACCAACACAAGAAGCATTAGCAGCATAATTGAAGGTACTGATAGTATGATATATGTGATTCCTCAAAGCAGGGCCATCTTTTCTGTAGATCCTGGTGATCCTTCATCTGTACATAAATATTTTGTTCCTGATGATCCGGTAATGTTCTCAGCTGCTTTTTCGGCATCGGGAAAGTTGCTGATCGGTACGCAGGGAGTTCTTTTGATATGCAGTCTGCGGGATGATTCAGTTCTGGTAGATAAGGAGGTGGAGGGTTTTGATTATGCCAATATTACGGCCATACATAATACTCCTGATAAAAATATTTTTATAGTTGGTACAGAAGATAATGGTCTGTTCAATCTGGTTCTTTCTGATAGCGGGGCAGAATTAACACGCTTTGCTGATCGTCCCGGGTGGCAGACTATTAATGTGCAATCAATATATGAAGATAACGATCATAATTTCTGGATATCGACATTCGGATCAGGAGTCATTCAGTTCAGGTTACGGGACGATTATTCCGGGGTTACATCCGTACGCAACTTTAATTCAGAAACTGGGTTGGCAGGTAATGACGTTAAAGCTGTTTTCAGGGATATGGAGGGTAACTACTGGATGGCACTCTATGGCGAAGGTATTTCACTACTTACAACCTATGCCTTCAGTTATTATACCCCGGGCCGGAATGATGCTGAAAACGACATAGTCTATATAAGTGGTTACAAAGATAAGTATCTGCTCGGTACACCCGCAGGTTACCATATTTTTGATCCGGTAAAAGGACGTTCTGTCTCATTCACCGACCTGTCTGACAAGGTAGGGAAAGTGGATATCACATCTTATTATCTGGATGAGAACAATGACCTGTGGGTTGGAACAAACGGCAAAGGTCTGTTTGTTATGAACAACAAGGGTGGTTTTAGGCTGTTTGAAAGAACAGGGGACATTGGTTCCGATCAGATACAGGACATTACTATGGACAGGAACAATATATGGTTATCAACAACAAACGGAGCAATTGTCCTGGACCGTTCTACAGGCATCACAAAAAAAGTCTTTGATACGAACAGCGGGCTGCCCTACAGCAGCATCAGTAAAATACTCCTGACCCCTGACGGAACAGCATTTATAGGAACAGAGTGTGACAGGCTCTATTATATCGACAGGAATTTTAATGTAAAGAATAGCGATGCGATAATGTCAGGCAGCTTTAAGAATAAGATACTTTCACTGACAGAAGACAGTCACGGCGCCATCTGGCTTGCAACAGGGGGAAACGGGATATTCCGTTTTCATAATGATTCTATATCTTCAGTGACCAAAACGAATGACCTGATGTCGAACTTTTGCTACAGCATACTGGCTGATTCGGAGAATGAGATATGGGTAGGTCATTCAAAGGGTTTTTCAAGATATGATCCTGCTACAGGTTTAGTCAGGGTGTACGGGACAGAATATGCCAAAGGAGGTATCTGCAATCCTGATGCTATCGTTGAACTGCCTGACAAGAAAATCCTTATTGGAACCACGGAAGGTCTTATAGTGTATGACAGAACTAAGGACAGGAAGGAGAAAATGCCTCCATTTGCCAACATTAACTATATCACCATAAATGATGTCAGGTATCCGTTCAGGGAATCATACACCCTTCCTTACCGGAAATACAGGATAATGATTAACTATACTGGAATTCATTTCAGCAATCCTGAAAAAGTTTATTACAGTACATACCTGAAAAATTTCGATCCCGATTACAGCAAATTAACTACTTCAAGGGAAGCTTTATACAGTCTTGGTGATGGTCACTACAGGTTCAGCCTCATAGCTGTCAATGCAAGTGGTCTTTCCCAGGAAAATCCACTGTCATTCTCGCTAACCATTAAACCGCCTTTCTGGCGTACATGGTGGGCAATAATGATATGGATATTTACACTTTCGGCTATACTGGCATTTATAATAAGAGAGAGAGATAAAGCACAGAAGAAGATACAATTATACCTAGAGAAGGAACTGGAGGCACGCACGCGCACTGTGATGAAGCAGAAAGGGGAGATCGAGCTCCAGAATATTGAGATTACCGATAGTATTAATTATGCAAAACGTATCCAGACGAGTATCCTGCCCGATATTAACAAGCTGAAAGAAGCATTCAGCGATGCTTTCATGCTTTTTTATCCGCGTGATATTGTCAGCGGTGATTTTTACTGGTTCGATAGCCTTGGTGACGACAGGTTCATTCTGGTGTGTGCGGATTCCACAGGCCATGGCGTCCCGGGAGCTTTCATGTCAATGATAGGATCAACCCTCCTCCAGGATATTGTAACCCGAAAGAAGATAACAAAACCATCTGAGGTGCTTACAATGCTTGACAGGCAGATATTCTCAACTCTCAACCAGAATGAGGAAATGGGCGTCTCCAATGACGGGATGGATATGGTTGTTTGTGAGTTTAATACCCGGACACGTCATATCAGGTTCGCATCTGCCATGAGACCGGTGATAATCGTACTCGACGGAGAATCATATTACATTAAAGGCAACAGGTCTTCTGTGGGCGGTGAATCGATAGTGGAAAAATACTATGACGATCAGGAATATTACCTTAGTGAAGGAGATGTTGTCTACCTTTTTTCGGATGGTTTGCCCGATCAGTTTGGAGGGCCGGACGGCAAGAAAATGAAAATTGCACGACTGAAGAAGATCATAGAGCAGATATCCGGGTTGCCCATGACTGAACAGAATGAAATGCTGTCGAAGTTTTATTTCGATTGGAAGGGAAATTATGAACAGGTTGACGATATCCTGTTTATGGGTGTCAGGGTTTGATAATCAGTTGTTTTTGTAAACTCCGTTTTCCGAGACTATTATTTCACTTGTGGAATCAGTATTGCTGACATTCTCGGCCCTGTCCTTTATATAAAAATCATATCTGATTGTATCGGAAGGACTGTAAAAAAGATACATGAATGTTACTGAAACAGTACCCGTAAGTATCTTATTCTGTCCCTGCCTTTCAAGGTACGGTATCCTGTATGATGAGGGCTCGAGCGGGTCATTTTCCGGGGCCTCCACCATAACCCCGTTCTCTTTCCTGAAAAGTGTGAAAAAAAGGTTTGTGGTATCCAGTTGTATATCGGATGGTGCCTGCAGACCAAGATCACCGTCCCCGTCTTCAAAATAGAACTTTAACCTTCCCCCCTTGGCAACATTCCCGAGTAAATCAGTTGTGTCAAAAATGGTGAAACTTTTAAATTCAATATGAGGAGTTGCAGACAGCTGTTCAATTTTTTTACATGAGTCTGTAAAAACTACAAAAAGAACCAACGCTAACGGGTATATTATTTTCTTCATGATATCCCTCAGTTAAAATTGTCATTATACAAAAAACACGCCAGATTTTATCATTTTTTTCTTAAAAATATTCTTACAGGTACACCGAAGAAATCAAATTTCTCCCTTAACCTGTTTTCCAGGTATCTTTTATAAGGCTCCTTAACGTACTGGGGCAGGTTGCAGAAAAAGGCAAAGGAAGGAGTGTAAACAGGCAACTGAGTAATATATTTGATCTTAACATGTTTCCCTTTTAGTGAAGGTGGCGGATTGTTATCTATGACCTTCAGCATCACCTCATTAAGTTCAGAAGTACTTATTTTCCTGTTCCTGTTATTATTGACCCTGTCTATAAGTTCCAGCACCTTATGTATTCTCTGTTTATTGGTAGCCGATATAAACAATACAGGAAAGTCTATGAAAGGGGCAGTTTTTTCCCTAATGGTCTTTTCGAAGAGAACAGTTGTATTGTTATCTTTCTCAATCAGATCCCACTTATTTACGAGTATGATCATTCCCTTGTTATTCTTACGTATAAGGGATATTATGCTGAGATCCTGTGCTTCTATTCCCCTCGTTGCATCGATAAGCAACAGGCATATATCAGCAGATTCTATCGTTCTGACAGCTCTCATGACCGAGTAGAACTCAATATCTTCATTTACCCTGCTCTTCTTGCGTAATCCTGCTGTATCAACAAGAAGGAAATCATGATGGAATTTATTATATCTTGTGTAAATAGAATCTCTTGTTGTACCAGCCACCGGGGTCACAATATTCCTCTCCTCTCCAAGCAGGGAATTAACAAGTGATGATTTGCCCACATTGGGTCTGCCTACGATCGCTACTCTCGCGAGATCGGGGATGATCTCCTGTTCATCGGATTTCATGGAAGCGGTTATCTCGTCAAGAAGTTCCCCGGTACCACTGCCGTTTATAGAGCTCAGCGGGAAATAATCTCCAAGTCCCAGACTGTAAAATTCAGTAGCCTCCAGTAATCTCTTTCCATTATCGACCTTGTTGACCACAAGCAATATTTTCTTTTCTGTTCTTCGGAGGAGTGATGCTACGGCACTGTCAAGCTCATGAATTCCATACGTAACATCAACCATGAAAAGTATTATATCAGCTTCTTCAATCGCCAGAACCACCTGCTTATTGATCTCTTCCTCAAAAACATCCTCGGAATTTCTAACATAACCACCGGTGTCTATGACTGAGAAATCCATGCCATTCCAGTTGGCAAGCCCGTAATTCCTGTCGCGTGTTACCCCGCTGGCTTCATCTACAATGGCTTCGCGTGTCCCGGTTAGCCTGTTGAAAAGGGTTGACTTACCAACATTGGGTCTTCCTACTATTGCAACAATCCTGCTCATAAAAACTCTCAGTTATTACCTGTATCCAAATCTCTTCAGTACCGTCGGTTTGTTTCGCCAGTCTTTGGTAACTTTAACATACAACTCAAGGAAGACTTTTTTCCTGAAGAAATCTTCCATGTCGTGCCTGGCTTCAGTACCCACTCTCTTTAACATTGTTCCCCTGTGACCTATGATTATTCCTTTCTGGCTTTCACGCGTCACATGTATCAATGCCCTTATATTTAAGATATCTTTTTCCTCCCTGAAGTTTTCAATTTCTATTTCAACGGAGTAGGGTACCTCTTTCTTGTAATTCAGAAGAATCTTTTCCCTAATAATCTCAGATGCAAAAAATCTTTCATACTTGTCAGTCAGCTGATCTTTCGGAAAATAGGGAGGGTTTTCCGGCAGCTTTTCAAGTATCGCTTTAAGAAGGACATCAAGATTGAAATTATTTAAGGCGGAGACAGGTATTATCGGTGATCCCGGGAAAATGTCATGCCACGATTCAACCAATGTCTCCAGTTCAGCCTGGTTGGTCAGGTCTATCTTATTTACAGCAATTATAACATCAATACCTGATTCTTTGATCTTTTGAGTGTACTCCGGTCCTGCTGCAGATCCTTCAGTAACATCCGTCACATACAGTATCACATCGGCATCGCTCAGGGCAGTGTTGACAAGTCCCATCATTGTTTCCTGGAGCTTGTATTTTGGTTTCAGTATACCCGGGGTGTCGGAATAGACTATCTGAAAATCATCTCCGTTGACAATGCCCAGTATCCTGTGCCTTGTTGTCTGGGCTTTTGATGTAATGATAGACAGCCTCTCTCCAACAAGGGCATTCATTATCGTTGATTTACCCACATTGGGATTACCCATAATATTTACAAAACCTGCTCTGTGATTCATAACTTTCTGCTAAAATATACCGCGTTTAAGCATGCTCACTTCTTTTTCACTGAGGTACCTCCATTTACCCCGCCGGACATTCTTTTTCGTAAGTCCCGCAAAGTAGACCCTGTCAAGTTTCCGGACCTTGTAACCGAGTGTTTCAAACATGCGCCTTATCACCCTGTTTTGTCCTGAATGAAGCTCAATACCTATCTGGCTGTGGTCTTCTTCATCGGCATACGAGACAGCATCGGCTATTACTGTTGTGCCTTCAAGTTCAATACCCTCAGTGAGCCTGAAAAGATCATTTTTTGAAACAGAACGGTCAAGGAAAACATGGTATATTTTTCTCTTTTTATACCTGGGATGAGTCAGCTTCCCTGCCAGATCACCGTCATTGGTCAGAAGAAGAACACCCGTTGTAGCCTTGTCAAGCCTTCCAACAGGATATACCCTTTCAGGAAAATCCTTGCCAATAAGCTCCAGTACCGTATGTTCGGCGTGAGGATCCTCAACAGTCGTAACATAGTCCCTGGGCTTATTCATAAGGATATAGACTTTTTTTTCAGCAGACAGCTTCCTTCCCCTGAACCGGACATCATCATTATACCTTACCCTGATGCCAAGCTCGGTTACGATTTTCCCGTTTACCGAAACCAGTCCGTTCTTAATATGTTCATCAGCATCCCGGCGTGAACATAATCCGCTGTTGGCTATAAATCTGTTCAGCCTGATATAGATATCTTCATTTTTCTTCCCACTGGCTGCTTTATTTACCGGCCTGCCTGTTTTTTTCTGTGCAGGCCTTTTTATTTCCGGTCTGTTGTTCCTGTTTCCTGACCGTTTGTAGCCACTGTTGCTGTTCTCCATATTGCTTAATTATCAGGACGCAAAGGTACAATTATTTAGTTATATATGATTTGGTGTTTTTTTTGCAACTTTGTAATCGTGAAAATCTAAATAATCGTTATGGCACTAATTAAATCAATCTCAGGAATAAGAGGAACAATAGGGGGTAAACCAGGGGAAAACCTGACTCCGGTCGATATAGTCAAATTTGCGGCAGCATTCGGTACATGGGTAATTCAGAGACATAATAAGCCAGTCATCACTATGGTTGTGGGGCATGATGCAAGGAGATCCGGAGCTATGGTCAACAGCCTGGTAATATCTTCACTTAGAGGACTTGGAATAAATGTTACTGATCTTGGTATGGCTACGACGCCTACAGTGGAGATGGCTGTAACAGGACTGGGAGCCGACGGCGGTATAATAATTACTGCAAGCCATAATCCGGCAGAATGGAATGCTCTTAAGCTGCTCAATGAAAATGGGGAATTCCTTTCGGCGGTTGACGGGAACCGGGTGCTTCAGCTGGCGGAGATGGAAGAATTCGATTTCGCAAAAAATGGTTTGGAAGGATCGCTGGTGGTTGATGAAAGCTGGGGCAGAAAGCATATCGAAAGCATTAAGGAACTTGACCTGGTTGATCCTGAAACAATAGCGGATGCGAATTTTACTGTTGCCATAGACGGCATCAATTCGGTAGGGGGGATAATTCTTCCTGTGCTCCTTAATGAGCTGGGAGTGAATAAAATTGTTGAACTTAATACGATTCCTGACGGTAGTTTTGCACATAATCCCGAGCCACTGCCTGCAAACCTGGGAGATATATCTGACCTGGTTGTGAGAGCAAAAGCAGATATAGGCTTTGTTGTTGATCCCGATGTTGACAGGCTGGCAATTATTTGCGAGGATGGAACCATGTTCGGTGAAGAATATACTCTTGTTGCTGTTTCAGATTATGTCCTGGGTAATACACCGGGAGATACAGTTTCAAATATGTCATCAACAAAGGCACTGAAGGATGTTACCGAGAAATATGGCTGCAGTCATTTTTCATCAGCTGTGGGAGAGGTTAATGTTGTTGAGGAGATGAAGAGCAGGAATGCAGTTATCGGAGGAGAAGGCAATGGGGGCGTTATTTATCCTGCCCTTCACTATGGCAGAGATGCTCTGGCCGGCATTGCTCTGTTTCTTTCGCACCTTGCAAAGACCAAAAGGAAGGTCTCTGAACTTAGGCGGTCCTACCCAGATTATGTTATAGCAAAGATGAGACTCTCTCTTTCGCCTGATACTGAGTTCAGTAAGATCACGGATTCGGTAAAAAAACAGTTTCCCGGGCACAGGGCGGATGAAAGGGATGGCCTCTGGATTGATCATCCATCCGGATGGGTGCAGATCAGAAAATCCAATACGGAACCGATAATGAGAATTTACGCTGAAGGTAGGACAGCTGAAGAGGCTGAAAATCTTGCTAATACAGTCATTGAAATTGTTAAAAAATCATAATTAGTTAAATATTTCAGATTTTATCCGGAATAAATCACCGTTTACCGGTGTCAAAAAGTCAGTAGGGCAAAAAGCAATGATGTTAAATATTGTTAATGGCTAATAAAGGGAATCCCTTTTTAATACTTTTGTGCCTGATTTAATTAATCAGTCAATAATTTTTAAAACAGATGAACCGAGCATGTTTAAAAAATTTAGAATACATGGGTAAAATATACATTACATGCGAGCTGCATCATAATTTTATAACAAAATTCATTTTATAATGAAAAAAACGATATTTATTTCCGCAATTGTCGCAGTAGTAGCGATCATAGCTTTGATCATTATTAACAGGGTGGCTGCAAAGAAAGATATAGTTAACCTGTATTCCGAAGCTAAGAAAGGGGAATTTGATATTATTGTCACGACAACAGGGGAGCTGGAAGCAAAAAATTCCACCGATATTACCGGACCTGATTTTCAACAGAGCAGGAACCTGAGGGCTATGGACATTCAGATCACCGATATGGTGCCTGAAGGAACCGAGGTAAAAAAAGGTGATTATGTTGCAACACTTGACAGGACCCAGTTTGATAACACACTGAAAGATGAACAGGACAGGCTTACAACATACGAGACCAACCTGGAGATGAAGCAACTCGATACTGCAGTAACACTCAGTAACCTCAGGGACAATATAAAGAACCTCAGGTTTTCAGTGGAAGAAGCAAACATAACTCTTCAGCAGTCAAAGTATGAACCTCCGACAACCATCAGGCAGGCAGAAATAGCTCTCGATAAGGCTAAACGTTCCCTGGATCAGGCTATCAGGGGTTATTCACTGAGGGTGGAACAGGCCAAGTCGGATATGCGTACGACCAGGACACAGCTAACAGAGCAGCGCCAGAGGGTCAATGACCTGCAGACAGTCCTCTCCAAGTTTGTTATTACAGCTCCGGCTGACGGCATGATCATATATAAGAGAGACAGGATGGGTAACAAAAGGAAGGTGGGGTCTTCTATAAGTCCATGGGACAATGTAGTTGCAACTCTGCCCGATATGTCATCCATGATTTCCAAAACATATGTTAACGAGATAGATGTCAGTAAGGTAAAGACCGGACAAAAGGTTGAAATAGAGGTGGATGCTTTCCCTGATAAGCAATATACGGGAGTTGTGACAAGTGTGGCAAATATAGGAGAACAGCTGCCTAATGCCGATGCCAAGGTGTTCGAGGTTATTATTGATGTAAATGAATCGGACCCTATCCTGAGGCCTTCAATGACAACCGGTAATAAAATCGTTACAAAAACTCTTGATGATGTAACTTTCATACCGCTCGAGTGCGTTCAGACAGGAACTGACAGTATTCCTTTTGTCTATACCAGGAAAGGTACAAAACAGATAGTGGTGCTTGGTGAATCAAATGAGAATAATGTTGTTGTTGAACAGGGTATTAAACCCGGTGAGAAGATATACCTCAGCACACCTGAAAAACCTGATAAATTCAAACTGGTCGGCACCGAGCTGATTGCCACAATAAAAGAACACGAGAAGGCCAAGAAGGAAGCTGAGGAAAATGCACGCCAGGCAGCTGAAAGAGAGAGGGAGAGAGGCAGCCAGATGGAAGGAAGAGGTGACAGGAACATCACACCTGAAATGATGCAGAGATTCCGTAACATGCGGAATTCCGGACAGGGACCAGGCCAGCAGGGTGTGGGCCGCCAGGGTGATACTGCAGCTATGAGGCGTAACATGAATAACCAGGGTATGCAACCGGGAACTCAAAGAGATACCTCTGTGAGAAGGAGAATGCCGGCACAGCCCGGGCAGCAGAGACAAAACTAACTGGGATTTGGATGCTTTACTTGTCAGAAATAATCAATTAAACTGAAATATAATGTTCAAATTTATCCTACGATATTTCCACGATATAGAAATTGCCGTCGAATCAATTATCTCCAATAAGCTGAAGTCGATGCTTACAGCCCTGGGTATAATATTCGGTGTTGCTGCTGTTATTGCAATGCTTGCTATCGGTAAAGGAGCCAAGCAGGAGATAATGGAACAAATGAAAATGGTTGGTGTGAATAACATCCTTATCAACCCTGTAATCCCGGATAAGTCTTCCTCGACAAATGAAGGCGAAAAACAACAGAAGAAATTCTCGAGGGGACTGAGCCTTCTCGATGTTGATGCTATAAGGGAGACAATACCTTCTGTTAAGAGGATCAGTCCAGAGATCTCGTTCAACTCAACAGCTGTGCTCAACGGTATTAAGTATACCGCAAAGCTGGTTGGAGTTTCAAACGACTACTTCTACCTGTATAACCTGCCGCTTGTAGCCGGTGCTTTTTTCAACCAGTACCAGGAGGATAACGGTATCCAGGTATGTATTATAGGAGCCAATATAAGGGCTAAGTTCTTCAGTAAGATTGACCCACTTGGACAGTATATCAAGTTCAACGGTATATGGCTTAAGGTGATAGGGGTACTGCAGAAAACCAACGTAAGCCTTACGGGTTTTGAAGAAAAGGGGGTAAATGTTTATAATGATAATATCTACATACCTATCAATACAATGTTGCTGCGTTATCAGAACAGGGCTCTCCTTAATACAAAACTTGTTTCTGAAGCCTCTTCGCTCCAGTTCTTCAGAGGACCGGGAATGGCCAGGGTAGTGAACAGTAGTTCAGATGCTTCCAGCAATACAGAAACTAACTATAACCAGCTCGACAGGATCGTAGTGCAGGTGAATGAGACTGAACAGCTCGCCCCAACAACTGAAATCCTGAGCCGTATGCTTACAAGGAGACATTCGGGCGTTAAGGATTTTGAGATCACTGTCCCTGAATTACTACTTAAGCAACAGCAGCGAACAAAAGATATATTTAACATTGTCCTTGGAGCTATCGCCAGCATATCATTGATTGTGGGAGGGATAGGTATCATGAATATTATGTTTGCTTCTGTGATGGAGAGGATAAAAGAGATCGGTACCAGGATGGCTATTGGCGCCAAGAAGATGGATATTGTCGTGCAATTCCTTGCTGAAGCTGTTCTTATAAGTGTTACCGGTGGCTTTATAGGAGTATTCTTCGGGGTTATTATGGCTAAACTAATTGAGCAGATAGCCGGCATTATGACCATTGTCTCCTTCTTCTCCGTGTTTATTGCTTTTGGTGTGTCAGCTGCTGTAGGAGTCATATTTGGTTACTCGCCGGCAAAGAGAGCTTCCGAGAAAGATCCGATCGAATCATTGAGATATGAATAAATTATTTAAAATGAAGAAATACCTTTTACTATCAATAGTTGCTGTGCTTCTGTTTTCAGCCGGAACGATCAATGCACAGGAAATAAAAAAGCTAACATTTGACGAAGTTATCAGGCTGGCAGAAGAACAGTCGACCAACGCGTTAATAGCAAAGCACAGGTTCAGATCAAGTTACTGGCAATACAGGTCATTCAAGGCACAGTTCCTTCCTTCTCTTACCCTGTCAGGAACAACCCCCGACTTCAGCAACGGACTCGATAAGATATATAACTCTCAGACCGATCAGTATGAGTATAAGGGGAATAACACAATAAGTAACCTTGGTTCACTGTCTCTTTCACAGAATATCGGGGTAACGGGTACAGTTATTTCTCTCAGATCGGACCTCACACTTTTTAAGGATAGACAGAAAGGTCTTCCCACAAATTATATCACCGACCCGATAAGTATCAATATTACCCAGCCTATACGTATGTATAACTCTCTTAAATGGGAGAAGAAAATTGAGCCGGTAAGATATGAAGCCGCAAAGAAAACATATCTCTCCAATATGGAGGATGTTCATATAAATGCAGTAAGGAACTTTTTCGCACTGGCACTGGCACAGATTAACAAGCAGATTTCAGAGATGAACTATTCCAATGCTGATACTCTGTACCGTATTGCCCAGGGAAGATACCAGCTGGGAACCATTGCAGAGGACGAATTGCTGCAGATGCAGTTATCGTGGCTTAATGCCGAGACTGCAAGAAAACAGGCCGATATGAACCTGCGTGACCGTGAGATAAGACTTAGGTCTTTTCTCGGATACAATGAGAATGTAAGCATAGAACTTATTCTTCCCACACAGGTGCCCGATCTGCAGGTCAATATGCAAAAAGTACTTGAACTGGCGATGGCCAATAACCCGGAGATACTTACTCAACAGATCAATGTGCTTAATGCCCAGAGCAATGCCGCCCAGGCAAAAGCCGAAAAAGGTCTTAATGCAAGCCTTACAGCATCACTGGGATATTCCCAGCAATCGACTGATTTTAATGCAGCATATAACAATCTTAGTAATTCACAGAGAGTTCTCATTGGCTTTACCCTGCCTATTCTCGACTGGGGAATGGCCAGGGGACGATACCAGATGGCAAAATCGAGTCTCGAACTGGCGGAGGTCCAGTCAAAACAGGCTCTAATTGACTTCCAGCAGAACCTTTTCCTCGATGTGGAACAGTTCAACCTGCAAAAGAACCAGGTGGAGATAGCCGCAAAATCAGACACTGTAGCCATGAAGAGATATGAAGTTACCAAGCAAAGATTCCTGATAGGGAAGATAGCAGTCCTCGACCTCAATGATGCCGATAACAGGAAAGACCAGAACAGAAGAGCCTATGTGCAATCGCTTCAGGATTACTGGACATATTTCTACACTATAAGGCAGTTAACACTGTTTGATTTTCTCAACAATAAGCCCCTGGATACCAATTATGAGGAATTATTGAATTAATCAAATCAAGATCTCTCAGAGTTTAGAATTTATTTAATACGAAGCCCGTCTGAACGCCCGCCTGTACAACCTCAGTCGGACAGGGACTTCGTCCGGGCGGGCTTAGTGTACACTCTGAGTACCCACCCGAACGATGTTCAGTCGGACGGGCTTTGTGGTTAAACTGCTTTTAAACACCACTTCATAATAGAGTCGGAAGCGGTTAACCGGCTCTTCGGGTTTTCGGCAGATGATTTTTAAATCTTATGAAGTTACTGAACACGAAATTCGACAAAGTAAGTCGCGGAAAACATTAAGCAGCGACTCTTTTTAATATGGTAATTCCTGCTTTTAATATTGAGTGTATTTGCAAAAAATTTTTATCTTTGCGCCTCAATAAAGTAGAATTATAAATATTGTCGAAATAATTCCAAAAGTAAAGACAAATGCAGAATAAAGCAGCAATACTCATCCTTGCAATTGCATTGGGGGTAGTATCTATTTACCAGCTTTCTTTTACAGTGGCTACTTATAAGGTAACCAAGAATGCAAAGGAATATGCAAAGGGAAGCCTTGTTAAGGAAACCAATTATCTCGATTCAATTTCCGCTCTGCCCAAGGATAAATGGAGTTTCCTGGGTAATACATTTAAAGAATGCCAGAAAAAAGAGCTGAACCTTGGTCTCGACCTCAAGGGGGGTATGAACGTGATCATGGAAGTATCGGTAGAAGATATATTAAAGGCTCTGTCGAATTATAGTACTGACAAAAATTTTAATGCAGCACTGGCCCGTGCCAAACAGATGCAGACGCAAAGCCAGGCAGATTACCTGACATTGTTTTACAGGGCTTACCAGGAGATAGATCCTAATGCAAGACTTTCAGCAATATTCGGTACTGTTGAACTTAAGGACAAGATTAATTTCAACTCAACCAACGATCAGGTGATGAGAGTCCTTAACAGCGAAGTTGATGATGCCATAGACAATGCTTTTAATATTCTGAGGACAAGGATTGACCGTTTCGGTGTTGTTCAGCCTAATATTACAATGTTATCCACCAAGGGAAGGATACTGATAGAGCTCCCCGGACAGACAAACCCAAAAAGGGTCAGGGAACTGCTGTCAGGTACAGCGAATCTTGAATTCTGGGAAACATATGAGAACAGTGAGGTTATAGGTTATCTCTCAAAGGCAAACGACCTGTTGCGAGAGATACTTGCCAACAAGGATAACCAGAAGGCAAGCGATACCACTAAAACAGAGAATGCCGCTGCATCGGATACAACCAACAAGGATCAGTCCCTGCTCGACCTTATCGGCAAGGACACAACAAGTACGGAAGAAGCGACAACCCGGGAAGCCTTTACCAAACAGAATCCGCTGTTTGGCATACTCAGCCCCAGGGTGGATGCACAGGGACAACCATTGCCTTCATGTATGGTTGGATTGGCAGCTGCCAAAGACACAGCCAAAGTTGACTATTATCTTAAAATGAAACAGGTAAGGGCACTGTTCCCAAGGAATATTAAATTCCTGTGGAGCCAGAATCCTTACAAATATGATCCCACAAAATCGCTTTATGAACTGCATGCCATAAAGGTAACCACGCGCGACGGAAGACCTCCCCTGGACGGTGATGTCATAACTTCGGCAAGGACCTCGACAGGTGTCAATGGTGATGTAAAGGTCGACATGACAATGAATTCTGAAGGAGCCAAGACATGGGCAAGGATGACGCGTGAAAATATAGGGCGCTGTATTGCCGTTGTTCTTGATGGTTACGTAAGATCATACCCCAGGGTACAGAATGAAATAACAGGAGGTAGCACAGAGATAACAGGTGATTTTACCATAGAGGAAGCAGATGACCTGGCAAATATTCTTAAATCAGGTAAGATGCCGGCTCCTGCAAGAATAATATCCGACACTGTTGTTGGTCCTACACTTGGTAAAGAAGCCATTCATTCCGGTTTTGTATCATTTGTGATTGCGTTTGTCCTTGTACTGGCATTTATGATCTTCTACTACAGCAGGAGCGCCGGCTTGATAGCTAATATAGCACTTGTCGCCAACGTCTTCCTGCTGTTCGGGGTCCTGGCGTCGCTTAACGCGGTACTGACGCTACCCGGTATAGCGGGTATCGTCCTGACAATGGGTATGGCGGTGGATGCGAACGTTCTTATCTTTGAGCGTATAAGGGAAGAGCTGAGAGCGGGTAAAGGAGTAAAACTGGCGATCGCTGACGGTTATAAACATGCCTATTCCGCGATTATCGACTCTAACGTTACAACACTGCTGACAGGGGTTGTGCTTTATCTCTTCGGACAGGGTCCGATAAAAGGCTTTGCAACAACACTGGTTATCGGTATCCTTACCTCACTCTTCACAGCGATCTTCATAACAAGACTTATTTATGACAGTATGCTCAAAAAGAACAGGCAGCTGCATTTCTCAATAAAACTTACTGCTAACCTGTTCAAGCATACCAAAATCGATTTCATAGGTCTGCGTAAGTACTTTTATGTTCTTTCAGGAGTGGTCCTTTTGTCAGGTGTGGTCTCCCTTTTCGTCAAGGGACTTAACCCGGGTATCGATTTTACGGGTGGCCGTACTTATGTGGTACGTTTCGATGAACCTGTGACCACGGAAAGGGTAGCCTCACTGCTGACCCCTGAATTCGGAGAACTCCCACAGGTTGTGACCTACGGTAACGTGAACCAGGTCAAGATAACTACCAAATACAAAATTAATGAATCGGGTGTTGATGATGAGGTGGAAACAAAACTGTACGATGGTCTAAAGAGCATGCTTCCACCCAACACAACAAAAGAGGAGTTCCTCAGTAAATACCGTCAGAGCTCGGAAACTGTCGGACCGGTTGTTGCGGCCGATATAAAGATCAATGCATTCTATGCAGTAGGTATAGCTCTTGTTCTTATATTCTTTTATATCTTCATGAGGTTCCGTTACTGGCAGTATGGATTTGGTGCAGTAATGTCTCTTTTCCATGACGTGTTGCTTGTTATAGGTGTGTATTCCATCTTCTGGGGAATAATGCCTTTCTCCATGGAGATCGACCAGTCGTTTATAGCGGCGATACTGACGGTCGTCGGTTTCTCGGTGAACGATACCGTGATCGTCTTCGACAGGCTGAGGGAGTATATACCATTGTACAGGAAACGCCCCATGAAAGAGGTTCTTAATATGGCTATCAACTCAACTCTTAGCCGTACCATTAACACCACCCTTACCGTTATACTTACGATCGTGGCAATGTTTATTTTCGGAGGAGCCGTCATACGTGGGTTTATGTTCGCATTACTCATTGGTATCGGTACCGGCGTTTATTCTTCCGTATTCGTGGCCACAGCATTGATGTACGATACTTCTCACAAAGGGAATGCTGATGAGGATCCAAGAAAAAGAAAATCAAAGAGCTGACAGGCAGCTGTATATATAAAATAGAAGAGGGTGTCTCAAAAGGCACCCTCTTATTTTATGTACTAATGTTCA
>CAYYIW010000039.1:0-37421 GCA_964472085.1 uncultured Rikenellaceae bacterium | reverse complement strand
GAAAATCCAAACAAAGAGGCCGTCTCAAATTATGTTATGAGACGGCCTCTTTTTTTTGGGTGGAAGATGGGGCTCGAACCCACGACCTTCGGAACCACAATCCGACGTTCTAACCGACTGAACTACATCCACCGTACAGGAGTGCAAAATAAGGTCAAAATTTCTATTTCACAAAATTTTAATTTTATTTTCTCTAACAAGCACCAATTACTATCTTTGGGCGGTTCAAATAATAATGAACTACGGAGGTAATTCTTTTAAAAGGAGCTTGTCAGATGTCTGGAAGTTAATAATACGCACAGGAAATTGAAAAGGATAACTCTAATAGACAACATATCCGGGCTGCAGCTTTTTCACCTGATGAAGCCTGTTGTCTTTCTTATCATCAGCATCGTATATACTAAAACACACTACACAAGGGATCAGATAGGTCAGTGGGAGATGTTTATGTTCATTGGGGGTCTCGTAACATTTTTCTGGGTAACGGGTATTATACAGTCTTTGCTTCCTCTTTATCACAGAAATAAAACATTCAGGAAACTCGGGGATAACAACAGCAAAAAATCGCCGGAGATATTCAATGCCTTTTTGCTGCTCAGCTTCTTCAGCCTGCTTGTTTTTGTAATAGGCCTTTCTCTGAAGCCAGGTTTTTCAGTGTTTCATCAGTCGGGTAACGTACCTTTCATAAACCTGTTACTTATATACATTCTGTTCAGCAGCCCGGTCTGTCTTATAGAATATATCTACCTTCTTAATAACAGGGCATACCGTATTTTTCAGTACGGCGTATATACCTATACCGCACAGTTATTGTTTATCATTATACCACTGTTCCTCCATAAGGATATTATCTGGTCAATATATGGTATGCTGGCAGTTACAGGTGTCAGGTGGATATGGCTGATCATTCTGCTCAGGCGTTATACCGAGATGAAGATCTCATTTGAATTTATGAAGGAGCATCTTTATCTGGGATTTCCGCTGATACTGACCACGCTGATAAGTGGTTCGGCACAGTATACTGATGGTGTTATTGTATCGGCCGTCTTCAGGGATCCGGGTATGTTTGCATGGTTCCGTTACGGGGCAAAGGAATTCCCGCTTGTACTTATGCTGGCTAACGGGTTGAGTAATGCCATGCTCCCTGAGTTTTCAACCCGTCAGAGGATGAGGGAATCCCTGGCCAAGATAAAGGTGAAATCAAAGAGACTAATGCATTTACTGTTCCCTGCTGCCATGGTAATGATGCTGTTTTCCAGGTGGATTTACCCAAGGATGTTCAATCCGCAGTTCCAGAGAAGTGCAGACGTCTTCCTGATCTATTCGCTGCTTATAATACCGAGGCTTGTCTTTCCACAGACCATCATTGTTGGACGAAAAAAGACACATATAACTCTTGTAGCGGCTGTTCTTGAGCTTGTTGTGAATATCCCTCTCAGCCTGCTGATGATAAAACTTAATTATAATATTGTTGGTGTGGCCCTAGCGACTTTTATTGTCTACCTGCTGGGGAAGGGATTCCTGGTGGGTTACCTGTGGTTCAAAATGAAAATAAGACCCTCGGACTATATCCCGGTAAGAATATATGTACTTTATTCTTTCCTTGTTTCCGTATTGTTCGTGCTTATTGACCACAGGATAATTGACATCCACTGATGCGGTTATGCACCGGGCATCATGTAAAATGGATGTATTTTCCTGTCAGGTTCCTTATCATTCCAAAATTTCCAAAAATGTGCTTATATTTGCATGGACAGGCATTTTGTTGATTTATAGATCAGTAATATTCTGTTCATTACTAAAAAATGATCATGAGGGTAGTTGAAGTACTTTCAGAACAGGATAAAAAGGATTTCAGGGATTTCCCCAAAGAGTTATACAGGGATGACCCTGATTGGGTATGCCAGCTCGACAATGAGCTTGAATCGGTTTTTGATCGTTCAAAGAATCCCACTTTCAGCCATGGAGATGCAATAAGATGGATTCTAAAGGATAATGGAGGAAGGACTATTGGAAGAACCGCTGCTTTTATCGACAATATAAGATCAGAAGCAAACAGCCAGCCAACGGGAGGTATCGGTTATTTTGAAGTTGTGGACAACAGGGAAGCTGCTTTTGCCTTGTTCGATACTTCCAGGAACTGGTTGCAGTCGAATGGTATGCAGGCAATGGACGGGCCGATAAATTTCGGGGAGAATGACAATAACTGGGGTCTTCTTGTCGAAGGATTTATGCAACAGGGTTTTGGCATGCCTTACAACAAGAAGTATTACAGGGCATTTTTTGAGGACTACGGATTCAGGAATTATTTTGAACAATACTCATATCACAGGGAGGTAAGGAGTGCCAGTGGCGAAATAGTCATGTTCCCTGAAAGAATCATGAAGATTGCTGAATGGCTTTCCAAAAGACAGGGCTATTCGTTCAGACACTTCGAATTCAGCAACAGGGGAAAGTATATTAACGACATGGTGGAGATATATAATTCCACATGGTCGGTTTTCAAGGAAGATTTTACACCACTCGATCCTGCATTCCTTATGGAATCGCTTAATAAGGCCAAAGTAATAATTGATGAGGAGCTTATATGGTTCGCCTATTTTAATGATAAGCCAATCTCATTTTTTATCCTTTTCCCCGATCTGAACCAGATTCTCAGCCATTTCAATGGAAATATGAATGCCTGGAATATGCTCAGGTTCGCTTATTTCAAAATGACCCATAAGATGACAAGGATGAGAGCCGTTGTGGGAGGTGTTCACCCTACCTACCAGAACAGTGGCGTTGAATCAGCGATCTTCTTTCATCTTTATCAGATCTTTAAAAGAAAACCATGGTTCAGGGAACTTGAATTATCATGGGTCGGCGACTTCAATCCCAAGATGATCGCTATATATGAAGCACTTGGAGCAAGCAAAGCCAAGACACATATCACTTACCGGTTTATGATAGATGATAAACTGCCCTTTGTAAGGTATAAGGACGAAATGGCAGCCAAACAGGCTGTCAAAAATGAAAACAAATAGGGGGTTAATAATTTTTTATTTCTTTTTGTTATTTTAATAATGTTGATTACTTTTGCAAACCCTAATTGGTAGGAATTTTTATAGAATAGTAAGGAAAAAACGACAGAGCAATGAAAAATGGGATTCATCCGGATAATTACAGGTTTGTAGTATTTCAGGATATGTCAAACGGGCATGCATTTCTTAGCAGATCAACAGCTCCATCAAAAGATACTATAAAATGGGAAGATGGTAATGAGTATCCTCTTATCAAGCTTGAGATATCCAACACCTCTCATCCGTTTTATACAGGTAAGATGAAACTTGTTGACACTGCAGGAAGGGTTGATAAATTCATGAACCGTTATAAGGATCATGTAAATAAAAGAAAATAATATTTATTGATAATATAGATAAGGGAGGGTTATGCTTTGGCATGACCCTCCTTTTTTCATTACGGCAAAATCATTGTAATGTTCTCTATCAGGTCAGTTGTAAAAATTATATGTAAATTTGCCAAGCCATTTTATCAGGCAAATGATGGGAATACTCCTTTTAATGTGCCATAGTGGACGTAAGTAAAAGGAAATATTTAGGAGTGACGGACAAATGGAAAAGAAATTCAGGAAAACAATCAGTGAATTATTAATTCCGGATATAATTGATGGGGACGGAGATATAATACCAATAATTGCCGATGGTGATGACGGCGAACTTGAGGAATTGGATATCCCTGAGAGCATTCCCATCCTTTCTCTGAGGAACACGGTGCTGTTTCCGGGGGTGGTGCTGCCTATCTCGATTGGTCGTCCGAAATCGGTTCAGCTTATAAAGGAAGCCTACAGGAATGACAAGATCGTCGGAACAGTGGCTCAGAAGGATCCTGATATAGAGAACCCGGAATACAAAGATCTTCATTCCGTTGGTACCATAGGCCAGATTGTCAAACTGCTGGAGATGCCTGACGGATCTACCACAGCCATAATACAGGGAAGGAAGAGGATGGTTCTCCAGGAATTGGTCTCGGACGATCCTTACTTTACTGCCAGGGTTAAAACCATACCCGAAGTTAAGCCCGATACCGTGAGCAAGGATTTTAATGCCATAGTCGGCTCTCTTAAGGATCTGTCGCTCAAGATAATAAAGATAAACCAGAATATCAGCCCGGAGGCTTCCTTCGCAATAAAAAATATTGAGAACAATACTTACCTGATCAATTTCATCTGCTCCAATACGGATATAAAGGTCCAGGACAAACAAAAGTTACTGGAGATTAACACCTTGCGTGACAGGGGTTTTATGCTGCTGGAATTTCTGGTACAGGAGATACAGGTACTGGAACTGAAAAATGAATTACAGTCAAAGGTTAAGAGCGACCTGGATCAGCAACAGAGGGAGTTTTTGCTTCACCAGCAGATGAAGACCATTCAGAATGAGCTGGGAGGCAATCCTGTTGAAAAAGAGATTGAGGAATACAGGAAAAAAGGTGAAGAGAAAAAATGGACCGAAGAAGTCAAAAAGGTGTTCGACAGGGAACTCAACAAGCTGCACAGGCTGAATCCTGCGGCCGCGGAATATTCGGTACAGCTTAATTACATACAGACTCTTCTTGATCTTCCATGGGGTGAATACACGAAAGATAACCTTGATCTCAGGAATGCGCGTAATGTTCTCGATAATGATCATTTCGGGCTTGATGAAGTGAAGGAGAGGATTCTTGAACATCTTGCGGTTCTTAAGCTGAAAGGTGATCTCAAATCGCCTATTCTTTGTCTATACGGTCCTCCCGGTGTAGGGAAGACTTCCCTGGGAAAATCGATAGCCAAGGCGCTTGACCGGAAATATGTCAGAATGTCACTTGGAGGGCTCCATGATGAAGCAGAGATACGCGGGCACAGAAAAACGTATATAGGTGCCATGCCCGGAAGGATAGTCCAGAATATTAAAAGAGCCGGATCATCAAATCCTGTTTTCATACTGGATGAGATTGACAAGGTCGGACAGGATTTCAGGGGTGATCCCTCTTCAGCCCTTCTTGAGGTACTCGATCCCGAACAGAACAGCACATTCTTTGATAATTTCCTGGAAATGGAATATGATCTTTCAAAAGTCATGTTCATAGCCACGGCAAATACCCTGTCGACGATAAGTCCTGCACTTCGGGACAGGATGGAGATGATAGAGATATCGGGTTACCTGGTCGAGGAAAAGGTACAGATAGCAAAGAGCCATCTGTTGCCCAAACAGCTTGATAACCATGGGGTTAAACCTGATCAGCTTATCCTTGACGATAATATTCTTGAAATAATCATTGAGAAATACACACGGGAATCGGGAGTAAGGGAACTCGATAAAAGGCTGGCCAAGGTAATCAGGGTAACAGCCAAGAGTATAGCATCCGGGTCGCAGTATGAGGCACATATGTCAGGAGAGACTATATTTGAAATTCTCGGTCCGCCAAGGTACACAAGAGACATTTACTCGGGTAACGATCAGGCCGGTGTGGTAACAGGACTCGCATGGACTGCTGCCGGTGGTGAGATACTTTTCGTGGAAACAAGTATCAGTAAAGGATCGGGCAAGCTTACACTTACCGGAAACCTCGGTGATGTGATGAAAGAATCAGCAGTAATAGCACTTGAATACCTGAAGGCGAATACGGACCTTCTTGAGCTGCCTGATAATTTCTCCGAAAAATGGAATATCCATATCCATGTTCCGGAAGGAGCAATACCAAAGGATGGACCTTCGGCAGGTGTTACAATGGCAACTTCTATAGCATCAGCTTTTACTCAGCGCAAGGTGAAGAAATATATTGCAATGACAGGTGAAATAACCCTGAGGGGTAAAGTGCTTCCTGTTGGTGGCATAAAGGAAAAGATACTTGCTGCCAAAAGGGCCAGCATCAAGGAAATTATACTGTCAGAGGATAACAGGAAGGATGTTGAAGACATCAAGGAGATCTATATCAGGGGATTGAAATTTCATTATGTTGAGTCTATTATGCAGGTCCTGGAACTTTCTCTTTTAAAGCAGAAGGTCAGAAATCCTAAAAAAATATCATTTGAATGAAAAAGACGGCCGTATTTCCCGGATCATTTGATCCTTTCACCATCGGGCACGAGGCAATTGTCAGAAGAGCTCTTGATCTTTTCGATACGATTATAATCGCGGTCGGTGCCAATGCTCTCAAAAAGAACTTCTATTCGCTTGAGACCAGGAAAGAGATAATAAAAAAAGTATTCAATGATGAACCACGTGTTAAGGTTGATCATTATGAGGGGCTGACTGTTGATTATTGCCGGAGAAATGGTGCGGGATACCTGCTTAGAGGACTCCGGACAGCAGCTGACTTTGAGTTTGAAAGAGCCATAGGACAGGTGAACAGGTCACTGGATCCGGCTATAGAATCTGTATTCCTGCTGACTGTTCCGGAACACAGCCATATCAACTCTACTATTGTACGTGATATTATCAGGAGCGGTGGTGATGCTTCCATGTTCCTGCCTGCTTCCATAAATATAAACGATTACAGGGGACTTGAGGAGTAATTCGCAGCTACCTCAGGATGGAACTGTTGATTATATCCATCAGTGAGAGCCAGGCATTTCCCTTTATGTCATTTATCTCATCGGGAAAGAGCCATTGTACCTTTGTAATACCCTCCTCAACCTGAGGTTCGGTAAGCATCTCCCCGGAATATTCCATCATAAACCAGTGTGTTTTCTTGAGGTAGGAGATACCTTCCCAGCTGTAGGTATGATAACTCGGAATCAATCGTTTTATGATCCTGTGTCCTTTTATCCCACATTCTTCACTTACTTCTCGTAATGCACAGTGCTCAGGTTCTTCACCAGCTTCAATATGTCCCTTGGGCAGATCCAGCCTTCCTTTTTTTTCTATGAAAAGATATTTGCCTGTTTTATGTCTTACGAGACCTCCGGCTGCACTTACCTCGGTGAAATAAATACGGAATATTTTCCACAGGTGAGTAATGTTTGTTCCGTAGATATTAACTGAATTGATACTTTTATCTTCCTGAAATTCAGAGATCAGCTTATAAAGTTCAGCTGTATCATAGAATTTATGGAATAAGCCGTATTTTTGTAACCTGTCAGGTTCAGGACTTATGGTCATGAATCTATTCTCAAAATGAATTTTATAACTATCCATATGAAAGATCTTGCAAAAAAAACAGCTGAGTATCTTTTGCAAATTAAAGCAATTAAATTGCAACCGTCAAATCCTTTTACGTGGGCTTCGGGATGGAAATCCCCGATCTACTGTGATAACAGGAAGATACTTTCATTTCCGGTGATAAGGACTTTTATCCGAGACTCTTTCGCTGATTTGTTGATGAAATTGTATCCTGAAACTGAACTGGTGGCCGGAGTGGCAACAGGAGCAATAGCTCATGGAGCACTCGTAGCTGATAAACTTGGTCTGCCCTTTGTTTATGTGAGATCGGGAGCCAAGGAACATGGTCTGGGTAACCGTATTGAAGGGTATTATACCGCCGGGCAAAAAACAGTTGTTATCGAAGATCTTATATCAACCGGTGGCAGCAGTCTCGGTGCCGTGGAAGCTCTGCGGGAGGCTGGATGTGACGTACTGGGAATGCTTGCAATATTTACCTATGGATTCAACACGGCAAAAGATGCTTTTATTGCTGCCGGATGTACTCTTGATACACTTGGCAATTATTCAGAGCTTGTTGAAGCCGCTTTGAAAACAGGCTATATCGGACAAGCTGAAGCAGAGACACTTAAGGGCTGGAGACTGGATCCTGCAAGGTGGGGTCTGACAAAATAAATATGATGAGTAATATGTCTGTATTTGAGAGCCGTACAGGAATTCTCTCCTGTAAGCCCAGTGAACTATATTCCTTTATTAGCGATATCAGGAATTTCGAAAGGTTTGTCCCTCATGATAAGATAAACGGGTGGCATGCGGAAAAGGATTCATGCAGTTTCAGTGTGACAGGGCTGGGTGTTGTGAATGTTGCAGTAAGCAACAGGACGGAGTTCACAGAAGTGATCTATAAAGGGAAGGCCCTTTCAAATAACAATTTTACCCTTGATGTAGGCATTGACGAAAATAATGATCACAGGGCGACTGTTAAGGTAATCCTGGAAGCCGAATTAAATACGGTGCTGAAAATGATTGCAACAAGTCCTGTAAAGCAATTTCTTGAACTGTTGATAAATGAGTTGGAGAAATTCAGGGATTGGCATGATACTAAAGGATAAAATCTATTTCTTTAAAAGCATAGCTTTCAGTCTTTCCCGATCTTCTTTCAATGAGGAGAAGTCCTTGCGGGGTTACTGATTTTATTTTCCCGGTGAAGGAGCCTTTTATACCTGAGTATTCAGACCATTCAAGGTAACGGAATAACTTACCGGTGTAATTTTCCCGTATTTCGTTGAATTCGCCGGCAATAAGCTGTTTGTATCTTTTATCGAGATCGGCAATAGCTTTTTTGAGACAGTCATCAATGTCATATTCCTTACCGGTGGTCATCTTAAGGGATACAGGGTTTGGAGCATCACTGACAAATATCTCCTGGTTGATGTTAAATCCGACACCTGCCACGGAATAATCCGTCATATACCCTAATATGGAATTTTCTATCAGAATTCCTGCAATTTTGTCATTATTAATATAAATGTCATTGGGCCATTTGATGAAAGCAGAAGGAACAAATCTCTCTGCAAAATCGCATACCCCCAAGGAAATTATCATTGATATCAGGAATTGTTCTTCTGCAGAAATTTCAGGTGGCCGTATTAATGTGCTGAATAATAAGTTTTTGCCATCCTCGCTTTCCCATTTTTTTCCTGCCTGGCCCCGTCCTCCAGTCTGGAAGCCGGCTGTTACAACCGTCCCTTCAGGCACATCCTGTCCCCTAATAAGCTCAGACAGGTATGTATTTGTCGATGTCAGTTTCCTGACGGATATACAATTTGAGCCTATTATCATGGTTCATAATTTATTACAAAGATCATCATTCTTTTTATTAATTGTTTTTTCTTTGCAGGTAAAGTTGGCACTGAAATTGCAAAAGTATTATTAAGTAACATAAAATACGGAGAAAATTGATACTTTTGCGACTTAATAACAAACTGATAAACATTGATGAAGAAAAAAGCTGGAGGAGATGGCGAGCTTCTTGAGAGTATTTTTAAGGGGATTTATGCAAAGAAGGGGATAAATGTATTAAAAATTGACTTGCGAAAACTAGAGAACAGGATCACCGATTTTTTTGTAATATGTCATGCTGCTTCAGGAACACAGGTGGGAGCCATCTGTGAATCAGTTGAGGATACGGTAAGGATAGAGACAGGGGAAAAACCATCACATATTGAAGGCCTTGATAACAGTTTCTGGGTTTTGCTTGATTATGGGAATGTGGTGGTACATATATTTCTTGAGGAGTACAGAAATTTTTACAGCCTTGAGTCACTCTGGGCTGACGCTGATATAACAGTGATGGAAGATGTAATTAAGAAAGGTTAATATTTATGGCAGAGAATTCAAATAACAGTCAGGGTGGGGATAAAAAACCTGATAAGAACATAAAGCCGAGGTTTAATACTAACTGGATCTTTGCGATCCTTGCAGTATCGGCTATTCTGTTCCAGGTATTTGCCGGGGGCAAATCAACACCCAAGACCACTACAAGTGAGATCAAGAGCATGATAGAGCACCATGATATTGAAAAGATAATAGTGGTGAATAAGGAACAGGCAGAGATCTTCCTTACCAAGGATGCGATCGAGTCCGGCAGGTATCCTAACCTGGTGAAACCATCAAACACTTTCGGACTTTCCCAGCCGAAACCGAATTTTGTTTATAATATCGGTGATATAAGCAATTTCGAACCATTTTTGCTGGATGCTCAAAAGACAGCCGGTTATGCGGAAAAGGATCTGATCTATCCCGATTATGTAACAAGGAAGAACTACCTGGCGGATATACTTTCATGGTTGCTTCTGCCTGTGTTACTGATCATTTTCTGGCTTTTTATGATGAAGAGGATGTCAGGGGGTGGTGCCGGTGGTGCAGGATCAATATTCAGCGTAGGAAAATCGAGGGCGCAGATTTTTGATAAAGACACAAATGTAAAGCTTAATTTCAACGATGTTGCAGGCCTTGAAGAGGCAAAGACAGAGGTGATGGAGATAGTGGATTTTCTAAAGAACCCCAGGAAATACACCCAGCTTGGAGGTAAAATTCCAAAAGGAGCCCTGCTGATAGGTCCCCCGGGAACCGGAAAAACCATGCTGGCAAAAGCTGTTGCCGGAGAAGCCAATGTACCATTCTTTTCTATATCTGGATCAGATTTTGTCGAGATGTTTGTTGGTGTGGGAGCTTCCAGGGTACGTGACCTTTTCAAGCAAGCCAAGGAGAAAGCACCATGTATCGTTTTCATAGATGAGATAGATGCTGTCGGAAGAGCCAGGGGACGTAATGTTAACTTCGGATCCAATGATGAGAGGGAGAATACTCTTAACCAGCTTCTCACAGAGATGGACGGGTTTGGCACTAATATGGGTGTTATCATACTGGCAGCAACAAACAGGGCGGATATACTCGACAGGGCCCTTATGAGGGCAGGCCGTTTTGACCGCCAGATTCATGTTGAGCTTCCTGACCTTAATGAAAGGGAGGCAATTTTCAAAGTACACCTTCGTCCAATTAAGCTTGAGAAGAATTTTGATGTTAGCTTCCTGGCCAAGCAGACGCCTGGTTTCTCAGGGGCGGATATTGCCAACGTATGTAATGAGGCTGCTCTTGTTGCTGCAAGAAAAAACAAGCATGTGGTGCAACGGCAGGATTTTCTCGATGCTATAGACCGCATTGTGGGGGGGCTGGAAAGAAAAACCAAGATTATCTCCATGGAGGAAAAGAGGACCATTGCCTATCATGAGGCAGGTCATGCTACCGCAAGCTGGCTGCTTGAATATGCAAGCCCATTGGTGAAAGTAACAATCATACCACGTGGAAGAGCCCTTGGTGCAGCCTGGTACCTTCCTGAGGAAAGGCAGCTCACAACCACGGAACAGATACTTGATGAATTGGCATATGCACTTGGCGGAAGAGCTTCCGAAGAACTGGTTTTCGGAAAGATATCGACCGGTGCACTCAGCGACCTTGAGAAGGTTACAAAACAGGCCTATGCAATGGTATCATATTTCGGGATGAGCCATAAAGTTGGTAATGTGAGTTTTTATGACTCATCCGGTCAGACAGACTATGGCTTTACAAAGCCGTATAGTGAGAAAACGGCAGAACTTATCGATTCAGAGGTAAAGAGAATAATTGAAGCTTCATACGAGAGGGCAAAGGATGTTCTAAGAGGCCATATGGAAGGGCTTAAGGAACTGGCTGAGTTACTGCTCGAAAGGGAGGTCATCTTTACCGAGGATCTGGAAAGAATATTCGGGAAAAGAAAAGCAGACTTGTTAAAGGAAGCCAGAGAAGCTGAGGCAAATAAAAATAAGAACAAAAGTAAACCTGCCGTGGAAAAGGTCAGGGCAAAGCCGAAACCAGTATCGGGAAAGACAGCTGCAGTTTCATCAGCTAAAAGTAAAAGTAAAACCAAAGCTGAAGGTAAGCCTGCGCCAGAGATACATACTTCAGCAAAAGCCGTAAAAAAGACTGAATCCGGGAATAAGAATAATTCATAGGAGCTTTGAATAATTTTTTCAGAAGGACTTTGACCGGTGTATGGATTGTAGTATTCATACTTGGTGGTTTCTGGCTTCACCCGTTGTCTTTTTTTCTCACCGGGCTGGTCCTGCTGGCCGGGACACAGTATGAGTATTTTATCATAATAAGAAATTCAGGTGTTCGGGCACAGGTATTATCAGGTCTGACGATCAGTATTTCGATGTATACTCTTGCTACTCTCGTCGCTGCAGGATTTATCTCAGCCAGGTGGTTCCTTCTGCTTGTCCCCATGTCTATTATTGTGATAGTGGCTGAGCTCTACAGGAAGCAGGACAGACCATTTGATTCTGTTGCCCATACATTGTTTTCGGTATTGTATACAACGGTACCTTTTTCTATGTTCCCTTTTGCTGCGTTTTCACATGAAGGTATAAACTCACTTCTTCCATACTCAAAACTGATCTTCTCACCGGGTATAATACTGGGATTTTTCTTCCTGCTGTGGGCCAATGATACAGGAGCTTATCTTACCGGAATCCTGGTTGGAAAGCACAGGCTTCTGGAACGTATTTCACCCAAAAAGACATGGGAGGGATTCTTTGGCGGACTGATCACTTCTGTTGCAGTGGCCTGGTTATTGTCGGGCTGGCTTGGAGAAGTAACTGCTTCAGGGTGGATTATTATTGCCGTAATTGTTTCGGTAGCAGGAACATATGGTGACCTTGCGGAGTCGATGCTCAAAAGAAGCACCGGGGTGAAGGATTCGGGCACCATCATGCCCGGACATGGAGGATTTCTCGACAGGTTCGACAGCGCAATAATTTCATTTCCTCTGGTTTATCTTTTTATTTCACTGTTTGGATGATTGCAAGGACTTAATTAGATTTGTGCAAATTTTAAGAGATGAGTATTCATAAGGAGGGTTACAAAATACTGGGCTTCGGCTTTCTTATCCTGATAGCCTTTAATGTAGCCGTTAACATTATATGGCATAATTATGATCTTTTAAAGTGGGCTTTTATCATTGGTTCGCTGATGCTGTATATTTTTCTGCTGTTTTTTTTCAGGCTTCCTGCAAGACATCTTGAAGCTGATCCGGGTTTGATCTATGCTCCTGCCGACGGTAAGGTTGTTGTAATAGAAGAGACACTTGAAAGGGAGTATTTTAATGATATGCGCCTTCAGGTATCTATTTTCATGTCTCCTTTCAATATGCACAGCAACAGGTATCCTGTATCAGGTAATATCAAGTATGTAGCATACCACCCCGGTCATTATATGGTTGCATGGCACCCCAAATCCTCTGAGCTGAATGAGAGAAGCACAATAGTGATAGAAGCCAAGGATGGGATAGAGATACTGGTGAGACAGATTGCCGGTGCAGTGGCCCGGAGAATTGTCACTTATGCAAAAAAGGATCTGGCAATACACCAGGGAGACGAGCTGGGATTTATTAAATTCGGGTCACGGGTTGATATATTCCTTCCTCTTGGCACAGAGGTTGAAATACCTATTCTGCAGCAGGTAAAGGCAAATAAGACTATTATTGCCAAAATCTGAATAATAAAACAAAGTATGGGCAAGACAGACGAAAAGTTAATCAAAATAACAGACGACGTAACATGGATGGGTGTTCTTGATTATGATATCAAGACCTTCGATATTGTGATGCATACAGATTACGGTACAACATATAATTCATTTTTTATTAATGCCGAAAGGAAAGCTATTGTTGAGGTTGCGAAAGAAAAATTCAGGGATAACTATTTTTCCAAACTCAGATCACTTACCAATCCTGAGGAAATAGAATATATTATACTGGATCATACGGAGCCTGATCACTCCGGAAGCCTTAGGGTACTTCTTGATATGGCCCCTTCTGCAACAGTGGTGGGCAGTGGTAATGCCATCAGGTATCTGGAGGATATTGTCAACCTTCCTTTCAGATCGTTGGTGGTAAAGGATGGGGATACGCTCGACCTGGGGAATAAAACCCTTAAATTTATCGGTGCCCCGAACCTTCACTGGCCTGATTCCATTTATACATACCTGGTGGAGGATAAGGTCCTTTTTACATGTGATTCATTCGGCGCTCATTACTGTACACCTGATATATTCAGTGATTTTACAGAAGAATACCTCAGCGCTTTCAAGTATTATTTTGACGTTATCCTGAAGCCTTACAGCAGGTTTATGCTGAAGGCTATTGATAAGATAGAGAATCTCGATATCGATTATATCTGTACAGGTCACGGACCTGTCCACCATGATAACACTGGCAGAGCTGTCGAATTGTCCCGGGAATGGGCTTCCGATTATGTAAAGCTTACAGCAGGGAGGGAACGTAATAATATACTTATTGCATATGTTTCAGCATATGGTTATACCAGGGAGGCAGCAGAACTTATTTCACAAGGAATAATGGAGGCCGGTGAGCTGAATACCGTGGTGCTTGATATTGAAAATATTCCGGCCGGGGAGCTGGAGGCAAGAATAATAGAAGCAGACGGGATACTTGTGGGTTCGCCAACCATTAACCAGAATACGCTGATGCCCGTATATAAATTATTCGCACTAATTAATCCACTGAGGGACAAAGGTAAGTTCGGAGGAGCTTTTGGCTCATACGGATGGAGTGGAGAGTCGACAAAGATAATACTTGAGAATCTTAGACTTCTTAAACTCAAAACATTTCCCGAAAGTGGTGCGTTTAAATTTGCACCGGGGAGTTATAAGGCAGATATGCTTATTGATTTCGGCAGAAAATTTGCTGTAAAATTTTTTGAGGAATGTGGAGAAGTAAAAGAGGGCGCCTTTTGAGACGCCCTCTTTTTCCGCCATGTGATATCCGTGTTATGATATCGATATCTCTTTAACTTTTTTGTTCTTTGCTTCTTCCTGCTTTGGAAGGGTAATGCTGAGAATACCATCCTTATAGCTGGCAGCGATCCTGTCGTGGTTTACATTTTCAGGAATATAGAAACTCCTGCAGAATGATGTATAACTAAATTCTCTTCTCTTGTACCCGTCATTCTCCTGTTCATCCTTTTTCCTGGTTTCCGATGAAATGGTCAGCACATCGTCTTTCATATTAATTTTAAGATCTTTCTTATCGATACCCGGTATTGCAAGATCAAGAACATAATTCTTTTCATCCTCCCTGATATTTACAGCCGGCTTTAGGCTGTTCCTGTGTGATAATACAGGGAAAATATCGTCGTCAAAAAGATTTGGCATGTAAAACGGCCTGTAGCTTCTTCGCATTGTTGGTAACATTGTTTTATCCTCCTATTAATTTTAATTTAACTTCAGTTTTTATAATCCTATACTTTCAAACTCTGTTCCAAATATAATAACATGACAATATGACAATTTATTCACAAAAAATAGACAAAATGACAGACATGTATTTTGAATGTATATAATAATAATGTTAGTGAATTAAAAAAATTTCGATTAGGTTTGTATTTGGAAAAGCCTCAGTGCATGAATACTACTTTCAGAAATATCCTTATTTTCCTTGGGGTTGTTATCCTGTTGGCTGTAGCCTGGTATTTTCGCAATATTGTAGTATATATTCTCGTATCCGGTGTATTTTCGATCATGGGGCGGCCGCTTGTTGATCTGTTTTGCAGGATCCGGATTGTGAAATGGAGGATCCCCCGAGCCGTAGGTGCTTTACTTACGCTTATTGTGATATGGGGAGGCATAATTCTCTTCTTTATAATCTTTGTCCCTCTTATAACAACCCAGATAAATTATTTTTCAACGATTGACAGTGAAAAGATAGTACAGCTTGTAGCCGGACCTATCAATAAGATAGAAAACCTGTTCAGATCATTTGACAAGAATGCGACCACAAGCTTTTCCGTTCAGGATTATATTGTAAATAAGGTATCGGGTGTACTGAACATTAACATGATTCAGAACTTTATAGGTTCACTGTTAAGTATTCTTGGCAATATACTGGTAGCAATATTTTCCATAACATTTATAACATTCTTTTTTCTTAAGGATCAGAGGCTTTTCTTTGAGTCAATACTGATGTGGGTACCCGACAAATATGTTGAAGGGGCCACGAGAGCCCTTTATTCCATAAAAAGGCTGCTGACAAGGTATTTTATAGGAATTCTCATTCAGAGTACCTGTATTATGACACTTATTACAATAGGGATGACAATAGCGGGGATTGAATTTCACCAGGCCCTTGTAATGGGGTTAATACTTGGTATCCTGAATGTCATTCCATATGTCGGCCCATGGCTGGGTTTGTTCATAGCCATTATAATGGGTGTTGCCTCGCACATGAACCAGGATTTCAACACAGTGGTTATTCCGCTTGTTACATATATGATTATAGTGGAAGCCATAACACACCTTATAGACAATGTGGTTTTTCAGCCGGTCATTTTCTCCAACAGTGTAAGAGCGCATCCGCTTGAGATTTTTATTGTTGTACTCGCATCGGGACTGGCAGCCGGTATTCCGGGAATGATACTGGGTATTCCTGCCTACACTGTTCTGAGGGTATTCGCCAGGGAGTTCTTTAACAATTTCAAGGCTGTACAGAAGATCACTTCAAGCCTGTCAGCCGAGCATATTGACGAGAAAAATCACCTGTCATTCAGGCATGGTGATGTTAATGAGAAAAAAAAGTAATACAGCCTGTTAAAGATTTTGACATAGATCTTCGGGTTTACTATCTTTAACCTATAATGCCTGATGGAATGGATTATATAGTTAATTTACTGAACAGGCTTTTCCGGTTTTATTATGACGGATTCAGGAACATGTCAGGCTGGGGAAGGAGAGTCTGGCTTATAATCCTTATTAAGCTTTTTATCATTTTTGTTATTTTAAGGATATTCTTTTTTCATGACTTTCTTAAGAAGAAATATAATAATGATGAACAAAGGAGTAAATATGTTCTCGAACGATTAATTAACTCACCCTGATCTCATGATTGAAAACATTGATTTAAGTCTTATTGACTGGTCGAGGGCCCAGTTTGCCCTCACTGCGGTCTACCACTGGTTGTTTGTCCCCCTGACATTGGGTTTGTCTTTTCTCCTGGCAATCATGGAGAGTATTTATGTGAAGACAGGTGATGAGAAATGGAAGCGCATTACACGTTTCTGGATGACTCTCTTTGGAATAAATTTTGCCATTGGTGTGGCCACGGGAATTATTCTGGAATTTGAGTTCGGGACCAACTGGTCAAATTATTCGTGGTTTGTGGGTGACATTTTCGGTGCACCCCTGGCCATAGAAGGGATACTTGCTTTTTTCCTTGAATCGACTTTTGTAGCTGTTATGTTCTTCGGCTGGAATAAAGTCAGCAAAAAGTTTCATCTTCTTTCCACGTGGCTTGTAGCTGTGGGAGCTAACCTGTCTGCTTTATGGATTCTGGTTGCCAATGCCTGGATGCAAAATCCTGTAGGAATGGCGTTCAATCCCGAAACAGCAAGAAATGAAATGATAAGCTTCTGGGCTGTCCTTTTCAACCAGGTTGCTGTGGCAAAATTCCTTCACACCATTTCTTCAGGTTTCCTCCTTGCCTCCATGTTTGTGCTGGGGATCAGTGCATGGTTCCTGATAAGAAGGCGTGAGCAGTTCATGGCTCGCAGAAGTATACTTGTTGCTTCCATCTTCGGCCTGCTGGCATCGCTTATGGTAGCCTACACAGGGGATGATTCGGCAAGGACTATAGCAAAGACCCAGCCTGTTAAGTTTGCTTCTATGGAAGCTCTGTACCAGGGAAAAACAAATGCGGGACTAGTGGCTGTCGGGTTCCTTAAGGATGCCGACAGGAAACTTGGAGAACATAACGAAAAGGATTTTTCCTTCAGGATTGAAATACCCAGTCTTATGTCGGTTCTGACAGGAGGGAGTGCAGGTTCTTATGTACCGGGTTTGAGGGATAATCTTTATGGCAACGATAGTCTCGGTATCATGTCGGTAAATGATAAACAGGTAAGAGGACGGGAGGCCAGGAGAATGCTTTTATCGTACCAGAATGCCAGAAAATCGGGAGACGGGGGCAGGGCTGATTCTTTAAAGAACATCCTTGTGACAAAGGATTACCAGGAAAATTATTTCAGGTATTTCGGCTATTCATCGATAGACAGGCCTGAAGAGGTTCTGCCTGACATATCCGTTTCATTCTATTCCTTTCACCTCATGGTGATACTTGGATTCCTGTTCATAATGATTTTTGCTATAGCTATATATATGCTGTTTAAGGATATCCTTGAAAAGAACAGGTGGTTCTTATGGGTGTTACTTTTCTCAATACCATTACCTTATATTGCCAGTGAACTGGGATGGGTGCTGGCAGAGATGGGACGTCAGCCATGGATCATTCAGGATCTTATGACAATTCCTATGGGTGTTTCAAGGATCGCCTCAGGTTCAGTGCTGACAACCTTTATCCTGTTTGCAATTCTTTTCACCGGACTTCTTATCTCGGAAGTGTCTATAATGGTAAAACAAATCAAAACAGGTCCAAAACATTAGGAGGATAAAAAATGACAGTAATGATTTCACATATGTTTCTTCAGCACTATTGGTGGATAATAGTATCAATCCTTGCAGGCCTGCTGGTATTCCTCATGTTTGTGCAGGGAGGTCAATCGCTGATCTTTTCCCTCCCCGGGAATGAAATTCAGAAGACATTGATAGTTAATTCGCTGGGAAGAAAATGGGAGTTTACCTTTACCACTCTTGTAACCTTCGGCGGGGCTTTCTTTGCATCTTTCCCGCTTTTTTATGCCACAAGCTTTGGTGGTGCATACTGGGTATGGATCGCGATCCTGTTCAGTTTTATCCTTCAGGCAGTGGCTTATGAATTCAGGTCGAAACCTGTCAATATCTTCGGACAAAAGACCTTTGATATTTTTCTTTTCATAAACGGAGCACTCGGACCATTTCTTATAGGTACAGCTGTTGCCACATTCTTTACCGGGGCAATGTTCAGCCTCGACAGTATGAACAGTGTTCACTGGGAAACACCATATTATGGGCTTGAAGCCCTGTTCAATATACGTAACCTGACCCTGGGACTGGCGGTTCTCTTTCTTTCAAGGATCAATGGTCTGCTGTATATAATAAACAGTGTAGGAGAAGAGGACCTTATTTCAACTGCCAGGAAGAAAATACTTCTTAATTCAGTGCTTTTCCTTGTTTTCTTTCTTTTCTTCGTTGTTTCCCTGCTGGTCTCAAAAGGTTTTGCTGCTGATCCTGCTACGGGAGCCGTTACGGAAGAGAAATTCAAATACCTCTATAATTTTATCCGTATGCCCCTTGTCCTTGTTATTTTCCTTACAGGTGTGGTAGGGGTTTTGTACGGAATAGCTGTCAGTATTTTTGGAAAGAGTGATAAGGGAATATGGTTTACTGGAGCAGGAAGCATTTTTGCAGTATTTTCCCTTTTCCTGGTTGCCGGTTTCAATGGCACACCATTCTACCCGTCTGTATATGACATGCAGAGTTCACTGACTATTTACAATGCATCCTCAAGCCTGTTTACCCTTAAGGCTATGATGTATGTATCATTTATAATACCTTTTGTGATAGCATATATCTGGTATGCATGGCAATCGGTAAATAACACGAAGATAACTGAAGAAGAAATGAAATCTGAAGGACATGTATATTAGTGCAATTCTTGAATATTTGATATGGCCGGCTTTTATCCTGATAAGCTGGCTGGTGATCAAATATTCCTTATCTGCTTTTGAAAAAAAGTTTCCGGAAAAGGAATAGACTTTGTTGTTTGGTAAATCTGAAGTAATACGCAGGAGAAGCATTCAGTCCCTTCCTATCAGAAGAACAAAGCAATAAGAGAGGAGAGGATATAGACAGGAATAATCAGGGGGGCGGCTTTCAGTCCAAATATAATGAATGCAATAATCACCAGGGCGGCAAGAATGTATCTCCCTTCATTGCCCTTCACTTTCAGGCTGGTTATCTTCATAGACAGCAATGGCAGGCGGCTGACCATCAGAACCGAAAGGATCAGGGTGAGGATAACAAGCAAATATGGAGTTATAAGTATGAAATTGAGGATGTCAGATTGTGTATAGTGAGCTGCAATGACCAATGATATTACTCCCAGGGCGTTGGCCGGCATAGGCAGGCCTTTGAATGTAGTTGCCTGTGACGCGTCAGTGTTGAACCTGGCAAGACGTAATGCAGAAAAAACAGGCATAATAGCAGGTATGAGTATCATTATCAACAGCGGAAAGCCAATGTGTTCTGAAGCATCGGGACTATATAAAAGGCAGGAGTCATAAAACAGCTGGTACAGGATAACTGCAGGTGCCACACCAAAGCTTACAACATCGGCCAGGCTGTCGAGCTCTTTTCCTATTTCTGAATAAGCATTCATCAGGCGTGCAGAGAGGCCATCGAGGAAATCAAAGACCATTGCGGCCAGTATAAGCCAGGAGGCAGTAACCAGATCGCCGTTTGAAGCATATATGATTGCCACGAATCCGGCACCCAGGTTAAGTGATGTAATGAAATTCGGAATATTTTTCATCCTGAAGTATAGTATCTTGTCACAGAAGGGGTGTAAAAATAAGAAAATCTTCATTCATTTATTGTTAGATTTGCACCTATTAACACAAATGTGGATGAATGACTTAAATAATATAAAGATAGCTGTCGACTTCGACGGGACGATAGTGGAACATGAATATCCGGCTATCGGGAAGGAAAAACTGTTTGCTTTCCAAACCCTGAGAGAATTGAATAAAATGGGGGTCCGTCTTATTTTATGGACGTTTCGTACTGGAAAGGAACTGAGTGAGGCTGTGGAATACTGCAAAAAAAATGGTATTGAATTCTATGCCGTTAACAAAAACTATCCTGAAGAGGTATTTGATGATTCGGTAAGCAGGAAGATAGATGCCGACATTTTTATCGATGACAAGAATATTGGCGGTTTCCCGGGCTGGAGTGCTGTATGGCAGATGCTGAATCCTTATGAAGTACAGCAGATGGAAGCAGAGAAACAGATAACATCGGTAAGCAGGAAGCTGCTTAGAAAAATATTGGGTAAAGGAAGTAAGACAGATGAATAATAGTGGCATAAGATATATAATAACCATTGTGGGGCTGTTGTTTATTTGCTGGACCGTTTCGTGTTCCGGCGGATCTGGCAACAGGGTTACAACAGCTGCAAAAACCAGCGACAGAGAGATTCCTGCACCGCCGGAACAGCTGATAAAGATGGTATCTCCGGATAACAATGCAGGATTTAAGCTTTATGATCATTTTAAGGTAGTGCTTGCCCGGGAGAAAAGCAATATATCACCGGATTCTGTGACAGTATATTTCGATGGCAGGCAGGTGGCAGTCCTCAGATCAGCACCATGGGAATGTACTATTACAGATTCCATGACAGTAAAAACAGGCCGTAAGGCATTAAAGGCTGTGGCATACAGGCGGGGGAAACAGCAAAATACCATAACGCGGATCATGATAATTTATTCAGATATTGTACCGCCAATTTATGGTTACAGGGTTGTTCATACCTATCCGCACGACCGGGATGCCTTTACTCAGGGTCTCGTTTATAATGATGGGTTCCTGTATGAAGGGACGGGCCAGGAATCAGGATCCAGCCTGAGGAAGGTGGACCTTACAACCGGGAAAGTACTCATGCAGCATAACCTTGATGCGTCACTGTTTGGAGAAGGTATCACCATACTTGACGATAAAATATATGAGGTTACATGGCAGAACAAGGTTGGCTTTGTATATAGGAAATCTGATTTTGACCTTATTAACAAGATATATTACGGAACAGAAGGCTGGGGTTTAACCACGATCGGAAACAGGATTGTGATGAGTGACGGGAGCAATGTCCTTTATTTTTATGAACCTGAAATGTTCACTGTCGTTTCCCGTATTGAGGTTTATGATAACAGGCATAAGGTTGATTCGCTGAATGAGCTTGAATATATTAACGGGGAGATATGGGCCAATATCTGGATGTCGGATATGATAGCACGTATTGATCCTGTAACCGGGAAGGTAATAGCATATGTCGATATGAAGGGCATCCTCCCCAGGGCCGACAGGTTACCTGATACGGATGTGCTCAACGGGATAGCATATGATTCAAAGGGTAAAAGGATATTTGTGACAGGCAAAAAATGGCCAAAACTCTTTGAAATAAAGGTCATCGAATAAGAGGAGAGCCATAAACTATATTGATTGCATCAGGAATAAGATCGAATTCGGCTGGTGTATGCCCCAGTGATTCGCCGTCTGCCTCTGCATACATGACAGGGGAGGATGTTATTTTTATAGTCTTGCATTTGTAACCGTCTATCCTCGGATGTGTGAGAATGGTCCCGTTATACAGGATCTTCAGCTTCCTGATGATCTCCAGTTTTCCGATATCCTTTATTATGGTCACATCTAGCAGGCCGTCATCAGGCAAGGCCCTTGGTGTTTGTCGCATCCCTCCGCCACAGTATTTCCCGTTTCCGATATTAACTGAAAATACAGTTGTTTTGATCGTTTCATCATCGATGGTTATCTCGGCTACGGTGTTCTTATAAGCCAGCAGGCTGGTAAGCAGGTTATACAGGTATATCAATTTTCCTCCCCGTCCGTGCTCTTTCTGGAAATTGGTTTTATTTACAACTACCGCCTCAAATCCAAGTCCTGCAATATTTATGAAATACCTTGTCTTTTTTTCGATGCCCTCATAATAGTGCATCCTGCCTATATCATGCTTCATTGTTCTTTTAGCAGCAATTATCTTTACGGCTTTTTCATAATCAGGTGTGATCCCGAACATCTTACCCCAGTCATTTCCTGTTCCTACAGGTATCGATGCCAGTGTGATATCAGCTGCAGGACATACATCATTAAGGTAAATACCATTAACTACCTCGTTGAGAGTGCCGTCGCCTCCAGTTGCTATTATGTTCCTGTATCCTTTGGCAATACCTTCAGTGGTAAGGTTAATTGCATGTCCTTTCCTTTCAGTGAATTTTGTACTAAATGAAATTTTTGCATCATTCAGCAGGGAAGAAATTTTCTCCCAGTCCCTTTCCCCATTACCATTCCCGGCATTGGGATTGACTATAACCAGCCATTGGGGGCTTTCTTTCTTTTGAACCATCTGATAATTTGATATGTGGATAAACAAAGATGGAAATAAAATGTAAAATTCCTTAAAAAATTATACTGCAATTTATGATATTGCGTTTATCATAATCTGTGACCATAAAGGTCCGGAACAGGTATGGGACATCTGTTTTATCACCCGTTATATTTTAAGTGATTAACATTTAACAGGTAACAATTACGTGTTAATAAGATGTTGAAAACCCCAAAAAAAATGTTTACAATTACATCATCTACTGCCGGTGGCACAAGATCATAAGTAGTAAATTTGAAACTCAAAATTAACCATAAAATTAGTTAAAAGATGGGAAGGATTATATCGATAGCGAATCAGAAAGGTGGGGTGGGAAAAACTACTACAGCAATTAATCTTGCAGCCAGCCTTGCTGCACTTGAAAAGAAGGTTCTCATTGTTGATGCTGATCCCCAAGCCAATGCCACTTCGGGGATTGGGCTTGACATAAGACAGATACGGAGTACTATATACGATTGTCTTATTGACGGGAAAGAACCTTCGGAGGCTTTGATGAAATGCAATATTGATAATATGATGATCCTGCCATCGAATATTGACCTTGTCGGTGCTGAGATAGAGATGCTGGAAAGACCCGGGAGGGAAAAAATATTAAAATCTATCCTTGAAAAGATACGGGATGGTTTTGATTATATTCTCGTAGACTGTTCACCATCACTGGGCCTGTTGACTGTTAATGCTCTTACAGCATCAGATTCGGTTATTATTCCGGTACAATGCGAGTATTTTGCACTGGAAGGGCTGGGCAAGCTTTTGAACACAATAAAGATAATCCAGAATAACCTGAACCCCAACCTTGAGATAGAGGGTTTCCTTCTGACCATGTATGATTCCAGGCTCAGGCTTTCAAACCAGGTGGCAGAGGAGGTTAATAAGCATTTCCAGCAGATGGTTTTCAAAACAATCATTCAGCGTAATGTAAAGCTTTCTGAAGCTCCCAGTTTTGGCCAGCCTGCTATCCTCTATGACGCAGACTCCAGGGGTACGGTTAATTATCTGAACCTGGCTACAGAACTTATAGAAAAGCAGGAAGAAAAAGTCGTACAATAATTTTAGGAACATATCAAGTACAGAAATCTTAATGAATATGACAAAAAAAAATGCGTTGGGAAGAGGTCTTGGTGCATTGATAGATGGAGTGGAGAAAGAAGTTCTTGAAAAAAAAGTTGAGGCCAACCGAGAGATACCGGTTAATTCTATTGAGGCAAATCCATTTCAGCCCCGTACAAATTTTGATGAGCAATCGCTTGAAGAACTTTCATCATCGATAAGGAAGCTGGGTATAGTGCAGCCTCTCACGGTAAGGGAGACGACTCCCGGGCATTATCAGCTAATTGCAGGAGAAAGGAGACTGAGAGCAGCACGACTGGCCGGTTTGACTCATGTACCGGCTTATATCAGAACAGCCGACGACCAGGCAATGCTGGAGCTGGCTCTTGTTGAGAATATTCAACGCGAAGATCTCGACGCGGTGGAAGTAGCTATCAGCTTCCAGCGTTTGATAGAAGAGTGCAGGCTTACACAGGAACAGCTTAGCGACAGGGTAGGAAAACAACGTTCTACTGTGGCAAATTACCTCAGGTTGCTTAAGCTTCCTGCAGAAATACAACTCGGTATCAGGAATAAACAGCTTATGATGGGGCATGCCCGTACTCTCATAAGTATCGATGATCCAAAGAAACAGATAAATGTCTATTATAAAATTGTTGACGGTGAACTTTCTGTCCGCCAGTCAGAAGAACTTGTAAGGCATCTGCAGGTGGAGCAGAGCAAGGATCCTTCAAAGGTCGAAAAGAAGAAGAAACTAAATGAGGAATTTGCAAAACTTACCGAGCATCTCAATAAAATATTTTCTGCTAAAGTAAACTTCAGAATAAATGAACAGGGAAAAGGTAAAATAGTGATCCCGTTCGAGAACCCCGAGGACATGGAGCGCATTTTGGGAGTGTTTGATCGTCTTAACTCCTGAAAATAATTATCTTTATCGCTCTATAAAATTCAGATACGGGTTATTTATTGCTGCCGGCTTTATTTTGAAGAATTTTCATAAAATAGTAATGGTCCTGTTAATGCAACTGCTTTGTTTTCAGCAAATCAGCTTTGCGCAGGATACATTATCCGTCAACCGTAGTACATCACCTGTCCTTAATACGCAAAAAACCGTTACCGATACGCTGGCTGTTGAAAAGGCTCTGAAGCATAAATTCCAGCCCGATCCTATGAGGGCAACAATGCTGGCAGCCGTCTTTCCGGGCCTTGGGCAGATATATACAAGGAAATACTGGAAACTGCCCCTGGTATATGGTGGATTCGGCGCACTGATCTACAGCGTGCAGTATAATTCCAGGAGTTATATAAAATATATGAAGGCTTACCAGGATTTTACCGATCAGATACCTGCAACCGACAGTTACCTTAAGCTTATACCGGCAGAACCTGATACCTATGATAACGTACTGTATCCCAATTCTACTAAATACAAAGCTGCAAACGCACAATATTGGAAGGATGGAATGTTAAGAATGGTGGATTATTATAAAAGATACCGTGATCTTTCGTATATTGGCATCGCAGGCTGGTATCTTCTGTCGATACTCGATGCCAATGTTGATGCAAGTCTTTTTAATTATGATATAAGTGATAACCTTAATCTTACATTATTTCCGGTACAGGTGCCTATGCCCGGAGGCTATTACGGTGCAGGATTGAATGTTGGTCTGGAAATAACATTTTAATTAACTGACTATGAAATTATATGCCTTTTTGCTCACCTTAATACTAACCGTTCTGAATCTTAATGCCGCCACTGAATCCGATACCATAATAATTAAAAGGGATGATTCGGCTGAACGGATAACACGCGATCTTGACAGTTTGTGTACCTCATGGTATGTGAGCATTGCAGTAAGAAAGTCGCTGGCAGACAGCACATTTGATTCCCTGTCATACCAGTGCCCCGATTCTGTTTACAAAGAACGGCTTCGCAGGATAAATTCCATTATTAGTCTTCCTTTTAACAGTATCATACGTAATCATATACAGGTTTATACAGTCAAACAGAGAGATAAATTCAGTGCTGTCCTGGGACTTACGGATTACTATTTCCCTATGATCGAGGATATTTTCGATTCCTATGGTCTGCCTGCAGAGCTTAAGTATATGGCTGTAATCGAATCAGCCCTTAATCCCAACGCGGTGAACAGGCGTTCCGGTGCTACCGGCCTGTGGCAGTTCATGTACAGTACGGGCAGGATGTACGGTCTGACCATCAACTCGGTGATAGACGAAAGGCGTGATCCGATTAAATCGACCCATGCTGCCGCAAGATATATTAAGGACCTGTATAAGCTGTATCATGACTGGATCCTCGTTATTGCGGCCTACAACTGTGGTCCGGGTAATGTCAACAAGGCTATAAGACGTTCAGGCAACAAAAAGGATTACTGGCAGATCTTTTACAGGCTGCCCAGGGAAACCAGGGGATATATCCCGCAGTATGTAGCTGCTACATATGCCATTAACTATTACGCCGAGCATAATATCCAGCCCCTTACCCTTAATATACCTGTAGCTACAGACACCATAATGATCCACAAGGATATTCATCTGGAACAGATCTTCGAGGTGATGGGGATACCTCTCGGGGAATTGCGCGCACTTAATCCACAGTACAGGACCGGCCTTATTCCCGGATCTTCAAAGCCCTTATCACTGACTCTACCCATGAACCATCTCAGTGATTTTATTGATATGAGTGACACGATAAGAAGTTATAAGTCTGACATATATCTTAATAAAAAGACTGAGATCCCTGACCCCAAGCGATCAACCTACAGACCTGCGAATGTAAAAGGCAGGACCAAGTTGTTGTATACTGTTAAAGATGGTGATAATCTTGGATACATAGCTGAATGGTACAGGATAGGTCTTTCACAACTAAGGTACTGGAACGGCATCTACCGTAATACGATCAGAGTAGGACAGAAACTGGTTGTTTACGTGGATCCTTCAAAGGCATCCTCCTACTCAAAGATCAATATGATGACATTTGCCGAGAAGCAGGCAATGGTTGGGAAACCTGTGAACATTACATCAACATCAAAGGCAAACAACTCTGATGATCAGGATGGTGATTATATTACCTATACTGTGCAGTATGGAGATACAATATGGGATATAGTCAAGATGTTTGATGATGTAACGACTACGGATGTTCTCACCCTTAATAAAATTTCAGACCCGGGGAAGATACAGGTTGGGCAGAAGCTGAAAATAAAAAAGAAAAGCTGATTCTTTTCTAAACCTATATATGCGCCCGTTAAGATCATTTCTTTTATTGCTGATCTTTCTTATCTGTTTTACCGGTCTTCATTATTTTTTTCCGGCAAATCAATTGTTCCCTCCTGTCACGGAGTTTATTCCGGCCAGGCTGCTGTCCTATTTTTCCCCGGCTGAAAAGGATAATGCAGATATTAATAAAAATCAGCTTCCGGATACACTGGTTATTCCATACGGTCATAGTCTGTTAAGGCCTGATTCACTTACACAGACAGGCATATTGAAAGATCATTTGATCAGGTTCATGGATTCTCTCGATTATTCTGACAGGCAGGTAAGGGTAATGTATTACGGTGATTCCCAGCTTGAGGGTGATCGCATTACATCATACCTCAGGCAAATACTGCGAAGATATGATCCCGGAACAGGTCCAGGGTTATTCCTGCCACTGATGCCTGTTATGTATACAAAAAGCATCTGGATCAAAGCTTCATCCGACTGGAAAAGGTATAATTATCTGTCATATGCGGCAGGTAAGATCTCTCACAATAAACTAGGACCTTTCATGACCATCTGTCGTTACCTTCCTGAAGGAAAGGCAGCCAGGGTGCCGGTGAAGGCATCGGTGCGAATCAGACCATCAGCAGTGGCAGACAGTGCCTCTGTTATTTTTGATTTTCTCCGTATCTTTTACGGGAATACTATAGCTAAGGTCAATGTAACAGTAACAGGTGACGGAAAGGTATTATTGTCAGATACCCTGAGAAGAGGAGACGGGCTGTATGAAATAGACTGCGACCTTGACAGGGCCAAAGATGTAACAATAGAATTTACCGGATATGTAAGTCCGGATATCTACGGACTGAGCATTGAAAGCAGGAAGGGCGTGGTAGTTGACAATATTCCACAAAGAGGAAGTGCCGGGCTGGAGTTTACAATGGTCGACAGCAGTAACCTTGGTGAAGCATTGAGAAGATTATCGCCCGACCTTATCATAATGCAGTACGGTCTGAATATAGTGAAAAATATAAGGAATAATTATTCCTATTACGAAAGGGGACTCCGGCGCCAGATCTCACTTCTAAAAAGGATATGCCCTACGGCGGACATTATCGTGGCAGGTCTGACCGATATGGCAGAACGTGAAGGTGACAGCATTCGATCATATCCAAATATACCGTTGATTATCAATGCCCAGAAAAAAGCCGCCCTGTCGGAAGGTGTGACTTTCTGGAATGCTTACAGGGCAATGGGAGGCAGATCTTCAATAGTGAGGTGGTCGGAGAAATCACCTCCTCTGGCACAGAAGGATTATGTACACCTGACTTATCCCGGAGCTGATAGCCTGTCGAAGATAATGGCTGAAATGTTGTTTACGCCGCCAGCTAAAGACACAAACAGAACACTGAAGCCTGTTATGTCACCTGATACTGTTGCAGTCGCCGAAAATAACAATGTCATTGTCACCCCTGCTGTTGCAGCAAGGGAAAATATACTCAGGTTATTTTTATCATACCTGACCAGGTTTGATCAGAACGGACCGATGATCTTTACAACTCCGGCTTTCTGGATCTTTTTCCTTTTTGTGCTGGCAGGTTACAGTATTGTATACAAAAAGATGCTGATGAGGAATATATATCTTTTTCTTATCAGCCTCTTCTTTTATTATAAGACAGGAGGCTTGTTCCTGCTGTTGCTCATCCTGGTTACATTAACCGACTATTTATGCGGGTTGCTCATATACCGGTCGAAAAGGAGATTTTTCCGCAGGATTTTTGTCCTGCTGAGTCTTGTTACAAACCTCGGGATTCTGGCATATTTTAAGTATACCGGGTTGATCATTAACACTCTGAATCAGTTTCTGGGAACCGACTTCCGTGTATATGATTTCCTTGCCGCTGTTTCAAACAGTTACCTGGGTACTTCTTTTAATGTAAATAATATACTTCTTCCTGTAGGTATCTCTTTCTTCACTTTCCAGTCGCTGAGCTACATATTCGATGTATACAAAAATAAGGTTGAACCGGTGAGGAATGTAATTGACTTCGGGTTTTATGTTTCATTCTTTCCGCAACTTGTAGCCGGACCTATAGTCAGGGCTTCGGAATTTATTCCCCAGCTATATAACAGGTTTCACCTCTCAAAAAGAGAATTCAGCCATGCTTTGTTTCTGATATCTAAAGGTCTGATAAAGAAGATCATTATATCGGATTTCATTGCAGTTAATTTTATAGACAGGGTTTTTGATGCACCTTCCGTCTATTCGGGTTTTGAGAACCTGATGGCTATATACGGGTACGGCCTGCAGATCTACTGTGATTTTTCTGGGTATACAGACATTGCCATAGGCCTTGGACTAATCCTTGGTTTCAGGTTGCCCATAAATTTCAATTCTCCATATAAATCGTCGAGTGTGAGCGAGTTCTGGAAGAGGTGGCATATATCTCTTTCAAGGTGGCTGAAGGATTACCTTTATATCCCTCTTGGTGGTAACAGGAAAGGAAAATTCAGAACCGGTTTAAACCTGATGGTAACGATGCTTCTGGGTGGCCTCTGGCATGGTGCCAGCTTAAGGTTCATCATATGGGGCGGCCTTCATGGAACAGTTCTTGTAATAAATAAGGTTTGGCGTAACCTGTTCAGGGGAAGGAAAAACGGTAATATCTTCCTGAGGATAGTCTCGGTCTTTATTACTTTCCAGTTTGTGAGTCTTGCATGGGTCTTTTTCAGGGCACATGATATGACAAGTGTTCAGATCATGTTCAAACAGATTACCGGGAGCTTTTCACCGGGATCGTATATGACAGTGATCCCAGCTTATAGCAGTGTGTTTATGTTGATTTTCGCCGGTTATGCCATTCATTTCCTTCCTGAGAAAGTCAAGGAGTCATACAGGGGGCTGTTTATCAATCTGCCATTATTAATTCAGCTTGCAGTAATTCTGTTAATAGCTGTTCTGCTGTACCAGATGCGGACAATATCCGTTATGCCCTTCATTTATTTCAGGTTTTAAGAGTAAGGCGTAAGACATAAGGCGTAAGACATAAGGCATAAGGTTATACGGTCCCGCAGAGCGGGATCTCCGCTTCGCTTCGATGTGCGGGATGAGGTATGCGGTTTCTCTGGCTCGGATTGCAAATCCTCAACAACATTAGGTCATGCGGTCTTGCAGTCTTTAAGTTAATATACCTTTGTGCCTTTGAGCCATTATGCCTTTACGCCTTATGTCCAGCGTCTTATGTTTTATGTCTTACGACTTACCTACAGGTATGTATCGCCATCGATATTCTTTTTCATGAAAGGAGCGATGGCCCGGTTGTAGATGCCCTGTACATAAGCGATAGCCATGCCGTAATTGGTAACCGGGACACCTGCTCTCACCGCAGGCCTTAACCTGTTATGGAGCTGTTTCCTGGTTATCATGCACCCGCCGCATTGTATCACGAGGGCATAATCGGTAACAGGACGTGGCAGGGCATCAAGGCCGGCTACCACATCATATTCTATCTTTTTTCCTGTGAAGTTGTTTATCCACCGGGGTATCCGGGTTCTGCCTATGTCATCGCAGGATACGTGATGAGTACATGATTCAAGCACGAGTACCCTGTCACCGTCCTTTAGTCCTGATATAGCAGGAGTGCCTTTTATGTAATTTTCAAAGTCTCCCTTGAACCTGGCAAGCATAATACTGAAGCTGGTAAGGGGAATATCATCGGGTACGGATGCGTCAGCCTTGACAAACACCTGTGAATCGGTAACTGCAAGGGCAGGTTTGATACCTGTTCTTTTAAGGAAAGCGTCCACCTCTCTCTCCTTCAGGATAATTGCAACGGCATCATTGTCGAGGATATCCCTTATGGCCTGCACCTGGGGTAGAATTAATCGTCCGGCAGGGGCTTCAACATCGATAGGTGTTATCAATAATACAATATCACCGTATTTGATGAGATCCCCCAGCAGGGCAGGAGTCTTCCAGGAATGTTCAGGGATAGTCTCCTTTATGAGTTTTATAAGATCCTCAAAGTTACGCTTGTCAATGACTGAGAAGCTGAACGGGATGACACCTGTTTTTTGCTCCGTGGCGGTTCGGAAAGCGGTAGTCTGTTCTTCCAGGTCACATTTGTTATGTATGATTATAAAAGGAACATCATAGTCCTTAAATTTCGATACAATCTCATTCTCAAATTCCCCCCATGTATTATTGGCAATAATAAGAATCCCAAGGTCAATTTCGCTAAGTGTTCTTAAGGTCCTTTCAATCCTTTTCCCCCCCAGTTCCCCTGTGTCGTCGATACCCGCAGTGTCTACAAGTATTACAGGTCCGAATCCCGTGATCTCGTATGATCTTTTTACCGGATCGGTTGTAGTACCCGGATGGTCTGACACTATAGCCGTATCCTGTCCTGTCAGACAGTTGATGATACTGCTTTTCCCGTTATTACGGCGACCATAGATACCAATATGTGGTTTTGCTTCCCTGCCTTTTGACATTTTTCCTAAAGCTTGTGGCAAATTTAGCGATTTTCTTTACAGGTCTGATGCCTGGTTTGAGTAATGATTGAGACAATAACTCAGGTTTCAACCAAAAAAAGGAGTAGGTACTAAAATCGTGGAGCTTAATAGCACTTGCTTGAAATAACCGGGTAGAACTTATAATTAACCATATTAACTTGACTTGTACACTGAACTTTGCTAACTTTATCAAAATGAACCTCTAAGATGGCCAGTATCATTCCAGGATACAATTGCGACATATTCGTCAGCTATCGTCAGAAGGATAACAAATACGACGGGTGGGTAACAGAGTTTGTAGATAATCTGAAAAAAGAGCTTGAGGCAACATTTAAAGAGGATTTAAGTGTCTATTTCGATATTAATACACACGACGGGCTCTTGGAGACACACAACGTGGGTGCTTCACTTAAGGGAAAACTAAAATGTCTTGTCTTTATACCAATTATTTCCCAGACTTATTGTGATCCTAACTCTTTTGCGTGGGAGCACGAGTTTTGCGCTTTTAATGAACTGGCAAAAGAAGATCAGCTGGGGAGAGATATAAAGCTTGGCAGTGGAAATGTGGCAAGCAGGATACTGCCGATCAGGATCCATGAACTCGATAGGGAAGATAAAATCCTTCTGGAAAATGAGTTGGGTACAGTGCTAAGGAGTATAGAATTTATCTATAAATCTGCAGGTGTTAACAGGCCGTTGCGGGCCAATGAAGATAATCCACAGGACAACCTGAACAAAACATTCTATCGCGACCAGATAAACAAGGTGGCAAACGCTGTTAAGGAGATTATTACAGCAATAAAGCGATCAGGTCAAAATGATGAGGCAGTTGCGGCAGAGACAGAAATACCAAAAACCGGGAAACTTAAAAAACTGAAACTAAAATCTGTTTTAGTGACTTTGGTTGTTCTGGTACTAATTGTAGCAGGGTATTTTTTTATTCCAAAGCTTTTCAAACACTCCCTCACTGATGAAAGGTCTGTTGCAGTCCTTCCTTTTGAAAATCTCAGCAGCAATGAGCAGGAATGGTTTAGTGATGGAATTTCTGATATAATAATTAATCAATTGTCAAAAATATCCGGACTTAGAGTAATCGGCAGGACATCTACATTAAAATATAAGGATGATAAAAAGACCATTCAAGAGATTGGAAAAGAACTGGGCGTCAGTTATGTAATTGAAGGAACTGTTCAGAAACAGGAAGACAAGATCCGTGTGAGTGTTCAGATGGTCAGAGTCAGGAATGAGGATCATGTCTGGTCTGAATTTTATGATAAAGAATGGAAAGACATCTTTAATATTCAGACTGATATTGCAGAAAATATAGCCAATAATTTAGAGACTATTCTTACACCGGAGGAAAGAGATCAAATTGAACATATCGGTACAGATAATCCTGAAGCATACAGACTCTTTAAGATTGGAGACTTCCTGATGACCAGATTAAAGGAATCTGATTTTTATAAAGCAATTGACAACTATCAGCAGGCTATAGCATTGGATCCAGACTTTGCCCAGGCTTATGCCAGAATGGCTTCAGCCTATTTTGAACTTACAATGTGGGACGTACCGGAACCTGATACAACTTTAATTCCCCGAGCCAGGGACTATGCTTTACAGTCTCTGAAAATCGATAACAATCTGGGCGAACCCTATTTCATACTTGCTGCTATTAAGTATATCCATGAATTTGACTTTAGTGGTGCAGACCAGGACTTTAAAAAGGGTATAGAACTAAGTCCTGATTATGTCTGGGGCCGATTAACTTATGCCAATTATTTGACAATGATGAACCGGATATCCGAATCTGTTTCAATATCCCGTCAAACTATGAAACTTAATCCACAAGATCCGTGGCCATATCTCGAGTTGGGATTTGCCCTGGCCCAGGAGGGCCGGTACAAAGAAGCTCTTGAGAACTACAATAAGCATCGTGAACTAAGTCATGATCCTAATAATGGAAATGTGATGGGATGTCTGCATGTTCTATATACAAGAGAGGGTATTTTCAACAAATTTCTGTCTGATCAGATTGATACATTATTAGGGTCACCCCGTAAGGATATTCGCATTGTATCGACTGACAACTTAATTGACGCAGGGCAAATATTTGCTGATGTTGGCCATCGGGCTGAAGCATTAAACATTCTTAATGAAATAAACAGAAGGATTGCAGGGGGTGAAAATGTATCACCCTATCACCTGGGTTTTCTGTATAATAAACTGGGGGAAAAAGAAAAAGCTCTTGATCTCTTTGAGAGAGGTTATAATGAAGAGGGATTTAATGACGTATATTTTAATGGATCGTTTAAGCAGGATGATCCAATCCGGTCATATAAACGATTTAAAGTACTACTCAGAAAAATGGGATTTAAATACTAAATCTTACATTTAAGAATATCTTCCACTATGAGCGCCCGGACATCCACAGATGAGAAATTTCTCAGGAAGATCACAGAATTAATCCTGGATAACCTGGAAAACGAACACTTTGGAGTAAATGAACTGGTGAGTAAATCGGGTATTCCACGTTACAGGCTCATTAAGAAACTGCATATATTAAAACATAAGACAATCAGCCGGTTTATTTGCGAAACACGTCTTAAAAAAGCATTTGAATTACTTCATGACGGGTCATTGACCGTCTCTGAAGTTGCTTACAAGACAGGATTCAGCAGTCCTGCCTATTTCAATAAATGTTTCCACGACTTATTTGGTTACTCCCCCGGTAAAGTCCGTGAAAAAGCTGGTTATAAATTACCGACTGAATTTTTGATTCTGAATAAAGCAGGCTTAAAGAAACACACTTTCAGATTCTCTTTTAAAGGGTCTTATATGGGGTCTCTCATTCTTGCTGTTTTAATATCGACAATTGCATTCTTTGCTTATCTGAAAATTACTGGAAATAAAAAATCGTCAGGTTTGAGATATTCGTCTGAGAGGATATCAGTTCTAATTGTGCCCTTCCAGAATATGACCAATGATACCACATGGAATATCTGGCAGGATGGAATTCAGAATAACATAATAACTGCTCTTACAAATATTGAGGAATTGAAAGTCAGACAATCAGAATCTATTGCCAGATTATTTGATAATAAAGGGATTACAAATTATTCCTCAATCACACCTTCTGTTGCAGCTTCAGTTGCCAGGAACCTTGATGCTGATTTTATTATCTCAGGTTCAATAAATAAAGTAAATTCCACTATAAGATTAAATTCACTGTTGATTGAATCAAAAACAGAAGAGACCATAAAATCTTTTCAGATAGACGGGAATAATGAAAATATTCTGGAAATGATTGATTCACTTTCATTATTGTTAAGAAATTCTCTGATTATGAATGAATTGAGCAATGGCGTTCCTTTGAAATATGTATCAACCAATTCAGTAGAGGCATTCAAATATTATTTGTACGGGAACATTGCAAGAGAAAAATATGATTTACCGGCAGCCTGTAACTGGTATTTGCAGGCTATCGCTATTGATTCAAACTTTTTTGAAGCTATTGCAGACCTTTCTTCCTATTGCGGGAGTGATGCATGGTCAAAACAGCTGGTCCGTTACCTTTACAAAAAGAGAGATATGATGTCAATGAGAATGAGACTCTGGACAAATTGGGCTTATGCATTTAACTTTGAGACCATTAATGATGATATTAAGTACCTGAAACAACTCCAGGACCTCGATGAATATTCAACTAACGCAACATACTTACTCGCACTCGATTACAACAGGTTGCATCAATATGACAAAGCAATCAAAGAGCTGGAGAAATCGATGGCATTATATAAAAAATGGGGATCTAAACCTGATGGGACTGAGATCAAGTGGCTTGGTAATGCATACCATAAAACCGGCCAGTACAGGAAAGAGAAAAAACTTTACAGGAAAGCAGAAAGGGATTTACCCGATGATCCATGGGTTGAATACAGGCTGGCTATCCTGAAATTATCTGAAGGAAAGAGAGTCGCATCAAACCGATACATTGAAAAGTTCATTTCTTTTTGCCGAAATGTTTCGATTCCTGAAGCTAATATTACAGGCCTGGTTGCTCAGATTTATAGCGAGGCTGGTATTCTGGATAAAGCAGAGGAGAACTATCGGAAAGCTCTCGCTCAGGAACCTGATAGTACTGTCAGGTTAACTGATCTTGCCCGTTTCCTGATATATAATGATATTAATATTGTAGAAGGGCTGGACCTTGCTGACAAAGCCCTTAAATTTGAACCGGATAATTATTCTGCTCTGGCCTGCAAGGGCTGGGGTTTATATAAAATGGGCAGAAATGAGGAAGCGCTTGGAATCCTGGAAAAAAGCTGGGAGTTAAGATCTTTTTATGATTATGATTTGTACCTGAAGATCGAAGAAATCAAAAAAACTGTTTCAAATTAAAAGAAACAGTTCCCTCCATAGTTATGCAATTAAAATAAATCACGCCTGTCTGAAAGCGGAACAGACTTTATCTGAAAAGATATTCATGAGAAATTTTCAAAAATTGAAATAAAATTACAAAAATTTAAACTTCCGGTTCAAAAATTGCAACATGCCAGTCTGAATATAGTCTACCTTTAATTATAGCATCAATTTATCAGATCAAAATGGATCTTCAAATCGATTCAACAGGATCTGATCTGGACTTTAATGAGTTATTCATGGAGCTGATTCATTTTAATTTCAGACAATTAGGGCAATGATATGCTAATACTCACCTTACTTTATGCTCATGAAAAGGATCTCTTTTATGATTGTTTTGAGTATAATTGGTGCCTTTACACTTTTCGCTCAAACCATAGTCATTACGGGCACTGTTAGTTCTGCTGAAGGCAAGGGACCAATTCAGGGAGCAACTGTACAGGTAAAAGGTACAGGTATAGGTACATTGACAAACGCTCAGGGGAATTACACTCTAAATGTACCTCCCGATGCAACTGCTATTATTTTCTCTTTTGTAGGGATGAAGAGACAGGAAGTTGAAATTGCAGGTCGATCCGTAATTGATGTTGAAATGGAATCCGATGTTCTTTCCCTTGGTGAGGTAGTTGTAACAGGTGCTTATGGAATTAAAAGTACACTAAGAAGTACTTCTTCGCTGACACAGGTTATATCAGGTGATAAACTTAACGATGTTCGCCAGATAAATATTAATAATGCACTGGCGGGAAAGGTTTCAGGTATCCAGTTCCGTGGTCAGTCAGCTGTCTCTCTTGATCGCACAGGTTCTTTAAGGCTTCGCGGCGATGGTGGCTTTGGTACAGGAGAAGGAATGTTATACGTAATTGATGGGACTATCCTTCCAAACCCTGGTGATCTTAACCTTGACGATATTGAAGATGTTACTGTTTTATCCGGTCCCGGTGCTTCTGCTTTACTTGGTCCCCAGGGTGCTAACGGGGCTATTATACTGACAACACGGAAAGCAAAAGCAGTCGAAAATGAAACAGTGGGTATTGAGGTTAACTCCGGAATAATGACATCATCAGTATATATTTTACCTGCCTATCAAAATGAGTATGCTGGAGGTGCCGATAATGAAATGAAAGAATATAAGTGGGAAGAGGGTGATCCGCTTGAATGGCTCCCACTCGACGGCAAACTCTATCCTGATTATATGGATGATTCCAGCTGGGGCCCCAGAATGGAGGAACAGGAATATATTCCTTGGTATTCATGGTACCCTGGGACAAAATATACAGGAACAACAGCCCTGTTAGTCCCTCAGCCTGATAATGTAAGGGATTTCTATGAAAGAGGCTGGACTTACAATA
>CAYYIW010000038.1:0-37555 GCA_964472085.1 uncultured Rikenellaceae bacterium | reverse complement strand
AATCAGGTAAAATCCATGCCAACTTTTCCGATATCAATATCGGTGAAACGGGTGATATCTCTATCAATTCCATATCCTCAAAATTCGATATTAAGAAAGCGGTATCGGTAAGAGTTGACTCCCGTAAGGACAAATTTTACCTTGACAAAACCAAGGTACTGTCGGGGACTTCATATTTCACCGATTATAATGTGCAGGATCTCTCCGGCACAATTGACCTAAACACCAGGTATGGAAGTATAAATACCGATCTCATTGAAAAGGGATTCGAATCGGTGGATATCACATCAGGATATACCGATATCAACCTGAGTTTTGAAAAGGGATCATCATACAACCTTGAGATCAGTCATACGAGCTCTTTTCTTGTTTTACCTGATAACATCACCAGGACCGATAAGAAAGTTATAAATGAAGACAGGAGGGAATATCTTGTTTCCGGCACTGTAGGCACAGGTAAGATTACAAAAAAAGTCAGGATAGATGCCACGCGCGGCAATATTTACCTTAAATAATTGAAGATATATGCAACCTTCATGATTTGACCCTGTCCTTAAAACTGTAAAATATTAGGATTGACCGAATATCATGACATGATCACTTGTTTTAACTACCTGTTTAATACTATATATCAAAATAATACACCCTAAAAACATTTTTAAGTATGAAAAAAATCTACTTTATTTCTGTTTTAATGATCCTGATCTGTTCAAACAGCCTGCTGGCTCAATTAGCAAACCGGCAGGCAGGACTCAGAATTGGCTACCGCAGCGGCTTCTTTTACCAGGTAAGCCACGATGCAGGGAATGCAGAAGTAGGATATAACGGTTTGCTGTCTTTCAGTAATAACGGAATTCAGCTTACCGGGCTCAAAATAGTATATGAGACTGCTCTTAATGACATATCACCCGACCTGTACCTGGCATGGGGTTTTGGCGGACATATCGGATTCATATATTCCGATCATGTAAGATTCCTTGGTGAGAGATACGATTTTGAAGGAGACCGTTTTTGCCCACTGGCAGGAGCTGACGGGTGGCTGGCTGCAGAGTACCGGTTCAGGGATGTCCCCGTAAATGTCAGCCTTAACATTAAGCCTTTTGTTGAGCTGACCATCCCTGCGTTCGTAAGGATAGTACCGGCAGACATAGCCATCTCAGTTTCTTATGTTTTCTGATCATGTAAATAACCCTCATTTAACTTTAAAATAAGCCCGACAATGAAGAGAATAATATTTTTATCTGCCCTTTTAATAATCCTGGGTGCTGTGGCATTTTCCCAGGATCCTGAATTTGAATATTACAGGAATAATGACATTCAGACACTGCTTGGTCATAACCGGACCGGAGGAGCATATTTTGTATTTACCACAGGGTATTCTGTTATTGACGATAAACATGCGGTTCAGTTCGGAGGAAGATTCGGCTGGCTGCCTGCAAGATCAATAGGTGTTGGTCTTGGTGCTACCGGATTTATCAACGAATATCACTATGAACCGGTTATCGGCAGGGATGTATTTCTTGCAGGAGGATACGGAGGTCTTTATATTGAACCTATACTGCTTCCAAAGTGGCCCGTACATCTCTCTTTTCCTGTCCTACTTGGAGCCGGTGGAATATCATACGTTTCCAAAGAACCTGACCGGGACAATAACTTCATTGAGGATACCGAAGCCTTTCTGCTGGCTGAACCAGGTGCGGAGATTGAGCTAAATCTAACAAGATTCTTCCGTCTGTCGGTCGGAGCCACATACAGGTTTCCCACTGCATTCAGGACCAGCACTTCGGATGCATCCGGTGCAAGCGTATCATCTCTCAAGGGAGTAAGCTATACGATATCGTTGAAATTCGGAAGATTCTGAAAACAGTGAATTTCGGATCAGGAAATCTTCAAGGCTGTTTCATTTGCGTTCCTGAAACGCCTTTATCCCGTCATTGAGCCATTGTTTATACTCTTCAACATTAAGATTTGTAGGCATTGGTTCAATGAGGGCATTACCCTGATCATCTGTAATAACATACAGGGGCATTGCGTTTGTCTTGAATTTTGATATTTCAAGATCCTCATTTACCTTACCAAGAGTCTTTTTGACTTTCCCGTCGAGTGAAGATGTTATCCATTCATCCTGTGGCAGGGATGTCCGGTCATCAATATATAGGGAGACAATAACAAATTTATCCCTGAGTAATTGAAGTACTCCCGGATCTGACCAAACCTTTGCTTCCATAAGCTTACAGTTGGCGCATGCATGACCTTTAAAATCGAGCAATACCGGTTTCCCCTGTTCTGAAGCACATTCAAGACCCTGTTTATACTCATAATAACCTTTCAGCCCGTAAGGCATATCAAATTTATCTGCGTATTTTGGTTCTGAACACAGAGTACTTACAGAGGCTTCCTGAACTTCTGCAGTAGGTGCATACCTGGTCTCAGTTATCATATTATACAGGTTCAGCTCCGTGGTATTAGGGGATGGCAGAAAAGAAGATATTCCTTTAAGCGGCGATCCGAAGAGACCGGGTATGAGATAAACAACAAAGGAGAAAGTGGCAATAATAAGCAAAAGCCTGAATACTCCTATGTGATGGAGATCACTGTCATGCCTGAATTTTATTTTCCCCATGAGGTAAAGACCCAGGAGGGAGAACAATACGATCCAGATAGCCAGGAAGACATCTCTTGATAATATGCCAAGTGAATAAACACTGTCAATGGTCATCAGGAATTTCATACTGAAAGCCAGCATGATAAAACCGAGAACTACTTTTATCGAGTTCAGCCAACCTCCTGATTTGGGCATACGGCTCATAACCGATGGGAAGAGCGCAAATATTGTAAAAGGGAGTGCGAAAGCAATACCAAATCCCAGCATTCCGAATGTGGGCCGGAGAACATCACCGCTCGCTGCCTCTACCAACAATGCACCTATTATTGGTCCGGTACACGAAAAAGATACAATAACCGTGGTTAATCCAAGAAAGAATGAAGCAAGCATTCCGCCCCTGTCGACTCTTGAATCTGCACCTGCAACCCATTTATTAGGCAGTACAATTTCGAAAGCGCCAAAAAATGACGCAGCAAAAACCACAAAAAGTGCAAAGAAGATAATATTTAGTATCCAGTTTGTTGAAAGAGCATTTGTGATACCGGCACCTGCACTTGTAAGTGAGACTATTATTCCAAGAGAAGTATAGATAAGGACAATAGACAACCCGAAGATAACTGCTCTGATGATTGCCTTACCCCTGTCTTCAGATCCCTGTGAGAAGAATGCAACAGTCATCGGTATCATCGGGAATACGCAGGGGGTAAGAACCCCGGCAAAACCAGCAAGAAGTGAGATAAGGAAAAACTTAAGCAATCCCCTGTTTATGGAACCTGATACTGGCAATGTTCCGGTGACAACCTGTTTAACAGATGCCTGCCCGGTGTTCTGGTCTCCTACCTTGATGGAGAATTCCACATCTTTCGGGGGTGAGCAGGTAACATTGTTACATGCCATGTAATTAACAGTACCATTGACTGTGAAAGCAGGCTTATCAGAAAGGATCTTCTGCCGGAATTCAGCCTTGTTACTGAATGTCTTTATCTTAAAACCAAAAGCATCATCGAACTTCTCCGTTGGTTTTGTCACTTCATATGTCTTTCCTTCAAGTTTATAGGACGGAACCGTATCGAAGCTGAATGAAGTCGGAATAGGTCCCCCTTCCGGGACATCCATTGCATATATATGAGAATTGGCTTCAATATTTGCTGTAAAGATCAGTTCATATTGCTTGTCTCCTGTTTTTTCATAACTGAAATTCCAGGTCACGGGATCATAGATCTGGGCCGAGACAGATAAAACGCTCAGCAACAGGATAGCAACAAGTGAATACTTTCTTACCATGGTTCTGATTTTTAATTTGCGCAAAAATAATAAATCATCTTATCATATTACAGATAAATGATACAGATGATAATAACATACAAAGAGGATTATGCGAGGTCTATCTCATTCTCATCATGGTCGAAGAAATGATATTCCAGCATATGATATGATGTAATAGCCTGGACTTTAAGCTTTAATCTATATTTAAAATTCCATTTAAGCCAGAGCGGGATAAGACCTCTCTTTAAATAGGCAGCTACGAATGGATGTACATTGAGTATAACCTTCCTGGTCTTTATTTTATCCACTATATATGAAAGCCCTCTCTCAAGGTCATCTGTAAATAATATTGTAGGCCTTGTTATCCCTGTACCCTGGCATGAAGGACATTGTTCGTCGGTCACAATATGCATTTCAGGTCTTACCCGCTGCCGGGTAATCTGCATAAGACCGAATTTGGAGAGTTGCAATATATTATGTTTAGTTCTGTCATTGGCCATCACTTCTTTCATCCTGTCGTACAACTGTTGTTTGTTTTCCGATGCCTGCATATCGATAAAGTCAACAACAATAATACCACCCATATCTCTTAATCTCAGTTGCCTGGCAATCTCAGCAGCAGCTTCCATATTGACCTCCAGGGCATTAGCCTCCTGGTTATTTCCTGACCTTGACCTGTTTCCACTGTTGACATCAATAACATGGAGAGCTTCTGTATGCTCAATTATAAGATAAGCTCCATGCCTGAAGGAAACAGTCTTTCCAAAAAGTGCCTTGATCTGCTTATTGACACCGAAATGATCAAAGATGGGGAGCGTATTCTTATATATCTTGACAATCTTTTCCTTTTCGGGAGCAATCTCCCTTATGTATCTCCTTATATCTTCCGCCAGGGCAAAATCGTTGATATGGATACTGTTAAAAGTGACATTCAGCATATCGCGAAGGATAGTTGATGTCCGGTTCATCTCCCCGATAAACAGCCTTGGAGATTTGATATCCCTTTTAATTGTATTGAATGCAGATTCCCACTTATGGACAAGCTCACGCAGTTCCGAATCGAGAACTGCCACTTTTTTACCCTCTGCTGCAGTCCTGACAATAACACCGTAATTCCTTGGTTTGATACTCTGTACAAGAGCTTTCAGCCTGGCTTTCTCTTCTGAACTCTCAATCTTTGATGATATCGAAACCTTATCGGAGTAAGGCATCAGCACAAGATTCCTCCCTGCCAGGGATATCTCGGAAGCCAGCCTCGGTCCTTTTGTTGATATAGGTTCCTTGGTAATCTGTACTATCACTGTTTGTCCTGCAGTCAGTACATCTGTAATTTTTCCGTCCTTATCAATATCACGTTCAGGTTTGAACCTGTGTACAGGGGGAATACGACCCTGCTTCTGCAGGGCCAGTGAATAATATTTTTGCTGCGTTCTGAATTGAGCACCCAGATCCAGGTAATGAAGGAATGCATCACGCTCATAACCTACATTAATAAATGCGGCATTTAGTCCGGGCATGATTTTCTTTACCTTACCAAGGTATATATCCCCGACAGAAAACCTTACATTACGTTTTTCCTTGTTTAATTCAATTAATTGCTTGTCTTCCAACAAGGCTAAAGAAACTTCGGAATCACCAACGTCAATGATTAAATCCTTGTTTACCACTTCAGTATATTAATCTGAGTAATTATGTCACCGGTATACCGACATACTGATATAATAAACCTAAAGATCATCAGACCTTTAGGCTTAATATAATAATCTAATGACCACTAACTGACGTTACTTCTTCTTATGTCTGTTCTTACGCAAACGTTTTTTACGCTTGTGTGTGGCCATTTTATGTCTTTTTCTTTTTTTTCCGCTTGGCATAGGAAATTATTTCTTAACGTTTGATTTGACTTTGGTTATGAAAGTTTTAGCTGGTTTGAAAGCCGGAATATTATGGGCGGGAATAATTATTGTAGTATTTTTTGAAATGTTCCTGGCTGTTTTCTTTGCTCTTTTCTTTACGATGAAGCTTCCAAAACCCCTAAGGTAAACGTTATTACCTTTCACCATGGAATCCTTAACAGTTTCCATCAAGGCTTCAACAGTCTTCTGTACTGTTACTTTCTCAATACCAGTGTTCTTGGCAATTTCATTAACAATGTCTGCTTTAGTCATTTTTCGTGAAGTTTAAAATTCAACAAATTATTTTGCGTGTGCGTTTTTTTCAACTGTGCAAATATAGAAATATTATTTGTTTAAATAGAAACACTTATAGAATAATTTTTTTTTTATACTTTTATTAGTGCCTTAAATACAATGCAATAGAAGATTGATTAAAACAGGGCAAGATAAGGATAAATAATTGACCCCGGAAATTAAAATTTACATAAAGCATTGATAGCTCGCATATTCATCAATAAATATTATGCCTGGTTGTATAAAGTGGTTTTTTTTATAACTTTACAAACCGGTATTTGTTTAAATGATAAACTCTTAACTATATGTCAATCAATAAAGTTATTTTAGTTGGTAATGTGGGAAAAGATCCTGTTATAAGGTATTTTGACAAAGGAGTTGCAAAAGCCACATTCCCTCTGGCTACCAGTGAAACATATACCAATCAACAGGGAGAGACTATAACTTCTACGGAATGGCATAATATAGTGTTATGGCGTGCTCTGGCCGAAGTTGCAGAAAAGACCGTCAAGAAAGGATCCCAGGTCTATTTAATCGGCAGGATTAAGACCAGGTCTTATGTAGACAAAGAAGGTGTCAATAAGTATATTACTGAGATTCTGGCTGATACATTATTACCTCTTGACAGGAAACAACAATCAGGATACACAAGTGCTCAGTCAGGACAAGGGAAATCAGATGCTCCCGGATCAGAAGTAAACGAACAATCGGAAACCTATGCATCACCCGAAAGTGATACAACTGATGATGATTTAGACCTGGAAAACAGGCAGGGGACCGATCAGGGAGAAGATGATCTGCCCTTTTAGCTGTCATACTAATTGAAATCCCATTGGAACCATATCATCAACTATCATCACTGGCAATCATTACAGGCATTACTGTTAAAACCCCTGATTTTAAAATATTTGTAGGGTTTGCAGTTCTTGCTTTATTACTACTCGGATCTGCGCTTATGTCTGGCTCCGAAGTAGCTTTCTTTTCATTCAGACCGGAAGACCTCGTAAAGTTTAAAACAACAAAAAGCAAAAGGGCAAAGAATGCACTAAGGCTCTATAACAGGCCTGAAAGACTTCTGAGCACAATACTGGTTGCCAATAACACAATGAATATTGCCGTGGTTCTCCTCTCTGCGTTTCTCAGCTCGGGCTTATTTGACTTCAGCGGGGAACCTGTGCTGGGATTTATAATAAACGCAGTGGCAATAACCTTCCTGCTGTTATTTTTCGGGGAGATAATGCCAAAGGTCTATGCTTCAAGGAACCATGTGGAAATGGCTCTTTTCATGGCTTATCCTCTCACAATTCTTGAAAAACTCTTTATGCCGCTGACATCAGTACTCATCATGTCAACCTCGTTTGTGAAGAAAAGAGCCAGATCGCACAGTGCTAATATAAGCATGGACGACCTGTCTGACGCACTCGAGCTCACAGTTGAAAATTTCGATGAGGACGAGAAAATACTTAAAGGAATTGTCAATTTCGGGAATATCAACGTGAGTGCAATAATGTGCCCGAGGATGGATGTTACTGCCATTGATATCAAATGGCGCTTCAATAAAATAGTATCGGTCATTATCGATTCGGGCTATTCAAGGATACCTGTCTATTCAGGTTCCTTTGATAATGTTAAGGGAATACTGTATTCCAAAGATGTACTCCCTTTCACCTCCAATCCTTCCAACTTCAAGTGGCAGGCTTTACTGAGACCTCCTTATTTCGTACCGGAGACAAAAAAGATAAATGATCTTCTTAAAGAGTTTCAGACAAAGAAAATACATATGGCCGTTGTGATCGATGAATATGGTGGCAGCTCAGGTATAATAACCCTGGAGGACATCCTGGAAGAGATTGTCGGTGAAATAACTGACGAGAGTGACGAAGTTCAGGCATTGTTTAAAAAGCTGGATGACACAACGTATATATTTGAAGGTAAGATACTGTTAAATGACTTTTGTAAAGTCTTCGAAATAGATGAGAATATGTTCGAGGATGTACGGGGTGAATCGGAAACCCTTGCAGGACTGATACTTGAACTTACCGGGGAGATCCCCCAAAAAGACCAGGTCATACAATACGAAAGGTTTATCTTCAGGATAGAAGCTGCTGACAGAAGAAGAATAAAACAGGTCCGTGTCGAAGTAAAAAAATCTGAAAGTGAGAATAAAAACGAATAGCTTCATTTTCATTCTGATAATCCTGGCCTGGTTCCCGTCATGTAAAGAAGTTGCCGTACCCAAGCCCAGGGGCTATTTCAGAATAAACCTGCCGCACAGGAAATATGTGCTGTTCGATGCCGGGAAAACCGGGGGCAAAAACCTCCCGTTCTCATTTGAGTACCCGGCCTACGGACACCTTTCCTTTAGACCGGAAAATGGCTCTCAGCCGGGGTGGTTCAATATAGAGTTCCCGAAATATAAAGCTAAGATATACTTTACGTATAAAGATGTTAAGAACAACTTTGCTGGACTGATGGAGCAAACATATAAAATGAATGTTAAAAACCATATAGAAAAGGCTGACGCCATTAATGAAAAAGAATTCAATAACTTCAAGGATAAGGTATATGGAGTTTTATACGACCTCAAGGGCAATACCGCCACTGCTGTTCAGTTCTATGCCACTGACAGCACCAGTCATTACCTGAGAGGTTCACTATATTTCTCCGCCGAACCGAATTCCGATTCACTGGCACCGGTTATCAATTTCTTCAGGCAGGATATAATTCATCTTATTGAAACCCTGAAGTGGGAAAAATAACTTTTATAGTTACTAATGGGCTGTATAACAAAACATTATCTGAACGAATTCTCTATCCTGGGAGTCTGGAAAATTGAAGAGGACATTGATGCCCTGATGGAGCTTGTTGTACTTGATAATGATGAAAAGAAGAAATATAAGAGCTTCAGCAGTACCTCGAGAAAACTTGAGTTTCTCAGTGTAAGGGCATTGCTTTCGGAATTGCTTGGTAAAGAAGCAAAAATAGTTTACAACAAGAATAATAAACCTTTTATTAAAGACGGATCACGTTTTATAAGCATATCTCATTCACACAAGTTAACGGCAATTCTCCTGAGCACCAATGAAAAAGTGGGGATAGACCTTGAATATATGAGCAGCAATATCGGGGCTATCGCTTTCAAATTTATTAACAGGAAGGAGAAAATCACCAGAGACAGGGAGGACCGGAAATACCATCTTTATATTCACTGGTGTGCCAAAGAAGCACTGTACAAAATATGCGACAAGGAGGGTATCAATTTCAGGAAAAACATAACGATAGAATCCTTCAAGGTTCAGGAATCAGGTGAAATTACAGGTCATGTAAAAACTGATAAGATTGATGATTCATTTGAGCTCTTCTATTCCAGGTACGATAACTATGCAATAGTATGGACCAAAAAGAACTATGAAACCCACATGTAAATTCTACTCAAACATTGTTGAATATAATCATGTATACATGTGTGCTCCATAAGACCATTAAAGAATAAATTATATTCTTATGAAAACAAACCATTTCCCGGATAAAAAAAGTGTTGCCCTGTTGCTCGATCCGGACAAAGCCACCGGTTCATCACTGGAAAATCTCCTGAGGATTGCAGAAGAATGCCGCACCGATTATATTTTGGCCGGAGGAAGCATAACCTTCAACAGTGTGGAAAACCTGATAGATTATGTAAGGATGATGACCTCCATTCCTGTTGTGCTTTTCCCGGGAAATCTACTTCAGCTGACGCACAAAGCTGATGCCATACTACTCCTGAGCCTTATCTCGGGACGCAACCCGGAATTACTGATAGGAAATCATGTTATTGCAGCACCATACCTTAAGGATGTAAAGGACAAACTTATTTCTGTCGGTTATATTCTCGTAAATTGTGGCAACAAGACTTCTGTTGAATATATCAGCCAGACTGAAGCTATTCCGTGTGATAAACCCGAGATAGTGATGGCCACTGCCCTGGCTGGTGAAATGCTTGGCATGAAAATGATCTACCTTGAAGCCGGTAGCGGGGCATCCTCACCTGTACCCGTCAGCGTGATCAGGTTGGTCAGAGATAATATTTCCATACCTGTTGCCGCAGGCGGAGGAATAAGAACTGAGGATGAAGTGGAAAAAATATTCCGTGCTGGTGCCGACATGATAATACTTGGCAACGGATGTGAAGAGAAACCCGGACTTCTCAGGGCAGCATGCAAGATACGTGACAGCCTGTTATAATAATCCCTGCCCTGTCCTGTTTTACGATTGAATGCCCTGTTTACTTTCCCTCTGACCTGTACTATTATCTCGACAGCTCATATAAAGGAGTACCGGTACATGCATTAGGATATGGTATCTTACATAAAGAAGATAATGTTGCAGCTATATCGGTCATATTCACGTCACGTGTAACCACAGCACGATTCACCGACCATCCGTACCATATCAGGGGAACATGAGAATCATATTCGTACGGGGAGTTGGAGTTGGTGATATCATCGCCCTCAACTTCAACCCAGCCGGGATTAAGAACCAAAATAACATCACCCGAACGCTGAGGGCTGAAATTATTAATGATACGCTTCAGGTTACCATTGCTGTAATCATTGGCTTCAAATGCCGAATATGGATAGGCTGCCGTCACTCCCGTAAACTGAACAAGAAAACGGGCCACCTTCTTCTGTACTTCATCAAGGGATAACCTGGCATCTTCAATCAATGTCCTGTTAAGAAATACCTGCCTGTCTGAATAACCTTTTACCCAGTTTCCCTCACCGTATACAGCATTCAGGTATGTTCTCAACAACTGGAGTGCCTGGTATTGCTTGAAATAACCGGCAGGAATACGACGTTTCTGAAGAACAGTTGGCACCTCTGAAATACCATGTGCGGATGTAAAATAAATAAGGACATTTTTCTTTCCAATACTGTCATTGACGAATTTAAGCAGGGTCTGAATATCATTGTCAAGCCGAAGGATAGCATCTCCCATCTCTACAGACGACGGACCGAACCTGCGACCTATATTGTCAGTTGCTGAATAACATATTGAAATAAAATCCGTCTCATCATCCTGTCCCAGGTGTTCTTTCTGAATTAACCTGATGGCAAAATTTGTTGTAAGAGTGTTTGCAAAGGGTGTTTCCCGGAGCAGTGAATAGCCATTCTTGAAGCTGCTGTTGCTTTTCGACCTTATCTTCTTAAGATCATAGGGAAAGTAATTCCTGCCGTCAAAACCCTTCTCATAGGCATTTGAATCGGGCAGACAATCTGCATAATTATCAGCGGATTTATAAAGGCTCCAGGTTCCGTCCAGATAAGTATCGGGGAATCTCATAGCATTGAAATCTGATACCCATGCCGGTAGCTCCTTCAAATAATAAGTACTCGACATCCATGTACCTGTTGAATTGTCAAACCAGTAGGCAGCATCAGCTGCATGTCCCGCTGAAAGTATGGCACTGCTCTCCTTAATTCCAACAGCGTATACCTTTGATGCATTATTTGTTGCCATCTTGAGCTCATCGGTAAAGGTAGATGCCTGCAGATTAACCGGGGAATGTAACCCCGACTCAAAGCTGCCTCCAACAGGATCAACATCTATATCTTTTGTACAGTAAATGAGCTCATTTTTCAATGGAACATACCAGTTGTCGGAAGTAATGCCATGATAAGCCGGTTCGGTCCCGGTTGAAATTGTTGCATGCCCGGGTGCAGATTGTGTAAGCATATATTTAAAGGAGGAATTTCTGAAATATGTGCCTTCGTTAATAAGTCTTTTTATCCCGTCCTCTCCAAACCTGTCGCGAAATTTCTCAAGCTGATCATATTTCATCTCCTCAACCACAATTCCAATAACAAGTCGGGGCTTGTCAGGAGGCAGGTAAGCTCCCTGCCCTGATGCTTTTATAATAACGATTACCAGTAAAAATACTGACAGGTATCTTTTGAAAATAAGACTAATGCTATTCATTTTCTGATGTAATTTCTCCGGGGACCACCTTTCCAGGATGTTTCCCTTTAAAAGGTAAGGTGCAAAAATACTGGTTTTAATTACAGAACCAAATGTTGCGTATTATTTAATAACTATAAAACGTCCCCTGACCGTTCCTCGTATATTATTGTTTGTGATAATTATGGTATAGGTACCTGCCGGCAATGACCATATTTCCGTAACTATCGGGATACCAGTGAAATACTCAGTATTATATTCCTTCATTAATCTGCCAGATATATCATATATTCTCAGGTTGACCAATCCGGAGAAGCTTCCGGGAAGCAGAATATTTATTTCCGTGGTTGCCGGAACTGGGTATATTTTTGGAATAATTTCCATGGTGGTATCTGCCGGAGTCTGCTCCGGTATCATAGCAACGGTAAGATCTGTCCTTTGACCATCATAGACTATTACATTATTTACTGTTGTATCGCGATAACCTTCTGCGGAAAAAGTGATATTCCATGAGCCAGGTGCCAGAAACCTTGTAAAATTCCCGGTCAGCGTATCTGAATATACCTGCGAACTATCGATGTCGTGTCCCGCAATAAACACTTCGGCAGGGACAGGCAATGATGTCTCAGAGCTTATAACCTTACCATGAATACCATATAGTGCATTGCCAAGGTATTCCAGCAGGGAATGATAGTTATTATCCCATAGTAGCGGGAGTTCAGGTTCCGGAGTAACATATTGATTATCAAGCTCAATTGTAACTTCCCTGCCCTGCAGTTCCCAGGTAATGAAATCCTGCCTTCCTCCGTTTACGATATACCAGACAGCTCCCCTGGTAACCCCGTTATCGAGAAAAGTCATATAGCCGGGACCAGCATAAAAATGAGCTGTATCGGCATATGCCCTGCTGATGTTATAAAACCACTGATTGTCAGCATGTAGTATTGTCAGCCATTTGTCCCAAGGGTAATTTACCACTTCTTCCCCTGAATGGAAATTAGCTGAAAGCACAAACCTGTGATTCCTCATGTATCTTACCATGTCAATCGTCTCCTTCTGCCTGACAGTATTCGGCGTTGCGGGATCGGGGAAATTACGGTTAAGGTCATAACCATTGGCATTAAAGCGGATAGGATCGGATATTATATCGCCTCCATTGTACGTTCCATCAGGATTAGCCAGCGGATTGATATATATCCTGAGATTATCCATCAGTTCAGTAACATAACTGTTGCTTCTGTAATTCTTCAAAAGGTAATCAGCCAGTCGGAGCATCAGTATAAAGCCGCCTGTTTCGTTACCGTGTATGGTTGATGAGTAAAAAACTTCAGGTTTATCTTCATCATTGCCGGCGTTGCCGGTGATCTTAAGTGACAGTACCAGTTTCCCTTTTACACTGGTGCCTATTGTATCGAGGCTGCAGAGGAAGGGATAGTCCCGGGCAAAACTCTGCATTATTGAATCGTACTGGGGATATGAGGGATAAACATTCCAGTCGGAAAGGATCTTCCTGGCGGGTACAATAGAAAATGCCTTACGGAATGGCTGCTCAATTATTGTGTAACTGTATTTCTGGTTTAGGAACCAGTCGATAGTCAGTGGCGAGAGGATGATTGTCACCGTATTACCGTTTACCGACACCACCGACACATTTCGCGACAGCTCGCTAAGACTCCTGCTGCCAGGGAAAAGGATCGTTACCTCAGCCTGTCCCCTGGTTTCGACAATCTCTTTTAATTTTTGATTCTTAAGGGAATCCTGCTGTGCCCCTACAGGTAATGTAAAGGAAACCAATGAGATCAATATGACCAGAAGACCCTTGACCATTTACGGGAGACCCATTATACATTAAATCTTATATGCAGTACGTCGCCATCCTCAACTACATAATTTTTTCCCTCAACATAGAATTTACCGGCTTCTTTGCAGGCATGTTCCGATCCAAGGCTCACAAAATCATTATATTTCATAACCTCGGCTCTTATGAAACCACGCTCAAGATCACTATGTATCACTCCTGCAGCTTTTGGGGCCGTCATTCCTGTTTTTATAGTCCATGCCCTTATTTCCATCGGACCCACGGTGAAAAAGGTCTGCAGATCAAGCAACTTGTACGCTGCCCTCACCAGTCTGTCTACACCAGGTTCCGACAATCCTGCATCGCTAAGAAAAGCCATCCTGTCATCCCTGTTCTCAAGTTCGGCTATTTCCGCCTCAATCTCACCTGCAATAAATATTATCTCTGCATCCTGGCCTTTTAGAAATTCCCTGAGCTTCTCCACATAATTATTTCCGTTGACAGCAGATTTCTCATCAACATTGCAGACATACATCACAGGTTTCATGGTCAGTAGAAACAGATCATCGACCCATTTCCTGTCATCTTCCTTAACTTCCAATGTTCTGGCATTATTAAACTCTTCGATATGATCGCGGTACCCGGCAAGCACCTCCACTCCTTTCCTGGCATCTTTATCACCGGTCTTTACAGCCCGCTGCAGCCTTTCAATCTTTTTAACTACCGATTCGAGGTCTTTAACCTGCAATTCCAGATCAATAGTCTGAAGGTCGCGCACAGGATCAACTGAACCATCTATATGAGGTAAGGAATCACTGTCGAAGCAGCGCAAAACATGTATAAGGGCATCCGTGTTCCTAATATCACCCAGAAATTTGTTACCTACCCCTTCTCCCTTATTGGACCCCCTTGCCAGGCCGGGAATATCAACTATCTCAACCGTTGTAGGGACGATTCTGTCCGTAACCTGATATTTCGCAAGCTCATAAAGCCTTGGATCAGGTACCTGTACAACACCTATATTCGACCTGGTAGCACTGAAAGCAAAGGCATTGGTCTCACCCCTGGTGTTGGAAATACAATTAAAAATTGTCGTTTTACCAACATTGGTTATCCCTATTATTCCGCATTGAAGAGCCATGTTTTTTCCTGATTGGTTCGTTGACTGCAAATTTATCACAATTATAGAGATAATTGCAATGTTAGAGTAATTAGAGTACTTCAAGTACTTCCAGTACTTAGAGTACTTAGAGTACTCTTAACTCTTTTTCTTCTATCTTTAAACCTTTGATCCGGTTTGCTATCTAAGAAGTAAATTTGACCATCAATTGAGAAACAAGAATAATGACGATAGTCTAAAGGAATTACTGAAAACCGACCTTAATAAAGGGTTCAGGATACTGGTCGAAAGATACAGCTCCCGGTTATACTGGCATATCCGTCGCCTTGTGATTCTGCATGAAGATGCCGATGATGCTCTGCAGAATACATTTGTTAATGCATGGAGAGCCTTGGGTGATTTCAGAAGCGAAAGTTCATTATATACCTGGCTGTATACCATTGCTACCAATGAGGCCCTTGCCCTGATTAATAAAAGGAAAAAAAATGAAACGGTTTCCCTTGATGACCTTGAAGGTTATTTTGCAAATTCACTTGAAGGAAATACCTGGTTTGATGGTGATGAGGCCCAGATAAGGCTTCAGAATGCCATTCTGAAACTTCCTGAAAAACAGCGTGTTGTTTTTAACCTGAAATATTATGAAGAGATGACATATGAAGAGATGAGCTGTGTATTGAAAACATCAGAAGGTGCACTTAAGGCATCATATCATCATGCCGTAAAAAAAATTGAAAAATTTATCGGGGAAGATTAAACCTTTTAGATACTTAACCATCTAAATATATGATGAAAAAGACAGAAGAAACAACAGGTAAAAATCCATTCAAAATACCTGAAAACTATTTTGAAGAAGTGAACAGAAAAATAATTTCTGCCACTATGGGTTATGACCATAAGGTCAAAAAGATCAGTTTGTACCGAAGGGTAAGGCCCTATGTGGCTGTAGCTGCTTCGGTAGCAGTCCTGGTTCTGTTGAGTTTTGTTGCCCTCAAACTTTTTCAGCCGGTAAAAACCACAAACCAGGTGTCAGAATTCGTCTATACTGAATCCACAGAATCATATTTTGATGACATTGATATCAGTACGATTGAGAAAGACGCCGCATCAATTGATATCTATGATGAAGTACCGGATGTCAGTAATCAGGAGATAATTGATTATCTTTTGCTCGACAATGTAGAAATTAGCGATATTTATGATCAACTTTAAGTTTATAAATAATGAAAAGGATATTAATTGTACTACTGATATTATTGTCATTCCCTGTATTAAAAATAAATGCCCAGAATACCAGTATTGAAAAACTGAATGCCTTTAAGATAGGATTCTTTACAAAGAGACTTGATCTTAGTACTACAGAGGCCGAAAAATTCTGGCCGGCCTACAATGAATTCCAGGATAAGAGGAATGCCCTTCTGCTCGAAAAAGCATCAATAATACGCAATTATACAAGGAACAAAAGCAGCCTTACTGATAAACAAATATCTGATATGGGCGACAGGATAATGAACCTTATCACAGAAGAATCAACCCTGGCTGTAGATTTTCACAAGAGGCTTAAGGAAATACTCCCTCCCGGAAAGGTAATACTCTTCTACCAGGTAGAGAACCAGTACAAAGCTGCTCTCCTCAACGAGTTGCAGGGTAACAGGCCACAACAACGTTCCGGCACACGCAGGGAGTTTTGACCTGAAATGCTGAAGTCTGAAGGATATCAGGCATCTTTTAAAAAGGAATATGAACCAAGATCTGACAATGGCACTGTCTGCTGCTCGCCTGTAGACATAACCTTTACCGTTACCGAGTTACTTTTTATCTCGTCTTCACCTGCCATGATAATATAAGGTATTTTCCTGGAATCGGCATATGAAAGCTGCTTCTTCAGCTTAACAGGATCGGGATATATTTCTGTCATAATGTTATTCCGGCGCAAGAGTCCTGCTATTTTCAACGCATACCCGGTCTCTTTCTCACCGAAATTCACTATAAGGGCTTCTGTGGATGGCACCGTTATCTCATTAAACAATCCTTTATGGTTTAAGACATCATATATCCTGTCGGCTCCGAAAGAGACCCCGACACCTGAGACACCTTCCATCCCAAAAACACCCGTCAGGTTATCGTACCTTCCTCCGCCGCATATGCTACCAATTGTAACATCCTTTGCCTTTACCTCAATGATGGCTCCTGTATAATAATTCAGACCCCTGGCCAGGGTCAGATCGAGTTCTACGACAGAATTAAACCGTTCACTTTCAATATATGAGAATAAAGTTTCCAGTTCTGTTATTCCGGTTAATCCTGTTTCCGATTTCGCCATCACTTTTTTCAGATCCTTCAGCTTAGCCCGGGTATTGCCCGACAGGTTCAGCACCGGCTGCAGATCTGAAACAGCCTTATCAGGGATCCCTTTGGCAGCAAGCTCAGCATTAACAGTGTCAAGTCCAATCTTATCCAGTTTATCGATCGCAACGGTGATATCCGTAATCCTGCCTGGTTCGCCAATATACTCTGCTATCCCGGCAAGTACCTTCCTGTTGTTTATCTTTATGACAATTGTTATTCCCAGCTTACTGAAGATGTCGTCAATTATCTTTACCAGTTCTAATTCATTTAACAGGGAGTTGCTTCCGATAACATCCACATCACACTGGAAAAATTCACGATATCTTCCTTTCTGTGGCCTGTCTGCTCTCCAGACCGGCTGTATCTGGTACCTCCTGAATGGAAAGACAATCTCATCACGATGTTGCACAACATATCTTGCGAATGGCACTGTAAGATCATACCTGAGTCCTTTTTCGCATATTTTTGAGGAAAACCTTGCTGAATCATGCATGTTAAAATCTTCTTCATCAACTGATGATAGAAAATCTCCCGAATTCAGAATTCTGAACAGCAGCTTGTCACCTTCGTCTCCATATTTACCCAGCAATGTTGTCAGCTTTTCCATCGATGGAGTTTCAATTGGCTGGTAACCGTATAGCCTGAAGACGTGCTTAATAGTCTCAAAAATAAATTCCCGTTTGAGCATCTCTTCCGATGAGAAGTCCCTTGTTCCTTTGGGTATTGACGGCTTTGATGACATAGTATCTCAGATAATTACGAAAATGCAACGACAAAAGTATAAAGAATATACTCCTCCGCAAAGGTCATTACATACAAAAAAAGAGATTATTGGTGGAAATAAAAATAAAACAAGGGGCAATCCGGCAATAGCGGGGGAGAATGTTATTAACCGGATTGTCCCTCAAAAGAAACGAATTTATAAAATTACTGTATGAAAGGTATTACAAGCGGATATCTGAACAGCTGTCCCTGGGAAGCTTTTACCCCGGCTATGATAATACATACTACTTTCAAAATTGAAATGGCTACGATAAGAGGTATCCCTATTACTATAAAACACAGGGGAACAGCCAGTATCATATATAATAACATGGATAACTGGAAATTCATTGCATTCCGCCCGTTCAGGTTAAGCCATACAGATTCGTCCCGTTTTGAAAGCCAGCAAATCAGAGGTCCGATCACACCTCCGAATGGGAAAAAGAAACCCGCGAAGGCCGACAAATGACATAACATAGCCCAGTTTCTTTCTCTTTCTGATAGTACTCCGTAATCTTCCATATCATAAGATTTTATTAAAAGACGAATCCTCTGTGACAATGTTGCATCATTGTTATTTTTCGAGCCTTTTGAGATCGGCCGGTAAAAGTCCGTCGGGATTGTTTTTATTTATTACCTGCTGGTGGTAATAGTACATATTTGAGTCGTCTGTTCCTATCAACATTTTGAAACATATACCCGAATTCCTGTTCCTGGCCGGTCCGACCAAATGGAGGATCACTATTCCCGGTGATTTGTCCATTATGGCCTTTTCAATTTCTTCTTCCGGTACAATTTTTATGTTGTAGGTATAGATTGCTTTAATTTTGTCAATTGTGGATATTTCAGGTGACAGATCCTCTTTTTTGACGAGTATTGTCTTATCATGAACTTCCGGAGTGTACCTGTTATAATATTTCAGGTACTTTCTGCCTGTCAGTGAAGGATCTTCGGATATCATCCTGGCGTGCTTCTGCATGAACAACAGGATAGCCCCCAGTTTATAGCTGTAGTCAAGATCATCCTCACCTGCATAGGATAATGGTATTGCACATATCTCAGGCATCTCTCCAAGTTTACTTACATGCTTGCCCTGCAGAAGATTGATGAAATTATACTGGCCATGCGATTTATCCTTTTCATAACTGGTCTGGGTAAGTACTATAAAAGAATATTTCGGATCGAGTCTCCTGACATTGAACTCACCGACATCGATGAATTCATAAGGTGTAATTGTCCAGTACGACTCAACCGCCTTTTTAATATAAACATTGTAAGATGACAGTGGATCATCTTCCAGTACAACACAGGTTCTGGATTCTGTGAACTGGGTTATCTCATCCTTACTTGGGAATGGTGCCTGTGCATTCAGGTTTATAATCACCAATGCAAAGGCCGCTGCCATGAAATATCGCTTCACCGTCAGCTTATTTTTCAACCGGGATATACAATGGATTCTCTTCATCAAATTTACGTATATAAACAAACATCATTTGCTTTTTCTTCCTTCTCGACAGCTGAACATACTCATCATACAGTTTGCTGTCTTTCATAAGCAGAAGTTTTGTGTTTTCAATATTAAATTCAAGTATCTTACCGCTCTCAAAATCTATCAGGTACTGCTTAAGTTCTGTACGCGACATGTTTGACTGCCCGTACGGATAATAATAGGGATTGTAAGGATTATAATAATAACTACCGTACCCATACGGAGAATAATATGGATCGTAATAACCATACGGTGAGTTATAATAACGGGAATCATAAGTGGTAACATCAGCAACAAAGTGGCATATGCTCCCAACAAAGGTTATCCTGTTGAAATTGCCCTGTATCCGTATATATAACACTCCGTTTCGTGCATATCCCCATATATTATTCTCATCCACTTCCTGTCTGACCCCCATATTGTCATAGAAATATATCTTGCCAGGCTCCAGTACCTTCCTGAAAAATTCCCTGTCGTTGTAGTCAACTGATGTGAGAATCCTTGCTTTGGGCAGAGGCTTATTCTGCCTGACCTGGTTAAAATTAAGGTATATGCCGTCATTGAACCTGAAATCAGGAGTATATTTCACCATTTCAGTCTGTTCCTTTCCGCCCGGCTCATTCTGGTCCTGCGCATTAAGCAAGTATAAGAAAGAAGCCATCATCAATATTATCGCTGTAACTGTCAGTTTTTTCATTCTTACCATATACTTCTTTAATTCAGATATGGATCAGGAGTCCTGTCCTTTTGACAAATTTAACGTTTTCCTCTATAGGTTGATAATTTCAGTTAATGTATATTTATTATATATTTTGATTAATTTTACAGGATCCAAAAAATCACCTATGCTTTTGGAAAACGGAAATAACACTAAAAAAGCAAGTTCCGACAGATCTTATGCTGATTTTTTTGAAAAAATTAGCAGGAAAATAGAAGCTTATTCGATCATTGCCATCCTGTGTTTGCTTGGAGCAATAATACTTATTTCCTTTTCCCGGAATCTACTTGCAGGAATACTTGTCATTGCAGGTGCAAGCATAGGTTTAATTGCCGTTAGAAGCCTTTTCGCAGCTAACAGGGAATTCGGAAAATCACTCAATGAGATAGCTGAACTGAATGAGAAGAAAGATGTTGTGATCACTGATTTCTCACATAAACTCAGGGAACCTCTGAATAATCTTGTGATCATCTCGGATATGCTGATGGAATCAGGATTACAGAAAAAGCAGAAAGAATTGCTCGAAACGTTCATCGCATCGACAAACAACATGGTTACCACTCTTGACGAGCTGTCGATGCAATCGGCCGGAAATATAAGCTTTGAAACAAGAAAGTCAATCAGATTCAATCTCCTTTCCACCCTGCAGAACACACTCGATCTGTATATGTTCAAAGACAGGGCCAATATTGATTTTGTACTTAACAGAAAAGAATTCAGTGAAATAGAATGTTTCGGCGATCCAATAGCCCTGAAACAGATTTTCCTGGATATCTTTACAATAATAGAGAATAATGCTTCTGAGAGAGCTGTCACTGTCAATATAAGTCTGAAAAAGGAAAAGGAATCTCAAAAAGAGACTACTGTATCTTTTCGCATACAGACTGACAGGAAAATTGTCCTTATTGATGAATCGGGTATAGAGAAAAGCCTTGCTGCCCGACTTATTCAGTCAGGCCGGGGATCTTTCAGACAGGAATCCGGTAAAAGCTATACCGTGCTTACCTTCCTGATGCCCTTTGTGAATCCGGAACCTGAACCCAGGCACCGGGCCGTCTCATCCAAGATGGAGGAATTAATAGGTAAGGAAAAACCTCACAAGGATTTGAAGGATTTGAAAGTCCTGCTGGTTGAAGACAACCTCATCAACCAGAAAATAACCTTACTTACCCTCAGCCCCCTGGTAAGCAGTATTGACACGGCCTGTAACGGCAAAGAGGCTCTGGATAAATTTGGTACCAATAATTATGATCTTATTCTCATGGACATACAGATGCCCGTTATGAGCGGACTGGTAGCAGCTGAAAAGATCAGGGCGCTGGAATCAACAAGCAATTCACATGTTCCTATTATAGCTATCACAGCCAACGCCATGATAGGGGATAAAGAAAAATGCCTTGCTGTCGGGATAGACGATTATATCAGCAAGCCTTTCCAGCCAGCTGCCCTTATCGATAAAATAAAGAAAATCATCTGAGCTGCTTACCCGAGTGGCTTGAATCCAATAACCATTATATCATCAACCTGCTCATTCCTTCCGATCCAGGTACGAAAGTTCTCTTCAAGAATAGCTTTCTGATCCTCCACCGGGAACTTATGAATAGTCAGTAACAGGTAACGGAATCTTCGGTACATGAACTTCTTGTTTTCTGTCCCTCCAAACTGGTCGGCATATCCGTCGGAGAAGAGATAAAAGATATCATCTTCCATTATATCTATTTCATGATTGACGTACTCTATACCATCAGGATTCATCCCTATGATCAGCTTATCCGGTTTGATCTCATGGAGTGAGTTGTTGCGTATATGGTACAGAGGCAGGAAAGCTCCTGCATATTCCAGCTTTTTCCTTTTTTTATCTATGACACACAAACTGATATCCATGCCGTCGCGTATGATAGTCCCAATATTCTTTTCCCTGCTGAATGTCTGCTCGAGACTTATATTCAACACACCCAGTATCTTCGACGGGGTCTCAATATTAGCTTCATTTATTGTTTTTTCTATGATATTGAGGCCTATCATAGACATCAGGGCACCGGGCACGCCATGCCCCGTGCAATCGGCTGCAACCACAAATACCCTGTCCCTCTTTGAACCTATCCAGTAAAAATCTCCGCTCACAATATCCTTAGGATGGAAGAAGATAAAAGCATCCTTGAAGTGTCTCCTGAAATACAGTTCGGAAGGCAGAAGTGCTTCCTGTATCCGCTGGGCGTATACCAGACTATCTGTCATGTCCTTATCTTTTTGTTCCAGTGCATATTTCTGGTTTGCAATAAGGTAAATATCCTGGTCCCTCTCCTTCAGAAGCTTCCTGGTATTAGCAAGGCTTCTCGTCTGAAGAAGGGTCAGCCAGAATACCACAGCTATGATAATAACTGCAGATATTGAATAAATAGCAGGAGGATAAGGAAACCCCAACAGCCAGCAGGGTATAATCCTTTCAATGTCTGGATAATGAGCTAAAATTTCCGTGTAATATATTATTTGCAGGACTCCCATCGGTAAGCACAAAAATAGGGTAATTATCTGTACTTTATAAATACCCGGAATTAAAATAATCAGTGCCCTGCCAAGATTATTTCATCCTGCCCCTCTCGGGTAAGTCTGCTATATTTCTCTGACGGAGAGCTGATAAAGGTACCCAGTCCCAGAGATTCCCATTTTTTGTCTACAGATGCTATGGTGGCCTTATCAGAACAGACTATATTAGGCCATCTGCGCGGGAATCCGCCTTTCCTGTATTTCTTGATCGTCCCGTCGATAAATAATGATGAAGGGGCAATATATTCGTGATCGCGCAGCGGATCCGAGTTAGCAAGTATCTGCCATGCAACAGTAAAATAATCACCTGTATCGACCGTATGGTCCACGGCCAGTATTAATCTGAAGAGCCCGTAGGGATCATTGGCCCTGAAGAAATCCTTAACCTTGTCGATTACATCCTCATCCTTCGATCTGTCAACTGATATAATGATCACAGGTATATCCTCCTCGAACAGTAGCATATCAAATTCCATGATGATATCCCTGTTAAATAAATCATTTTTAATCTTCAGTACCGTGGCAGTATCAACCTTATTCACCGTTCTTCCTGCTTTCTCCTCGGCATGTTTGATGGTAGCATCTATACCTGCCTTTCCTCCGAACGAGAAATCGTCTGAACAGTGATCAAGTACATCCAGTGGCCCCCGGCTGAAAAAAATATCTTTCCCCGGGTCAATATTGGCAAATATATGTACAAGCAGCTCCTTGTATTCCCTTATATTGATATCCCCGTTAACCACAACTATGTATTTGGTAAACATCATCTGTCCGGCTCCGAATAGTGAATGAATGACTTTCATGCCCTGGCCGGGATATGTCTTATTTATCTTGACTATTACCAGGTTATGGGCCACACCGGCATCCGGCATATGAAAATCCTCTATCTCAGGCTGTAAGGTAAGGCGTACTGGCGAAAGGAATATCTTTTCCGTGGCTCTGGCGATCCAGGCATCCTCCTGGGGCGGGATCCCTACTATTGTTGCAGGGTAAACAGCATTTCTGGAATGTGTGATACATGTTACATGGAATTTCGGATACCTGTCGGCCAGTGAATAGAAACCGGTGTGATCACCAAATGGTCCCTCCATGCAAAGCTCTTCCCGGGGATCCACATATCCTTCAATAACGATATCGGCGTCGGCAGGTACATACAATTCGTTTGTAATGCACTTCACGAGCCTGACTTTCTTTTTTCTCAGGAAACCTGCAAGGATATATTCGTTGATATTTTCAGGCAGAGGAGCTGTAGCAGAATAGGCATATACCGGATCACCTCCCAGTGCCACAGAAACAGGCATCCGCTTATCCTGTTTCTTCCATGCCTCAAAATGAGATGCACCTGTCTTATGCCGCTGCCAGTGCATGGCAGTAGTATTCCTGTCAAGTATCTGCATCCTGTACATGCCCACATTTGTCTTGCCGGTTACAGGGTGTATGGTATGGACCATCGGCAGTGTTATATACCTACCCCCGTCATGGGGCCAGCATTTGAGCACAGGAAATATTCCAAGGTCCGGATGCCTTTGTATCACCTGCTGACAGGCACCCCTTCCCCTTTTCCTGGATGGCATTAATCCGGCCAGTTTCAGAAAGGAAGGCATGGAAGCTATCTTCTGCAATAAAGGACCATCACTGCCGGTAACCATTGAAAAGACCCGCTCTATCTCCTTCCCTGCTTCCTCAAGATCCTTCTGACCTATTGCCATAGTCATTCTTGAATAAGAGCCGTATGCATTAATGAGTACTGGAAAGCCTGTCCCGTTATTTTCGAAAAGAAGGGCTTTCCCCCTGCTTTTTGTCACCCTGTCTGTTACCTCAGTTATCTCAAGTTCAGGATCCACAAAAGCATCTATCCTCCGGAGCTCATCAAATCTCTCCAGCTCATCAATAAAATTATTTAATCCTGAATATGGCATGTCATTACTAAATTGATTGACAAAGATATTCAATAAGCCAATAAAATCAATCACCGGTACCATGAAATGAGGAACCAGGTAGTATTATAATGAAAAATTAAAGTAGCTGGCTCAAAAAATTAAATCCCTTATCCACAGAGAATGCGGGAAAACACTTATTGATATAACCTAATGCGGAATAAGATGAAAGGGTATAAAAACAATGATGGGAACTATTCACTTGGAGTAGTTCCCATCCACCGTACGCAACCGAAGTTGTTTCCGATGTCAGATTACTGTTATTTTGACCGGCTGCTTTCCTGGATACGAGATCCATTCCCACAACCCATGGCTTTCCGGTTTTACCTGTTACGGCAGAACCTTCCGGCTGTCCTTTTGTCCGTTTTGAGGCGGACTTCCGGGACGAAACGTCGTTCAGGCGCTGTTACTCATTCCCCGAAGGGAAAGGCTTCAGTTTCAGTTCAATCCGGACATAAGTCTTTTTATCCCTGAGGCCCTGTGACTCACTCGCTTAAAGAACGTTTCCGGCCTTTTGCGACTTTCTGAACATCGCGGACGCAAGGTCCTCTAGTTCAGGCTTCGGCTCTTATGGTGCGCAGACCCGGAGGTCTGACCGAAACGGGCCTTGCTTCAGTTAAGTAACATTTTCCGTTTCCACATCATTCGAGCAGTCTTTTATCGCTCACCTGATAAAATCAAATTTACATTAGTAAATCCAAACAACAATGAAATAAAGTCCGTTGTTTTAAACCCGATATAAACATAGGTTGTCAACAATTGTTAATAACTGTTGGAATCCCCTTTGGTAAGGCAATTGAGGCTGTCTTAAAAGTCAGTTTCTCTTAATTTTACCCCTAAATCCCCTAAAGGGGACTTTTGATTATCAGATGTTTACAGAACCCCCTTTAGGGGGCAGGGGGTATAAATCAGGACTTTAGAGATAGCCTCTAGTGTTATTTTTTATATCCGTAAACAGCAAGCACTCCAAGCTCTTCCTCTATCCTGAGAAGCTGGTTATATTTTGCCATCCTGTCAGTCCTGCTGGCCGATCCTGTCTTGATCTGACCCGAGTTTGTCGCAACAGCTATATCGGCTATTGTAGAGTCTTCTGTCTCACCTGAGCGGTGTGAGGTAACGGTAGTATAACCTGCCCTGTGAGCCATTTCAATAGCATTGAGTGTTTCTGTGAGTGATCCTATCTGGTTTACTTTGATAAGAATTGAGTTGGCGCAACCCATCTCAATACCTTTTTTAAGGTAATCTACATTGGTAACAAACACATCATCGCCAACGACCTGGCATATCTTACCAATCCTGCCGGTAAGCATTTTCCAGCCATCCCAGTCATTCTCAGCCATACCGTCCTCAACAGAGTCTATCGGGTAATTCTTTATAAGCTCTTCAATATAGTCGACCTGCTCCTTTGAACTCCTTTTAGCTCCTTTTGACCCTTCAAATTTTGTATAGTCATAAACTCCATCAACATAGAATTCTGAAGCAGCACAATCGAGAGCTATCATAACATCGGTACCTGCTTTATAACCGGCAGCATCAATTGCCTTGATAATAGTCTCAAGAGCATCTTCTGTTCCGTTAAGTGACGGGGCAAAACCTCCTTCATCGCCAACTGCCGTGCTTAATCCTCTTTTTTTCAACACTTTCTTTAGTGAATGAAAGATCTCTGCACCCATCCTGAGTCCTTCTGCAAAAGTTGGTGCCCCGACAGGCCTGATCATGAATTCCTGGAATGCAATAGGTGCATCGGAGTGCGATCCTCCATTGATGATATTCATCATCGGCACCGGAAGGGTGACAGCGTTGGCCCCCCCTATATAACGGAATAAAGGTAAACCATGATAGGCAGCTGCTGCTTTTGCAACTGCAAGCGAAACACCAAGAACAGCATTCGCACCGAGATTACTCTTTGTTTTGGTCCCATCAAGATCGAGCATCTTTTTATCTATCCCGGCCTGATCGGTAACATCCATCCCGATAATTTCTTCAGCTATAATATTATTGACATTGTAAACTGCTTTCAGCACACCTTTGCCAAGGTACCTGCTTTTGTCACCATCTCTTAATTCCAGTGCTTCATTTTCGCCTGTCGATGCACCAGATGGTACGGCAGCTCTTCCAAAATAACCACTTGCAGTGGTAATATCTACTTCAATTGTCGGATTACCGCGTGAATCAAGAATCTCACGGGCGTGTACGCTAACTATCTGACCCATAAATTTTTATTTTTATATTTTACAATATGGCAATGTAAAGAAAAAGGGATTAAATCATTATGACTTATCCCTTTTCTTAAAATATATTCTCCAACATTTATTAAGCTTCTGGAGTTTTATCTTCGGCTTGCCCGTCGGCCTGATCTTCAGTCTTTTCCTTCTTCTCTTCCGTTGCTTCTTCTGTCTTATCTGTCACAACCTCTTCCGTCGAAGCTTCTGTTTCCGGTTGAGCTGCGTCCTCAGCCTTCACTTCCGTTTCTTTCTTTTCTGTTGTTACTCCCTTTTCAGCTTTCGGAGCCTTTGCAGCTTCAACGCTATCTTCCTTCTTCTTCGATCTTCTTCTCCTGGTTGTCTTGGTCTTGGTTGCTCCTCCACCAAGCATAGCTTCATTATAGTCCACAAGCTCTATGATACACATATCTGCATTATCTCCCAGACGCTTACCTGTTTTCAGAATCCTGGTATATCCGCCCGGACGTTCAGCTATCTTAGGTGAGATTTCCCTGAAAAGTTCAGATACGGCATCTTTATCCTTAAGGTAACTGAAAACAACTCTCCTTGAATGTGTGGAATCTTCTTTCGATTTGGTTATCAGAGGCTCAACATAAGTACGCAGGGCCTTTGCCTTGGCTGTTGTTGTTGTGATCTTCTTATGAAGAATAAGTGATGTGGCCATGTTTGCCAGCATCGCCTTCCTGTGTGAACTTGTCCTTCCCAGATGGTTTATAACTCTTGAATGTCGCATTTCTGTAATTCCTTAACCTGTTATCCAATTAATCTTTCTCTAACTTATATTTACTTACATCCATTCCAAATGAAAGGCTCATATTTTCAAGCAGTTCATCGAGCTCTGTCAGTGATTTCTTCCCGAAGTTCCTGAATTTGAGCAGGTCGTTCTTATTGAACCTGACCAGGTCGCCCAGCGTATCAACTTCTGCGGCTTTAAGGCAGTTCAATGCTCTGACGGAAAGGTCGAGATCGACCAGTTTGGTCTTAAGCAGCTGTCTCATATGAAGAACTTCCTCATCGAACTCCTCGTTTGCCAGTTTATCGTCCGAGTCGAGAGTTATCTTCTCATCGGAGAAAAGCATAAAATGATATATAAGTATCTTAGCGGCTTCTTTAAGGGCATCCTTAGGATGTATGGATCCGTCCGTATCTATTTCGAAAAGCAGTTTTTCGTAGTCTGTTTTCTGTTCAACACGATAGTTTTCAACTGAATATTTTACGTTTCGGATAGGTGTGAATATTGAATCGATTGCAATCAATCCGAATTCACTGTCCACCGGCTCGTTTTCTTCTGCGGGAACATAACCTCTCCCTTTGTTTATTGTCATCTCAATCTGCAGCTTAACATCCGGTTCCATCCTGAAAATAACAAGATCAGGGTTGAGTACCTCGAAACTGCTCAGAGAAGAGTTAAGATTACCAGCTTTAAAAACATCCTGACCACTCATTTTTATGATGACCTTTTCATGGTCAACATCATCGACTATCCGTTTGAAACGAACCTGTTTAAGGTTAAGGATAATCTCAGTAACGTCCTCCATAACACCAGTAATAGTAGAGAACTCATGGTCAATGCCTTCGATCTTAACCGTGGTTATGGCAAAACCCTCTAATGAAGAGAGTAGTATTCTTCTAAGTGCATTACCGACAGTAATACCATAGCCAGGTTCAAGCGGACGGAATTCAAATTTTCCGTGTTTTTCGTCCGCTTCCAGCATTATTACTTTATCAGGCTTCTGGAATGATAAAATGGCCATAGAATTTATCTTAATATTATTATTACTTGGAATATAATTCAACTATTAGTTGTTCTTTGATATTTTCAGGAATATCAGTCCTTTCCGGCACGCTCATGAATTTGCCTGCCATCTGTGCATCATCCCACTCCAACCATGGAAGCTTTGCATATTTCATTGTTGAAAGTGAGTCGACAATTGATTCAAGAGACTTTGACTTTTCCCGTACACCGATAATATCACCCGGCTTCAGCTGGAAAGAAGGTATATTAACAACATAACCATTGACTGTTATATGCCTGTGTGAAACAAGCTGGCGTGCCCCAGCTCTTGACGGAGAAATACCCAGACGGAATACAACATTATCGAGACGCGATTCAAGCAACTGGAGCAATACCTCACCTGTAACTCCCTTGCTTCTGGAAGCTTTTTCAAAAGTATTGCGAAACTGGCGCTCAAGCATCCCATAGGTATATTTTGCCTTCTGTTTTTCCTTGAGCTGTATTCCGTACTCGGAGGTCTTCTTTCTCTTTTTGTTTATTCCATGCTGTCCCGGAGGAAAGTTCTTCCTCTCAAGGTGCTTATCCGGTCCGTAGATGGGTTCACCAAATTTTCTTGCAATTTTCGATTTTGGGCCAATATATCTTGCCATTGTGAAATTATTTTAACTATTAAATAATCAATTCAATACCTGTTATACTCTTCTCCTTCCAGGAGCCCGGCAACCATTATGAGGCATCGGAGTGACGTCTATTATCTCTGTTACCTCTATCCCCAGGTTACTGATTGACCTTATTGCTGATTCGCGACCAGCACCCGGACCTTTAACGAAAACCTTCACTTTCCTTAATCCGAGATCGTAGGCTACCTTACCGCAGTCTTCAGAAGCCATCTGTGCTGCATAGGGTGTGTTCTTTTTCGAGCCTTTAAAACCCATCTTACCTGCAGAAGCCCAGGAAATAACCTGACCTGAGTTATTGGTCAGGGTAATAATAAGGTTATTAAATGATGAATGAATATGTGCCTGGCCTGAAGGTTCTACCTTAACGACCCTCTTTTTTGATGCTCCAGTCTTCTTTGCCATAACTTATTTATTTAGTAGCTTTTTTCTTGTTTGCAACAGTTTTCTTTCTTCCCTTACGTGTCCTGGCGTTATTCTTGGTACTCTGACCCCTGACAGGAAGCCCTATCCTGTGACGAACACCGCGGTAACAACCTATATCCATAAGCCTCTTGATATTCATCTGTGTCTCGGAACGAAGTTCACCCTCAAGTTTATATTTATCATTGAGGATCCTGCGGATGGTATTGATATCATCATCGGTCCAGTCCTGAACCTTTGCATTCCTGTCAACACCGGCTGCATCGAGTACCTTCTGGGCAGTACTCTTGCCTATTCCGTAAATGTATGTCAGGCCAATTTCGCCCCTTTTGTTTCTTGGTAAGTCTACACCTACAATACGTGCCATATAATACTTTTCTTAAATGAGTTGCAAAATTAGTTAAATTATCCCTGTCTCTGTTTATACTTGGGATTTTTCTTGTTAATAACGTAAATGCGGCCTTTTCTCCTGACTATTTTACAGTCAGAACTGCGCTTTTTAACAGATGCTCTTACTTTCATTATAATAATATTTCTTATTTATACCTGAATGTTATTCTTCCTTTCGTCAAATCATATGGTGACATCTCAACCTTCACCTTGTCGCCCGGTAATATCTTTATGTAATGCATCCTCATCTTACCCGAAATATGGGCTGTGATAACATGCCCGTTTTCGAGTTCCACTCTGAACATTGCATTTGACAGGGCTTCGATGATGGTGCCATCCTGTTCGATAGATGATTGTTTAGCCATTTAATTTATTTTTATTTAAAACTTCTTCTATAAATTTAAAAGTCGTTAATACATCTGCCTTCCCTTTATCAACAGCAACCGCATATTCAAAATGTGCCGAAGGCTTTCCGTCAGTTGTCTTGATGGTCCATCCATCGTTCATCTGTACCGTTTCTTTCCTTCCGGCATTGATCATTGGTTCAATACAAATCACCAGGCCCTTTTCCATCTTAGGTCCGGAACCTTTCTTGCCCCAGTTAGCGACCTCAGGATGTTCATGAAGTTTCCGCCCAAGGCCATGCCCTACAAGTTCACGGACCACAGAGTATCCACCGCTTTCCGCCATGGTCTGAACCGCACTCGAGATATCTCCTATCCTGTTGCCTGCAACAGCTTCCTTTACTCCTTCCTCCAGTGAGGCCTTTGTAAAGTCCAAAAGTCTCCTGGTCGCTTCACTTATCTCCCCGACCGCGAAGGTATATGCACTGTCACCGTACCATCCATCCAGGATAACCCCACAATCAACAGATATTATATCACCCTCCTTGAGAACGTATCCCGATGGTATTCCATGCACAACTTCATCATTAACAGATGTACAGAGAGTATTTGGAAATCCACCGTATCCCTTGAATCCAGGAACTGCTCCGTGATCACGGATAAACTCCTCGGCAATTTTGTCAAGATCAAGGGTGGTAATCCCGGGTTTTATGAGTGAAGCAAGCTCTGCAAGTGTTCTGGACACCAGTAAATTGCTTTCTCTTAACAACCCAATCTCTTCATCAGTCTTCAAATACAACATCAAAGAACGCTAAATAAATTTTATATTGATGACGCTGAGCCAACCCTGCCTTTTATACGGCCGGTTTTCATCAGACCATCGTAGTGCCTCATAAGCAAATGGCTTTCAATCTGTTGCAGTGTATCAAGGATAACACCTACAAGGATGAGCAGCGAAGTACCTCCGTAAAACTGTGCAAACTGAGGAGTTACCTGGGCTTTCACAGCTATGGAGGGAAGTATTGCAACAATAGCCAGGAATATGGATCCGGGTAATGTTATCCTCGACATAATAGTATCGAGGAATTCAACAGTTTTTCTGCCCGGCTTGATACCCGGTATGAATCCGCCATTCTTCTTCATGTCCTCTGCCATCTGTACCGGGTTAATAGTTATAGCTGTATAGAAATAGGTAAAGACAATGATCATTATTGCCGTTACAAGATTATACCAGAACCCGTACATATTCGAGAAAGCGACAACAAATGCGGACCCGGAGTTTGTTGAATATCCGGCTATTATAATAGGAAGCATCATGATCGCCTGTGCAAAGATGATAGGCATCACACCGGCTGCATTAACCTTCAGCGGAATATACTGACGAACACCGCCATATTGTTTATTACCGACTATCCTCCTGGCATACTGAACAGGTACCCTGCGGGTACCCTGAACAAGCAGGATTGTTCCGAGAATAACTACAAAGAGGAACAGTATTTCAACGATAAGGGCTATTGCACCACCTGCACCGTTCATCCTGGTTCCTGATTCAAAGATAAAAGCCGACGGCAGCCTGGCAACAATGCCTATCATAATGATAAGTGAAATACCATTGCCAATACCTTTATCGGTGATCTTTTCCCCCAGCCACATCACGAACATTGTACCTGCTGTCAGTATGATAACCGATGATACCGTAAAGAAAGTACCGGATATTATAAATGCTGATGCAGGAAGCTGAGCATGAAGGTTCACAAGGTATGTCGGAGCCTGCAGTATAAGAATAGCTACAGTAAGGTATCTTGTGTACTGATTCATTTTACGTCGTCCGCTTTCACCTTCTTTCTGCAGCTTCTGGAAATAGGGGAATACAATACCAAGCAGCTGGACAACAATAGAGGCGGAAATGTAAGGCATAATACCCAGGGCAAATATTGAAGCCTGCGAAAAGGCACCACCTGAAAACATATCAAGCAATCCCATGATACCCGTTGATGTCTGGTTCCTAAGATTTGCCAGCTGAGAAGGATCTATTCCCGGCAAGCTGACATATTTCCCCAGTCTGTATAATACAATAATCCCAAAAGTATAGATAAGCCTTGCTCTCAGGTCCTCTATCTTAAAAATATTCTTTAATGTCTGAATCAGTCTCATGAAATTACATTTTTACTGCGGTTCCTTTTTTTGCTTCTATTGCTTCTATTGCTGATTTGCTGAATGCATGGGCATGAACCTCCAGTTTTCTTTCGAGATTCCCGTTACCCAGTATCTTCACAAGTGTATTCTTAGAAACAAATCCGGCATTAAAAAGTACTTCAAAATCAATTTTTTCCAGGTTACGCTGTTCTGCAAGCTGCTGAAGCGTACTGAGATTAATTCCCTTATACTCCTTTCGGTTGATATTTTTAAAACCGTACTTTGGAACACGTCTCTGAAGCGGCATCTGGCCTCCCTCAAATCCTATCTTTTTGCTGTAACCTGATCTGGACTTAGCGCCTTTATGGCCCCTGGTTGATGTACCCCCTTTTCCGGAACCCTGGCCTCTGCCAATGCGCTTACCTTTCTTTATCGATCCTTTAGCAGGTTTTAAGTTACTTAAATCCATAACTATTTATAATAAATATGTTTAATACCTTAAATATTTTCAACTTTTACCAGGTGCTTCACCTTTACCACCATACCCAGTATCTGGGGTGTGGCTTCATGTTCAACACTATGGTTCAATTTACGGATGCCGAGTGCCTGAAGAGTCCTTTTCTGTCGCTCCGGCTGACCGTTTTTACTTTTTACCTGGGTAATACGAATTTTTGCCATCGTAACTTTTTTTCTATCCGTTAAACACTCTTTCCATGGTTATACCCCTGTGCTCCGCAACGGCGTAAGCATCTCTCATTTCCAGGAGAGCTGCAAATGTAGCCTTGACAAGGTTATGGGGGTTGGATGATCCCTTAGACTTGGCAAGCACGTTCTTCACGCCCACACTTTCCAACACAGCACGCATAGCACCCCCAGCCTTTACACCGGTACCGTCGGCTGCAGGCTTGATAAACACCTTTGCACCACCAAATTTCGCTACCTGCTCGTGGGGTATAGTACCGTTAATAACAGGAACCTTTATAAGGTTCTTTTTGGCATCCTCTATGCCCTTTGAAATAGCTGTTGTCACTTCACTGGCTTTGCCCAGGCCATGTCCCACGATACCATCTTCATTTCCAACCACCACGATGGCTGAAAAGCTGAATGTACGACCACCTTTTGTTACCTTGGTCACTCTCTGTATGCTGACAAGCCTGTCTTTAAGCTCCAGATCGCTGGTTTTTACTTTTCTTATTCCGTTTCCCATAATCCATTAGAATTTTAAACCGCCTTCGCGGGCTGCATCAGCCAATGATTTAACTCTGCCATGATATTTATACCCCCCCCTGTCGAAAACAACCTGGTCAATACCTTTTTCCTTGCATTTGGCAGCAAGCAGTTTCCCAACGAGTTTGGCCTGTTCAATTTTCTTTATGCCTGTCTGCGAAGCAATATCTTTCTCCCTCGAAGATGCCGATAAAAGAGTCTCCCCTTTCAGGTCGTCAATAACCTGTACATAGATCTGATTATTGCTACGATAAACAGCCATCCTTGGTGCTACAGCAGTACCGTTTATTTTTTTCCGGATCCTCAATTTGATCCTTTGTCTTCTTTCCAACTTAGTTAAAGCCATGATTTCTTAACTTTTACCAGATTAAACACTAGCAGATTTACCAGCTTTCCTTCTGAGCTGTTCTCCTACAAACTTTATTCCTTTGCCTTTATATGGCTCAGGCGGACGCAACGACCTGATCTTTGCAGCAACATGTCCAATAAGCTGTTTGTCAATGCAGGTCAGGGTTATTATAGGATTAGCTCTCCTCTCAGTTCTGGTCTCAACTTTAACTTCAGGAGGAAGCTGTATGATTACTTCATGCGAGAATCCCAGGCTCATTTCAAGGTTCTGCCCTTTCGCTTCTGCACGGTAACCTACCCCTACAAGTTCCAGTTCCTTCTTATATCCTTCGGATACACCGACAACCATGTTCTGTATAAGTGCACGATACAGTCCGTGTTTTGATTTATGCTCTTTTGACTCAGATGGCCTCGAAATTATAAGTTCGTTATCCACCACTTCTACCTTAAGTTCATTGTCAACTTCCTGGGTCAACTCACCGAGGGGGCCCTTCACACTGACCATGTTGTTGTCACTTATATTTATAGTGACTCCTTTTGGCAGGTTTACAGGTAATTTTCCTATTCGTGACATTAAGCTATCCTCCTAATTAATATACATAACATAATACTTCTCCGCCTATATTCTCTTTCCTGGCTTCCTTGTCAGTCATCAATCCCCTTGAGGTTGAGATTATTGCTATACCAAGACCATTGAGAATGCGGGGAATTTCATCGGATCCGGAATACTGACGCAGGCCGGGCCGGCTGACTCTCTGTATCTCTTTTATAGCGGGCTGCTTGCTCTTCTGATTATATTTCAGAGCAATCTTTAAAGTCCCCTGCGGTCCACCGTTATCCACAACCTTATAGCTGAGGATATATCCTTTCTCAAACAGAATTCGTGCAATCTCTTTTTTAAGATTGGATGTCGGAGCCTCAACAACCTTATGACCAGCCATAATAGCATTTCTAATTCTGGTCAGTAAATCTGCAATTGGATCAGTCATCTTTTACTTATTATAATAGTTTATATTTATCCGTTCAATTACCAGCTTGCCTTTTTCACACCTGGGATAAGGCCACTTGATGCCATCTCCCTGAAAGTGATTCTGCTAATCCCGAACTGTCTCATATATCCTTTAGGACGACCGGTTATCTTGCAACGGTTATGCAGCCTGTTGGGATTTGAGTTCCTGGGGAGGCGGCTAAGACCTACGTAATCACCTTCGGCTTTAAGCCTGGCTCTTTTTGCAGCGTACTTCTGTGCCATCCTGGCTCGCTTCACTTCACGTGCTTTCATTGATTCTTTAGCCATATAACTAGTTTTTAAGATTTTTAAATGGTAAACCAAAGTGTTTTAGCAGAGCATATGCTTCCTCATCCGAATCTGCCGAGGTTACAAATGTCACCTGGAGTCCCATTATCTTGGCAATTTTGTCAAGATCTATCTCGGGAAAAATGATCTGTTCCGATATACCCAGAGTATAGTTACCTCTTCCGTCAAGTTTCGAGTTAATACCCTTGAAATCGCGGATACGGGGTAATGCTACAGCTATGAGCCTTTCAAGGAATTCATACATCCTGTCTTTACGCAATGTGACCATTATACCAATAGGCATATTCTTTCTCAGCTTGAAGTTGGAAATATCCTTGGTAGACACTGTCTGAACGGCTTTCTGTCCGGCTATATCACTAATTTCTTTTACACCGTACTCAAGAATCTTTTTATCGGCAATAGCCTGACCTACTCCCTGGTTAATAACAATCTTCTGCAACCTGGGAACCTGCATTATCGTTTTGTAACCGAACTCCTTCATTAACGCAGGGACGATCTCGTCATTATACTTGTTTTTTAGTAAAGGTGTATACATCACTTGATCTCCTCTCCTGATTTTTTAGAATAACGCACTAATTTATTTTTGTCATTAAGCTTCCTGCCGATACGTGTAGGTTTTCCTGAAGCAGGATCCACAAGCATCAGGTTTGAAATACTCACCGGTGCTTCCTGCCTGAGAATGCCACCCTGTGGAGCTTTAGCATTGGGCTTGGTGTGCTTTGAAACCATATTGACACCTTCAACCAATGCCCTGTATTTATTCCTGTCAACTTCCAGGACGCGGCCTTTCTGACCCTTTGATTCTCCTGTAATAACCATCACAGAATCACCCTTTTTTATGTTTAATTTCTTCTGCATCGTTGTGTACTTTTATTAAATTACAACACTTCAGGTGCCAATGAAACGATCTTCATGTACTTGTCACGCAGTTCTCTCGCAACCGGACCAAAAATACGTGTTCCCCGTACTTCATTCATATTGTTCAGCAAAACGACCGCGTTGTCATCAAACCTGATATATGAACCGTCGGCACGACGTATCTCCTTGGTTGTCCTTACAACGACTGCCTTACTGACAGTGCCTTTCTTTGCTTCTCCTGAAGGAAGTGCGGATTTTACACTCACAACAACTTTATCGCCAACGGAGGCATACCTTTTCTTGCTTCCACCAAGTACCCTTATGCATAGAACTTCTTTTGCACCAGAGTTGTCGGCTACGGATAATCTGCTTTCCTGCTGTATCATGACTACTTAGCTCTTTCGATTATTTCTGTTAATCTCCAGGTCTTGTTCTTGCTCAGAGGCCTGGTCTCCGATATGCGTACAGTATCACCGACGTTGCATGTGTTTTCTTCATCATGTGCCATCAGCTTCCTTGTCTTGTTAATGAACTTACCATAGATAGGATGTTTAACTTTCCTCTTAACGGCAACGACTATGGATTTATCCATACTGGCACTTACAACCGTACCTATCCTTTCTTTTCTAAGATTCCTTTCCATTGCTTACCTGGCTATTAGATTTGTTACTTAACTCTCTGGAACGCAATTCTGTCAGCAGACGTGCAATTGTAAGTTTCACTTCCCTGACCTTCTGTGTATTATCCAGAGGAGTGATTGCATGGTTAAGCTTCATACGAACAAGCATTGTTCTCTCGGTATCTATTCTTTCAATGAGATCCGCAGTGCTTAATTCCCTTATTTCTGAAATTTTCATCTCTGTCTATGTTTTATTCCTGTACGTAATCGCGTCTTACAACAAATTTAGTGGTGATCGGAAATTTCTGAGCACCCAGTCTCAGAGCCTCTTTTGCCACTTCATACGGTACGCCTTCTGCTTCAAGAAGTATACGTCCGGGTGTTACCGGGACTACAAAACCTTCAGGTGCACCTTTTCCTTTTCCCATACGCACCTCTGCCGGTTTCTTTGTAATAGGCTTATCGGGGAATACTCGTATCCAAAGCTGACCTTCACGTTTCATATGACGCGTAACGGCCTGACGGGCTGCCTCGATCTGT
>CAYYIW010000037.1:0-39401 GCA_964472085.1 uncultured Rikenellaceae bacterium | reverse complement strand
CCCGTAGTTCAATGGATAGAATGACAGATTCCGGTTCTGTTGGTTGAGAGTTCGAATCTCTCCGGGATCACAAAAACAGTAAAGAGAGTGAGTAATGAGCAAGAGCGAATTACGATCACTCCTTACTGTTTTTGTCCCTCAAAACTCACACTCACACTAATAAATATGCCTGGCATTGAGAAGCTTGAGGGACATCCCAGAACAAAATTGTTCAATAGTGCTGTTTAGTTATTATTTGTACAGGTTAATGTAAATATTTTAAATCAATAAAATGACAAGCAGGAGAAATTTTCTTAAAAGGTCAGGGGCTGCAGCCCTGGGAACGATATTCTATAAAGATATCCTTAAAGGTGCAATATCAAATGTACCGGCAAATCTGCCGGCAACAGGCATACAGACTTTTACCCTTAATGCGATGATGAATGCCGATCCGGAGGGTACTTTAAAGCAACTTGCAAATATAGGGTTCAGGAATATTGAGATTGCATCCTATTCAAAAGGATCCTTTTACGGGCATAAACCGGGAGAACTGAAAAAAATAATCGATGATCTTGGAATGAAATGGATAGGTTGTCATGTAATGGGGCTTCCATTCAGCCAGATGATGCCGGAACCGGAAAATCCGACACCGGAGCAGAAAAAACAGCTTGAGATGATCAAAAAAATGATATCTCCTGATCTGCTAAACCTGACCCAAAACGCCCAGGAGCTTGTGGACCTTGTCGCCGAGGGAGGAGTTAAATATCTTGTATGTGCCGGTACGGCCATCAAGACCATGGATCAGATCAAATCTGCAGTGGATACCTTTAGCAGGGCAGGTGAGCTTTGCCATAAGGCAGGACTCCAGTTTGCATATCATAATCATGCAACCGAATGGGATAAAGTGGACGGAACCACAGCTTACGATTTCATACTGCGTCATACCGACAAAGACCTGGTAAAGATGGAACTTGACCTCGGGTGGGTGTCAACAGCCAAAAAAGATCCCATCGAATTATTCAGGGGCAATCCTGGAAGATTCCCATTATGGCATCTTAAGGATTTCGACCTGTCAACAAACACCATAGTACCTGTCGGTCAGGGTAATGTCGATTTTAAACGAATATTCGAAAACGCCGGCCTGGCAGGTATGAAATACTATTTTTATGAACAGGACGGAGCCAAATCAATGGACGAAGTAAAGGAAAGTTATAATAACATAGAAAAAATAGTAGACTCGTTATAATACATTAGTCTCGAAGTATCTCTATCATCTCCAGGATTGCTTCCGCGTCGATTGTATCCTTTACAGGTGAGAGTCCCAGGAGCGGTCTTACCCTGTTAAGGTCATCCCCTGTTATATAATCCTTACCTATAAGGATATAATAGATCATAGCAGATTTCAGGGTATTGGATTTGACCCTGAAGCTGTACCGGCTGTTCCTGGCAGGGAAAAAATGTACAAATCTCCGGGCATCATTAAACTTCAGGGTCCATTGTGAACCATCTGTCAGTGATATGATCCTGTAGCAGTCTTTACTTATCCCGGTCCATTCTGAATATGAAGTATTGGTAAAGAGACTGCGGCTTTCCAGGTAATTCTCTATCTCCCCGCATATCTCCCGAACGGGCATATCACCGGCATATACATCCATCACAGATGTCCCCAGGTGTTTGAGTTCCCTTGTGAGAATGAGAGTATCTGAACCTGGCTGGTCCGTCCGGCAGTTTATATAATTTCTAATAAATCCCAGGTGATGCTTAAGGGGATTAAACAGGAAAGGTTCCGGTATCTGCGGATCATTTATCATCCTGCTATGGTAAGGAGATTATAAACAAAATTAGAAAGATAAAGTTAAAAAATCAAACTCAGCAAGCATTCATCCTCACCTTAAATAAAATATATTCCTGTTGATACCACTGAATAGTTGCCGGAAAAAATTAACTTTATCTGACAATTATTATAATCATTACAAAATTAAGGTATGTCAGCCGGTTCAAGAGAGAATTTCCTGAAGACAATAAACCATGAACAGCCCGATAGGCTTGTGGTAGATTTTGGTTCAACAGCTATTACAGGTATACATGTTCTTGTAGTTGAAAAGCTGCGGGAATATTATGGTCTGGAGAAAAGACCGGTAAAGGTCATTGAACCTTACCAGATGCTTGGTGAAATAGATGAAGAACTTCTTGAGGCGATGGACCTTGACGTGATCGGCCTTTATGGCGAAAAAAACATGTTCGGTGTTGTAAACGATGACTGGAAGGTACATAAAACAGTATGGGGACAGGAAGTAATGCTTCCCGGAGGATTTAATTATACTGTCAATACAAACGGTGATATCCTTATGTACCCGGAGGGTGATACATCGGTGCCACCCTGTGCTATGATGCCGAAAGCGGGTTATTTTTTTGATGCTGTTGACAGGCAGAAACCCATTGACGATTCAAAACTAAACGTGGAGGATAATCTCGAGGAATTTACCAGGATCACCGGAGAAGAACTGAAATACTGGGAAAGACTTGCGGATTCTGTTAAGGATAATAACAGGGGGATTATAGCATCCTTCGGGGGGACGGCTCTCGGCGATATCGCCCTTGTGCCGGCTATAAACATGAAAGATCCGAAGGGGATACGCGGAGTTGAAGAGTGGTATATATCTACTCTTACAAGAGAGGATTATATTAAGGAGGTATTTGACAGGCAAACAGATATTGCCATAGAAAACCTGGGGCTTTTACACCGGGCCACCGGTGACAGCGTAGATGCCCTGGTCATTTGCGGGACTGATTTTGGTACTCAGAACTCAACATTCTGCTCTCCTGAGACATTCGATAATTTGTGGCTCCCTTATTACCGGAAGGTCAATGACTGGATACACATAAATACAAGATGGAAGACATTCAAGCACTCATGCGGATCCGTGGAAACTCTGATGTCACATTTTATTGAAGCGGGCTTTGATATTATTAATCCCGTTCAGATAAATGCAGCCAACATGGATCCGGTGAATCTTAAAAAGAAATATGGCAATGATCTGGTTTTCTGGGGTGGGGGTGTTGATACCCAGGGGGTATTTGCATTTGGTACTCCGCAGCAGGTCAGGGAGCAGGTCAGGAGGCAATGCAGTGTCCTTAATGAAAACGGAGGTTTTGTTTTTAATACTGTTCATAATATCCAGGCTAATGTTCCTTTTGAGAATGTTGTAGCCATGCTGGATGCCCTGAAAGAGATACGTTAGTGATATATGAAAAGTTAATAAAAAAGTCTGCTTGTCCGTAAAACTCTGGCAGCATAAAAAAACCCATTGTCACTGTGTATGTGAAGGTTGTCACAATTAGCAGAAATACAAACCTTTAAACATTATTCCATAATATCTGTTCCTTAATAAAAACAGGTTTTAGTATGAGGATTTGCTCTTCAATCTTATAATACAACTTCATCGTTGCCAACACTCTATTCGGCACGGTAAAATCCTTTTTTGTCTTTTTTACAAGGTTTTTTTGATAAGTATTTATAGTTTAGCGATCCCGTAAAAGTTAACCAGGGAGATGTTTATGCGAGGTTTATTGAAGATTTTTTTAACAAGTTGTTTCTTTTTTTTCTTAATTACGGCCGCCTATTCTCAACAGAGGGTCACAATACCAAGGATTCAGGGAGAATTTAAGTTTGATGGTGTAGTGAATGATGCATGCTGGCAGAATTTAACACCACTGCCCATGGTAATGCACACACCGGTATTTGGTCAGAAACCATCTGAAAAGAGTGAGATCATGCTCTGTTACGATGATTCTTACCTTTATATTGGGGCAAGATTATTTGACCGTCATCCCGAAAAGATGCTCATTACTTCGAGGAAGCGTGATGAGATGAGATTATTAGGTGAGGATCTGATGCTGTTATTTGATACCTTCGATGATAAGGAGAACGCACTGGGTTTTGTCACTAATCCCACAGGATTGAGAAGCGATTTTACCATTTCCAAGGATGCTATCGGAGGAAATCCTCATGAAGGACCATTTAATCTCAGCTGGAATACTTTCTGGGATGTAAAGACCACCGTGAATGACAAAGGATGGTTTGCTGAGATCAGAATACCATTTTCAAGCCTGCGCTTTAAAGAAAACAACGGAAAGGTTGTGATGGGATTCATATGTATCCGTAACATTGCTCATAAGAATGAGCTTGATGTATATCCTGCTATACCACCCAACTGGGGAAGATGGAGTGCATACCGGCCTTCGAAGGCGCAGGAAATAGTATTCAATGATCTGAAATCGAAAAAACCTTTTTACATAGCTCCTTATGTAATTGGAGGTTACCAGCAGGATAATACTCTGAATAGTACAGAAACAGCTTATGACTACACAAAAAAACCAAAGTACAATGCCGGGCTGGATGTAAAATATGGCTTATCGAACAATCTTACACTCGATCTGACTGTTAATACTGATTTTGCTCAGGTGGAGGCTGATGCGGAAAGGATAAATCTTACACGATTTTCATTATTCTTCCCTGAAAAAAGAACATTTTTCCAGGAACATTCAAGTGTATTTATGTTTGATTTTGAACCGGGAAGCAGCCTTTTCTACAGCCGCAGGATAGGTCTAAATGAATCTGAACAGGTCCCCATTTATGGAGGAGCAAGGCTTACCGGTATGGTGGGTAAATGGGATATGGGATTTATGGATATGCAGACCCATGCCTATGTGAGTCATATTGAAGATCTGAGCAGTCTGCCTTCTGAAAACTTCGGGGTTTTCCGCATGCGGCGCCAGGTGATTAATGAAAACAGTTATGTGGGCGGAATAGTGACATCGCGTGTTGGAATGAATGGCTCGTATAATACAGCTTATGGTCTGGATGGCATATTTAAAGTGGCAGCCAACGATTATATTAATGTGAAAGTGGCTCAGGTTATGACTGATACAAGCAGGAATAATATGATGTCTCTCAATCCTACCATATTCTTTATAAACTATAACAGAGTAAATCAGAAAGGACTGAATTATGGATTGACATATTCAAGAAGCGGCCAGGATTTTAATCCCGGAATAGGATTCCAGATGCGGTCCAACTATACACACTATCACGCAAGCCTGGGCTATGGATGGATATTTGGGGAATCGGCTGCACTTGAGAATCAGGGGGTAGGCTCGCGTATCAGTATTTATACAGATAATGCTGATGGATCCACTCAGACATTACAGCTCACAGCAATGTATAATTTTCAGTTTAAATCGGGTTACAACGGCGTCTTTTCAGTTAGTCACCAGTTTGAGAATGTTGCTGATACTTTTAGTTTTTCGGACGTTTGTTATGTACCTCCCGGCAAGTATTCATTCAATGAAATAGAGACCCATCTTAATTCGCCCCATTCGAACAGGTTTGTTATGGGGCTGGATGGTACAGTTGGTACGTTTTACGATGGGACGCGCGTCACAATTGGGGGAGATCCTTCATGGAATGTGGGTCCAGGACTGCAACTCGGCCTGAGGTATGAGCATAACTTCCTGAAATTTACAGACAGAAATCAGTCATTTAGCGGAGGCATTGCCGGATTTAAGGCTACGCTCATGTTCACAACAAAGGTATCGCTGAGTACTTTCATACAATACAATACAGCAGAAAATACTGTACTTACAAATGTAAGATTCCGTTATAATCCAAGTGAGGGGAATGATCTGTATATCGTCTTTAACGAAGGAAGAAACACTTACAGGCCTGTGGCAGAACCACGCTTGCCGCTTTTCAATAACAGGTTGATACTTCTTAAGTATACCTATACTTTTACCCTGTAGGTCTGTCAAAAACCGGGATCCCATGCCCGGCATCCCTGCTGAATATAAAAAGGACGCAGATCAGGTACAGTTATGTTGAGAGCTCTCCAGAATGCTTATCTTTACCTGCTGAGAGATACACAGAATTTCTAAACCTTAAATAAGTTAATTATGGCAGTAATCATTGCAGGTATTGTCCTGGTCATCCTTGGTTTTGTCGCTGCAAAAGCAGATGATCCCAGGATTCGGCATTATAAATCATTGATCAAAGCGGTAGGTGCAATAGTAATAATACTTGGTATTTCCTCTGCCTGCGTCGTGCAGGTGGAACCCGGAGAGGTAGGGGTCCAGAAGCTTTTCGGGAAAGTAAATAAGAACATCCTTGAGAGCGGGCTTAATGTTATCAATCCTTTTGTTAAAGTAGTCATGTTCGACATCAGGACAGAGAATTATACTATGTCCGGTGTAAACGATGAGGGAGTAAAAAGGGGAGACGATGCTATTAGAGTATTATCGGCCGATGGTCTGGAAGTGGTGATAGACCTTACAGTTCTGTATAAAGTTATACCAACGGAGGCCCCAAGGATACTCGAGCAGGTCGGTACGGATTATCGTAATGTGTTGGTAAGACCTATTTGCAGGACCAGGATAAGGGATAACGCAGTCTATTACGATGCTGTGGCACTCTATTCCACAAAAAGAGAAGAGTTCCAATCCAGGATATTCTCATCCATCGAATCTGACTTTAAGGAAAGGGGCCTTATGCTGGAACAGCTTCTCATAAGAAACATAACACTTCCTGAATCGGTCAAAGCGACTATTGAATCAAAGATCAACGCTGAACAGGAAGCACAGAAGATGACTTTCGTTCTTCAGAAAGAACGCCAGGAGGCTGAGCGTAAGAGAGTGGAAGCACAGGGTATTGCCGATTACCAGAAGATACTTTCCACCGGGCTTAGCGATAAGCTGCTGCAGTATGAGATGATAAAGGCTATATCATCATCCCCCAACGCAAAGATCATTCTCATGACCAATGGGAAAGGTCTTCCGCTGATGATTGACGGGAAGTAGCAAATAGCCGGGATTTATGTCATAGATAGAAATTATAAGCCCTGTAGACGTGACACTATATGGTTACCGGCTATTCTGCATTATTCTTCTTCATTATTTTCATTATTATCGAACTTAACGAACTGCAGAGGTTTCCTGAAGAAATTTGTCCTGTAGGCCCCGTAGAGTACACCCACTGTCAGCCAGCTGAGACCTGCTATTTTGGCTTTTATCCCCAGGCTCAGGAAAAGGTACAGGCATACAGTGAAGCCCAGAACCGGTACAATGAAGTTCGTAAATTTCTTTTTCTCATTCCGCAGGAAATAAAGGGCAAATGACGAAGCATTGACACCCATAAATGCTATAAGAGCACCGAAGTTGAGCAACTGTGCTCCAAGCGGATATGTCAGAAGAAATGCTCCGGCAAGTACTATAATACCTATCAGCATTATATTATATGAAGGAACCTGTGTACGGTTGTTTATATGAGCAAAGAATTTTTTTGGTATTGCATTATCCCGGCCCATGCCATAGAGAAGACGGCTTGCACCAAGCAGGGCACCAGAGCCCGAACCAATTGTTGCAACAAGCAACGCGAAGTTGACTACATGAAAGAGCCACTGTCCGCCGGCTCTTCCGGCCACGTATACAAAGGCAGTATCCTGATCGGGAAATTTGGTGCCTGGCCATACCATCTGTGCAAAATAGACCTGTATGGAAGCAAGTATACCTGTAATCAGACATACCAGTACTGTAGCCAGCAAAATATTTCGCCGGGGGTTGCGTACCTCTTCCGACAGGGTTGAGATACCGTCAAAGCCGATATATGTCAGAACTGCAAGAGAAGCTCCTGCAGATACCGATGAGAAGGAGAATGTTTTTGGATTGTAGAAAGGCCTGGTCCAGTCTGCTGTAGTGGCAGGTGGATGAATGAACAGGTAGCGTACCGCTGCACCCAGGAAGAGAACGATTACGACACCCAACCCTGTTGCAATAATTGCATTGGTCTTTGAACTGGATTCAATACCCCGGAGGTTCATCCCGGTGAAGAGAAGCGCAAAAAATACTGCATAAACCGGGAAAGGGATCTCCGGTATCAGATTCATGGCAGCCTTACTGATCCATATAACACATATTATAGGATTCATAACATAATCAAAGATCATCCCCCAGCCAACAAAATATCCCAGGGCAGGATGTATTTCCCTGCTTACATAAGTGTAGGCTGATCCGGCGCTCGGGTAAGCATTGGCCATACGGCCATAACTGATGGCTGTGAAAAGCATGGCTACCATACCAATAAGAATTGTTGTAACTACATGACCTTTGGCAAGGGAAGCCGCTGCTCCGAACAAAGGCATAGGTGCTGTAGGCTGAATAAGAATGATCCCGTAAAGTATAAGGGAAGATAATCCAAGGGCTCTTCTAAGACCAGGCCCGGAAGCATTTGAAGTATTTGCGACACTCATATGTTAGTTTTTATAGGTTTGGATAGAGGATTAAAGATAGTATTAAATACATAACATGAAAAATCCATGTCACATTTGAAGTGAAATAATGCTATTATTTATAAAGCATCCAAACAGTACCCTTCATTATATTTTATTAACTTTAGTATTCCTAAGCTGTTGTGGTTCAGTTTTAAAAAAACCGGGAATGATATTTAAATTCAAAACTATAAACTCATGAAAAAACTTATTGTACTTACATTCTTCGGATTGTTCTTCTGGTCGGCCTGGTGTTTTGCTCAAAAGGCAAATGACGGAAAGATCATCTTACGTGACAATTGGGCTATTCAATCGTCCAAAATTGTTAACGATGATGGAAAGGCGATATCTACCAGGGGATTTAATGCAGAACACTGGTACCCGGCAAAAATGCCAAGTACGGTACTTGCGGCTCTTGTGGCTAACAAAGTATTTCCTGATCCTTACTACGGGACCAATATCCTTAACCTGCCCGGTGCAATAACATCACGAAGCAGAACAATGCCTCCCGGCAGCCCATACCTGGTACCATGGTGGTACAGGACTGAATTCAAAATACCTGCTGAATTCAAGGGGAAACATACATGGCTTAAGTTCCATAGTATCAACTATAAAGCCAACGTCTGGGTTAATGGTAAACTGGTTGCTGATACAACGACTATTGAAGGAGCTTATCGTCTGTTTGCCCTTGACATCACTGATGCTGCGGTGCCGGGAGAGGACAATATCCTGGCGCTCGAAATATTTCCTCCCAAAGGAATGGACCTGACAATTACATGGGTCGACTGGAACCCGACATCTCCCGACAGGGGTATGGGTATCTGGTATGATGTGGTCCTGGAATCGACAGGTGATGTGGCAATTGAACATCCTCATGTGGTTACAAAGCTGAACCTGCCCAGGACAGACCAGGCCAGGCTTACAGTTACGGCCGAAGTGCATAATGTTGCGAATAAGCCTGTAGATGGAAAGCTTACCGGCATGATTGAAAATATAACCTTTTCACAGGATGTCTCACTGGCACCCGGAGAAACAAAACTGGTTAATTTTGTCCCGGATAGTTACCCGCAGCTTGTGATCAATAATCCAAGATTGTGGTGGCCTCATACCGTAGGGCCACAGAATCTGTATGATCTTAACCTGAATTTCGAATCAGATGGTAAGGTTACTGACATGCGCAAGGTAAGATTTGGTATACGTGAGATCACAGCATGGATGAACAATTTTGACAAGCATCATACAAAAGTGTTCCAGATAAATGGCAAGAACATTGTAATTAGGGGGGGAGGATATGTTCAGGACCTGATGCTGAGACCCTCACATGAACGTATCGATGCCGACATTGCTTATGCCAGGCAGATGAACCTTAACGCTCTCAGGATGGAGGCACCGAGAGGCTCCGATTACCTTTTTGAGAAATGTGATGAGGAAGGCATACTTTTAATGGTAGGCTGGTGCTGTTGCAGTTCCTGGGAAAGATGGAAAAACTGGACTCCGCATATTGCTGATGTAGCAGAGGAGAGCTGGAAGGACCAGATAGTACATCTGCGAAACCATCCTTCCGTGTTCACCTGGCTTTACGGGAGTGATAATTATCCCCCACCTGATGTTGAATCGAGATATATTAAAGTGCTTGATGAATATGATACTACAAGACCATATGAGTCGTCAGCTACCCAGGCACCAAGTAAAATTGCCGGACTGACAGGTGTGTGGATGGGCCCTTACCCAACCGTTTATGCATATTTCCCTCCATCATACTGGTATACAAAACTTGAATTCAATACAGAAGCGGGACCTGGCGGTGAGCAACTTCCTCCCATGGAGACAATGCGGATGATGATGCCTGAAAAAGACCTCTGGCCAATCAGCGAATCATGGGATATCCGTCTGCATAAGGCATTTTACCCTATCGCAAGAAAAGCCCTTGATTCACGCTACGGGACTCCAACTACCGTTGAAGAGTATTCGATGAAATCACAGGTATTCCAGAATGAGGCTGTAAAGGCAATGTTTGAAGCATTTGCAGGTAATAAATACAGGTCAAGCGGGATAATATACTGGATGTATAATTCAGCGTGGCCGAAGATGTACTGGCAGTTCTATGATTATTTTCTTAATCCGAATGGTGCATTTTACGGTGCAAGGACAGCATGTGAACCACTCCATGTGCAGTACTGCTATAATGACAGTACGATAAAGATAGTTAATTGTTTCTATAAAGAGTTCGACGGTCTTAAAGTATCCTATAGCATTTATGATTTTGGTATGAACAGGGTTGGCTCAGGCACAATGGATGCAAATGTTGGACCGGACGCAGCCGTGAAGGTTTTTAAACTGAAGTTCCCTGAAAATCTTACAAATGTCTATTTCCTGAAACTTGATATGCAGGATGCCACTGGAAAACAGGTTTCTTCCAATTTCTACTGGTTAAGTAATAAAGGTGATGAGAATGCTGATTTTACAGACCTCGATAAACTGCCACTGACTGAAATAAAAGTGTCGGCTTCAGCAATTGAGAAGGATGGCGATAACTACCAATTCACTGTTGCATTGGAAAATCCCGGAAAAGAACTGGCATTTGCGGTGAATCCTAAGCTCCTTAAGAAGACTTCCCTCGATCCCGTTCTGCCGGTATTCTGGGATGATAACTATGTTTCATTATTACCCGGAGAGAAGAAGGTTATTAATGTACGTTTTAATAAGAAATACCTGGGTAACGAGGATCCTTATCTTAAGGTGGAAGGCTGGAATATAAAATCAATTGAAATGGATCTTAAATAAAGAAAAACCCATTTAAGCAAATTTTAAATTCTTGTATACATGCCTGCTGAATGACAGGGATCAGGGATTTATTACAGTATTTTTGATAACATATATACGTTGACATGGATTCTTTCAAAGAGAGGCCAAGGATCAGACCTGCACTTAATAATGTCGACATTCTGCTGGAGGTCCTGGGATGGGTTACCCTTATACTGATCTGGATATTGACATTTATAAAATATCAATCCCTTCCCGATACCATACCTGTTCATTTCAATGCTGCCGGAAATGTTGACCAATATGGTGGTAAGGGAACCATCCTAATGCTTCCCATTATTGCCACATTGCTTTTTGCTGGTTTGACAATCCTCAACAGGTATCCTTATATTTTTAATTACCCTGTCAGGATAACTCCCGATAATGCCGAAAGGCAATACATGATAGCCACGAGAATAATAAGACATCTTAAGTTTACAATACCGGCAACATTACTTATCATCGAATACAGGATTTACACTATAGCAACAGGTAAGGCCAGCGGGCTGGGGAGCTGGTTACTTCCTGTTACTGTAGCTGTCATACTATTGCCTGTGATCATTGCAATAATAAAAGCTATTGGGATAAAATAGCAGTGCTGTTTTTTTACATTCACATACGGTTTGGGGAATGAATTCAACTCATTCACCTGTTCTTTGTTATAACGATAAAGAGTAGTTAACATTGGAACACCATCATCAACATACTCCGGTCGGACGAATAGGGAATGCCTTCAAGATAGGCATTGGTTTAAATGCAATCTTTATTGTTATTGAGGTTATATTCGGGTTTCTCTCAAATTCGATGGCCCTTGTTTCCGATGCAGGTCATAACTTCAGTGATGTCATTGCACTCGTATTTTCATGGATAGCTATTCTATTGTCTGAAAGGAAGCCGACAATGAAGTTTACATACGGGTTGAGACGCTCCACCATACTGGCTGCTCTTTTCAACACAATCCTGCTGCTTGTCGCCGTTACCTTTCTTTTTTACGAGACTGTTGACAGGATAGGATCAAATAAAATTATCAATTCAGGAAATATTATCATTATTTCACTGACAGGGATCATTATTAACGGTCTTACTGCATGGCTCTTTATGAAAGGGAAGAAACATGATCTTAACATCCGCAGTGCTTTTATCCATTTCATGGCAGATACACTGGTCTCAGCCGGAGTACTGCTGGCAGGGATCATAATGTATTTTACCGGTATAAGGTGGATCGATACAGTAGTATCCTTTTTAATAATAGCTGTCATTCTTTACAGTTCATTCCGTCTGCTCACCGATTCCGTTAGTCTGGCTCTGGATGCAGTGCCTGAGAACATTGATATTAAGGCAGTTAGGAAATACCTTTATAAGATCCCCGGGGTATCGGGTGTCCATGATCTTCATATCTGGGCTCTAAGTACCAGTGCCGCCGCGCTTACAGTTCATCTTGTAACGGATATCCAGACCGATGTGTCCTTTATCTCCGGAATTCAGCGGGATCTCCTTGGTAAATTCGGAATTGAACATTCAACCATCCAGGTTGAGTATGGAGGACAGTCCGGGCCATGCAGGGAATACAGGTAAATAAAATTTATCCGGCTATGGGTTTTAAGTTTAAAGAAATTTATTGAATGCTGAAGGATAAAATGATCATATTTGTTACTTTAAAAAGGAGGTATCGTGTTCAATATTAATCCTATTAACTCTGTCTTGGACATAGCTGCGGAATTTCGTGATACTCCGATCGGGTTGCTACTCCAATATCATAACCTGAACCGTAAATTCGATACATATAGTTCGGCTCAGTTACTCATAGGTATGTGTATGGATAACAGGAAGCATCTGACCATCCCGGATAATTTTGCATATATTATCCGTTCGGGAGGAGCAAATCTGCGGTACAGCGAGTTTAAGGTATCATATGCCATAGGTGTTGGAAAGGTTTTTCATATAGCACTTATAGGGCACAGTAACTGCGGAATGGTCAACCTTGCAGCCCGGAAAAAGGAATTTATTGAAGGATTAACATCGGTTGCAGGATGGGACAATGAAAAGGCTGAGGAACATTTCCTTCACTATGCCCCTTTGTTCGAAATAGGGAATGAAGTGGATTTCATCATGAGCGAAACAGAACGACTGCGACTTCGCTATCCAAAAATTAAAGTAGCGCCTTTATACTATAAAGTCGAGGACAACAGGCTGTACACCATTTCTTAGTTCCTTCGTCCCTTCATTTCCTCTTCTCCTCTTCCCGCTTTACACTTTTCTCGTAATGCATAAAAAAATTTTAGGCATATTGCCTCAATCAAATGTTTTTCATACTTTTGACAGGATCAAATACTTAACCTAACCTTCAAAGTTATTAATCATGAAAAAAATCTTCAGGATCTTAATAAAAGTATTATTATCACTGGTAGGAATAGTTTTGGTGATTGTCATCATTGCCGGAATTTATATGTATTCAAACTTCGTTAATGTTGATAAAAGCGATTCCTTCAGAAAAGTCCCTGTAAAGGAAATTTCAGTTGATGGTTACACTTTTCTCGATCTGAACAGGAATGGTAAACTAGATATATATGAGGATACAAGGAATCCTATGGAGCAGAGGGTAGCAGATCTTTTATCCCAAATGACACCTGATGAAAAAATACGTATGCTTAGGGGAGCCGGAATGAAAACAGTTTTTAGTCTGGATGCCTCCAATGAAGTGGTCAAAGGGGCAGCTGGCACAATAAGTGCCATACCTCGTCTTGGTATTCCCACGATATTTCTGTCAGACGGTCCGGCAGGATTGAGAATTAACCCGACGAGAAAGCATACCGACAAAACTTATTACTGTACTGCTTTCCCTATTGGTACGTTGCTTGCCTCGACCTGGGATGTCGATCTTGTTGAAAATGTTGGAGAGGCCATGGGAAATGAAGTCCTGGAATATGGTGTCGATGTTATTCTTGGTCCGGGAGTTAATATACAGAGGAACCCGCTTAACGGGCGTAATTTTGAATATTACTCGGAAGATCCTGTTGTAACTGGCTTCATTGGAGCTGCAATGGTTGACGGTATACAGTCAAATGGTGTAGGTACATCGGTGAAGCATTTTGTAGCCAACAGCCAGGAAACGAACAGGAACAATAACAATGTTATCATTTCGCAGCGGGCACTGCATGAGATATACCTTAAAGGTTTTGAAATTATTGTGAAAAAATCACAGCCATGGACAATCATGTCATCATACAATAAAGTTAACGGAACATACACTTCAGAAAGTCGTTATTTGCTTACAGATGTTCTGCGCGATGACTGGGGCTTTCAGGGCGTTGTAATGACAGACTGGTTTGGTGGTAAAAATCCTCCGGCCCAGATCCATGCTGGAAATGATCTGCTGGAGCCCGGAACAAAGATTCAGTACAGGGCTTTGAAGAAAGCAGAAAAGGAAGGTGATTTATCACAACAGGATATTGATACATCAGTTAAACGTATTCTTAAGCTTATCCTTAATTCAAAGAAGATGGCACTCTCAAGATTCAGTGATAATCCTGACCTGAAAGCTCATGCCAGAGTAACCCGACAGTCGGCTGCTGAGGGTATGATACTCCTGAAAAACAATGGGGTACTGCCATTTACAAACGTTAATAATATTGCTTTATTTGGTGATTTTTCGTATGATCTGATTGCAGGAGGAACTGGTTCCGGAGATGTAAATGAGGCTTATGTTGTTTCCCCGGCTGAAGGACTTGCTAATGCAGGTTATACAATAAACGAGGAAGTAAAAAAGGCTTTTAATGCATTTAAACAGGCTCATGAAAAAGAATTCAAAAAGCCTTCCGGCACATTAATGGCGATGTTAAAGGCCTATAATCCTCCTGAAATGGTTCCGGATAAAGAGCAACTGGTACAGTTTGCCGGAACATCTGATATAGCTGTTGTTACTATTGGCAGGAACAGCGGAGAAGGACGCGACAGGGTCGAAAAGAATGATTTCCGGTTATCAGCGGATGAAGTGGAAATGATCAAGAATGTATGCAAGGTTTATCATTCTGCAGGAAAAAAGGTGGTAGTCGTTCTGAACATAGGAGGTGTTATTGAAACTGAGTCGTGGAAAGACCTTCCCGATGCAATCCTGCTGGCATGGCAGGGTGGTGAGGAAGGGGGCAACTCTGTGGCTGATATATTAAGCGGTAAAGTTGATCCATGTGGTAAACTTCCGATGACATTCCCCGTTGCCCTGGCCGATAATGCATCAAGTGCCAATTTCCCTATGGGAGGGCAGTCCATGAGTATAAATTCTTTCCTCTTTGGTAAAAAGGAAAAACCGGAAGATAAACAGGTGAAGAATATTGATTACACCAGGTATGAGGAGGGCATTTATGTTGGATACCGTTATTTTGATACAAAAAATATTGATGTTTCATATCCTTTCGGCTTTGGCATGTCATATACCAGTTTTGCCTATGAGGATATGAATGTAAAAGTAACAGACGATACGATAAATATATCCGTAAAAGTTAAAAATACAGGCGATGTGGCCGGTAAGGAAATTGTTGAAATATATGTATCAAAACCGGATTCAAAGATCGATCGGCCGGTGCATGAATTGAAAACTTTCGCTAAAACACCTCTTATGAGCAGCGGAGAAACAGCAGAACTAAAGATGAATATACCTGTCAGGGATCTGTCATACTGGAATGAAAGCACCTCTGGATGGACTCTCGAACCAGGGACATATCTAATTAAGGCAGCTGCCTCTTCACGCGATCCAAAGCTCAGTAAAGAGATAAGCCTGTAAAATCCTGACAGGTTGCATAAATATTCGGACCCGGATCACAGATATGACAGATCATCATACAGATCCGGGTTTATTTCATTGTTTTAAGTACGCGTAAAGCTTCTGCCACGTGTTTTTCGGGCTGGGTCAATGAGTCGTAAGTGTATACCACATGTCCGGTCTTATCAACAACAAAAGTAACCCGTCCGGGAATTGGTGAGACCTTTACACCAAAAAGTTTTCGCACCTTATTGTCTTTGTCAGCCAGTAGTGTGAAAGGCAAATTGTATTTATCTGCAAATTCCTTATGACTCTGGACCGACTGTCCGCTGATTCCGATAACCATGGCATCGGTGCTGCCAAATTCACTGTAATCATCACGAAAAGTACAGGCCTCCTTTGTACAGCCTGGTGTCTCATCCTTGGGATAGAAATAGATGACCAGCCTTTTTTTTCCTAGAACACTGCTTATGTCGAACATATTACCATTCTGATCGGGAAGTTTGAATTCCGGGATTTTAGCACCGACCTGTAGCATCTGTGCCTTGCTGCCTGCTGCAAAAGAAAATAATAAAACCATTGCTGATAGATATTTTAAATAGTGCTTCATGATTAATAATTTAAATGCATTAAAAAAACTTCCAGTCATGAATAATTTCATTGACAATGGAATTTCTGCTTCATACCGGATATGTATAATAACATATCTCTAAAAACTACTGTATCAAAACAAAATTCAGGGCATTTTTGTTCGATAGTCATTTGACCACTATATCCATTTTATGCAACAACAGTACGCCTGCGTGCACCTCTGCGTCTCCATTCTGTCCCAATCGCTCCTGAATTCCGGGACTCTGTGTAAATTAATCTCTCTGTACACATTCGGATATTATGACAAATCACATTTTTAAAATGAAAATTTTAGATTTATTTTAGGGATGATTCAAGGAGCACCTGCAGGTGACAACCGGGGCTTGAACTAAATTAACAAGTCTACCGGATCTTTAATTTTAATAAACCGTATAAAGGTCATGCTATGAAAAAGGAAGAAGTATTAAAAGGATTAGGTATAAGGGAATTAAATTACGGAGTTTGTTCCGGGACAGAATGGATTGACTCAAAAGGTATTATTACCAATTCGGTATCCCCGGTTGATAATACTGTAACAGGGAAGGTGAAAAACGGATCACCTGAAGAATATGAGAGAATTATTAAGACTGCTCAGAAAGCATTTCTCCAATGGAGGAAGACACCGGCTCCTGTGAGAGGTGAGGTGGTCAGACAGATAGGTGAAGCATTAAGGAAGGCTAAAAAAGACCTGGGTTACATGGTAACACTTGAGACGGGCAAGATATACCAGGAAGGACTGGGAGAGGTCCAGGAGATGATTGATATATGTGATTTCGCAGTTGGTCAGGCACGTTTGTTAAACGGTTATACCATGCATTCGGAACGTCCTGATCACAGGATGTATGATCAGTATCATCCTCTGGGTATTTTAGGACTTATCACTTCATTTAACTTCCCTGCAGCGGTGTGGGCATGGAATAGTATGCTGGCTGCTGTGGCCGGTGATGTGATAGTGTGGAAGCCAAGTTCAAAAGTACCTCTTACAGCTATTGCCATACAGAATATAATTTCTCCGGTATTAAAAAATTGCGGTGTCCCTGAAGGTGTATTTAACCTTATGGTGGCTAAATCAGATGTACTGGGAGATAATTTTGTGGGGGACGAAAGGATACCTCTGTTCTCAGTAACAGGATCCGTGGCATCAGGTAAGAAGATCAGTGCAATTGTCGGTGGCAGGCTCGGGAAGACAATTATGGAGCTTGGAGGTAATAATGCTGTAATTATTTCGGATAATTCCAATCTTGAGATGGCGATCAAGTCTGTGGTGTTTGGTGCTGTTGGTACCTGTGGCCAGAGATGTACCTCGACAAGGAGGCTTATTATACAGGAAAAGATATATGAAAAAGTTAAAAGCCAGCTGATGATCGCATATAAGAGTGTGGCTGAAAAGATAGGTAATCCTTTTGACGGAGATGTGCTTGTGGGTCCCATAATTGATAAGCAAGCTGCAGAACAGTTTAAAGAAGCTCTTAGCAGGGCTGAAAAGGAGGGAGGACAGGTTATCTTCGGCGGGGAGATTCTTAATGGTGAGAAATTTTCAGGAGGACATTATGTGGTTCCTGCACTTGTAGAGGCTGAAAATCATTATGAGGTGGTTCAGGAAGAGACATTTGCTCCAATCCTGTACCTGATTAAATACAGGGATATTGAGGAAGCAATAGCGTATAATAATTGTGTTCCTCAGGGACTGTCCTCAGCGATCTTCACACATGATTTAATCGAATCGGAGAGATTCCTGTCGGAATCAGGATCGGACTGTGGTATTGCCAATGTGAATATCGGAACATCGGGAGCCGAGATAGGCGGAGCATTTGGTGGTGAAAAAGATACCGGAGGAGGACGTGAATCGGGTTCAGATGCATGGAAAGTATATATGCGCAGGCAGACCAATACTATCAACTACGGTTCTGATCTGCCCCTGGCCCAGGGTATAAAATTCGGATTTTAACCCTCCCGAACCTCTGAAACAGAGGACAGATGATCAATAATTTAATATCATAGCAGGCACGGATTGCAATCCATGCCTGCTATGATTATAAAAATGAACTTTTTGCAGCATATCTCTGTTTAATACCTGTCATATTCATCTATAAACATCTTATTTTATATATTTATATAAATTTTGTTTATCAGGCATATATTATCTGATAATTATAGGTTCAATAAATTTTGTTATCAAGCTTATGGCAACATTTAATCTTAACATTAACGGGAAGGTGAGAGAAGTGGACGTAGATCCTTCTACTCCTGTCCTTTGGGTGCTCAGGGATCATCTCGGGCTGGTCGGTACTAAGTATGGATGCGGAATCGGCCAGTGCGGGGCATGTACCATTCATCTGGACGGCAAAGCCGTTCGATCCTGTATTACCGATGTTTCCGAGGTGGGGAACCAGGCTATAACAACAATCGAAGGCCTGTCTGAGAATGCCGATCATCCGGTCCAGAAAGCCTGGCTGGAACACGATGTCCCTCAATGTGGTTATTGCCAGTCGGGACAGATTATGACAGCGGCTGCATTATTAAAATCAAATCCGAATCCAAAGGATGAAGATATTGATACAGCCATGGAAGGTAATATTTGCCGGTGTGGTACTTATACCAGGATAAAGAAAGCGATCAAAACTGCAGCCCGGTCCTGACCATTCTTAGGGATTGAAGGTACAGGTATATTCTTTGGTAAGACATAACTAATAATTAAATGATTTGTAATGGCATACGTTAAAACTACAATAAACAGGCGCTCTTTTATAAGGAGTTCTGTTCTGGCCGGAGGCGGCCTGATGCTTGGCTTTAACTGGCTGGCTGCCTGCACATCCAACACCACGAAAGTATTGAAAATGTCTGAAGACTGGTACAGGATCAATGCCTATCTCAAGTTAGGGGTAAATGGAATTGCTACCATAATGTCACCTAATCCTGAGATTGGTCAGAATGTTAAAACATCCATGCCTATGATCGTGGCTGAGGAGCTCGATATTAACTGGGACAATGTTCTTGTTGAACAGGCACGCCTTAACACTGACCTGTTCACCAGACAGCTGGCAGGAGGAAGCCAGTCGATCCGCCAGGGATGGAACGGGCTCAGGCTGGCCGGTGCCACCGCACGTCGCATGCTTATGGAGGCTGCAGCACAGAAATGGGAGGTCCCTGTTGATGAGATTACAACAGATCTGGGAGTTTTATATCATAACAAAAGCGGCAAGAAAGCCGGTTATGGTGAAATGGCATCAGCTGCTGCAAAAATAAAAGTGCCGGATAAGGTACAGCTGAAAGATGTGAAGGATTTTAAAATTATCGGGACATCGAGAAAGAATGTTGACGGACCGGCAATTGTTACTGGTAAGCCTTTATTCGGGCTTGACCATAAAAAGGATGGAATGTTTATAGCAATGATCGTACATCCTCCTGCCTTTGGACTGAAACTGAAATCGGTTGATGATTCAGCAGCCCGGAGTATGCCCGGAATAAAGGATATTTTCACTTTCCATACATATAATGAAGGTTATCAGAAACAATGGTCAGATACCAGCGCTTTTACTGACCTGGTTGCCATTGTCGGTAATTCCACCTGGGAGGTTATCAATGCAAAGGATGCTTTACAACCTGAATGGGAGCCCATTAAGGGCACTCCAGGCACACCATCAAGGCGTGAAAGCACCGATTCGTATATGTCCATGATGAAAACTATGAGTGCAAAACAGGGGAACGTACGGCGAAAAGACGGCAATCCCGAAGCCGCATTTAAGAAAGCTGCAAAAATCATTGAACGAAATTACACAGCTCCCTTCCTTGCACATAACACATTGGAACCTATGAACTTCTTTGCAGATGTCACTGATGATAAAGCTGAATTGATAGGTCCGATACAATCTCCTGAGTTCATGGAAAAGACCGTGGCAGCAAGGCTGGGTCTGCCTCTTGAAAAGGTTGATGTTCAGATGACCCGTGCAGGCGGCGGTTTCGGTAGACGACTGTATGGACATTTCATGGTGGAAGCAGCTATTATTTCCAGAAGGATCAAAGCTCCGGTGAAGCTTATCTATAAACGTGAGGATGATATGACATTTGGGAACTACAGGCCTGCATACCATGCATATTACAGGGCCGGACTGGATTCGGACAATAACCTTATAGCATTTCAGGTAAGGGCAGGAGGTATGGCAGAAAGTCCCCTTGAGGCGAACCGGTTCCCCGCAGGAGCGGTCGATAATTATCTTGCAGAAGACTGGGTCATAGACACAAATGTCACAACCGCTGCTTTCAGGGCACCTTCATCAAACTTCATTGCTTCAGCAGAGCAGTCTTTCCTCGATGAGGTGGCTGAGGCTGCCGGTAAAGATCCTCTCGAATTTCGCCTGGAACTTCTTAACAGGGCTAAGACAAACCCGGTCGGAACCCATAATGATTATGAAGCATCGCGTTATGCAGGAGTACTGGAGCTGGTTAAAGAAAAATCAGGATGGGGGAAAGAACAGCCAGGTATCAACAGAGGTGTGGCTGCATATTTTTGCCACAATTCATATGCTGCCAATGTTCTTGATATAGCGATCGAAAATGATAAGCCGGTAGTTAAGAAAGTTTATGGTGCCATTGATTGTGGTATTGTAATAAATCCTGATGCTGCAGTAAACATGGCGGAAGGTGGCATAGTTGATGGACTGGGACATTCAATGTACAGTGAACTTACCATCACTGATGGTGAGCCGGACCAGAATAACTTTGACATGTATCGTCTCATCAGGCAAAGTGAGGCCCCGGAGTCGATTGAGATACATTTTGTTAAAAATGAAATTGATCCCACCGGAATGGGAGAACCACCATTCCCCCCTGTTATGGGAGCTCTGGCAAATGCACTGTACAGGGCAACAGGCAAGAGATATTACCATCAGCCGTTTAGCACGGATTTGTAATCCGTGCTGACAAGCTGATCAGATCATGTAAATATAATCTGCGTATTTTCTCCTCCGGCCATTTCATAAAACTGTCCGACGGTGATGATATCAATCACATCCTCGTATAAATCTTCCTTTTTCAGTTTGAACATATCAGCAGCCAGCTTACAGGCATAAATTTCACCACCACCGGCGGTGATCATTTCCAGGAATTCAGGTACCGTTGGAATATCCAATTTTTCCATCTGGCTTTTCATCATAGCTGATACTCCGGCTTCTACACCGGGCAGAATACCAAGGAGAGTTGGAAAAGGAAGTCCTCCCGGCATACGCATTGAAGGATTTCCTACAGTACTTGTATGCAAATGGGTCATTTTGTTCTTTGTAATGGCATCAAGGCCGAAAAAAGTAAAGAAAAGCTTGGTCTCAATACCTTCCATTACAGCACCGTTAGCCATTACCAGGGCTGCATATACATCCTCAATTGCACCCTTGGCACAAATCAAAAGGACTTTTTTTAGTGGTGTTTCTGACGTATTATTCATCTTCCTGATCTTTTTAAACGCAACTGGCTGGTTTTTTTACTCCGGCAATTCGTGCTGCTTTTTTAAGCGGAGCTCCCGGGAATAGCCCATAAAATCCTTTAATATCAATGATACCTGATTTTCCTACAGAACGTATGGTTAGTGTATCCCCGGCTTTAACCTTGTCCCGGATAAAATTGATAATCTCCATGTGTTTATCTGTCAATTCAATATTCTCTTCTTTGGCAATCTCCTGGCCAATTTCCGGAGTCCATTCGTCCATGTTGGTCATGTAACCATCATCACTTACCTGTACCGTTTTACCGGCAATTATTTTTTCACCCATAGTATTAATTATTTATTATTTTGTTTTTCTGCCATATTTTTCAAGAAAGTCATAATCAGGCCCAGGCCCTTTTTCATTTCCGGACTGTTCCTTTCCCTCCATACCTTCCAAAGTGAATATTCCGGTATTTGCTCAGTTTCAATTTTTTCAAAAATACTAACTGCATTATTGACAGCCCGTAACATTTCCGGTTGTGTAAGGTTCTTCAATGTTTCCAGTAATAACACTACATTGTCAGCTAACATCCTGACATCTTCTTTACTGTAATGGGTAACGATGTTATCGATAACTTTTCCAGATTCGCTAAAAAATTCAAAATATCCTTTCTGTTCCAGTGTATTCAGCTTACCCGATGCATCGATGATCATTTCGTTTATGAGAGGTCCCGCATCTTTTAACAGGTCGAAAACACTTTCAACGGTGTCAAGCAACTGTCTGATGTTATTTACGTTCTTCGCTAACTTCACAAGCAGAACCCTAAGTTCACCCGGTTCTATATCAACCATCTGGTTATCCAGTTCCGCGACGGTTGAATCGTATATATCCTTTGTAATTATTGACATATCAGCTACAAGATCTTCCACCATGGTGGATTTTAACCGCTGTTGATTGACATATTCAATAAGGGTATCCAGCTTATCATTTATCTCCAGGATCTGATCCTGTGTTGCATACTTTTCCATATCAGTCCTTTTTAAACCCATTTTTTCTTACCCGCCATGGTCATATCTGCTTCAATTGGCAATTCCTTACCCTTTAGCAGAATGTGCCAGTAAATCCAGCGGAACATTATTTTACCATAATGATTGATCTTGGTGGTTTTTAATAAACCAAAGGGTCCCAGTCCAGGTAAAGGGAAAGTTCCCGGAAGGGGTTCGGTCTCGTAATTGAAATCAATGAGAGCTCCTTTGCCGTATCCGGTTTCAATATAGCAGTTGGCATGACCGTCGAATTTGGCATTCAGTGGCCGGCCTTCAATATAACTCAGGATATTCTGGAAAAGAACATCACCGGAAAAATGTGCAACTGCTCCGGCTTTTGAAGTAGGCAGATTAGCTGCATCCCCTATGATAAAGATGTTTTCATACTTAGTGCTCTGAAGGGTTTCTTTATTAGTTGGAATAAAGTTGAGATCATCTCCCATACCGCTGCGTTCCACCATGTCGGATCCTTTATTCAGGGGAACAATTGTCAGCAGGTCAAATGGAATTTCTTTCTCATCATATGAAACCAGGACTTTCCTGTCATTATCCACATGTTCAAGGTAAAAGTCAGGGATCACATGAATATTCTTTTCATCCAGGATCTCACTTAATACTTTTGTTGCCACCGGCTTGGTGAAAGCACCTGGTAAAGGCGTTACAAAAGTAATATCCACTTTATCCCTTATTCCAATTTTAGTAAAAAAGGCCTCAGCCAGGCAAACAAATTCAATAGGAGCCACCGGGCACTTAAACGGAAGTTCGGTGATACACATCACCAGTTTGCCTCCCTGCCATGATTTAAGATACTTCCTGAGTGCTACTGATCCTTCAACCGTGTAGAAATCGAAGATCTCCTTGTACCATAATTTGTCCTTGAGCCCCGGTGTTTCTTCCGGTGCAGTATGAGCACCCGTGGCAATGATAAGAATATCATATGTTAAAACCTTCCCCCCTGTCAGTATGACCTTATTTTCTTCAGGAATAACCCTGTCAATTTCATTGTAAATTACATTTACTCCCGGAGGGAAAAAATCACTTTTCGGCTTAATAACATCCTGTTGACTGTAAATCCCAAAGGGAATAAATAAAAATCCGGGTTGATAATAATGGATTTTAAATTCGTCGACAATTGTAATTTCCCAGTCATTTTTGTCTAATACCCTGTGAAGCTTGTTCGCCATCATTGTCCCGGCTGTGCCAGCTCCCAGAATCAGTAATCGTTTCATAGAATAATACTTTAAATCCTTCTGTTAATTTATTAACAAAATAAATAATTTAAATATGTATATATTTGCTAAGATGATAAGTATCATAAAGTTTTTCTCCGGTTTTAAATACTTAACCATACCAATCCTCACACTATTACACTTTTGTTTTGATATGGCGTTATACAGTATAACATATGATTTAGAGACAACCATACGCAGGGACAATTACTGATAGAATTTAATATGGTCAGGACACTTAAGGATGTAAGCTTTGATAAAATATCCAAAGCCACCGGCAAAGCTTCTGTAGACTATATTTCACAGGAATTACTTCTGCCGAAAATAATGTAACGGTTCTTTGAAATGACTTTATAACAATAATCTCTGACAGGGGAGGGAATAATAATGAATATATAGAACAATTTGCACAGGCCACCAAGATCCTTCAGAATGTTCAGTATTGCGGCAGATCTTAAATAGACACCTTTATCTGTCTGGTAGACTACCGTATCAGCTTCATCCGATGGCAGCCCGGACGAGATAAGAATTTGTCTGCCATATTTGCTTTGCAGGGATACAAACCTGAAATGTGAACCTGCCTTCTTCCTTTTTGCGAACCGTACTATCCCGGAACAGAGGTTGCAGCCCGAATCGTAAATTACTGTCTGGCTCATTAGGTTTTAACACTGATTGATTTAAATTGTTCGTGATGAAGAGATAGCGATGAATGGAATGAGAAGTGCAGGATGAAGGAAGTGGATATTAATTCCTCAGCGGTTCATTCCTGCCAAAAAATCTTCAGGAGTTATTGTAATATTAACAGGGGAAACTATAACTTTGGACGCCAAATAATCCTATATTTTGCATAAATATCCTTTTTAATTATGACTAGATCAGATTTGTTCAGACGGAGAAATAACCTGGTATCCGGATTGTTAGTAGTTATCATGGCGATGTTTTGTTCATCATCTCTATTTGCCCAGTCCACCGCAGATTTTTCGGGAGAATGGATGCAGGATACATCAAGAAGTAATCCTTATTATAAGGACTATAACATAAGAATAACTATCACCCAGACACCACAGGCAATAATGATTAAAACTACTTTCCTGGATAAAAAGGGAAGGGAATCATCTTCCGAACAGTCATTTAATCTCGACGGGAAAGAGGTCAAAGAAAAGGAATACGGCGGTATTAATGCGGAGTCTGCTTCATGGTCGGTTGACAAACAGACCCTTATAACCAAAACAACAAGGACAGTAGGTTCGGAAGTCTATGGCAGCACTACTACCTATTCCCTTTCGGATAACGGACAGACACTGACAATCCTTACAGAAGATATTAAGCCGGGGCAGCCATCGTTAAAGCATGTGCTGGAAAAGAAGGAGTAGATATGCAGGTCGTGCAAGTCATGCAGGTTATGCAGGTCGTGCGGTCATGCAGTCCTTATGACTTGCTGCTTATATTTATATTCTTATTCTCCCTTTCATCTTACTACCCTGTATACCTTACTTCCGGTTACCGGTATTCCCTTATCCGTAATACCTTCAGCTTTTATTAATACTGTACCCTGGTTATCGGAATTATAAAAAACAATGGTTGTATCCTTATAATCATTCAGGGTAATATCCGGATCCCAGAATAAAGTATTTCTAAGATCAGGTTTATAGTCAGATTCAAACGTTGTATTGTGTTTGGGAGAATAAAAGATTCTTGCTTCACTGAACCCGGTTAAAGTCTTTCTTGCAGAGTGGTAAACAACATTGGTTTTAAGATCGGACAGATCGTCCTTAAGAACAACGGATACCACACCATTCATTCCTCTTACTCCCCAAATCAATTCTGCATTGCGATCTTTCACATAATCTACCCTGGCTATCCACTCAATCGGTAGAGACTCTACACCCTCCCATCCGACCTCGACACCGTTGAGCATTATTATTGTTTCAATCTTTACCCCACCGCCACCGCCTCCTGACTGATTTACAGTTTCGTTAAATTTTCTAGCCATTACCTTCTGATTGCTAATCTGATTGCCGGAGGGATTACTATTATTTAAAGATCTGGAACTAAATCGTCTTGGCGGTTTCAACAGGAACCTTCTTTTCAGAAGCTCCCCGACATTAACATAAACTTTAGAAATTGGTGTAATTTCATATGACTGGTCTACCCAGGTTGACCTAAGGTAATACTGACTTTCAGCGCGTGCCTTTTCCACGGATGTCTGTCGTTTTGCCGTAATACTAACTTCTCCGGGTCTGATTGTATCGGACAATTTGTATTTCCTGGCCAGTGAGGTTTTAAAATCAGAATATTGTATAAAGCCAGGAAGGGATATTCCTCCGGATTGTCTGTCGCCAACTCTTATAAAATTTGCTCTGTCGAAGGTCTCCGATATTTCTGGTGAAGCATAACTAGTCGAATCAAGGATCAGCCATCCCTTTAATTTATTTTTTTCATCAGTTGTACTTGCTATTATTATGGCATTTCCTGTCAGGTCAATATCTTCTGTTTCAAAATGTCCCGATTCATCTGTCGGCATATTCCTGAACAAAGGAATTCCATTGCCGAAGAGCCCTATGTTTACTTTGGCATTCTCTATTGGTGTATCGGAAAATTTTTTTCTTATTTTTCCTGATATCTTAAATCCGTACTCAGGCGGATATTTAATTCCGTCATATTTCCACCTGAAATCACGCCATCCCTGTGTCATCAGCAGTAAGTCAAGGTCTTTCAGCCTTCCGGTATTTGAGGGATCAAAATAGTATGCAGGTTCCTCGATCTTCCCTCTTATATCAGATTCGAGCAGGAACCATGAAGCAATATCAGAAGGGTATTTACCGGTTTCATTCATAAAAAGATCGTTGGTGGCGGAAAAGGACAAATAAGCGTTCTGTTGAGTTTTCGAATCTATGAATAAGGCAAGTTTAACACTTACAGAATCACGCAGGCTATATTCATTCTTGTCAGTTTCGATCTTCAGACTGGCAATATCACCGTTATTGATATAGACCAGCCTCTCACATAAAGGTATATCATCAACCCCACTTAGAGTAAGCATCACTATTCCGTCGGGCAGGTCATCGGTCGGCATAGTAAACAGGCTGTTCAGCGAGTTCATCCTGAAAGTATATTCTTTAAAAGGATTTCCCCTTGCAGAAACCTGTATTGTCATGTTATGCTCTTTGAGAAGTGGCAAGGTTAATGCATTGGTTCTGAAGATGACAGCAAACTTTTTGTCTCTGTTGCTGGCAATATTCATTACTATACCGGTGCTGAAAGATCTGGGCAGCTCATATCTTATTGTATCTCCTTCCGGGTTCCCCGCAACTGCAAAATATTTTATGCCTGGCAACGGTTGAAACCTGAAAATTCCCATTCCGTTGTGAGTGCTTTTAAATCCGGTTACAGAATCGCCCTCTGTAGTGATTATTTCACCTGAAACGTCCACTGACCTTCCATGCTGATCAACTGCCTTAAAGGCCACTATTGAAGGTACATTATATACAAGTGAACCTCCCTCCGGATAAAAAGAAATATCCGGCCTGGTTACTGAATAGCTTACACTATCGGAGAAAGTCCTGACAGCGTCGGTGGAATTGATAATATTGAAATCCTTTCGGAAAAAATCCTGGTCACCAAAGTTGCGCATGTAATTGGTATAGGCTCTTAACCGGTATTTTCCTGAAGGCAGTTTTTCAGAGAGATGGAAATCACCATGACCCATCCCGTTTTCTATTCGTACAATTCGGCTGTCGATGATCTTCAGTGCAGGGGATATGAGCTCTACATGGAGGTTCATGCTGTGGTTTGTAAGAAACCTGTCCGCAGCATTCACAAGGTAAGCTTTAAACCAGATATCATCACCGGGAAAGTAATTATCCCGGTCGGCATGAATATATACTTTTTCAATGAGGGTCAGTGTATCATCCTCGTCAGTCAGTTTAGTTGCAGGAATATCAGCATATATTGAAAAGAAACTGACGAAAACAATATTAAGAATCAGGAGCACCAGGACTTTCATGTCAGAAACAGGTATTTGGATGTCAGTGAATTACAACAAATATTGTGCCATTACGCCGTTGTGCCATTATTTCTATTCCTGTGTAACCTGTGGACCTATGATTGCGTATAATAGTACTGTGCAACTTTTCGTTTAATAAATTAGTCGAATATCTGAACCAAATCCTGAGTAACGATGAGAAAATTAATTATTTATATTGCGGCTTCTGTAATTATCATGGCAGCGGCTTGTTCGAAAGAGAATAATCCCCCCGGTAGTAACACAGGTCTGACAGCCGATCATAATACTATTGATATTTCCAAAATATCAGCAGCCACTATCGAAAAGACAAAATCATCCCTTCATATAGCCTACGGACATACGTCACATGGCAGCCAGGTAACAGATGGCATGACCGGACTGGTGACATTCCTGGGTTCCGGGTATGCCTGGAATAATGGTGGTACCAATGGGGCACTGGATCTGCACGACTATGCCATGAGTGGGGATCTTGGGAATCCGGATTTCATACAATGGGAAGTTGAAACACGAAACTACCTGGCCTCCAATCCCGAAGTGAATGTTATCATCTGGTCGTGGTGTGGTGAACTATCCTACGCCACAGAGGATAATGTAAATACATATCTCGGTCTTATGTCGCAGCTTGAGAAAGACTTTCCCGGAGTGACTTTTGTTTATATGACCGGTCATCTTGACGGAACAGGAGCAAGCGGGAATCTCAACATCAGAAATGATCAGATAAGGGATTTTTGTAAAGCGAACAACAAATTCCTGTTTGATTTTGCGGATATCGAGTCATACGATCCCGATGGTAACTATTACCTCGATAAAAATGCCAACGACGGGTGCTATTATGACAGCGATAATAACGGAAGCCTCGATGCCAACTGGGCCATCGACTGGCAGGACAGTCATACTGAAGGAGTCGACTGGTACAGCTGCGGCTCAGCACACAGCCAGCCTCTGAATGCCAACATGAAGGCGTATGCAGCTTGGCACCTGTGGACTTCTATTGCATTGCTGAAATACTAAAATACGGAGAAGAACGCAAAGACACAAAGGATTGGAATTTCACCACAACATCATAACACCATAATCTATTATGGGTATTTATAAGGATCAAAAACTGTATTTTAACCGGAACATAAGCATGCTGTAATCGCTGATATTTGCAAACACGTTGTTCCCTTTGCCATCAAATATAACGACGGATAATTTCAATTCTGTGTTATCTGTTGCCAGATAAGTAATTTCAGGTTTGTAAATTAAGGAGTAATTATCTTTTACAGAACTCCAGTCAGCAACTATGAAACCTCCTCCAAATGGGGCGACTGTGAGTTTCTCATTGAAGAATTTTTTTTCATATTGTAAAAAGAAATAGTCATTCAGGTTCTTACTTCCCCTTTCAAAAATAAAGCCGTGCATATACTGAAAATTCAGATAAGAACCACCAGGGAAGAAATAATCGCCTCCGACAATAAATTTCAGGTATGGTTTTGTTTTATCCAGCAGGACGGAATCGAGGGTAACGGGGACAGGCGACTGGGGGAACAAAGCTGAAAGATCATTGGTCATTATGATATTCTTTCCAGGTATAAAAAGAGCTCCCTCTGCCCAGAACCCTATTCCCCCAAGGCTTGTCGCCAGATCGGCTCCAATGATATGGGTACGGGCAAATGAGAGTTGTGATTTAATATTAATCTCGCCCGGTGTATCTCCAGGTAAAAATGTATTTCTTGTATTAAACGGCAACCCGTCAAAACCCCTGACATAGCTTACAGAAAAATCAACACCTCCGGCGAAGCCTTTTAACTTAAACCCCATGACAGAACTCTGTCCTATATTATAAGGAGGCAAAATTAATGTGTCGGATAGCTCTTTTAAGACCATACCCTGAGGCAATTCTATTGCCGGATTCAATGCGTCAGAAAAAATACCTATGGGCAAATTGGCTGGTTGGAAGAATGGGATAAACACGCCTTGTATTGAGAAATTGTTATTGAGATAATAATTAAGATTGATAGCGTCGGAACCGCGGTGACGACCAAAATCCAGGATATCCTCCATATCATAAGGATTAAGGTTATCCGTTGGATTCAGCTTGTCGGCGGTTCCCCATGCAATACGTTGACGTCCGACAGCCAGATCAAGTTTTGAGGAAAGAAATCCATTGATCTGTACATAAGCTTCCCTTATCTCCAGATTGTAAGGGTCCACTATCCCTTTATTATACAAATCAGCCGAGTTTGTAATATTGGGTAAACCAATATTTCTTAACCACACTTCGCTATAAAACCGTGATTTGCCTGTTATTGTTTTTTCAAGGTTCAATGTAAGACGATTTTCATTCCACGCCCAATCGTTTGGATCTTTAAGTAAGAATCTTTCATCAGTGAACAATGCTCCTGATAATTTTAATTTGTTCTCATCGGGATTTTGTGCCTGCAGGTTATCATATGCATTTACTATGACTGTTGCAAGAAGTATTATTCTGATGTAAAAAACTTTCCTCTTCATATCTTTTTGATTATAGTAATTAAAGCGGGGTTACATATACTTATCCCATGCATTCGGCCTTTATACCTTCATCATCCTTTAATAAGGTTTTAAAGCACAGGAGATAAGTTATTGTTTTAATTTTCTAACCGTAAAATCATCATCAGACTGGCCGGTATCGAATTTAACATCCGACATTTGCATTTTTGTTATATGATTTTTCTTTAGGTTGGTCATTTCAATTTCTGAAGCATTCCAGTAATTCCCTACCTTTTTAAATGTGTATTTAGCCTCTTTTATCTTTGTATTGCCCTTATCGTAATATTCCATTACCTCCGGATAATAATATGTTTTATTCACCTTTACGATCAGCCGGGAATAATCGGACCTGCCCTTTGGAGTTAATTCCAGTTCATAAACATTCCCTTCAGTTTTAATCAGTTTGGGTGTGTATTTTTCGCTGTATGGTTTTGATTCCATATCATCATATGAGAAATCGGTTCCCGCAAAATTCTGATTCCTGACACTTGCAGATATACGGCGTTCCTTTCCAAATGCCGGAAGATACAGGTACATAACATCATTTGACAGGGACAGAACACCTATTCCTGCCTGTGATGCAGGTGAAGTAAAACACATGATGCGTTTGTCAGTCCCTTTTTGTTTTATGGTCGCTGAACGGGTTTCCCGCTTCCCGTTCCTGTCAATCAGGATAATTGTATTGATCCCCGTCATATCCTTCGGGGCATACAGGACGCTATCCATTTTTTTAAGTATGGTATTCGCATCCTGTGCCCTGGCCGTAAATGCACCTCCCACTATGACAAGTGCAGATAAAAGTGCTGTTTGTACTATTGATTTCATATTAATGTGTTTTTAGTCATTTCCCCATTTACTTTTATTTTATTTTTCCTGTTAACCATCAGTAATATAACCGGTAATAAAGTCAGTGCACCAAATCCGGATCCAAACATGCTTATTGCTACCAACAGGCCAAAGTTCTTCAGCGGCATTATCTGGGCAAACAGCAGGACCAGGAAACCGGCGGCAACAGAAACAACATTTATTATTACTGCCTTACCTGTTGTCATGATAGTTTCATCAATTGCTTTTTCCGCATCTCCGTTTTCCTTCAGATGGAAATTGATACCGGATATCACATGAATGGAATAATCGATGCCTATTCCCAGGGCAACGCTTCCTACAAGCACAGTTGCTATATCAAGCGGAATGCCGGTAAATCCCATAAATCCCAATAAGACCAGGACAGTGGCTATAATCGGGATTGTTGCATATACTCCGGTTGAAAATGAACGCATAATAATGGCTACAATTAACAGTACCAGTATAATAGCAATTATCAGGCTGCTGTACTGGCTTTTAACCAGGCTGTTGTTAAGCTTTACATATAATGGAGGGATCCCGGTAAATCTGATTATACATTGTTCGTTCGAATTGTCTCCAATGAATTTGTTCATTTTATCGGTAAAAGCATCTATATCTTCTGTCTTGATTGATGCAAATTTTGACTGAATGATCGCTTTATCAAGGTTATCCGAAACAAGCTGTTGCATAACATCCTGACCGTCAATGAGAAACCAAAGTTGCTCAACCTTTGCCTTACTGTTTGGTATCTTTTCTCCTTCACCCATGGCATTATTCATTTGCTCAACAAGGTCGGCTACCGATTGAGCTGAAGAAATATTCGGATCTTTTTTCATGAAATTCTCCGTGCGGATCATCATGTTTAAAACCTGCGGATCCTGGATATCACCCTGAAATTCAATATATACAGGTAAGGAACCACCGAACTTCTTTTGCATGACATTTTCTGCAACCCTGGTAGGATTATCCTTTTTAAAATATTCGGTGATATTGACACTTGTTTTAATTAAAAATATACCTGCTATGCTGGCTGACAGAAGAATAGCCCAAATTGCCAGTACACGTTTCGGATGTTTGAAAAGGGACCTGGTGACCGGCCGGAGTATCTTACGTGACAATATATTTTCCTTTCCACCTGATCTAGCCGGGGCTTTTTTCCGGTAAAAAGACAATGCTGATATAAATGCAGGGACAAAAAATATTGATAACAGCAAAGCGATCAATATTCCGAGAGCAGTTGCTAAACCGAAGTCCTTTATCATTGTGAGGTAAGCCCCGAAAATGAATGAAATAAAACCTATGGCTGTGGTGACAGCCGCCATGATCACAGGAACTATCGTATAGTTCATGGCTTTAATTAAAGACTGCTTTCTGTCTTTTAGTGTGAATAAATTTATACTGTTCAGAACATGGATGGTGTACGCACTTCCCGTGGCCAGAAGCACCACAGGCATTATATTGGAGATAATGGTGAGCTCATAGCCTGCATATGACATAATACCCAGGGTCCAGATAACTGTAATCCCGGCAGCAAGCAGTGGTAACAGCATCCCCTTGAAGGACCTGAAACTGAGCCATAGGATCAGGGCAATGATTATAAAAACGACAGGTATTAACCAGACCATATCTTCCACAATAAGTCCGGTAATATCGTTCAGCATGAAAGGGAGTCCCCCAAAATATAATTTTTCAGGCAGGTTCATGTTTTTCACTTTACTTCTGATCTCTTTCGCAACTTCCTGTTTATTCGCATCAGGAAGCAGCGTAAAAATGATAACTGTTGATGTTCCATCGTTTGAAACAATGACCCCTCTGTACATATCTTTTGAAAAGACATAGTCTCTGAGGCTGTCTAACTCAGATTGTGTTTCGGGCAGATCATATTCATCCACCAGTTTGCCGATCTCAATGCCCCATTCAGAACTTCTAATGTTAAGAATATCAGTGAGGCTTGTTACCGTGGAAACCCCACCTGTAATTTTAAGACTGTCTGTGATTTGCTTTACATGTTGCAGTACATTTGTTTTAAACACGTTGTCGGTTTCCAGGACGATCATTCCAATTTCATTGCCACCAAACCGATTACCTATACGTTTATATAAAACTGCTGTGGAGTCATCATCCGGCAGGGAACTCAGTACATCGGAATTAATTTTCAGGTGTTTGATCTGGTAACCGAAAAAGATGGTAAGTGCTGTTACAATTATGATTATTAGCCACCTGAGTTTTATTATCCAGCGTGTAAAATTTCCCATATTATAAAATAATTATTGACTAATATAGTTTTATAGTCAATATAAAATTAAAGGTAATAATTGACTTTTCTTGTTTTTTAGTCAAATAATATTTAAAAAAAATCACTTATTTCTTATATGACCTCAGACTATTGATCACCATAGTTACAATTTCTTCAATAGTGCTTTCATATTCAGGATATTTATTCTGCAGGTACAAAGGAAGTTCTATGCTTTTTATGAGCATGAGGACAGCATTTACCGTGGATTCCCTGTTCTTAATATCCAGGTGGCCTTCACTGATGCTTTTTTTAAGCATCTGGTTAACCTGGTTGTATTCAAAGGCGGCAAAATCATCCCGTACATCTTTAACAAAATGATATTGTTCAAAGAAATCGGCTTTAAGTGTCTCGTGGTAATTTACAGCAGTGCTAAGTAATTTTAAGCGGGTAAGGAAATATTTTTTAATCATGGTCAGCGAATCAACATCACTGCCTGTTATTTTACTCAGTTCCGTTTTAACATTATTCAATTCCTGTTTCAAAACCTCATTGAACAGTTCTTCCTTGGATTTGAAATAATAGTATAATATGCCCTTGGCTTTATGAATATGTTTGGCAATTTCATCCATGGTGGTCTTATGGAAGCCGTACCTGGAAAAATATTTTGTCGCCGATTCTACGATTAAATCTTTTATATCAATTTCTGACATAAAATCTGACTTTAATTGTTGTTTGGTCAAAGTTACTAATTAAGCTATAATATCTTGCCGGAAATTCCGGATTAAATGACTATCCCCGGGAGAAGCCTGCCCTGCTTTTAATAATATCAGGACCATGTCCGAAAATAATTTTCTGATTTATTTGATTTTGTGTAACTTGAATTAATTTGTGTGAGTTTATTGTGGGTCATGGGAAATTATTGTGTCTCAATCTGTCAGTTAATTGAATAGCATTAACTACTAAACAGAGATTTTTGGTATGATTTATTTAAACAGGAAAACCAGCATTACCGCATCTGTAATTGGGGTACTGCTTGGTATGGGTGGTATTTTCAACCATGGATTATTTGAGATTCTCCAGGGCAATAATTCAACAAACGGTTTCTTTATCGAAGCTATCGGTGTAGCAAACAGATTCTGGATTCATGGAACAGAGTCTGCTTTTACAATTATTCACAATTTTCTGATAACAGGTATTTGTTCTGTTCTTGCGGGTCTGGCAATAATATTCTGGTCCTTAAAATATATGCATGTGAAGCATGGTACTACTGTTTTCTTATTACTATTAATATTGTTAACTCTTGTCGGCGGTGGGATTGGCCATATTGTACTTTTTTTGCCTGCCTGGGCTTTTGCAACACAGATCAACAAATCTTTGAAATGGTGGGGGAAAATTCTTAGTGTCCGGTTGCGACGAATATTATCTGCGTTATGGATCTATATACTGATGGCAACAGCAATTGCATGGCTAATTCTCATGGAGATGGGGATCTTTGGTTATTTCCCCGGGCAAAATGATCCTGACGTTATCCTGAATATAGTATTTGTATTTCTGTTTTCATCAGCCATTTTAGCATCTATAACATTTATTTGTGCTTTTGCGGGAGACATTACGGAACATTTGAAAGGGGATTAGTAAAACCCCGATGAAATATTGAGAATTATAATAATGAATATGGATGAATTAGGATATAGAATTATTCAATGAAGCCATCAATGAAGTTATCAGATATAGAAATAAGAGATATTACCGGCAGTGATGCTGCGCTATGCAGGGATTTATGCAATGAGCTGATGAAATTCCAGGCTGAACTGTCGACTATCAGAACAGATGTTCTGCAGGCAATGACATTCGAGAACCGGCTGAAGCCAAGCTTTGAGAAGGCGGAGATAAAGAAACTGCTGCTGGCACTTGATAATCAGAAACCGATAGGATATGCATACGCTGATGTGGAAGATATAAATAAAGAGGCGAGGTATTATGTGCCGGAATGGGCCAGTAACATTTATACGCCTGGGCACCTGATGTTTTTCCCTCCTCAGCAAAAACTGCCGGCCAGACTGGGTACCTTTAACAATTTATATATTAAGCCGGACTATCATGGTATGGGACTTGGAGATAAGCTTAGCCTTTATGTGATGAGGTGGATAAAGGGCATTGATAAGATCAGCGGTATTTATGTCTACGTTTCCAACGGGAATGAAAAGGTTGCAGATTTTTACAAAAAATACGGATTCAAATTCAGTCATGAAGTATTGGGTGGATTTATCACTGCATATTATCAGGACATTTAATGCCTATTAAATCGGTAATAATAAGAATGTGTTATGAAAACAGTTAAAAATATTTTCAGGGTAATCAGGTGGTTTGTCGCCCTATTGATTGTCGTTTTTTCATTGGCCACGTTTATGGCAAAAAGCTATGGTCAGACAATTTGCCTGGTAATGGTTGCTGATTAGCTGGTATACTGGCCGAAAAACACAAGTGAACATTATTTAACTACCAGGTATGCGACTGTTCACGTTATTGAATGTGGTAATCCGGATAAACGGCCCCTGGTAATGTTTCATGCTGCTTCGATGTGAGCACACTCCTGGGCTGAGAACCTTGAAGCCGTAACAGAGAATTACCATGTTTACTCAATAGATAATCCGGGCGAGGGGAATAAAAGTGAATTAAACGATGTACTTATGTTTCCATCATCAGCAAAGGAAGTGGCTGACTTTTATAAAGAATTGCTCGATGAGTTGCATATTGACAGCGCTGTCGTATTCGGGGCTTCAAATGGTGGATTTATTGCCCAGAATCTGACATACTATTATCCCGGGAAAGTATCTATGTTATGTTTATTCGGACCTATGGGACTGACACAGCTTACAGGGGGCAGTATCGCTATGATGGCATTATCGACCATGTATCCTTTTCAGTTCTTAAGAGATGCTGTTGCCAACCGGGCACTTGGAACTTCCCCTATATGCCATGAAAAATACGGAGAATGGTTCAATGCTATTATGAAAGGAACAATCCCCTCAATCGCACAGCCGGTTCCGATGAGCAGTGAGCAAAAGAAAGCAATGGATATACCTGTATTGCTTTTCCTGGGAAGCAGGGATAAAATTGTTGGTGATGCAGGTATTGCAGAATCCGTTGCCAGGGATTACCACGATATTCAGATTGAGATCCTTGAATCCGGTCATCTTATAGAGGTTGAGCATTCCGGAAAAGTCAATGAAATAGTATCTGCCTTTCTAAGTGAACACTGAAAGGGCAATGTACTATAAAAAGTTCTTCCTGAGAAAGTCCTCAAACTTCTCCTTATACTTATCACCAACGGGAATATAAGCCTTACCGAATACAATTCTACCCCTGTCAATGGTTTCCACCTTCTGAAGATTTACTATGAATGAGCGGTGAATCCTCATGAATTTTCCGGCAGGTAGTTTGGATTCGATTGTTTTGAGCGTGACCTGGGATTGTATGGGTTCCCCGGAAGAGGCAGCATGGATCCTTACATAGTCGTTCAATCCTTCTATGTACTGAATGTTATTGAAGTTAATTCTTTTGATCTTGTAGTTAGACTTAAGGTACAGGAATTCGTTGTTTGACTCGATATTCTCATAGGATCTCTTTTCAAGATTGATAAGCTTTTCCGCACGTTTAATTGCCTTGAGAAAATCCTGGTAACTGAAGGGCTTGACAAGGTAATCCACTACTTCAAGTTTGAAACCTTCGATAGCATAATTCTTATATGCCGTAGTGAAGATCACTTTAGGTCCCCTGTTCATTTGCCTGGTAAATTCAATTCCATTCAGCTCCGGCATCTGGATATCAAGCATTACGATATCAACGATGTTCTCCTTCAGGAAAACAGAAGCCTTAAGGGGATTTGTAAAATTCCCGAGAAGAGAAAGATCCGGAGTTTCTTCAATGTAGCCGGTAATCAGCTTGAGAGCCAGAGGTTCGTCATCAATTGCCACAATTGTCATCATGATGTTGCCTGGATTTTTAACAATACTTCAAAGGTATTTTCGGTTTTAATCAGCTGCAGGTCATATTTGTCCGGGAAGAGCAGATCGAGACGTTTCCTGACATTATTCAGGCCTATGCCTGAAGACTCAGGACCTGTTTCAGATGCGGATCCGGAGATGCTGTTAACGGATCTGAATATTATGGTTTTATCGGAGGCAGCCATAGATATATCGATGAATGAATCCTCACGAAAACTTACACCGTACTTGAATGCATTTTCAATAAAAGGGATGAAGAGGAGCGGAGGTATAGTAAAATTACTGTATTCATCAGGGAAATTCACTCTCAGGTCATAATTCTCCTCAAGCCGGAGTCTCATAAGATCGATATAATTTTTTATAAGTTCTATCTCATTGCTGAGTTTCACGTCACCATCCTCCGAATCGTAAAGAAGGTATCGCATCATATTTGACAGCTTCAATATTGCAGTCCGTGAATCCTCCGGATTGAATTTACTGAGCGAATAAATGTTATGCAGGGTATTGAAGAAAAAATGAGGACTGACCTGGTTTTTCAGAAATGCGAGTTCAGCGTTAAGTTTAGCTTTCTCCATTTCTTCCTGCATCTTTTCGATCTTTGACTGACGTTCAAGCACCCTTAGACCCAGTGAAAAAAATACCATAAAAAGTGAAGCTGAAGTGTACCCTATTAGGTGGGCATGAGGAACAGCTATAAAGAACATGGGTCTCAACGGAGGAAGCCGTCGCGGTCTCATCACCCGAGTTTGGCCGGGGGACATGTCGAATTGTTCAGGATCGTTTTTAGAGATAAAATTATTAACCTGTTCATTTGCAAAGTCGGATATGAAATAAAAGCATACAACAAGAGTAAGTGAAGCAATAAAATATCTGTACCTTTTTTTCTGCAGAAATAGCCAGGGTACAAGGAACAGGTAATTTGTGTAAAAGATTATGGCATTTATTGCCATAAAGGTGTAATAGGTCAACAGGAAATTATTTCCCATCCGGAACCTGTTTGCAGAATAAACAGGCACACCCAGAATGACAACCCAAACAAGGATATGGATTATAATCCTGGTGCTTTTTTCTTTTGTGGCTTTCCTCATACTTACTTTAACAGGCAAATTTCGTTACAAAGTTAATTTTTAACAACTTATTACTGTTGAAAATGGTCTGTTATTCAGAGCGAAGGTTGTTCACCGGGTTTGCAAACGCAGCTTTAATAGTCCGGAAACTTACCGTTGCAAGTGCAATGATTATTGCAGCAAGTCCTCCCCCGGCAAATATCCTCCAGCTGATATTGACGCGATATGCATAACCTTGCAGCCATTGTTGCATGTAATACCATGCAATAGGTGTGGCAAGTGCAAAAGCTATTCCTACAAGTATTATAAACTCTTTTGAGAACAGATAAGCAATATTGCCGGAACTGGCACCGTGTACTTTGCGTATGCCAACTTCTTTTATTCTCTGCAGTGCCATGAAAGAGGCCAGACCGTATAACCCAAGGCAGCTAAGGAATATGGCTATCGCTGCAAAAATTTTATATAACTGTGATAACTGGCTTTCCTGTTTGTAAAAACTTGCAATTTTATCATCAAGAAACTTGTAT
>CAYYIW010000036.1:0-41609 GCA_964472085.1 uncultured Rikenellaceae bacterium | reverse complement strand
ACGACCGAAGCGTTTATGCGAAGGCGTGGGGGAAACGGGAAAGGGGGTATAATACAATAAGATATACATTATTAATTGTTGGAAGAGAAATCAACACCCTGTCAGAATGTTCCTGACAGGCGCAGGCTATAATTTCTCTGTGGTTGAATATCCCCGGGTCTACCCATATACTCGGTATTTGTGAAGTTCTTTATAACCAATGACAGGTTAAGCACTCTGTTCAGCTGATAACCCATATTGCAGTCCGCAACTATATATGGCTTATTATCATTCAGCCAGTAGTCATAGAAGCCCGGCAATATCTGTTCCCTTGTAAGTTCATTCAGGAAAACATCATCTATGTTCAGGATTTTTGATTTATAAAACATTGTAATTCCGGCATTGATCTTTTTATAGGTCATATCCAGGTTAAGCTTCATGGAATGTTTCCTTCTGTATTTAAGCCAGATATTTGTGTTCTTGCCTGTTGCCTGGTTATATTCAACAGGATGTAACAGGGTATAACCCCCGTCGAGAGTTGTAATAACCTGTGAAAATGAACGTGTGAAGGAGAATTCGAGTTCACATCCGTAGATCCTCGATTGTTCTATATTTGTTGCCATAAAGCCGAAGTCGTAGATACCGGTTTTTGAGTCCGGGTAAGAACCGAAAAGAAACTCTATCATATCTTTGTTTTGCGACAGGAACAGGGAAATATCGGCCTGGCCTTTGGTCCTGCCCATCAATATTCCCTGTTTAACACCTACCTCCGAATTCCATCCCGATTCCGGGTTTATATAAGGATTGGGAAAGATCCTTATCGAACCGAGGGTCGTTGATGCAAATTTCTCAGCTATTGAAGGATATCGATATCCCTGTCCGAAAGAACCCCTGATAAAGGTAAACCGGGCTGCCTGCCAGTTAATACCTGTCCGGAAAACAGGTACTATTTTATCGCTTGCACCATCAAGGAAATATTGTTCAAGCCTTATGCCTCCTATCAGCCTGAGCCGGGGTACAGGGTTTGCTTCGACCTGGGCAAATCCGGCAATATTTGTTTCGCTGTGGTCACCATAGAAATTTGACATGATCTTATTATAACTCTCCGAAAGTCCTGATGTCAGGCTGATTCGTTCAGTTATCCTGAATATCTGCTGGTACTCTGCATAGAGCGAAAGAGCATCGGAATTCTTATCGTTTCTGACCGGAAACCTGTTTGACGATGACTGGAACCTTATTTTCAGATCATGTTTGAAACGGCTGTTATTATCAAATGAGATGAAAGGATCAATTGTGATGAACGTACCATGCAGAAGTGATACTGTAGAAGTATCCTGTATAAGTGCCCCTGTTGCAGCATCTTTCCACAGGATAAAATCCCTTTTGGAATTATAACCTGCGTTCAGGTTGACCCCATATGTCAGTCCGTGGACCTTTGAATTATGATGTTTTAATTGCATGTTTATTCTTCCGAGCTTCTCATCATTGTATTTCCTGTAGCCCTCATCGGTCAGCACGTTAGCTGCAAATCCTATATCTGTATTCCCGTATTTTCTGAGATGTGAGAAAGAGAAATCTGAAAATACCAGAGGTGACTTTGTCCAGATCCAGTTCCTGTTCCGTGGTTTACCATAAATACCGGTTTCAGCAAAAAATTTTGTCACCGGAGTGGTAGTTGCATCAGCTGTCCTGAAATTTATGACTCCGTTAAGAGCTGAAGAACCATAGAGAACAGATGATGCTCCCTTTATTATTTCTACCTGTGAGATATTTTCCAGTGGAAGAAATTGCCATTTAACATTACCTGCATCAGGTGAGATGACAGGTAATCCGTCAATAAGAGCCAGGACACGGCTCCCGACTCCATAGCTGAAACCGCTGCCTCCGCGTACAGATGCCTGGCCGTCCATTATCTCGATGCCAGGGGTTTTGTTTATAAGCTCCTGGGCATCAATTATGTGATTGTTTGCTATATCGGCTGATTTGAGTATGTCCATCGATACCGTCAGTTCAGCAACTTTCTGTTCTGACCTGTTTGCGCTGACAACAATCTGGCCTATTTCCCGGAGATCAGTCTCCATAACAGTATTTAATTGTATGGTATCCTTCTCATCCGGATGCAAAGACCTGGTGACAGATTTATACCCGACTAACCGGAAGATAATACTTATTTTCCCGGTATCAGATGACAGTAAGTAGTGACCATCCTGTCCGGTCGTGGTAACGTGATGTCCGGCGATCACATAAACGCCATGTAATGGTTCATTTGTTTTATTATCAGTTACCATGCCTGTTATAGTAACCTGTGCAGAGCAGATATTAAAAAATGTTATGGTGAGTATTAGAATGGCAGAAATAAGGTATTTCATTATTTTGCCTTAAAGGTCATCCGTATATCTAAAGGATAGCTACTAATTACCGGGAAACTGGTAGTTATTTTGAGTGATAGCGTTGTCAGTTCAACAATATTTGTTGTCAGCGGTACAGGGAGTGAATCGGAAATAATTACCAGCTGGGTTTCATCTGCTGCAAACCTCCATGTTCCGGAATAAACTCCGAATGTGCCTGTGTAGTCGGTATTAAACCTGGCTTCACCTTTGAACTTGTTAAGTAATCCGCCTGGTCCGCTGGCATCTGCACCATTAAGAAGCAGGCTGTCACTGATCCATGTAGATCCTGTCAGTAACCTGAAATTCTCAGACTGGGTTTCTTTCTTACAGGAGGCTGCTAAAAAGCATCCGGTCAGTATTATGAACAGTACCAGGTTTTTCATTGTAATACAAATTTTAAGGTTAAGCAAAATACATAATTACAAAATTGCACTGTTTAGCCATCTTAATCCTGACGTTATTATTCAAAGATAATAAACTTTAGACTATTACCCATTTGCCTGACCTTATAAAGCTGATTGTCCCGTCAAAACAAAGAAAGGCCTGCTTATTTTATGATATTGGCTAACTTAACTAATTGACAACCCCTATCCCAGCTTTCCCCTAAAGGGAAGGAGTATCCATATCTTGTCATTTTAATAGCTTTTCCCCTGAGGGACACGGGAAAGGGGGTATATCACAAAAAGAAACCGGAGTATTATTAGTATTCCGAAGAAGTTGATCATTTGACAACAATGATTAATAAGTATGCTATTTATTCCATATCGTTGATAATGTTTTTATATTTTTGAGGTTATTATCCATTTACGTTATGTTAGCATATAAAAAGCTATTTTCACTATCGATAATTCTATTTATTGCCATCCCGTTCCTGGTACCAATGAATTCCTATTCCCAGGATGTTGTGGGGCTGGATACATGGTTTAATCATGAGATAAATGCCTCAACAGGCAAGCCATATCATTATTTGTGGAGCGATACAGCAATGTCGGGTTTCTCTGACTGGGGTAAGATCTTTTTAAGTAAGGGGGCCAGGATTACAACCGTAGGGAAGCCCCTGGAGAATGTTCTTAACGGGATCGATATTTATATTATTGTTGATCCCGACACTACATCAGAAAATCCATCACCCAACTATATCTCTAACCAGGATGCAGGAGTAATAACTGCCTGGGTCAGGAACGGAGGAGTGCTGGTTGTTATGGCTAATGATGCTCCTAATTGTGAATTCACACATCTTAACAGGTTGATGAGGGAATTTGGAATGAGATTCAATCATGTGACACTACATACTGTTCCGGGTGATGATTTTGAAAAGGGGGCCTCTGTCGATCTTCCGCAAAATGCTATTTTCAAAGGTGTTGGTAAGATATACCTTAAGGAGATATCAGATATCACTCTTATGGGGAATGCAATGCCGGTATTAAATGAAAACGGAAAGGTTCTTATGGCTGAGACAAAATACGGGAAAGGATACGTATTTGCTGCAGGTGATCCATGGATTTATAACGAATATATTGATCACAGAATGTTACCTGCCGGGTTTGATAACATGAAGGCTGCAGAGAACCTGACCGGATTCCTGCTGGAGAAGGTGACAGGGAAATAGTTATAGCATAATGTTTTGGAAGTTTGACACGTTTAACCAATTGAAATTTGCCGGAACAGGTAATCTGTTAATGGACGGCGAAATATTATATGACAAAAATAAAACAGGTTTAATATTTGATCTTTATTATGGATAGACTTAAAAAAATCATCCTGGTTTTCCTTGTGCTGGTTATAGCAAACGATACATGTATGATTCTGAATGCCCAGAAGATGTCGAGTGCGGAAATACTCGGGGAGATGGATATTGCAAACAGGTATTATATTACTCAACAGAAGTCGGCAGGTATGTCCGGTTTTGTGACAGGTAATACCTGGGAACGCTCATTTTACTACGAAGGACTATCGGCATTTTATTCTGTATCTCAGGATTCATCCTTTCTCAGCGATATGCTGAAATGGGGAACTGCATATAACTGGGAATTGCCGGGGGGAAATAGGAGCAGGGATGCCAGCGATATGTGTTGCGGTCAGACATATATATATTTGTATTTGCTCGACAGGTACAAGGAGGAAAGAATCGATGATACCAGGGTATGTATCGATGCAATGCTTTCATCCGACAAAACCGAAGACTGGAAGACCACTGATGATCTCCAGATGGCAATGCCGGTATTTGCAGCCCTTGGAAAAGTCTACGATGATAAAAGATACTATGACAGGATGGATGAAATGTATGAGTATACAAAGACCAGGCTGGGCGGTAACGGGTTATATAATGAAGAAGATCACCTGTGGTTTAGCGACTCTACTTTCCTGCCTCCTTATAAAGGCCCTGACGGTAAAAACTGTTATTGGTCGCGCGGTAACGGCTGGGTATTGACAGCACTGGTGAGGACTATAGAGAACATGCCTAATAATTCATACAGGAGAGCTTATATAAAAACTCTTAAAGACATGATAGATGCAATTGTTCCTCTTCAGCGGTCGGACGGTTTTTGGAATGTCAGTCTTAAAGACCCTGATCATTTTGAAGGGAAGGAAGTAACAGGAACTGCACTTATTCTTTATGGAATTGCCTGGGTGGTCAATAACGGAGAGATCAGCAGGAAAGAATACACACCGGTAATCGAAAAAGGATGGGAAGCTCTTATTAAGGAATCATTACATCCTGACGGATCACTGGGCTATGTACAGGGTGAAGGTGGAGATCCTGGAGTCGGACAATCTGTAAATGAGGAGGTTAAGCAGGGATTTGAGGATGTAGCCGTTGGTAGTTTCCTCCTGGCAGGATCGGAAGTGTACAGACTTGCAAAGTCATTTGAACCAAAGGAGAAAAAGCCAAGAGAGCCGAAGGATAAAAAGAAACCAGTGCATATGAATTATCAAAGAAGACCGGGTGGCAGAGGCCATACAGGCTATGGTGGTAATATGGGAGCCGGCGAATACCCGGGTCGTTTCCCCGGAAGGTAAATACTTAACTTACTTCTATAAGATATCTGTTTAACCATATTAACATTACCATCATGAAAAGACTATTCCTCTTCCCCCTTAGCATACTGCTGGTCGTAAGCACCCAGTCCTGTACGCAATCCCAGGTTCTGCGGAAATCAGCTCCCGAATCGGTGAATGTCTCAGCCAGCCGGCTGGAACGGATTGACAATGTGCTTAAACAGGCTGTCGACAGTGGTTGGATAGCCGGAGCCACAGGTTTCATAGCCCGTAATGGAAATATTGTTTATGACAAAGCATTTGGCTACAGCAATATAGAAACTAAAAAGCCACTAATGACTGATGACATCTTCCGGATCGCTTCCCAGACAAAGGCCATTACAAGTGTTGCTGCCATGATGCTTTTCGAAGAGGGCAAATTCCTGTTGGATGATCCTGTGTCGAAATATATTCCCGAATTTGCTCACCCCCGGGTGCTGAAAACCTACAACGAAAAGGACACTACCTATACTACTGTTCCAGCCAACAGAGAGATAACCATTCGTGACCTAATGACACATACTTCCGGGATCGATTATGCAGGTATAGGATCAAAGGAAATGGTAGCAATATATGCAAAGGCAAATATTCCGGCAGGTTTCGGAACAGATAAAATGGTACTGGGAAACAGAATAAGGGCATTAGGAAAGCTGCCTCTTGTACACCAGCCGGGCGAAAAATTTACTTACGGATTAAATGTTGATGTGCTGGGATACCTTGTTGAAATATTTTCAGGAGAAAGCCTTGATCATTATTTCAAAAAGCACATTTTCGAGCCTCTTGGTATGAATGATACCTATTTCTATATACCAGAGCTGAAAGCCGGACGGTTGGTGAAAGTAACGACTTTAGATAAAGATAATAAACTGGTTAATGCCCCTGATTCTGTAATGGATTATCCTCTTCTTAAAGGAACATATTTTTCAGGTGGGGCTGGCTTGAGTTCCACAACAAAGGATTATGGGATTTTCCTGCAGATGCTGCTAAATCATGGGACATACTACGGCACCCGTATCCTTGCCAGGAGGACAGTTGATCTTATGACCAGTAACCAGATAGGTGATCTGAACCTGGGTGCTGATAAATTCGGACTTGGTTTTGAGATCACAACTAAAGCAGGCCAGGCGAAGTTGGGCGTTTCGGAAGGATCATTTGCATGGGGAGGCTATTTCTCAACCATCTATTGGGTCGATCCGAAGGAACATCTTGTATGCCAGCTTTATATGCAGCAATTTCCGCTTGGTCATCCGGAGATACAGGATAAATTCAGAGCAATGGTTTACCAGGCTCTGAATGACTGATGTTAAATTAGATACGGCAATATCAAAGACATTTTGTTTGAACATCATATAAGAAGAGTAATTATGAAGAAGCCTGTAATACTTATGATGTTACTGGTGGCACTGATGCCGGTAAATGCTCAGAAAACAGATAAGTTATATTTATCCGGAACCGATAAGGACCATACTGTTCAGTGGGATTTCTTTTGTACACATGGCAGAAACAGCGGCAAATGGGGGAAGATAGCAGTTCCCTCAAATTGGGAACTGCAGGGTTATGGCTCATATCATTATGGTACTACCGACATGGCTTCCAATGAGAAGGGTCTTTATAAATATGAATTCACTATCCCGTCCGGATGGAGAGACAAAAGGATCTGTATTGTTTTTGAAGGGTCTATGACAGATACTGAGGTAAAGATCAATGGAGTCCTGGCTGGTCCGGTACACCAGGGAGCTTTTTATCGATTTAAATATGACATAACCGAACTTCTGAGATCTGACAGGAAAAATCTCCTGGAAGTCACAGTAAGCAAGGAATCTTCAAATGAGAGTGTAAACAATGCTGAAAGGAGATCGGATTACTGGGTTTTTGGAGGAATATACCGTCCGGTATACCTGGAGGCAGTCCCGGACCATTATATCGACAGGGTTGCCATTGATGCAAAAGCGGATGGTTCATTTCTTATGCAGGTATATACCGGTGGTGTGTACAGGGGAATGACAGTAAAAGCCCAGGTGAAAACACTGTCGGGACTGTACTTTGGCTCCGCTTTGACAGCAGCAGTGCCAGGTAACGATATGGCGGTAATAAAAGGGCAGTTTGACAACCCTGATTTGTGGAATCCTGAATCGCCTTCACTATACCTGGTCACAGTCAGTCTCGTAGATGGCAATAAGATTGAGCATGAGATTGACCGTAAATTCGGATTTCGTACGATAGAAGAAAGACCATCCGACGGATTTTATATTAATGGACGGAAGATAATGTTCAAAGGGGTCTGCCGTCATACGTTCTGGCCTTCATCGGGGAGGACAAGCAGCAAAAAACTGGCTGTTGAAGATGTAAGCCTGATGAAGGATATGAATATGAATGCAGTAAGGATGAGTCATTATCCACCCGACCAGTTTTTCCTTGATGTTTGCGATTCTATGGGCATGTTCGTCCTTGATGAACTGGCAGGCTGGCAGAGCTGCTATGATACCCCGACTGCCAGGAGGCTTGTTAAGGAAATGGTAATACGCGATGTGAACCATCCCTCGGTTGTCTTATGGGATAACGGTAATGAAGGGGGATTTAATAAAGATGTCAGGAACGAATATTCACTTTATGATCCGCAGGGGAGGACGGTGATAGAACCATGGTCGTCGATAAATGGAACAAATACAAAACACTATCCCGGGTATAAATATGTTGAGAACGCACTTAACAACGGCAGGGATATTTATTTCCCAACAGAGTTTCTTCACGGGCTGTATGATGGCGGGCTGGGTGCAGGCCTCGATGATTACTGGAATCTGATGTTGTCAAAACCGCTTTCCGCCGGCGGTTTTTTGTGGGTTTTTGCTGATGAGGGAGTTGAACGGCGAGATCTGAACGATTCAATAGATACATTCGGAAACAGGGCCCCTGATGGCATTCTTGGTCCTTATCACCAGAAGGAGGGAAGCTTTTACACAATTAAGGAGATATGGTCACCTGTCTTTTTTAAGAATGATACCCTTCCCCCGGGATTTGACGGGAAACTGGAAATATCAAACAGGTACATGATTACAAACATGGATGAATGCAGGTTCGCATATGAACTTGTCAGGTTTCCAAAACCATTTCCGTCTGCTGAAATTAAAAAGCTTTCAGGTAATATAAAGGCGCCTGACCTGGCTGCAGGCCATGATGGAATTCTTAATCTCGGTTTGCCTTCGGACTGGAAAGATTATGATGTGCTTTATATAAGAGCAACTGATCCGACAGGAAGGAATATCAACACCTGGTCGTGGACCATTTCAAAACCGGGGGATTTCGTTGAACGAAATGTAATTACAACCGGAGATGGCATTTCTGTTGAGGAGAGTAGCAATAGTCTTATCCTTTCTTCAGGAAAGACCGGGGTGTTTTTCAACAAAGAAACAGGATATATAACAGGAGCCATGTACAATGGAAAAACGATAAGCTTTGCTGACGGACCTGCTTTTACTGCAGGTGGCTCAAAGCTTTCAGTGATGAAACACTACCGCGATGGAAAGAAATATATTGTGGATCTGACCTATAGCAATAACTGTCATGCCAGATGGTCAATGCTGCCTGGTGGATGGCTTGAACTTGATTATGATTACATGCCCGACGGACCTCTGGATTATGCAGGTATATCCTTTTCTTATCCGGAGAGTATGGTCAAAGGTGTATCCCTCCTGGCTGATGGTCCGTATCATGTGTGGAAAAACCGTCTCAAAGGTGTAACGTTCGGGTTATGGGAGAAGAAATACAATAATACAATTACAGGGCAGACATGGGATTACCCTGAATTCAAAGGATACTATTCAGATTTTTACGCGGTGAAGATAAAGACATCAGAGATGCCGATAATCGTGATATCAGGTACTGCGGATTTGTTCCTGAGACTCTATACCCCAGGTGCTGCAAAATATTCAACCGGTAACGGTGTAGGGGGATCCGTAAATCCCCCTTTCCCTCCCGGTAATATTTCATTTCTTAACGCTATAAGTCCTATAGGTACTAAATTTTCTTTTCCAGAGCAAGAAGGACCGCAGGGAGAGAAGAAAGTCTTCATCGGTAAGCTCCTCAGTGGAAAACTGTTCTTCAGGTTTGGACAGTGAAAGTAGCTATACCTTAAGGAATATTTTCTTCTTATAAAGGATATAAAGGAAGACCCAGGCTATAGCCGTTATCCCGATTCCATTTATCAGTGGTGTCCAGGCTTCAGGCATAACTGCAGCAAATCCTCCGAAGAGGAATCTTGTGGCAGCCCTAAAGTTCACTATTCTCTCTGTCAGGTATATAGTTATCGGGTTCATACCGATAACAACGAAGAAAAATGCCCATTTCTTGATTTGCCATACATCGATTATCAGGTAGAAGACAGTGAACAGCAGCATACTGAGCCCGCCAACATAACATACGAATGAACTGGTCCACAGGTTTTTGTTGATTGGGAAGGCAAGGTTCCATATCCTTCCGATTACCATAAAGGTAACGGAGGCTATAAACAGGTATAGAACCTTTTTCATGGGTTTCTCACTGAGATACTTCGAGTGCATGAATTCCCCTGTGAACATACCGAGCAGGGCTGTAGCGATAGCAGGAACCGTGCTGAAAATTCCTTCCGGGTCGTGATTACCAAGGTATAACCTTCCGGGCATGAGCATACGGTCGATATAACTGGTAAGGTTACCTTCCCGTGAAAATATATCCGTAGATCCAAGATCGTGTGCAGGGAAAAGAACCAGGAGTAGCCAGTAACCCAGTAATAAAACTGCAAACCATATAATGCGCCAGCTACGCTTTGTGTTCATGAAAATAAGGGCCGCAAACATCCAGGCAAGACCGATCCTGCCCAGTACGCTTCCGTATCTCATGTTGGCAAAATCAAAACTGACCCCATTATTGTATATAATACCCAGCAGAACCAATACCAGTCCCCTGGTAAAAATATGTTTATAAATTACTCCGCGACTTTGGTTGTTAGAGATTCTCTTTGCAAGGGAGAAAGGGAATGATATACCCGCTATAAAAAGGAACAGCGGGAAGATCATATCATAAAAATGGAATCCGTGCCATGGAACATGTTCCAGTTGTGCGGCCCAGATTTTAAAAATTGGCCAGCCCGTAAGTGAAGCCAGCCCTACAAAGATACCTGCTCCTCCCATGATCCAGAACATGTCGAATCCACGCAGGGCATCAAGAGAGTACAACCTTTTGGTTGCGGGTTTTTTTTGGTTTTCCATTGGTTAGTCTTTTGTTAAGAGTTTATAGGTTTTATTGATTACTAGCATTCGGGTTGTCGCTGTTATCAATCTTATCACAACTGAATAACAACTGTAATGGTGCTCTCAAAGATATTATTTTTTGCCATTAATTAGAATTTCAGAATCAATAATGACATAACAATGCATTATATTATAACAGGTATGCAGAGGCCATTCATCCTGAAGGGTAATTAATAATTAACATGGATTTCCTTATATTTTATCCTAAAAGACCTTATATTGCGTGTATATTATATTTGATAATAGATGCTGTTATCAGTAACTTATAATATTATCATTCCAAATTTCGGTTTAAACCCCATGAGAATATACAGAAATTTCATTTGTCTTGTTTTTCTGTTTTTCCCGGTAAGCCTGTTTTCACAAGTACTCAGGGATACTGCGGATATAAATCTAATCAGGAAGGGAGTCGATTACATTTATGATTATAAATCAGATAAGGCCCAGGAGGTTTACAACAAAATTAAAAGTGAATATCCGAATAATCCCATACCGTATCTCTTCAGGGGTATCATGACCTACTGGGAAGATTATCCTCTTGTCCCCGGATCGACGGGAGTGCCATTCTTTATTAGTGATATGCGAACCACTATGGATCTGGCTGAAGGGGAGTGCAGTCCTACGGATTATCCCGAATACCTTCTTGCTGATCTTTGTGCCAGAGGTATGCTGTTAATGTATTATGCTGATAATGGACTGAGTATGAAAGTGCTATCACTGGCTCCATCTACCTATCATTATATCAGACGTTCTTTTGATTACACTTCAGAATACGGAGATTTTTATTTTTTTACCGGGCTCTATAATTATTACAGGGAGGAATATCCTGATGCTCATCCGGTATATAAATCTCTTGCGATCCTGTTTCCGCGAGGAAACAGGATCAAGGGTTTGCAAGAATTACAGAGCGCATCAAAAAATTCAATTTTCCTGAGGGCTGATTCATACTCATATCTTTCATATATCTACCTGGGCTTTGAGAACGATTTTGAAAAATCTCTTGAATGTCTGGACACTTTGTACAGCCTCTTCCCTGAAAATATGGTGTTCAAAGCGGAGTACATTAAGAACCTGTTGCTGGTTGACCGTTACTATGATGCAGAAAATGTCCTCAAGACATGTCATCCGGACAGCCTGAATTATTATTTCAGGGCCTGTATTACAATATTTGACGGCATAATAGAGGAAAAGGTACATAAGAATTATACAGCTGCCACCAATGATTATAACAGGGGACTCAGCTACCTTAACGGATATGGGGAATTTGCAAATGATTACAGATCCTACGCCTATTTTGGTCTTAGCAGGATAAGTGCCCATAACGGGCAGAAAGCTGACAGGAAAAAATTCAGGAAGCAGGCGTTAAACCTGTCCAGCTTTAAAAAGATCAACTTTGATAACTGATAATCAGTCTATCCCTGACTGATACTTAGATCAGGATCAGAGAAAAGCTTCCGCCTCCTTTAGCCCGGTTATGCTTTTGAGATCGCACTTTTGTCCCGTCTCCTGTTCGTGAAGTTCAAGAAACTTTTAATAGACATCGGCCGTTACTCCATCCATATCAACAGGTATCCTTTTCATCATATCCTGTTATGTTTTCAGGTCAGGGAAGAATATTAAGGGGGCAAAAATATTCAAAATCCGTTAACCGACAGGGATTTAGCAGATCAAATCTGCCTTCCTGTTGTAAAAATCAACCGGATAAACTATATTGTATCAGCAATTTGTAACAAACGACCTCTGAAATAAAAATCTTTACAAATGAAAAGATCAATACCCTCATCCCTCATGTTGTTTATTGCCGGGTTTTTCCTGTTATCAGGTTGTTCCAATCAACAGGAACCAATGATAATTACCGTTAATGGTCCTCTGGAGGCAAAAGAAATGGGTATAACATTGACCCATGAACATGTTCTTGTCGATTTTATCGGAGCCGATTCGATAAATGATAACCGGTGGAACAGGCAGAATGTTGCGGCAAGAGTACTTCCCTGCCTGAGGGAAGCGATGAAAGCCGGTTGCCGTACGTTTGTTGAGTGTACCCCGGATTTCCTGGGCCGGGATCCTCTGCTGCTTAAAATTTTATCTGATTCCACGGGTATGAATATCCTTACCAACACCGGATATTATGGTGCAGTTAATAATAAATACCTGCCTTCGTATGCATTTGATGAAACAGCAGAAGAACTGGCAGCAAGATGGATAAAAGAATGGAAGGATGGGATCGGAGGTACAACAGTAAGGCCGGGATTTATAAAGATAGGTGTCGGGGGCGACAGCTTGTCCGGCCTTCACCGGAAACTTGTGAGAGCTGCTGCGCTTACACATCTTGCTACAGGACTTACAATAGCCTCTCATACAGGTCCTGCTGTTCTTGCTTTTGCAGAAATTAAAACTCTTGAAGAGGAAGGGGTTTCTCCTTCAGCATTTATCTGGGTTCATGCCCAGAATGAAAAGGACCTCAGTCAACATGTCAGAGCTGCTGAAATGGGAGCCTGGGTAAGCTTTGACGGTATTAATGATGATAATGTCGATGAATATGCAGGCTTATTACAGAACATGAAGGATAATAAGCTGCTTGGTAGAGTACTTCTGTCACATGATGCAGGCTGGTATCATCCTGGTGAACCGGACGGAGGTCAATTCAGGGGATATACCTCCCTCTTTACAAAACTTGTACCTTTACTTAAGAAAAATGGATTTACCGAAGAGGAAATAAATACTTTACTTGTCAGCAATCCTGCAAGAGCTTTTCAATTCTCAGAACATAACCGGACTGGCGAATCCGACGAAACCAGACAATAATGACAATTAACTTCATGAGTCTTCCCTGCCTGACAGCAGGCAGGCATGTGACCATTAAAATCAAAATTATTTACACATGAAAAAAACTAATCTTAAAGCAGGCATCGCAATCGCGTTGTTTTTAATTCTGATTTCCTGTGAAAGTTACAGCGCTCCACGGGAGAATCAGCAATACTATGAAATAAAGATTTATCGCCTGGCAGATCAATCACAGGAAGCCAGTGTTGATGATTATCTTAAGAATGCATATCTGCCGGCCTTGCATCGTGCCGGGATACAGGATGTAGGAGTCTTTAAACCTGTGGAGGCTGATACTGCATATGGAAAACTGATATACGTCTTCATCCCTTTTAAGACTATTGATGAATTTGCAGGATTGCAGTCAATTCTGGATAAGGATATGGTATATGTTGAAGCAGCTAAACCTTTCTGTGATGCCCCTTATAATAAACCTCCCTATGAACGTCTGGAGACTATTTTATTAAGAGCATTCGCAGACATGCCCACATATGCTGTTCCTGATTTCAGTACACCTCCGTCGGAGAGGATTTATGAGCTTCGCAGTTATGAGAGTGCAACAGAAGCCAAAGCTATAAAGAAGATTGAGATGTTTAACAGCGGGGGCGAGATAGCACTTTTTAAGAAACTGGATTTTCATCCTGTATTCTTTGCACAGGTACTGGCCGGAAGTCATATGCCCAACTTAATGTACATGACAACGTTTTCCGGCATTAAATCACATGATCACCACTGGAAGACTTTTGTTGATTCGCAGGAATGGAAAACACTGTCGGCTATGGATGAGTACCGGAATACGGTTTCCAAGGCCAATCCTTTCCTTTTGCACCCGACATCCTATTCCGGTTTCTGATTTTAATATATGATCTCTGTGGTATTCCCACTACTGATTATCAGGGATTATTTCTGCAAGTAAACAGTAAGCAGGAATCCACAGAGTATTTCATATTGCAAGACCCGGGCTATACCGTGATACCAATATTTGCAATGGCATCTTCGACTTCCTTGGTACTAAGCTCATGATCCGGCAGGTTATTTTCAAAGTATTTTTCATAACCTGAGATATCAAAATGGCCATGGCCACTGAGGTTGAAGAGTATAATTCTTGAAACACCTTCAAGATCAGCCTTTCTGGCTTCATCGAGAGCTCCTGCAATAGCGTATGTAGATTCAGGAGCGGGAAGGATACCTTCTGTTCTTGCAAAAAGGACACCGCCTTCAAAACATTCTCTTTGCAGTTTTGCTTTGGCTTCAATAAAGCCATCCTTGATAAGCTGGCTGACGAGCACACCTGCACCATGATACCGGAGACCACCTGCATGTATCTTATCAGGCATGAAGTTATGTCCGAGGGTGAACATGGGGAGTAGTGGTGTCATACCTGCTGAATCGCCGAAATCATACATGAATTTTCCTCTGGTAAGCTTGGGGCATGATGATGGCTCAACTGTCAGCAACCTGATATCCTTGCCGTTAATGAGCTTTTCTCTCAGGAATGGGAATGCTATACCTGAAAAGTTCGATCCGCCGCCAAAACAACCTATTACTACATCGGGATAATCACCGGCTTTTTCCATCTGAAGCAGTGCTTCCTGACCTATAATTGTCTGATGCAGAATAACATGGTTAAGTACACTGCCCAGGGAATATTTTGTATAAGGATCCTGAATTGCCACTTCCATGGCTTCTGAAATAGCGATCCCAAGACTACCCGGTGACTCAGGATCAGCCTCCAGTACTTTCCGTCCTGCCATTGTAAGTTCGCTGGGTGAAGGAACCACCTTGGCACCGTAGGTGTTCATCAGGAGTTTACGTCCTGGTTTCTGGTTGTAGCTGATCCTAACCATAAAGACCAGAAGTTCAAGTCCGAAATGCTGGCATGCAAAACTCATTGCACTTCCCCATTGACCTGCTCCGGTCTCGGTCGTTATTCTTCTCACACCTTCCTGTTTATTGTAGTAAGCCTGTGCAATTGCAGTATTTGCCTTATGTGATCCCGAGTAATTACCACCTTCGTATTTGTAATATATTTTACTTTTTGTACCAAGTGCCTTTTCAAGCTTATAGGCCCTGAAGACCGGTGAAGGTCTGTAGGTGACATAGAGGTCACGTACTTCATCAGGTATCTCGATATATCTCTCGCCCGATACTTCCTGCTTTATCAGTTCCATGGGGAATACGGGTGCAAGATCTTCGGGGCCTACAGGTTGTTTTGTTGCCGGGTGTAAAGGGGGCAAAGGTTTGTTAGGCATATCTGCCAGGATATTATACCATTGTCTTGGCATTTCGCTTTCGCTCAGTAAGATTTTTATTGTCTTTTCCATTTTATGTTAATTTAAGGTTAGTAAACAAAAAAGACACACCGTGAAAGTGTGCCTCTATAGATTATATCTTTATTTATGCTATATATGGGCCTGTTTCACAGTTTTACTCCATAAGCTGCGCCAAGACCAGATATTATGCATTTTTGCTTTCATAATGACAAAAATAATTAAAAAACTGAAACTGCAATAAAAAATTATATTTTTTAAGTGGTTTGCTTTAATTCTGATAACCAAGGATTGTACTATACAAAAGTATTATTCATAAACCACAGCTCCAAGTTGACGGAGGTCATCGAAAAACATAGGGTACGATTTAGCCACACACTGGGAGTCCCTGATATATACATTGCCATTTGCCCTCAGTCCTGCCACAGCAACTGCCATTGCAATACGGTGGTCGTCGTGTGACTCAACATGCGCACCTTCCGGTTGCCCTCCTGTAACTTTCATAATATCATTATCAATATCAATCCTGATATTCATTTTTCCAAATTCTTCCTGCAGCGACAGTGCCCTGTTGCTCTCTTTATGGATAAGGCGGGAAACACCGCTTATCCTTGATGTCCCACTGCAATATGATGCAAGTGCAACCAGGGGAGGGAAGAGATCTGGTGACTCTGTTGCATCAAAGTCGAAAGCCCTGAGATCGGACCGTGATATTTCTGTCTTCTCATTGTCAGTTTTCAGTTTAGCACCTGCTTTCCTGAGAGCTTCAAGAATTGCCATGTCGCTTTGCCTGCTGTCGTGTCTTAGTCCGGTGACAGATACATTTCCGTTTATCGCTCCTGCTACGAGGATGAAGGCTACCCCCGACCAATCACCTTCAACAGTGAAATCGCGCGGTGTATATTTCTGGTTTCCCCGGATATGAAAATTAGCATACCTGTTGTTTTCAATTTTTATACCGAATGACTCCAGTACCTGGAGGGTCATATCGATATAAGGCTTGCTTTTCAGGTTATTGACTTTTATCTCGGAGTTTTCCTGTGCAAGTGGAAGGGCCATAAGCAGTCCGGTCAGCAGCTGGCTGCTTACCGAACCGTCAATTTCACAAAATCCTCCTTTAAGGGGTCCGTGAATATTGACAGGCAGAAAACCGTCGTTTGATGAGCATTTTGCCCCCAGCTGGTTAAGAGCTTCCTCTATCATGTGCATGGGACGTTTCCGTAGAGAGATTGAGCCGACCATGGTTATTTCTGATGGGTATAGGGCTGCAATAGGGGAGAACATCCTGATAGCGAGACCTGACTCACCACAGTTGAGCTTGTTTTCTTTCAGTAAGCCTGCGCCTGTTATCTTAAGTTTATCAGGTTCCGGGTCCACTTTTGCACCAAGGCAGACTGCTATACTCATTGCTGCCAGTGAGTCATCGCAGTATGAGGGATCATGGATGATACTCTGGCCGTTTGACAGTATAGCAGCAGCTATTGCTCTTTGTGTTATACTTTTTGATGTTGGTGCTTTTACCTCACCATTTATCTCAGACGGTTCAAGATATCGTTCCATTGAATATTGTTTTTATTTCCTGCTTTCAGTTGTTTCGACACCATTATTCATAACCCTCATCTGGTGATTAATGGACTCCTGGTGTATGGCCTTGAAAATAGCATCTATCATCTCAGCACTCAGCCCTTTTGCCAGGCCTCTTGCCTTAACTTTTTTAATAATCTCATCCCAGCGGGTACTTTGCAAGATAGTGATATTATTTTCCTTTTTATAATGTCCGATCGTTTCTGCCACCGTCATCCTTTTTTCCATAAGATCAAGAAGTGTATCATCATATACGTCTATCTGCTGGCGCAATTCTCCCAGAACATCCAGCAGTCTGGGATCTGACGTGCTGGGACTTCTCATAATGAGTCTGCTGAGCAGCTCTTTCAGATCATTTGGAGTTACCTGCTGTGCTGCATCGGAAAGTGCATTTGCAGGATCGATATGAGATTCAAGCATCAACCCGTCGAAGTTAAGGTCCATGGCTTTCTGTGCTATCTCATGGAGATAAAGTCGTGACCCGGAAATATGGCTGGGATCACAAATCATCGGAAGGTCGGGAAAACGTCGTCGTAGTTCAATGGGCAGCTGCCAGTTGGGCTGGTTGCGGTAGAGAGTCTTCTCATACGAAGAGAATCCACGGTGTATTGCGCCTATCCTTGTAATTCCGGCCCTCGCGATACGTTCAATAGCCCCGGTCCATAGTTCTATGTCGGGATTTATGGGATTTTTGACCAGGACCATAACATCCACTCCATTCAGAGCATCCGATATCTCCTGTACCGTAAACGGGTTAACTGATGTACGGGCACCGATCCAGAGCAGATCTATACCGTACTTAAGTGCCTCGTAAACATGTTTTTCGTTTGCTACCTCGGTGCCAACAAGAAGTCCGGTTTCCTGTTTTACTCTCCTGAGCCATTTGAGCCCTTCTGATCCAACGCCTTCAAAAGAATTTGGACGTGTCCGGGGTTTCCATATACCTGCCCTGTAAACGCACACTTCATTTATGGCGGCCAGTTGCCTGGCAGTTTCCATAACCTGCTCCTCGGTCTCTGCGCTGCAGGGACCTGATATCAGGAAAGGTCTGCCTTTGTAACCTCTCCATTCATTTATCCTTGAATTTTCAATTTTAAGCTCCATTGTTGCATCATTATTAGTTCAGTATTTTCCTGATCTTATTAGCCTCTTCCATTAAGTCTTTGAGACCATCTATATTGTTTTCAGAGATCATTTTACGGAATGAGTTCATTTTTTCTATATAGGTATCCATTACCTCCAGTATATACTCAGCATTCTCTGAGAAGATAGGAGCCCATGTATCGCCGTTACTTTTAGCCAGACGCACGGTACTTTCAAAACCGCCACCGGCGAGAGTAAGAATATTCTGCTCTTTTTCTTCCTTTTCCAGTACACTGAGAGCAAGTGAAAAGGATATAATGTGTGATATATGTGAGACATATGCCACATGGACATCATGGTCGCTGGAGTTCATATATACTTTACGCATATTAAGTGTCTCAAGCATTTTCTCAACAGTCATGAGAGCATCTGTATCGCTGAGTTCCCTGTCGCATATAATGGCTGGCTTATAATCAAACAGTTTACCAATAGCTGCAAGAGGACCTGAAAACTCGGTCCCTGCCATAGGATGAACGGCAACATATCGTCCTCTTCCAGGATGATTTACCGATGCCCTTGCAATGCTTCCTTTTGTTGATCCCATGTCGGTAACAACCTTTGTTGTGCCGACTATCATGTCAAGTATGCGAGGCAGCATTGTGCTATTTGTATTTACCGGTGTTGATAAAATTATCAGGTCGCTTTTTCCGACAGCATTCTCAAGACTGTCGATCTCATCAACAAGACCGCTCAAAATAGCAATGTTCCCGTGAGTGACGTTATTATCGACCCCAATGATATGAGTGGCAAAGCTTCTTTTGCGAAGATCGATCATCAATGAACCACCTATCAGACCTATACCTACTACTGCAATTACCATGTTAGGTACCTTTTAGTTTTTATGGTTATGATTTATTTTATATTCTGTCAGCCTGTTTTTGGCTTCTTTCAGCCTCCCGTCACTGGCACATAATGATATACGTATATATCTGCGTCCTTTCTCCCCAAAGATGAATCCCGGCGTTATGAAGACATGTGATTCCTGAAGAATATTCTCGATAAATTCCTCAGCATCAGGAGTCTCTTCAGGTATCCGTCCCCAGACAAACAGTCCTGCCTGTTCACTGTTATAGCTGCAGCCGAGAATATCCATGATTTCCCCGACAATCTTTCGCCTCCCTGTATATACTTCATTTACTGAATCATACCATGAGTCAGGATTTTTTAAAGCTTCGGCAGCTGCAACCTGCATGGCAAGGAACATGCCAGAGTCCATGTTGCTTTTCACCTTTAAGATATTTTTTATATACTCGTTATGTCCTGCAACCATTCCTATTCTCCAGCCTGCCATATTATGCGATTTACTGAGCGAGTTAAGCTCAAGTGCCGTATCCATTGCACCTTCAACTTCAAGAATACTGTGATAATCCGTGTTCTGAATGAAGTTGTATGGATTATCATTGACCAGCAGGATATTATTTCTGGTGGCAAAGGATACGAGTTTCTCAAAGAGCTCTCCTGAGGCTTTGGTTCCCGTAGGCATATGCGGATAGTTGACCCACATTACCCTGACCTTACACAGATCACTCTTTTCCAGGGCATCAAGGTCAGGTAACCATCCGTTTTTCTCATCCAGCTCGTATTTGCGAACCACTCCGCCCACCAGGCTGGTTACGGAAGTATATGTCGGGTAACCCGGATCGGGGACCAGTACTTCATCGCCAGGATTGACAAAAGCCATACTTATATGCATAATGCCTTCCTTGCTACCCATCAGTAAGAGAATTTCCTTTTCGGGATCAAGGTTAACACTGAAATATTTTTTGTACCATCCGGCAAACTGTTGCCTGAGAACAGCTATCCCTTTATAGCTCTGATAACCATGAGATGTCGGTTTCATGGCTTCATTGATCAATGCCTGGATGGTAGCTGGTGATGGTGGCTGGTCAGGACTGCCTATACCGAGGTTAATAACATCAGCCCCTGCTTTACGCATGCTGTCAATTTCCGCAAGCTTCTGCGAAAAATAATATTCCTGCACCGTATTGGTTCGCTCTGCCGGTTTAACTTTCATATAACGTATCTCCTTTAAAATAAACACCCAGTATTTCGAGATCGCTGGTGTATTTATGCAGAAACCTGTCAATTACATCAGCTTTTGTATTCTTGTTAAGTTCGAGATCGAGATAGAACATGTATTCCCAGTCTCCGTTGAGCCGGGGTACCGACTGTATTTTGGAAAGGTTAATCCCCAGCTCGGCAATCTTAACCAGTACCGCTGCCAGTGATCCTGGTTTATGACCGGTTGAGAAACAGATTGATACTTTATTCCCCCTGGTGTTTCCCTTGTCCTCACTTCCAATGACCAGAAAACGGGTATAGTTTTTCTTATATGTCTCAATACCTGAGGCCAGTATGCTCAGATCGTATATTTCGGCAGTTATTGCTGAGCCAATAGCTGCTACCCCTCCTGACTGTGTTTCGCTTATTTCCCTTGCACTTGCCGCAGTATCATAACTTTCAACAAGTGTTATACCGGGAAACTGGTTAAGGAAAGTCATGCATTGAGCTATAGCAATAGGATGTGATCTGATCTCTTTTATATCTGTAATCTGCTGGCCATGTAACGCCATCAGGTTTTGTCTTACCCTGAGATTATGTTCCCCAAGTATTTTAAGTCCCGATTCCCTTATCAGCGTATAGTTGTATAGAATACTTCCTGAACGTGCATTTTCAATGGCCATTATTGCAAAATCAGCATCTCCTGCAAGAACAGTATTAAGTGTCAGGTCAAATGTGGAACAGGGTACAACCTCTATCTCATCATAACTGAAATACTGCCTGGCTGCCACCTCGTGAAAGCTACCGGTCTCTCCCTGAATTGCTATTTTCATCTCAAATGCTTTAAAATAAGTAAGGGCCCCGTTCAGGGACCCTTGCTATAATATTATTGATCTATTCATATACAAAAATCCCCTTTATCTTTTTTTAAAATAAAAATAGAAGTAATAAAAGGAGATAAAATATGTCTTGCAAATTTTCATCATATCACTTATAACGGCTTACAAAAATACGGTTTTTCTAAGAATAACAAAGAAAACAAAAGAAATTATTTCAATTCAACTAAAATTTTTGATGGGATGAGAATATTTCAAAAAGTCTTAATCCGAAAACATTAAGCCCCTAAAATTCTAGATAGCCAAATATTCATTCTCAATTCATGTAATATATATTAATATGTTTATTTATTGAGAATTTTCTAATTGCAATTACCCCCATCCCGGCCTTCCCCCAGGGGGGAAAGTGTTAACAGCTATACATTAGCTTTTCCCCCTTGGGGGAAACGGGAAAGGGGGTAGGTCTTCCTTCGGGATCAGCTTTTATGACGCGATTCGAGTATTTTTTCAATATCGCTGAATGATAATCCCCGGGCCTTAAGCAATATCAGCATGTGGTAAAGCAGATCGGCAGCTTCATTCATGAACAACTCATCATTACTGTCCATGGCTTCTATTACCAGTTCAACAGCTTCCTCACCTACTTTCTGTGCCATTTTATTTATACCTTTTTTATAAAGTCTGTTGGTATATGATTCGGTAACATCATTATCGATTCGCTGATTTATTGTTTCTTCCAGTTTGTAAATGAATCCCTTCGGAGTATTGTCATCAAAGCAGGCTTTGTTCCCGGTATGACAAACGGGTCCGGCCGGTACGGCCTTGATAAGGATCGAATCATTATCACAGTCAGTAAGTATCTCTGAGACATACAGGTAATTACCCGAAGTCTCTCCTTTGGTCCACAGCCGGTTTTTACTTCTGCTGAAAAAAGTCACCATTTTATCCTTTTCAGTCTTCAAAAAAGCTTCTTCATTCATATATCCAAGCATGAGTACCTGGAGGGTCCTGTAATCCTGTATAACTACCGGAACAAGTCCGTTTCCTTTTTTAAAATCAATTTTCATTATATCATAAGTATGTATTATTCAGTAATAAATGGATCAGATAACTCTTGAACCATGCTTTTATAAAACTGCCTCAAGGATATAATTCCAACATGTTCATAAAAATGTTGTTTCCATCATCTGGCAGGAATGTTTTCGCTTATCAGATATTTCTTAAGTTCCCTGATATCCACCTCTCCAAAATGAAAGATACTGGCTGCAAGAGCAGCACTGCATGCTGTCTCTGTAAATACTTCCCTGAAGTGTTTCATGTTACCGGCTCCCCCTGAGGCTATGACAGGAATATTGACCGTACTGCTTACTTCAGATGTTATATCGATGGAAAAACCTGATTTTGTGCCATCAGTATTCATAGAGGTAAGAAGAATCTCACCTGCACCATTCTTCTCCACGGTTCTTGCCCAGCTTAGAGTATTTAGTCCTGTCATGGTACGTCCCCCGTCAATTACAACAACCCATTCATCGTCGACCAGCTTTGTGTCAATGGCCACAACCACACACTGATTGCCAAACCTGCCGGCTGTTTCGGTTATCAGTTCCGGATGTCTGACTGCTGATGAGTTGATGCTCACCTTATCCGCTCCTGCGCTGATAAGCCTGGCAACATCTTCAACATTGTCAATTCCGCCTCCGACTGTAAAGGGTATATTAATTTCAGCCGCGATCCTTTCAACCAGTTCAACAAGGGTTTTCCTGTTCTCGATGGTAGCGGTAATATCAAGAAATACAAGTTCATCAGCACCCTGTTCAACATATTTTTTTGCAAGTACTACAGCATCTCCTGCATCCTGCAGATCAACGAAATTAACACCTTTGACCGTCCTGCCGTCTTTGATGTCTAGACATGGTATTATTCTTTTCTTCAGCATAGGGCTGCAAGTTCATTTAAAGTTATCTTTCCTTCATAAAAAGCTTTTCCTATTATGGCTCCCTCACATCCTGCTTCTCTTACTTTTTCTATATCCCTGGCAGATGAAATACCCCCGCTGGCAATGAGATTTATATCCACAGTATCCAGTATTTCCCTGTACATTGCGGTTGAGGGACCTTTCAACATACCGTCTTTCCTGATATCTGTGCAGATGACATATTTGACTCCCTTCGACCTGTACCCCGATATAAATTCCACAATATCCGTGTCGTGTTGTTCCGTCCACCCCTCAACAGCAACTTTCCTGTCAATAAAATCAGCTCCAAGTATAATTTTTTGCTGTCCCAGTTTTGAAAGCCATTCAAGGAATACCTGCGGATCCCTCACAGCAATGCTCCCTGCCGTTATCTGCTTTGCTCCGGCGCTGAGAACAGACAGTAAATCATCATATGATCTGATTCCGCCTCCATAGTCAATCTTCAGGTTCGTTTTCATAGCTATCTTTTCGAGGATAAGCAGGTTCATAGGTCTCCTGTTTTTCGCTCCGTCAAGATCTACCAGGTGCAGGTATTTTAATCCACTGTCTTCTATTGCCCTGGCAATTTTCAAAGGATCTTCTTCATATATTTTCTTTGTACTGAAATCACCCCGGGTAAGTCGAACGCATTTTCCTCCGATAATATCGATAGCTACTACTATTCTCATAGATTCAGAAAGTTAAGCAGTATTTTTTCACCAATACCAGCTGATTTTTCAGGATGGAACTGGGTAGCATAAAAATTGTTCCTTCCCATAGCGGCACTGAAAGGCACAATATAGTCACATATAGCTGTTGTATAATCAGAGAGTTCTGCAAAATAGCTATGAACATAATAAACATCGTCTTCAGGATTGATGCCTGAGAATAAACCGCCTTCAAGAGTAATAAAATTATCCCAGCCCATGTGAGGTATTTTATCGAGAGGAGGGAATAGTTTTACCTCAGCATCAAAGATACCCAGGCACTTTGTATTTCCTTCAGAGCTATGGTGGCACATAAGCTGTAATCCAAGGCATATTCCCAGCACAGGCCTGGTCAGGGAAATCATGGTCCTGTCCAGTCCCCTTTTCTTCAGGTATCTCATCGCTGATCCGGCTTCACCTACACCCGGGAAAATAACCTTATCGGCATTTATTATTTCGTCCGGATCATCGGTGATAATATTCTCAAAGCCGAGACGGTTCAGTGCATTACTGACCGACCTGATATTGCCGGCATTATATTTCACTATTGCTATCATAACGTCCCTTTTGTAGTCGGAATGGTATAATTATCTGTCTGTCGTACAGCCATCTTTATGGCTCTGGCAAAGGCCTTGAAAACAGCTTCAGCTTTATGGTGGTCATTCTGACCATCAGCACTTATATTCAGGTTACATCCGGCATTATCGCAGAATGACCTGAAGAAATGGTAAAACATCTCAGAGGGCAATTCTCCTGTTTTTTCATTGCTGAACTGCACATCCCAGACAAGCCACGGACGCCCTCCGAAATCTATCGCTACACTGGCAAGACTGTCATCCATTGGCAATACAAAACTGTATCTCTCTATGCCCTTTTTTTTCCCGAGGGCCCTGTCGATTGATTTTCCGAGTGTTATGGCTACATCCTCAACAGTATGATGAGCATCAACATGGAGATCTCCACGGGCCTCTACCAGTAGATCCATGTTACCATGTCTGGCCAGTTGTTCCAGCATATGGTCAAAGAAACCGATACCTGTGCTGACATTGTATTTCCCCGATCCGTCGAGGTTTACTTCAACCGTAATATCTGTTTCGCCTGTTTTCCTGGTTATCCTGGCTTTCCTCGGAATATTTTTAAGCCAGGAATATATTTCATTCCAGTCGGTAGTCGAAAGAGCAGCATCGGGAGATGACTCTGAATTCATATAGACAACCCTGCACCCCAGGTTTTTTGCAAACGCAATGTCAGTAAGCCTGTCTCCTATGACAAATGATGAATCCAAATCGATACCTGTAGCCAGGAACTGTACCAGCATGGCAGTTCCGGGTTTCCTTGTCGGGGCATTTTGTTCGGGGAAAGTCCTGTCTATGAATATCTCTGAAAAACTGATTCCCTCGTTACCGAGTATCTCCAGCATTTTGTTGTGTACCGGCCAGAAAGTATTTTCAGGAAAGGAATCCGTACCCAGACCGTCCTGGTTGGTCACCATGACCAATTCAAAATCTGTTTCTTTTGCGATACGGGAAAGTGCGGTTATAGCCCCGGGCAAAAAGGACAGTTTTTCAAAACTGTCAACCTGTTCGTCAGCAGGTTCCGATATTATCGTTCCGTCCCTGTCGATAAACAATACTTTCTTCATCATTCAATATTTTTTAGTGCTTTAAGCAATGCATCATTCTCGGTCTTTTTGCCGACAGTTATCCTGAGGCAGTTATTAACAAGGCTGCTGCGGTTCCTGACTATAATGTTCATATCGACCAGTTTCCTGTATATTGCTGTAGCATCTTTAACTTTCACCAGCAGGAAATTAGCATCCGACGGGTAAATTTTTTCCACTAGCCTCAGCTTTTCAAGATCCGTCACAAGTCTCTTTTTCTCTTCTTTTATCATTCTTAACCTGCTGGTAAATCCATCTGTATCATTCAGGGCATCCAGAGCGGCTTCCTGGTTAACAGAACTGATATTATACGGAGGTTTCATTTTGTTATAGAATGATAATATTTCAGGTGTGGAAAAGGCCATACCAATCCTGGCTGCTGCCAGACCCCATGCTTTGCTGAAAGTTTGCATTATCACAAGATTATCATACTTCTCTGTCAGTTTCATCAGCGAAGGACTGTCACTGAAGTCTGCATATGCTTCATCTATTACCAATATACCTCCGAAGTTATCCAGGATATTCTCGATATCCGTCTGCCTTACCGAATTTGCCGTTGGATTATTAGGGGAGCATATGAAGATCAGCTTAATATCTTCACGGGAAAGCCATGGGTTTACCCGGGCAATGTCAATCTGGAAGTTATCATCAAGAGGCATACTGATAATGCCAACATCATTGATATCAGCAGATACGCCGTACATTCCGTATGTAGGAGTGAACAACATTACTTTATCTTTACCCGGATTACAGAATATCCTGAAAGTGAGGTCAATAATCTCATCACTACCGTTACCCAGGAAGATCCTGCGGGTTTCTGTCTCTTTAATTCGCGCGATAACCTTTTTAAGTTCACGCTGATAGGGATCGGGATAACGATTTAATTTTCCGAAAGGATTTTCATTGGCATCCAGAAATATTCCTTCTTTACCACTGAATTCATCCCTTGCACAGGAGTAGGGTGTAAGCCTTAATACATTTTCCCTGACAAGTTTATTTAAATCAGTCATTTCCCAGATTTTTAAGACGTATGCTCACTGCATTTTTATGTCCCTGAAGTAACTCAGATGTTGCCATCAGCTCTATCGATGGTCCCAGGTTTTTTATCCCCGCTGCCGTAATAGACTGAAAGGTAATCTTTTTCATGTAACTATCGACAGATACTCCACTGTAATTTCTTGCGAAACCATTTGTTGGAAGGGTATGGTTTGTTCCTGAAGCATAGTCACCTGCGCTCTCGCAACTATATTTCCCAATAAAAACAGAGCCGGCGTTCTTTACTTTCTCCTCAAGGTCAGATGCATTTGCAGTGTTGATGATAAGATGTTCCGGAGCATAGGTATTGCTGAATGAGATACAATCATCTGTTGATGGAAGTACAACCAGCCTGCAGTGATCAAGGGATCCTTTAATTATGTCTTTTCTTGGCAGTGATTCAGCCTGTTTTTCAAGCTCTCCTTTTACCTTTTCAGCCAGTGATCGGCTGTCCGTTAGGAGTATAACCTGGCTGTCTTTCCCGTGTTCTGCCTGTGAGATCAGATCCGCTGCGACTGTTTCCGCATCTGCATCACTGTCAGCAATGATCAGCACTTCACTGGGACCTGCCGGCATGTCTATGGCTATTCCATCCTGCTGCACCAGTTCTTTGGCTTTGGTGACATACTGGTTCCCCGGACCAAAGATCTTGTATACAGAAGGAATGGTATCAGTACCATAGGCAAGGGCAGCAACAGCCTGAGCCCCACCGACTTTGAAGATGTCTGTAATTCCTAGTAAATCAGCTGTATAGAGGATCTCAGGACTTATTTTCCCGTTTGTGCCGGGAGGAGTGCATACAATAATTTGTTCACATCCGGCCAGCTTTGCCGGAATACCGAGCATTAACAGGGTCGAGAACAAAGGGGCTGATCCGCCGGGTATATATAGTCCTACTTTTTCGATGGGTATGCTTTTTCGCCAGCAGGTGACACCGGCTGTTATTTCGACAGCCTCTTCCCTGATGATCTGGGCTGAATGGAATCTTTCAATATTGGTCCTGGCGGTTTTTATTGCCTGTTTGAGAGGATCTGGTACTGCCTTGTAAGCTTCTGCTATTTCAGAAGCGGATACACGCATATTCTCAGGTTTATAACCATCAAATTTCATTGTCAGTTCAACAAGAGCCCTGTCCGATCCTTTCCTTACTTCAGAGATTATTTCTCCGACAACCTTTTCCAGTCCGGCTTTTTCCATCAGGGGTCTCCTGCAGATATCTTTCCACGAGTCTCTTGCGGGGAGTAATATCGTTTTCATCACAGAATCATTTTTTCAATTGGTATTACAAGAATTCCCTCGGCTCCTTCAGCTTTTAACTGATCTATCCTTTCCCAGAATTCATCCTCTTTTACAACAGAATGAAGGCTGCACCATCCTTTTTCGGCCAGTGGAAGGATTGTAGGACTCTTCATCCCCGGGAGTATGGCACAAATTTTATCAACGGCCGATTCGGGTGCGTTAAGAAGGATATATTTATTTTCCTTGGCATTCTTAACTGCTCTTATCCTGAAGAGGAGCTTATTCAGGATTGTCTGTTTTTTACTGTCCAGGTTTTTATTGCCTATTATGGCAGCCTGGCTTTTCATGATAGTTACCACTTCATGTAGCCCGTTGGTCATAAGGGTGCTTCCGGAACTGACAATATCGCATACAGCATCGGCCAGGCCTATACCAGGGGCAATCTCCACACTACCGCTGATCTCCTCTATCTCGGCCGTAATATTGCTCTTATCCAGGAATTCAGAAAGCAGGTGAGGATAGCTCGTTGCTATCTTTTTATTCTCCAGGCATTTAACGTCAGTATATTTTTCATCTTTCGGGATGGCCAGGCTTAACCTGCAGTTAGCGAAGCCCAGGAGTTCGACAACATCAACATCCTTGTTCTTCTCATAGATCATATTTTCACCCAGGATACCTATATCCGCAACCTGCTGTTCCACATACTGTGGAATGTCATCATCACGAAGGAACAGGAGTTCTACAGGGAAATTTCCTGCACTTGTTTTAAGCACATTCGCACCGTTTGAAAAGTTAATACCACATTCTTCCAGTAGTTTTTTTGAATTTTCACTAAGCCTTCCGCTCTTCTGGATTGCAATTTTCAGTTTTGCCATTTTATTCTATTAAATATGTCCGAGAAGCCAGGAACAAAAAACCCGCCTGAACTGCTCAGACGGGTTTTTGATATTATATTTTAATGCATACCATTATCACCTCGCCCGAGAGCAAACATGAAAATGATGATGTGATGTTCTGTAGTTCATTTCTTTAAAATGTAAATGCAAATATAGTAAATAATTAATATAATCTACTAATATGGGCCTGAAGTTAAATAAAATTATCAGACTCGTTCTGCCACCAGGTCACCCACCTCGGATGTTGAATAGCCCATTCTTCCTGCTCCCATGTCTTTCAGTTTATTCGCTGTTACATCCATGATAGCATTTTCTATTGATGCTGCCGCTGCTGTTTCACCAAGGTGATCGAGCATCATGGAGCCACATGAAATGGATGCAAGAGGGTTGATCACATTCTTCCCTGTGTATTTCGGTGCGGATCCGCCTATAGGTTCAAACATGGAAACACCTTCTGGATTAATATTACCTCCTGCTGCGATGCCCATTCCTCCCTGCGTTATTGCACCAAGGTCTGTAATAATATCGCCAAAAATGTTACCCGTTACGATGACATCGAACCACTCAGGATTCTTAACCATCCACATAACTGTTGCATCAACATGATAATATTCCCTGGTTATATCCGGGTAATCTGCTTTCCCTATCTCATGGAAGGTTCTTTCCCACAGGTCAAATACATATGTCAGAACATTAGTCTTTCCGCAAAGGGCAAGGGTGTTTTTCTTTTTCCTTCTTTTTGTGTAATCAAAGGCATAGCGAAGGCATCTTTCAACCTGCATACGGTTATATACCATACTCTGTACAGCAACCTCATTGGGAGTACCTTTCTGGGATATTCCTCCTATGCCGGTATAAATACCGCCTGAGTTTTCCCTCACAACCACATAATCGATATGTTCCGGTCCTTTGTCTTTAAGTGGAGTACCAACACCGGGGTAGAGCTTTATAGGACGAAGGTTAATATACTGGTCCAGCTCGAACCTTAATTTAAGGAGGATGCCTTTTTCCAGTATCCCTGGTTTAACATCAGGATGACCGATTGCACCAAGGAAGATAGCATCAAATTTTCTCAGCTGATCAGGAGCGGAATCCGGAAGTATTTCCCCGGTCCTCAGATAACGGTCACCACCGAAATCGAACTCCTCGAAATTGAGTTTGAATCCAAATTTGTCAGCAGCGGCACTAATTACTTTTTTCCCCTCCCTGACAACTTCAGGTCCGGTGCCGTCACCAGGTAAAACGGCGATATTGTACGATTTGCCCATAAGATAATTTTGTTTACTTTGATTATTGAGTATTCTGAATTATTTGATTTTATACCTGTGCAACGATATGAGCACTTACATTTTCGGTAAGGCCTTCCATTATGTTCAACATCTTTTCTGTAGCCTTTATGGCTGATTCTGTCTGGTCGGCATCGAGTCCTTTTGTTTTAAACTCCTTCCCATTGTAATCCCAGGTAATTATTGTTTCCACCAGCGCATCTGTCTTTCCTCCCGGAGGTATTGACACCTGGTAATCGGTAAGATACGGGAATTCCTTTCCAAGCTTACTGTAAATGATATGCAGGGTCTTCATGAAGGCATCATACTGACCGTCTCCCGAAGATGTCTCCTGGTAGAGGTTCCCGTCTATCTCCACCTGGACGCTGGCAAATGGTTTCAACCCATAGGAGAGAGACAGAGAATAATTCTTGATAAAGATCTTGTAGTTGATATGTTCGTTACCAAGCACATCAGCTATTATAAAAGGAAGGTCCTCGGTTGTGACATTCTCCTTTTTATCACCGAGTTCTATAACCCTCTGAGTAACCTTAGCAAGCGAATCAGGATTGAGAAAGAGTCCGAATTCCTCGAGATTTTTCCTTATGGTTGCCTTCCCTGATTGTTTGCCCAGTGCATATTTCCTTTTTCTTCCGAAGCGTTCCGGGAGCAGGTTATTAAAGTAGAGGTTGTCCTTGCTGTCACCGTCGGCATGAACTCCTGAAGTCTGTGTGAAAACATTTTCCCCTACAAGGGGTTTGTTGACAGGTATCCTTACCCCGCTGAACGTCTCCACTATCTTGCTGGCTTTTGTGATCTCAAATTCATTGATACCGGTTTCTGAAGGGATAAGATCGCGGAGCACACCTATTATACTTGAAAGAGGCGCGTTGCCGGCTCTTTCTCCAAGACCGTTGATTGTGGTATGGAGTCCTTTTATCCCTGCTTTAACGGCGGCATATACGTTGGCAACGGCCAGGTCATAATCGTTATGTGCGTGAAAGTCAAAATGAAGGGATGGATACCTGTCTACCATCTTTTTGCAAAATTCATATGCCTGATCCGGATTAAGGATACCCAGGGTATCCGGAAGCATGAACCTCTGGATATTCTCATTCTTCAAAGAATCAATCATGTACGTAACATAATCAGGGGAATTGATCATACCGTTTGACCAGTCTTCCAGGTATATGTTTATATCGATATCCATTCTCCCGGCTTTGTCGATGATCTTCTTAATATCAGCTACATGCTGTTCAGGTGTTTTTCTCAGTTGTTTTTCAAGATGACGCAGTGAACCTTTGCAAAGCAGGTTATCTACCTTGCCGCCTGCATCATTTATCCAGTTCAGCGAGACATCACCGTCAACAAAGCCCAATACTTCCACTTTCCTGTGAAGGTTATTATGACGGGCCCAGTCTGTTATTTTCCTGATAGCTTTAAACTCTCCTGTTGAAACCCTGGCTGATGCGACTTCTATGCGGTCAACCCTGAGATCCTTGAGCAGAAGTTTGGCTATATGGAGCTTCTCGAGCGGTGAGTATGACACTCCCTGTGTCTGTTCCCCATCCCTTAGGGTAGTATCCATTATTTCAACTCTCATTTTGCTATACTTTTATGAGTCTCATAGTCTTCTATTAAGTTTTTCATATTCAGAAGGAAATCTATATCATCAAGACCATTCAAAAGACATTCCTTTTTATACGGATTGATGTCGAAACTTACCGAGTCACCAGTAGGTACTATAGTTAGAGTCTGTTTTTCCAGGTCAATCCTGACCTTTGTTGTATAATCCTTCTGTACAAGATCCAGGAGTCTTTGCAGGAACTGATCGCTTACCACTATGGGAAGAAGACCGTTGTTCAATGAGTTATTCTTGAAGATATCTGCAAAGAAACTTGATACGACAGCCCTGAACCCGTAGTCATATATGGCCCATACAGCATGTTCCCTGCTTGATCCGCTGCCAAAGTTCTTACCGGAAACAAGCACCTTACCGCTGTATTCAGGATCATTCAGAACAAATTCCCTGTTTAGCTCTCCTGTCTTTAAATATTTCCAGTCGCGGAACAGGTTATCTCCAAATCCTTCCCGTGATGTTGCACTGAGGAACCTTGCAGGGATAATCTGATCTGTATCAATGTTTTCCAGTGGCAATGGAACACATGTTGTCTCAAGTATGTCAAATTTAACTTTAGTCATGTCAGATCTTTTTAAAGGTTCTTGTCTTCATTAATAAACTCACGGGGATCTGTTATTTTCCCTGTTATTGCAGCAGCTGCTGCTGTAAACGGGCTGGCCAGTAATGTCCTGGCTCCCGGTCCCTGGCGTCCTTCAAAGTTCCTGTTTGAGGTCGATACAGCATATTTCCCGGGAGCTATCTTATCATCGTTCATGGCCAGGCAGGATGAACATCCGGGTTGCCTGACCTCGAAGCCGGCTTCCCTGTATATCTCGGTGAGTCCTTCTTCTGCCATCTGCACTTCCACCTTCTTTGAACCAGGAACAATAAGTGCAGTTACGTTATCAGCTTTCTTCCTGCCATTGATTATACTGGCAAAAGCCCTGAAATCCTCAATCCTGCCATTGGTACAGCTTCCGATAAAGACATAATCGATTGGCTGACCAAGAAGTTTCATTCCCGGTTTGAAGCCCATATAGTTGAGTGACTTTAGAAATGAAGCAGAAGCATCATGATCTGCATCCTCCGACAGAGGTATAGTTCCGTCGACAGCCATACCCATGCCGGGATTGGTCCCATAAGTGATCATAGGACTGATCAGGGCGGCATCGAATGCAAGTTCCTTGTCAAAGACCGCATCGCTGTCACTTTTCAGCTTTTCCCATCCGGCCAGTGCAGCTTCAAAATCGCCTACACCCGGTATCGATGGCAGTTTCCTGAGATAATTGAACGTAACTTCATCCGGAGCAATAAGGCCGCCCCTGGCACCCATTTCGATGCTCATATTACAAATGGTCATCCGGTTCTCCATACTCAGTGCCCTGATGGCCTCTCCGCTGTATTCCACAAAATAACCTGTTGCACCACTCGCCGAGATCTGCGAGATAATGTACATAATAATATCTTTTGATGTCACACCTTTCGAAAGTTTACCGTTCAGCGTGATCCTCATTTTTTTTGGTTTTGGCTGAATGATGCACTGTGAGGCCAGTACCATTTCAACTTCACTGGTGCCAATCCCGAATGCTATTGTCCCAAAAGCACCATGTGTTGATGTATGACTGTCTCCGCAGACAATGGTCATACCGGGAAGGGTATAACCCAGCTCCGGTCCGATAACATGTACGATACCGTTTTTAGGGTTGTTTATCCCGAAATATTGTATTCCGTATGTGCTGCAGTTCTCGTCAAGCTTCTCAACCTGGGTGCGGGACAATTCGTTACTGATAGGCAGGTGCTGGTTCTTGGTCGGAATGTTATGATCGGCAGTGGCGATGGTCCTGCCAGGTCTGAATACAGGTATTCCCCTGGCCTTCAGCCCGTTGAATGCCTGTGGACTTGTTACCTCATGTATGTAATGTCTGTCGATATACAAGACATCCGGTCCTCTGTCTATGGACCTTACAACATGTCCGTCCCATATCTTATCGAAAAGTGTTTTTGCTTTCAATTTTGTTGTTTTAAATATTTCTAAATTCTGCTACTCCATATTCTCCATTGGGGGAAGGCCGCAACGCGACCAGGGAATGTTCTCAGTTTATCTTTGACAGAGCGTCAATAAATGCTTCAACAGATGCAGTAATTATATCAGTATGTGCCGAGAAACCATAATATGTATTGCCCTCGTGTTCTACCTTTATATGTACCTTTCCGAGGTCGTCGCTTCCCTTGGTAATAGCCTGTATCAGGAATTCTTCAAGGTGTACTGTTTTACTTATAAGTTGCTTTACAGCAGTAAAGGCAGCATCAATGGGACCGTTACCCGATGCTGTTGAGAAATGTGTCTCACTGTCAACTATAACACCAACAGTAGCTACAGGTATCATAGACTTACCGCAGGTAACCTGCAGATGTTCCAGTTTGAGCAATTTTTCACCCTGGGAGATCACGCCTGCCAGTACCCTTATATCATCATCATTTATCTCTTTCTTTTTATCGGCCATCACCAGGAACCTGTGATAGATATCATCAATTTCTTCCTTGCTGAATGTGAAGCCAAGAGCTTCAAGCCTGTGATTCAGAGCGGCTCTTCCACTGCGGGCTGTCAATATGATAGATGACTCTTTTACTCCAACTTCAACAGGATCGATTATTTCGTAATTTTCCCTGTTCTTAAGAACACCATCCTGGTGTATTCCCGATGAATGTGCAAATGCATTTCTTCCCACAATTGCTTTATTGGCCTGTACGGGCATGCTCATGAGGGTCGATACCAGCCTGCTGGTGTTGTATATGAGCTTCGAGTTGATATCGGTCTTCAGGTTAAGGCTATGGTGACTTTTGAGTATCATGGCAATTTCCTCAAGAGACGTATTACCGGCTCGTTCACCGATACCGTTTATAGTTACCTCAACCTGCCGTGCCCCGTTCAGAACTCCCATCATGGTGTTGGCTGTTGCCATACCGAGGTCGTTATGGCAATGAGTTGATATTATCGCTTTTTCTATATTGGGAACATTTTCCCTGAGGTACCTGATCTTTGCACCGTATTCCTCGGGAAGACAATATCCCGTTGTGTCAGGAATGTTGACAACTGTTGCTCCGGCTTTAATTACAGCCTCAATAACCCTGGCAAGGTATTCGTTCTCACTTCTGCCAGCATCTTCTGCATAGAATTCAACATCCTCAACAAATTTCTTTGCATACTTAACCGCATCGGAAGCTCTTCTCAGTATCTCTTCAGGTGTCGTTCTGATTTTGAACTGAATATGAAAGGGAGACACCCCGATTCCGGTATGTATCCTTTTTCTTTTTGCATCTTGCAGAGCTTCTGCGGCAGCCTCTATATCTTTTTTAACAGCTCTTGTGAGAGCACATATCACAGGGTTTGAGACCGCTTTTGATATCTCCACCACAGACCTAAAATCTCCGGGACTTGAAACTGGGAAACCGGCTTCTATTACGTCTACTCCCAGAGCTTCCAGGGCCTGTGCCACTTCAATTTTCTCAATTGTATTCAGCTGGCACCCGGGTACCTGTTCTCCATCCCTAAGGGTGGTATCGAAAATAATGACCTTTTCGTCCATCGTATATATTTTTTTCAGAAGTTAGTTATTCTTTAATTGGCCTTAGTTTTCTGACAGCTGCTCCAGCTCTCCAGAGCTCTGAATTGCCCAGCTCATTGAGTTCTTTGTCAAGCATCTCTTTGTAGTTGGGAGCACCGGTCGACTGTAAGACCCTCACGCATTCTTCTCCTGATTTAACCCTGTTATATAGTTCATTAAATACAGGCAGGGTAGCATCCCTGAACTTCGGACGCCAGTCAAGGGCACCGCGTTGAGCGGTAGCACTGCAATTGGCATACATCCAGTCCATACCATTTTCATCGACCAGGCGGATAAGGCTCTGTGTAAGCTCTTCCACAGTCTCGTTGAATGCTTCTGACGGGCTGTGGCCGTTTTTCCTGAGAACCTGGTACTGGGCATCCATGATTCCTGCCAGTGCTCCCATCAGGACACCGCGCTCACCTGTAAGATCACTGAATACTTCCTGTTCAAACGTTGTCGGGAACAGGTAGCCTGAGCCTATCGCAATACCCAGTGCGAGAGTACGTTCTTCAGCTTTCCCGGTATAATCCTGGAAAACACTGTAACTTGAATTGATGCCGGCACCTGCGAGGAAATTCCTTCTTACACTTGTGCCTGATCCTTTGGGAGCTACCAGGATGACATCAATATCCTCAGGTGGTATCACACCTGTATGTTCTTTATAGGTTATTGAGAATCCGTGGGAGAAATAGAGGGCGTCTCCCTTTTTAAGACACGGCTTAATCTTGGGCCATAGTATCCTTTGCGCTGCATCGGAAACAAGATACTGAATTATAGTACCTTTTTTAGCTGCCTCTTCAACCTGGAATAGTGTCTCTCCGGGTACAAACCCGTCTGCAACTGCTTTATCCCAGTCGGCTTTAAATTCCGGAGCCTGGCCTATTATGACATTAATGCCGTTATCCTTCATGTTAAGGGCCTGGGCCGGTCCCTGGACACCATAACCGATAACAGCAATTACTTCATTCTTTAATACATCGCGGGCTTTGGAAAGAGGAAACTCTTCCCTGGTGACTATATTCTCAACTACGCCGCCAAAATCTATTTGTGCCATGATCTTAAATATTAAATATTTGATTATTAATTCATTACTTCAAGTGAATCGGCTTTTAACCTGTTTTCTTCATCCCTGTCGCTCAGATAGGAATTAAGTTCCTTGACCTGCTTGGTAATAGCCACTCTTCCGGATCTTACAAACTGCAAAACACCGTAGGGTTCAAGTCTGTTGAGCATTTCAGTTATTTCTGACATGTGCCCCGTTTTTTCAAGTACTATATACTCGGGTGATACCTCAAGGATGCGGGCATGATGAGTACGTACCACATGATCAATTATATTGCCGGACATCAGGCCTTTGGTCGTAACTTTAAACAAGGCAAGCTCCTGGTAAATTATCTGATCGCATGTGTGAACAAAAACTTTAATTACGTCAACAAGTTTCTCCATCTGCCTTGCAACCTTCTGTATCAATTCCCTGGAAGTCCTTACGACTATCGTGAGCAGGTGAACTCCCTTTACAGCAGATTCGGAGGCTGTCAGGCTGTCAATATTTATTTGTCTGCGCGTCAGGATTATTGTGATCTGGCCGAGTATCCCTATATGATCTTCGGTGAAAAGTGATATTGTAAATTCCTGTTTCATTTTCTTATATATTTTTTCTTTAATATTATCTGAACCTGTTTCAACTGTTTCCCCTGTCTTTCAGAGTATATCAGTATGTTAATCTTATTTCTGATACTGAAGACCCTGGTTCCACCATAGGAAAGACATTCCCTTCCTTTTCTACGGTGATGTTAAGAAGATAGGGTCCGTCATATGAGAGCATTTCTTCAAGGGCCTCCGTCAATTCTTCCCTTTTTGTAACCTTTTTTGAAGGTATTCCGAATGCTTTTCCAATCATTTCAAAGTCCGGGTTTACCAGTTCAGTTGAGGCATATCTCTTTTCATTGAACATATCCTGCCACTGGCGAACCATACCAAGATAGTTATTGTTCAGTATGATGATCTTCAGAGCAATTTTATAATGAAGTATCGTGCCAAGTTCCTGCATGGTCATCTGGAATCCTCCGTCACCTGTAAATGTTATTACAGGTTTATCGGGACTTCCAACCTTAGCTCCTATTCCCGCAGGCAGTCCGAATCCCATTGTTCCCATGCCACCTGAAGTGACCAGGCTGTTAGGGTTGGCAAACTTATAATACCTGGCGGCATACATCTGGTTCTGACCGACGTCAGTAACAATGACAGCTTCTCCTCCGGTCAGATCCGATACCTTTCTGACTACTTCTCCCATCCTGAGCTCACCTGATCCCGGTTTAGTCTCGGGCTTGATAACCTTGTCATATTCCGTCTTGTCGCAGATCCTGAATTCGCGGATCCATTTCTCATATGAATTCTCATTAACAAGGGGCATGAGTTCGTTTAAGACTTCCCTGGCATCATTGTTTAACTCAATATCAACCGGCACATTCTTGTTTATTTCCGCTTCATCTATTTCAATATGTATAATAGATGCTTTCTTTGCGTATTTTTTAAGGTTACCGGTTACACGGTCATCAAACCGCATGCCTATGGCAATGATAAGATCAGCCTGGTTAGTCAGGATATTTGGTGCGTAATTCCCGTGCATCCCAAGCAGGCCGGCAAAGAGCCTGTGGTCCGAAGGGAAGGCTGATAAACCCAGCAGGGTCAGAGCCACAGGTATACCCGTTTTTTCGGCAAAAGCCCTTAGTTCCTTCTCAGCACGTGACAGCAGTATGCCATGCCCGGCCAGGATGAGAGGCCTCTCAGCATGGTTGATCATAATTGCTGCTGACTCGATCTCCTTTTTATGCAATGGAATATTCGGATTATAGCTTCTTATATAATCACATTTCTTATACTTGAAATCAAGGTTTGCTACCTGTGCGTCCTTAGTAATATCAATAAGGACAGGACCCGGACGTCCGGATTTAGCGATATAGAATGCTTTCGCTATTGTCTCAGGTATTTCATCGGCCGTTTTTACCTGGCAATTCCATTTAGTCACTGGCATTGAGATACCTATAATATCTGTTTCCTGGAAAGCATCGGTGCCGATGAGATTTGACACTACCTGTGCAGTTATGAATACCATTGGTATCGAATCGAGAAAAGCATTGGCTATTCCTGTTACCAGGTTTGTGGCTCCCGGGCCGGATGTGGCAAAACAAATGCCCGGCTTACCTGTAACCATTGCATATGCCTGGGCTGCATGGGCAGCTCCCTGCTCATGGCGTGTAAGAAAATGTTTAAGCTTATCCTCATAATCCATAAGCTTATCATACACTGGCATTATTGCACCACCGGGGTACCCGAAAATTGTATCAACATCTTCTTCTATGAGACATTTCAAAAGAGCTTCAGCTCCTGAGATATGTTCAAATCCATTGTAATTAGCAGTTGCAACTTCTGTTTCTTTTTCAGTCTTCATACAATATTATATTATAATATGGTTGTCTAAATCTATTGTTCCCTTGTAGTTAAGCTATGTATGGAACATTTGCTATAAAAGTCTGACGGCCCCAAGATCAGCAGAGCTTACGTTTTGTGCATAGGCCCTCAGGGCAACAGATATTTCTCTCTTTCTCTTTAAGGGCTTATATGCCATTCCTCCCCTGGCTTCTTCTTCCTCCCTTCTTTTCTTCAATTCATCAGCCGTCAATCTCACATTTATTTTCCTGCCGGGTACGTCAATATCGATAATATCTCCTGTCCGTAATAATGCTAATTCGCCTCCGGCTGCTGCTTCCGGTGATACATGACCTATTGAGAGGCCGGATGTTCCTCCGGAAAACCTGCCATCGGTTATCAGGGCACATTTTTTATCGAGACCTTTTGATTTCAGGTATGATGTGGGGTATAACATCTCCTGCATTCCGGGTCCACCTTTGGGGCCTTCATACCTTATTATCACTATATCTCCTTCTTTTACTTCTCCCTTAAGTATGCCATCCGAAGCTTCATCCTGCGATTCGAAGATCCTGGCATTGCCGGTAAAAACAAACACTGACGGATCTATCCCGGCTGTCTTGACAATGCATCCTTTTGATGCAATGTTCCCAAATAAAACAGCCAACCCCCCATCTTTGTTGTAAGGATGTTCCGCAGACCGGATACATCCTGATACCCTGTCGGTATCAAGCTCCCGGTACATGGTGTCTTGAGAACCCATCTGTATTGACCGTATCATCGACGGAGCACTCCTGTATGTCCGGTATGCTTCTTCTTTTGCCGTTTCACCCATTATATCCCAGTCAGCGATAGCTTCACCCAATGAAGGGTAATCGACTCTTTTTACAGTGTTATCTATAAGATGGCTTCTCTGGAGCTCACCCATAATCCCGAGGATCCCCCCAGCGCGGTTGACATCCTGTACATGATAACGGGAACTCGGGGCTACCTTGCATATATTGGGCACCTTGAGCGACAGGTCATTTATATCTTTCATGGTAAAATCAACACCTGCTTCCCTGGCAATAGCCAATAAATGAAGGACGGTATTGGTAGAACCACCCATTGCAATATCGAGCGACATTGAATTCATAAAGGCTGCCTTGGTTGCTATAGAACGGGGCAGGACAGAATCGTCTCCCTCATAATAATACCTTTTTGTCAGGTCAACTATGATGTCAGCAGCCTTTTCAAACAGCTTCACCCTGTTACTGTGGGTTGCCACAACCGTTCCGTTGCCCGGTAAAGAGAGTCCAAGGGCTTCAGTCAGACAGTTCATCGAGTTGGCTGTGAACATACCAGAACATGAACCACATGTCGGGCAGGCGGACTTTTCAATATCGAAGAGATCACTGTCACTGATTTTATTATCGGCAGCAGCCACCATGGCATCAACCAGGTCGAGGTGTTTGTTGTTCAGCAGGCCTGCTTCCATTGGCCCGCCGGAAACAAAGACCACCGGTATATTGATCCTCATTGCCGCCATCATCATTCCCGGGGTTATCTTGTCGCAGTTGCTTATACACACCATCGCATCAGCCAGGTGAGCATTGACAACATATTCCACACTGTCAGCTATTAACTCACGTGACGGAAGAGAGTACAGCATTCCGGCATGTCCCATGGCAATGCCGTCATCGATAGCTATAGTATTAAACTCTGCAGCAAAAAAACCTCTCTTTTCAATCTCTTTCTTTACCATCTGTCCAACTTCATGAAGGTGGACATGCCCTGGGACAAACTGTGAAAATGAATTGACTATGGCAATAACAGGCTTATCCATCTGTGTATCTGTCATGCCGTTCGCACGCCACAGGCTCCTGGCTCCTGCCATGTTTCGTCCCGTCTTTGTTTTTGAACTTCTTAACTGGTTTTTCATCTTTAAAAAATCTATTACAAAAAAAGCTCCCCGGCGGACCGGAAAGCTTCTGTATATTTATAGTATTACATATTATTCCCGGTCACACATACTGGCTAATAATGAGGAGAAGGACAATAATATGTATTAAAGATTTTCTCATTTTCTAATAATAAAAGACCGACAAATGTACCTATTTTTTTAATATATCAAAGAAAAAGTGCATTTTTTCTTCTTTTTAAATTCTTTTTCAAACTTTCATCTTTTGAGGCTGGTACTATCGTAAGGTTTGTTAATCCTGTTGGTGGTCAGGATTTCGAACCTTCCTTCCTGTCTGATATCTTCCGATGAACTGCCAACCATGACCCTGAACCACCCGGGTTCGACGATCCATTTCATATTCCTGTTGAGCATTTCAAGATCATCGGGCGTGAGAGTGAAATGTACTGTTTTGGTTTCTCCGGGTTCCAGGGTTATCCTCTCGAAACCTCTCAGTTCTTTTACAAAACTGATAACAGAGCTGACTTCATCATTAATATAGAGCTGTACAACTTCATCTCCTTTCCTGGTACCGGTATTGGTGACATCAACAGTAACATTTACGTTACCTGCGGCCAGTTGTTTTTCAGGAGCGATATTAAGATTTGAATAACTGAAAGTGGTAAAGCTGAGTCCGTAACCAAAAGGATACAGTACTCCGTTAACAGTGGTGGAAGCGCCTGCATGAGATGCAGGTTTAAAAGGGAAACACATAGGTATCTGTCCTACCGATTTTGGAAAGGTAACCGGCAACCGTCCTCCGGGATTATAATCACCAAATACTATGTCGGCAACGGCTTCACCACCGTATTTCCCCGGGAACCAGGCTTCAATTATTGATTTACATTCTCTGTCTGCTTTATTAATAGTAATAGCCCTGCCATTCATGAGAACCAGTATAACAGG
>CAYYIW010000035.1:23597-47198 GCA_964472085.1 uncultured Rikenellaceae bacterium | reverse complement strand
TCGAAAGTTGGGGATGATTATAATATTCGCGCAACGATAGGTAATATTGCAATTAAAGGGAATATTCCCAAATCATCGCAAAACCGAATTACGTCTTCCTTTAGAACTTCCTATGATCTGACAGATAAACTGACTTTTGCTGCAAATATTAATTTCATAACGACACTAACCAAGGGCGAATTTAATGATGGATTAAATAACCAGAGTACTGGTTCATTCAACGAATTTTTCCACAGAGACCTTGACATGGGGATATTGCAGGAACTCAGGGGACTGAGAACTCCTGGTGGCATTTATGCAAGCTGGAATCATAAGGGTCCTGATTATTATAGGTCAGATAATCCTAAAGATTTTTACGCTGCATTTTGGTGGTATAATTATTATACCTTTTTTGACCTTATAAATCTGCCTTCGAGGTCAGACTATCTGTTTGGCGACATTTCTCTTGAGTACAAAATTATTAAAGGACTTAGTGCAAAAGTTACTTATCGTAGATACCAGGACAATGCCTGGAAGGAAGAACAATACCCTACAGACCTTTATGATAGCCAGACTGATGCGGCAGTTCCCTGGGGAAACTGGAAAGCGCAGGGATATTATTATACTTATACGTCGTATTTAAATAGGGAAAATATTGAGAGTCTTTTTTCTTTTAAAAAGGAGTTAGGTGATTTCAAAATAAATGCCAACGCAGGTTCTGATTTTTTCAGAGCGGTTTTTAAGTCGAATTCTGCAAACACAGTAAATGGTTTGATTGTAAGGAATCTTTATTCAATAGCCAACTCTGTGGACCAGCCAAATATCATTAATAACAGGACAAAAGAGAAGTACAGAGCAATATTAATCCGTGGAAATGTAGGTTTCAGAGATTTTGTTTACGGAGAATTTTCTTTACGGAATGACTGGTTCTCAACCTTGGCACCATCAAATAACTCTATTTTTTCAAAATCGTTAGGAGGTGCATTTATATTCAGTAATTTCCTTGGACTACCATTCCTTGACTATGGAAAAATCAGGGCTTCATGGGGAGAGATTCCCACAGCTATTGGGGTATTTGCATATCCAGGTTCACAATTTAGTCTCGGTTTGTATAAATGGAATGACAATATCCTGATGAGCACTTCCAATCAACTAGTTGACAAAACTATTCATGGAGCTGTTAAGGATCAGATGGAAATAGGTTTGGACTTAAGATTACTCAAGAACAAAATTGGTTTTGCTGCTACATTCTGGGAAGGAACAGAAAAAGGAATTCCAATGAACCTGAAAATTGCCAGCTATAGTGGCTTTGATTCCAGGTACCTGAATTCAGGTAAGATAGTCAAGCAGGGTTTGGATTTCATACTAAACCTAAGGCCATTGAGCAACAACAACCTGACTTATGAGCTAAACGCTACTTTCTCCTTCCTCATTAATAATAAGGTAGTCAAAATAGCTGACTCTCTTACCACAAGTGTAGAAGTTGAAAATGTGGGAGAGTGGTGGTCCGGAGCACCTGCAATGTACCATGAGGAAGGCAAACAATGGGGAGTATTAATAGGACAGGGTATGAAAATGTGGGATGGAAAACCTTTGTTGGATCAGAACAACAGATATGTGGTCGATGAAAGTAAGAACTTTGGAAGTGTCCTGCCGAAAATAACAGGAGGTATCCAGAACTCCTTCAGGATAATGAAAAACTTTACAATAATTGTTAATCTGGATTACCAGGTCGGGGGTAAATATTTCTCCCTGTCTGACATGTTGGGTACTCAGTCAGGTGTAACAGCAAGGACAGTAGGCACCAATAACTTAGGAATTCCGATAAGGGATCCTGTTGAATATGGTGGAGGTATTCTGGTAACTGGAGTGGATCCAAATACACATGAAGACCGTATGGCTCGAATAGAGGCACATGAATATTTTTATGAAAACCTGGTTGCTGCAGGTATATATGATCCATTCGTTTATGATCTGACGTATATAAAATTTCGTGAATTAAGCATTAGTTATGAAATACCGGTCAGGAAACTCAAGGTAGTTGGCAATTATTTTCAAAGCATGAATATATCTTTCTCTGTTTTGAATCCCTGGCTGGTATATTCAGATACCAGGGATTTTGATCCTTCTGAAATATCTTATGCGGGAGGTGAATATGCACAATTCCCTGGAACAAGATCATTTGGCATGAACCTAAAAGTTATTTTTTAAACATCAGAGGTTGTAACCTTGAAAATCTAAAAAATGAAAAGGTCAGTATATTCAATTTCAATAATAGCGATAGTATTGTCATTATACCTTGTTACAGGATGCGAAAGGATGGAAGATTTTGGAGATACCAATCAAGACCCGGACAATTCTGAAAAACCGGAAACATCAGCATTATTAACAAATGTTCTTTCCGGCTTAGCCGAATATTCCAACTCAGAGCTTTCTGTGCAGGGTGCTATTTATTGCCAGTATTTTGCGGAAACATTTTATGTATGGACCGGACTTTATGAACCTTATAGAACTTCACTAATGAGCTACTATTCAGATGATCTGTATGACCTTCAAGCCATTATTATAGCTAATACAGACGATGCAACCCAAAAAGACGCAGCAATATACGGGGAGAATGAAAACCAGATTGCAATCTCACGTATTCTCAAAGCATATATTTATTGGATTATTACTGATTGCTGGGGTGATATCCCATATAAAGATGCACTTAAAGGCGACCCTAATGTTAGTTACGACACTCAGGAATCAATATATAAAAATTTGTTAATTGAGCTAACAGACGCTGTGGCACAATTTACTGAAAATGATCCGCCAATTAAGGGAGATATAGTTTATAATGGAGACTTACTGAAGTGGAAAAAATTTGCTAACTCTCTGAGAATGTTAATGTCTTTGAGGCTATCAAAACAATACCCCTTGCCGGCAGGTTATGCTGCATTACAGTTTAATGCTGCACTCAAGGATAATGCAGGGTCAATCGAAACCAATGAGGATAATTTTCAGCTAAATTATCCGGGTGAATATTTCAGGAATTTTTATTATACTAATTATGATGGTTCCAGTGGTTTTTTTGGAGAAAGTGCCACAATGACATCACTTATGGATTCTCTAAATAGCGACCAGCGCCAAAACGTGTTTGGTTCTAATTCAACCGGAGCCCCTTCAACATTAGGTGTCCCTGTCGGCATTAACTATCCGGCTACTTTCCAGTGGTGCAATGCAAATCCTGGGTACTGTTATGTATTAAATCCTGATTATCGCAAACAAACGAGTCCAAATTATGTAATAACTGCAGCTCATGTTCTTCTTGCTCGTGCTGAGGCTGCCGACAGGGGGTGGACTTCTGAAACGCCCAATACTGCAGCATTGTATCAGGAAGGTATAACACAATCTTTTTTACAATGGGGATTACCTGCTCCAGACAATATATACTTTAGCAGTACCCATGTTGCCCTGATCGAAGCTCCCGGGACAGGAGCCAATTTGGAGAAGATTGCAACCCAACAATATGTGGCATTTTATCCCGATGGTATCCAGGGATGGAGTAACTGGAGGAGAACTGACTATCCAATACTTAGCCCTGCACCAGAGGCTATTAATAATCCTCCCACGATAGCACGAAGGTATATGTACGGGACTGAAGATTATAATCTCGCAAAAGATAGTGTGGAAGCAGCTGTAGCCAGACTGCCAGGGGGTGATAAATTGGAATCAAGGGTATGGTGGGATAAAGAATAAAGGGTTTTTATATAATATCATCAAGTGAGAATCCCAGTTTCATGAGATTGCCGGGTTCGAGTATCTCTTTGAGTCTGGTGTCATCAAGAATTTTCAATATGGCATTTGCCTCGAATATGTCAATGCCATTCGTTTTCATGAGGATTGCCATTTCTGTGGCTTTATGGTAGCCGGTATATGGTATTAATGCAGTAGTTACGGAAGGGCTGTGAATGAGCGACCTGTACCCGGCAGACTCATTTATTTCCAGACCATTGAGAAGATTCCCGAGCAATGTCTTATCGGAAGCTGCCAGGAGCTTCAGGCTTTCAATGACTGCAAATCCTATAGCCGGCAGGTATGCATTAAGCTCGAGGGTCCCCTGGCTGCATAATGAGCTGATCAGCTGATCGTTTGAGTATATCCTGTGGGAAGCGGTGATCACAAATTCCGGGATGACAGGATTTATTTTACCCGGCATAATAGAGCTGCCTGTTTGTTTTTCAGGGATGGTCACAGTCTTATTGCCGGCGATATCGGAAGCGAGAAGTCGTATATCGGAAGCCATTTTTTCCAGGTTGACCGCATGCGACTTTATTGTGGCATGTATCTCAACCCACCTGTCAAGGTTAGAAGTGGCATCAGGAAGGTTTTCACTGTGGGCAAGAGGCAGTCCTGTAAGCTGCCGCAGTTCGGGAACCACTTCCATAATAAAATATCTTGGAATAGACAGCCCTGTACCTGTGGCTCCGCCACCAAGGTTGACCTGTTTGATTCTCTCGGAGCATTTGGATACTCTCCACCAGTCGCGTGACAGGGCTTCGTTAAATGTACTGAAAAGGATACCGAATGAAGCAGGCACTGCTTCCTGCATCTGGGTATAGCCAATACGCAGTTTATCCCTGGAATCCTTTTCAATGCTTTCTATTTTCTGTCTCAGGGAATTTATCTTTTCTTCCAGTTCCTGCAACAATTTCATAACAGCCACTGTAAGGGCAGTAGGTATGACATCATTGGTCGACTGGCAGATATTGGCATGCTCGATCGGATCGATAATGGAATATTCACCGCATTTATGTCCCAATTCCAGCAGGGCAGTATTTGCAATGATCTCGTTGACATTCATGTTGATGCTTGTGCCTGCACCCCCTTGTACTGCAGGAACTATAAAATCGGAAAAATACTCACCTTCCGATACCCTAGCAGAGGCAGAACAGAGAGCATCGAGTATATCATCGCTTATAACATTTACCGGAACATCCTTCCCGTATTTACCTGTAGCTGCTTTGGCGAATTTCCTGTATGTATTGTAGCATGCGAGCTTCGTAATTCCTACAGCTTTATACCATTCCAGGGGAAAAGCTGATTCATCGGGAAAGTTTTCCCTGGCTCTCAGGGCATTTATTCCATATAATGCATCAGCCGGTATCTGTTTTTTACCCAGGGTATCCTTTTCGGTACGATACATAAGTTTTAAAATTTCCTTTTAAATGTCTTGTTTTATGACCCTGGTAAGTAATAATTCTCTTTCCCCAGGAATAACCGGTTGTGAACCGGTGCGGATTACAGGTCCAGGCACCGCTATACTTCGGTTTCAGATACCGGTTTAGCGTATGCGTGAACGTCCTTGCCCGTTATTTCTGTCTGGCAAAGAATAATAAGTCTTTCAAGTACATTCCTGAATTCCCTTATATTACCGGTCCACTTAATCTTCTGAAGCTCCTCTATGGCATCTTCGGTAATTATCTTTTTACTCATTCCGTATTCACCGCATATCAGTGAATTAAAATGATCGGCAAGAACCGGAATATCATCTTTTCTTTCGTTAAGGGTTGGTACATGAATAAGAATAACACTGAGGCGGTGGTAAAGGTCCTCCCTGAATGTGTTCTTCTCAATTTCATTCTTTATATTCTTGTTTGTAGCAGCAATGACCCGAACATTAACATGAATATCTTTATCTGAACCAACCCGTGATATCTTGTTTTCCTGCAAAGCTCTCAGGACCTTGGCCTGTGCTGAGAGGCTCATATCACCTATCTCATCGAGGAACAATGTTCCGCCATTAGCCTGTTCAAATTTACCTATGCGCTGTTTTATGGCTGATGTAAATGAACCTTTCTCGTGACCGAAGAGTTCGCTCTCGATAAGCTCTGATGGTATGGCTGCACAGTTTACCTCAATAAAAGGACCTTTTGCCCTTGCACTTTTCTCATGTATCTGGTGAGCAACAAGTTCTTTCCCTGTACCGTTAGCCCCCGTTATAAGGATCCTGGCTTCAGTTGGCGCTACACGATCGATCATCTCCCTCACCTTCTCAATTGATTCTGATTTCCCTACCATCTCGTACATCTTGCTTACCTTGTTCTTCAGCACCTGGGTCTGGGTGATCAGAGTTGATTTATCCATAGCATTACGTATGGTAATGAGCAGCCTGTTAAGGTCAAGAGGTTTTTCCAGGAAATCGAAAGCCCCTTTCTTAATAGCTTCAACGGCAGTATCAATATTGCCATGTCCCGAGATCATTATAACCGGAATATCCATGGATGTTTCCGCTATCTTTTCCAGTACCTCTATACCATCCATCTTCGCCATCTTTATATCACAAAGAACGATATCATATGTATTGGCAGAGAACATTTCGATACCGGTGGGACCATCCTCAGCAAGATCTACCTCGTACTTTTCATATTCCAGGACCTCTTTCAGAGTATTCCTGATAGCCTTCTCATCATCTATTACCAGAATTTTCGACATTATTTTAACTCCTAATTCCTAATTGTTAATTGTTAATTGTCAATTATTCTTCTATCCGCTGTATCTCAGCCATTTCCACATCTCTTTCCAAGATGTCTTCTTTCCGTACATCAGGATACCCGTACGATATACCTTGGCAGCCATCCATACAAAGAAACTAAAGGTCGCTATCATAAGTACCATTGATAGTGCCAGCTGCCAGTACGGTACCCCGAAAGGCAGACGGGCCATCATTACTATAGGCGAGGTGAGCGGTATAAGTGAACACCAGAAAGAAAGAGAACTTTCCGGATTCTGCATGGTTCCCATAGCCACCATCAGGGCAAGTATGATTGGAATGGTGACAGGAAGCATGAACTGCTGTGTTTCTGTTTCATTATCCACAGCCGAGCCTATTGCCGCGAACACCGATGCGTAAAGAAGATACCCGGTTGCAAAATAGAAGATGAAGGAGATAATAATCAATCCCCATGGCTGATTCATGGCACTGTCGAACATCTGTGAAAACTCGGCAAACTTTGGTGATACTTCTGATGTCTGCACAGCAGTCGTCACAGAATCAGCAGCTGCAGGGGCCATGAGATTCTGCGGGACTGACTGGGTTATCTCCGTCAGGTTGGTCTTCTGCATAACAGTGGTTTTAAGCACGGTTACTATACCGAATGTAAGGATTACCCATATGAAAAACTGTGTAAGACCAACCATAGCTATCCCAATGATTTTACCCATCATCAGCTGAACTGGCCTTACTGATGATATAATCACTTCAACCACTCTGCTGGTCTTCTCTTCGATAACACCTCGCATTACCTGGGCTCCGAAGATAAATACCAGCATGTACATCAGGAATCCAAGAATATATGCCAGTGCCATTGATATACCCGTACTCGTCTTTTTTACCTGACCCGAAGAATCGATCTTAATGGTCTGTATAGACACGTTGGTCCGGATATTCTTCATGATCTCGTTAAGATCATTAATATTATATGCCTGAAGCTTCTGACGTTCTATCTCGTTCTTCAGAGAATTTTGAATGTACTGGAGCAGCCCTATCGGAGGCTGTTGCCTGGAGATCAGCTGTACGGCATTTGGAGTATTGATTATCTCCGGAGAAATATAAAGGATGCCGTAATAGCCTGCTTTATCAAATGTTTTTTTGAGATCATCCAGTTTCACATTATCGAGGTATACGAACTCAACATCCTTCGTATTTTTTATGACACCTTTAAAGAGATCCGATTTATCTTCAATGACAGCTATTTTCTTAAATTGTCCCGACTGATTCATCATCAGTACTGTCGGGAGGATTATAATTGCTGCCATAAGAAGGGGGGCAAGGATTGTCATTATTATGAATGATTTCTTCCTGACCCTTGTGATATATTCTCTTTTTATTATAACTGATATCTTATTCATAGCAGGTAATTTACATATTAATAAAATTAGTTCCGGGCTTCGACAACCCTGATAAAGATCTCATTCATTGAAGGCAGGGCCGGGTTGAAGGAAATAATTTTACCTGACTTCATCACTGTCTGCAGAATATCATTGTTTGAGACATCCCCTTCAGTTTTAAGTCGAATAAGACTTTTATTATTATCCTTTTCCTGCTTAACTATTTTATACTGGCCATTACCTGTGATATTAACATCACCTTCAAAGACCAGGTCATATTCATTGGCAGCCCATCTGTTTCTTATCTCATCGACACTTCCTTCGAGGATAGTTTTCGACTTGTCGATAAGAGTAATATTATCGCATAATTCTTCAACAGATTCCATGTTATGGGTTGAGAATATGATTGTAGCACCCCTGTCGCGAAGGAAGAGTATCTCATTTTTAATGATATTGGCGTTTACCGGGTCAAAGCCCGTAAATGGTTCATCAAATATTATCAGTCTCGGTTCATGAAGTACGGTAGTTATGAACTGTACTTTTTGTTGCATACCTTTCGACAGTTCTTCAACTTTCTTTCCCCACCAGTCTATTATTTCCAGTTTTTTAAACCAGTACCTGAGCCTTTTCATCGCTTCCGATTTCGAAAGCCCTTTTAGCTGGGCAAGATATAAAGCCTGTTCCCCGACTTTCATCTTTTTATACAGACCTCTTTCTTCCGGGAGATATCCTATTGCCTGCACATCTTCAGGCTTTAGTTTTCTGCCATTTAGAAAAAGCTCTCCGGTATCGGGACCCGTAATCTGGTTTATTATTCTGATGAGAGTTGTTTTTCCGGCACCGTTAGGGCCCAGCAGACCATAAATGCATTGTTCTGGTACTGAGATACTTACATTATCAAGAGCCAGCTGATCCCCGTATTGTTTAGTGACATTCTTTGCTTCAAAAAGAGCCATAAGTGAAGTAATTAATATTATTTAATAAGAAATGTAAATATAATAAATATGAGTATATCTAATCATGGAAGGATATCAGCACTTTTTTAAGGTATCTGATAAGCTGATTTTACAGCCAGAGTCTGTTGGATATTGGGATATTTAACATTCAGATTACAGGTTATGGTGAGTCAGTTCAGATGTGATTTATTCAAAATAGCCTCTCATCCTCTCGAAGAAGTTTTTATCGTTCTTGTCGGGTTTCGGGACAAAGGATTCGGATTCCCTGAATTTTTCTACCAGCTTCGATTCTTCCTTGCTTATACTCCTGGGTATCCATACATTTACATTAACAAGAAGATCTCCCTTGCCGTAACCATTAACTTCCGGAAGTCCTTTACCTCTTAACCTAAGTATCTTACCAGGCTGGGTACCTGCTTCTATTTTTATTTTTACTTTATTATCCACAGTGGGAACCTCGACATGAGTGCCCAGAACAGCATCAGGTATGCTAATGAAGAGGTTATAGATAAGATCATTTCCTTCCCTGATAAGATCAGGATGATCCTCCTCATCAATAACGACAAGCAGATCACCGTTTATACCGCCTCTTCTGGCAGCATTACCTTTGCCTCCCACAGTCATCTGCATCCCTTTTCCAACACCGGCAGGGATATTTATCTTTATTATATCTTCTTTCTGTACAATGCCTTCACCGTAGCAAACGGAGCATTTTTTTGTTATTGTCTTTCCTTCTCCGCCGCATGAGGGACATACTGAAGATGTCTGCATCTGTCCGAGGAGGGTATTCGTTATCCTTGTCACATGACCTGTCCCATGACATGTGGAACATGAAGAAATGCTTGATGCATCTGCTGCACCTGTTCCTCCGCATGACTGGCATGTATCATATTTTGTGACCTTAATTTTCTTCTCCGTTCCCCTGGCCACTTCCTGGAGAGTCAGTTTGACCTTTACCCTGAGGTTGCTGCCTTTGCTGACCCTCCTGCTTCTACGGCTACCGCCAAAAGCACCGAATCCTCCGAAAGCATCACCAAAGATATCGCCGAAGGAAGAAAAGATATCTTCCATTGTCATATGGGCACCGCCGAAACCATTTGATGCTGCGCCACCAACACCGGCATGACCGAACCTGTCATACCTTGCTCTCTTTTCATCATTGCTGAGTACCTCGTAAGCTTCAGCAGCCTCCTTAAAATGTTCTTCGGCTTTTTTGTCCCCCGGGTTTTTGTCAGGATGATATTTCAGGGCCTGTTTGCGGTAAGCTTTTTTGATCTCTTCTTTCGTGGCTTGTTTTGACACTTCAAGCACCTCATAATAATCTCTTTTTTCCATCATAACAATTTTTAAGCCACTGTTTTAAAATCCAGTTGTGGACAGTAACGCTATTCACCAACGATGACCTTGGAGAATCTGAGTACCTTATCCTGCAGAAAGTATCCTTTCTGAACAACATCAACAACTTTTCCTTTCATCGATTCATCTTTCACCTTAAGTTTCCCGACAGCTTCATGGACATCTACATCGAAATCACAGTTCAGCGCCGGGATCTCCTTGATACCGTTCTGCTTAAGAAATTCGGTGAATTTACTGTATATCAGGTCTATCCCTGCCTTAACGGCTGACTTGTCATCATCACTTTCCATATGCATGAGAGCTCTTTCAAAATCATCCATCACAGGGATGATCTTAAGGAGCAGCTCTTCTCCTGCATATTTGGATATCTCTATTTTTTCACGTAAAGTCCTCTTCCTGTAATTATCAAATTCAGCTGACAGACGCATATATCTGTCCTGCATCTCTGCCAGTTTTTCCTCCACAACCCTAACCTCAGCGATAACTTTGTCAGCATCGTCCACTTCAATATCTTCCTTTTCCGTTGTACTGACAGGAATGTTATCTTCTTCTTCCTGCACATTATCTGATTGACTTTCCTCTTCTTTCACTATCGTATTTTCTTTATTATCAACAGAATTATTATCCTTCTTAAGGCTGTTTTCTTCAGTCTCTTTAGTCTTTTTCTTCGTCATTACTTACTCAGTTTCAATTTTGTTCTTTCTTTATAACAAATTGTCTGCCAACACCTGTTATTTGACAAATTGGCAGAATATCAGAGGCAGAAGGCGCAGGATAAAGGATGCAGAAGAGAAAAATGTCAACCAGGCACGACCTGCACGACCTGCACGACATTATAGCTTATTCGGATCTCCTGATATCAGCACCAAGTGTATTGAGCCTGGCATCTATATCCTGGTAGCCACGGTCTATCTGTTCTATGTTATGGATCACACTTACTCCTTCTGCAGACAGGGCAGCAATAAGAAGAGCAACACCTGCTCTGATATCAGGAGAAGACATTACCGTTCCTTTAAGCTTAATCTGTTTATCCAGTCCTATAACTGTTGCCCTGTGCGGATCGCATAAAATTATCTGGGCTCCCATATCAATAAGCTTATCAACAAAGAAGAGCCGGCTCTCAAACATCTTCTGATGGATAAGAACAGCACCTTTTGCCTGTGTTGCAGTAACAAGAAACACACTTAGCAGATCAGGTGTCAGGCCGGGCCAGATAGCATCGGCTATTGTCATTATCGAACCGTCAATGAAGGTCTCGATCTCATAATGCTTTTGCCTGGGGATAAAGATGTCATCTCCGATTCTCTCAAGATGGATCCCAAGTCGTCTGAAAGAGTCGGGTATGATGCCCAGGTGATCGAATCCTGTATTTCTGATTGTTATTTCCGATTCTGTCATGGCAGCCATGCCTATAAATGAGCCGATCTCGATCATATCGGGAAGGATTGTATGAGTACAGCCTGTAAGCCCTGTCACTCCTTCAATATTCAGCAGGTTAGATCCCATACCATCAATCCTGGCTCCCATAGAGACAAGCATCCTGCATAACTGCTGAATATATGGTTCACATGCTGCATTATAAATAGTAGTTTTTCCTTTTGCCATTGATGCTGCCATAATAATATTTGCAGTTCCCGTAACGGATGCTTCGTCGAGATGCATATATGTTCCCTTGAGGTTTGTCGCGGTAATGGTGAAGAAGGGATCGGCCTGGTCAAACTCAAACTCTGCTCCCAGCTTCCTTAATCCTGTGAAATGTGTATCCACCCGTCTTCTTCCTATCTTGTCACCTCCCGGTTTAGGTATATAGGCTTTTCCGAACCTTGTCAGCAAAGGACCTACTATCATAATGGATCCCCTTATTCTGGAACTTAGTGATCTGAATTCAGGAGTAAGAAGATAATCAAGGTTAATATCGTCAGCCACAAAGCTGGCTGTACCTCCTGCTTCCCTGCTGACCTTAACACCCAAATTGCTGATGAGCTCAATAAGGTTGTTAACATCACTGATGTCAGGTATATTTTTTACGGTGACCTTCTGTCGGGTTAGCAAAGCGGCACAAATGACCTGCAAGGCTTCATTTTTAGCACCCTGTGGTGTGATTTCTCCATTTAGTGATTTTCCGCCATGGACGGTAAATGTACCCATTAACGTCGGATGTGAGCTTTTTTCTTGTTGTGTTGCTTATTCTGCTGTTTCCCATAAGATTTGCCCTGTGATTTCTTTTTGGATGTGGGCAAAAGCTCCTTAACTTCCAGAATCTTCACACCATCAGTGATCTTCAGCCTTCCTCCTGATAGTACCTTCATGTCAGCAATGATAACTTCATCGGTCACCTGGCTCCTGTTCCATGTTACGTAAGCTTTTTTCATCTGATTCAGGATAAGGGAAGTGAGATTTTCTTTTTCCGGTCCTTCTTCCAGTTCACAGGCAGAGTCTATCATCAGCTCAATGATACGTCCATAATGAAGATACCTGATATCTTTTTGATTATAAGGTATTTGTTTTGGTTTTTCCATGAACTTTGATGCCTCAGGAGGTGGATAGGGAGCATCTATATCAAGTTCAAAGTCTGCAATCAGTGCAAGGTGATCCCAGAGCTTATGCTTGAAATCGCCTACATCTCTCAGATGAGGATTCAGGTTTCCCATTATTGCAATAACAGTTTTGGCAGCACGGTTTCTTTCTTCCCTGTCTTCAATGGTCTTCAGATGATCCACCATTCTCTGTACATTCCTTCCGTATTCCGGTAACGCCATCCTCTTTCTCTGGGTATTGTAATCGTAATTCATCTTCTCTGTGTATTTTATGCAAAGCTAATAAATTAAAGCAAATTCACCAGAAATATGTTTTTGTCCTGAAAGGATATTATTTTAGTTTTTTTAATAGCTGGATATTCGGTTTTTATCAACCACTCATTACCTTTGGCGGTTGATTAACCTTCAGAAGATAATGAGGACACTATCTACATTTTTTCTTTCCCTGGTTGCCCTGGTAACAGCATCAGCTCATGATCAGTACAGGAGACTGGCTTTTGCAGATGTTGTTCATTACGAATTCATGGTTACGGTAAATGATACTAACAATATTATTGTGGGTCATAGTGTGATCACTGTGAGATTTACGGGATCTGCCGACACCATGTTTTTTGATCTGAGAAATACAGGACCCGATGAGAGGGGGATGAAAGTCAGCACTATAACATTCAATAATAATAATGTTAAATGGTTCCATAGATCCGACAGGCTTGTGATAATGCTTGATAATACGGCTGTTGCAGGATCGGAAGGTATTTTTACAATCGATTACTCAGGTATCCCTGCTGACGGCCTGATAATTTCGAATAATAAGTTTGGCAGGAGGACATTTTTTGCAGATAACTGGCCCGACAGGGCAAGGAACTGGATCCCGTGCGTTGATCATCCGTATGATAAAGCTACAGTGGATTTTATTGTAAAAGCACCCGGACATTATATGGTGGTTGGAAGCGGCAGGCTAATTGAGAACAGTTATTTGCCCGACGGTACAAAACTTACTCACTGGAAAGAGGAGGTCCCTCTCGCAACAAAGGTTATGGCAATAGGTATCGCCTCATTTGCTACCCAGCTGGCAGGAATCGTTGATAACATACCGGTGTGGACATGGGTGTTCCCCGGGAACAGGCTGGAAGGTTTTTCAGATTATGCTATCGGAACCGTTCCATTGAAATTCTATATATCATTGATTGGACCATACTCGTACGAGAAACTGGCCGATGTGCAATCGAAAACGATTTTTGGCGGACTGGAAAATGCAGGATGCATCTTTTATTCCGAGAATTCAGTTACCGGTAAAAACAGGGCAGAAAGCCTTATGGCCCACGAGATAGCACACCAGTGGTTCGGAAATTCAGTAACTGAAAAGGACTGGCATCAGATATGGCTCAGTGAAGGATTTGCAACATATTTAACGGCAGTCTACCTGGAGAAAACATATGGCAGGGATAAGCTTGATCAGACAATGAAAGCGGCGCGGAACAGGGTTTTGCGTTTCTACCAGCATTCTCCACAACCGGTTATTGATACCACAATAACCAACCTTATGGATCTGCTAAGCCCTAACTCTTACCAGAAAGGAGCCTGGGTGCTTCATATGCTGAGACACAAACTGGGGGATGAAGCCTTCTGGGATGGCATGAGACTCTATTACAGGACATACAGAAACGGCAATGCTAACACGGACGACTTTCAGAAGATAATGGAACAGGTGGGCAGACAGGATCTTAAGAAGTTCTTTTACCAGTGGCTCCATATTGCCGGTCAGCCTGAACTGGCAGTGGCAGTCAGACCGTCGCGAAAAAAGGGAACCACAGATATTATTATTGAGCAGAAGCAGAATTATTTATACACTTTTAATCTGGAGCTGCTTATTAACCTCAGCGATGGAACAAAGAACCTGACAGTACCGGTCAGTGACAGGATAACCAGTATTACTATAAAAGGGAAAGATATAAGAAATATTGTCGCCGATCCGGGAGTAAACCTTCTTTTTAAGGATGTATCCGGAGACTAATCTTAAAAACATTCCGATAGTATTGTAAATCATTTTTTAAAAACCCAGAGGCTGTCCCTGAATACTATTTCGGGCACACCTGTATTTTGTGTATCAAGAAAATACCGGGTCCTTGTGATAAAGGTTTTCATTTTCATGAAATCAGAGATATTGGTGAAAAATCCCGGATTGTATTCATATTCGGAACATGGAAGTATATAGAATTTCTTCCTGTATTTCAGTATGGGAGTATATACCCAGGTAAGATAATAACCGGCATCAACAATTTTAACCCTGTCGCCCTGTCGTTCCAGCCTTAGCCTGACAATAGCTCCTCCGTCAGTTCCCGGTTTCCGCTGGTTGGTCACGAAATTACCCAGAGAGTAAACCACTAAATTGTTCGCTTCGTTCATGTTATTTGTTGTCAGAACCATTTTCTGAAGGACATGCGGATGTGAGCCAATTACGATATCAGCTCCCGATGAAAGGAAATACTTGGTAAGATTGGTCTGGTAAGAAGTCGGAATGGTATCATATTCTTTGCCCCAGTGAAGAAACAGGATAACAGCATTTGCAGCTTTTTGCCGGGCTACATTTATATCGCGCACAACCTGTTCCTTTTCGAGCATATTAACTATTACGGGTTGATTGACACTGATCCCGTTTGTACTGAATGTATAATTAAGAAAGGCCAGGGTCAGATTTTTTTTTCTTATGATAAGAGGAGAAAGGCTGTCTCTGGAAACCTGGCTTATAAAAGTACCTGTATGATAGATACCCAGGCTATCCAGCCTGTTTATGGTGTTGATTATTCCCTGGGTGCCCCTGTCGGCTGAATGATTGTTGGCAGTCACCAGGTATTCAATTCCTGATTTCCTGCATGCAGCGGCCAGTGAGGCAGGCGAGCTGAACCGGGGATAACCCTTGTATGGCTGCCCGGCCAGGGTGACCTCAAAATTTGCTACAGCTATATCTGCTGCATAAATGACAGGCTTTATATACCTGAATACATCTTCATAGTCATATGTATGATCATTCCTGTTTTCAGCAGACCGGATCTGTTCATCATGACCCATGATGTCACCAATAAATAGTATGGATACAGTATTGCTGCTATCTGTGATCTCCTGGCCGTTTATATAATAAACCATCCTTAGGAGAAGAATAATGATCAGAAAGAACCTGGGATTGGAAAAATAACTTTTCATCCTGAAATATTTCAGCTATCCTCTTAAATTTATGATCACATCATACCAAAGATAATATTATTATTGTTTGTTTTGCAACAGATTATATAATACATAACTGTTATTCAGGGACATTTAAGAAATTACAGGTATTGTCTTTATGAAAAAGGAAGAAAATCCAGGGTTCTTCAGGAAGATTATAAAAGCCATCTGGCCTTTTGCGGTTGCTGTCCTAATATACATAATTATCAGGTTTTCAGTTCACCACAGGTCCTTCGTTGAAGAATATTATTCGGAATGGATATATCCGGGCATAGCCCGTTTATTATCCGGTTTCAGCAGACATATAGGAATTTCATTATGGGATTTGTCGTGGATACTGGTTATTATCCTGTTTATAAGCGCTTTGTTACTTGCAATTTTCAAAACAATAAAGCCGGGTTGGCTTTTACTCAGGGTGGGGCAGACAATAGCTTTATTGTATTCGGTCTTTTATATTACATGGGGCTTTAATTATTTCAGGCCGGACATTGCAACAAGACTGGGCTGGGAGAAGAAAAAGGCGGACGAGGTACATTTCAGGGAAGTTCTTGATACACTTATTAATGAGGCTAATAATAATTACACCGAGATAAGATTATCTGATTATGATACTATCAACGGGCTTGTTGAAGAAGCATTCAGAACAGGTAGTGTAAATCTTGGTCTGGACTATCCTAACGGATATCGGAGAACTAAAACAATGATCTTCAGCTCATTGCTTATTAAATTCGGGATCAGTGGTTATTTTGGTCCTTTTTTCAATGAGGTAAACCTGAACTATTATCTTCAGCCGAGCGACTTTCCATTCACCCTTGCACATGAGAAAGCGCACCAGTTTGGTATTGCAAGCGAAGCAGAAGCGAACCTTATAGCTTTTGTAATATGTTACAGCTCCGACAACAGGGAGCTGCGATATTCAGCGTGCAGGAACCTGCTCCTTTATTTCCTGGGCGATGCAGCTTCTCTGAAGGATTATAATGAAATAAGGGAAAAACTTGATCCACGTGTTCTTCATGACCTTCAGATGAGGCAGAAATATTATTTAAGTTTACGTAACAGGACACTTGAGAAGGTGCAGACATTTATTTACAATATATTTCTTAAATCCAATCATATTTCTAAGGGTGTTCTGAACTACGATCAGGTCGTGGGTCTTGTAATTAGCTGGTATGATAATGACCAAATGATGCAGGAACGTTGATCATGGATGGTTTTTTTTGATATCTGCCGATATATAATATTCAGATTTATTAACTTTGGCCGTTTTTTTTTGTTTAATAAATGTTCTGAAAAGAGTGACATGATCTGGGAAAAATGGAATTGAAGGGAAAACACTTTGATTTAAATAAACTTTCGCTCGCAGGCGTAATTGTCACCCTGGGAATTGTTTTTGGCGACCTGGGTACCAGTCCCCTGTATGTTATGAAAGCCATTGCCGGAGGGGGTAAAGAGTTCAACGAGTTACTTGTATACGGTTCGATGTCATGCATCTTCTGGACTCTTACCCTGCAGACGACAATAAAGTATATCCTGATAACACTCAGGGTAAACAATAAGGGAGAGGGAGGTATCTATGCATTGTTTGCCCTTATAAAAAGAAAATCATCATGGGCGGCAATACTTACCATGATTGGTGCCAGTGCGTTGCTGGCCGATGGTGTTATCACACCTGCCATAACCGTTACGTCGTCAATTGAAGGCCTGAAGCTTTTCAATCCACAGATACCTGTTATTACTATAGTCCTGCTGATCTTTGCTGTGTTGTTCCTGATGCAGCGCTTTGGTACAAACATTGTTGGTGGGTCTTTTGGGCCGATAATGGTTGTCTGGTTTTCGATGCTGGGGGTATTGGGGTTCGCACAGCTGTACCATCACCCCGCTGTGCTTAAAGCCCTGAATCCTCAATATGCTTACCATTTTCTCCACGATTACCCCGGAGGATTTATCCTGCTTGGATCAGTCTTTCTTGCCACGACCGGTGCAGAAGCTCTTTATTCCGACCTGGGTCACTGTGGTTTCAGGAATATAAGGATCTCATGGATATTTGTAAAAACTGCTTTATTACTTAACTATTTCGGCCAGTGCGCTTATCTTATGGTGAACGGTGGTATGAAAGGGGGGATTAACCCATTTTACGGTATTATGCCATCATGGTTCCTTCTGCCAGGTATTCTTATAGCAACGGCTGCAGCTATTATTGCCAGTCAGGCTCTTATCAGCGGATCATACACACTTATAAGTGAAGCCGTGTCGCTTAATTTCTGGCCCAAGTTGAATATATTGCATCCCACATTTCACAGGGGACAGGTATATGTACCATCGGTGAACTGGTTTCTGTGGATAGCCTGCAGTTTCGTGGTAATATTTTTCCGGGAGTCGGCCAATATGGAAGCTGCTTACGGGCTTTCAATAACACTTACCATGATTATGACAACACTACTGTTGTCATATTACCTGTATCAGAAAGGGGTATATCATAAATTCATAGTTCTCCTGCTCATTGTTTACCTTACCATAGAAGGGGGATTTCTCATTTCCAACCTTCATAAATTCCAATATGGAGGCTGGTTCACGATTCTGCTTGCAACAATATTCTTTATGATCATGTATGGTTGGTATTTTGGGAGAAAACTAAAAAACAGGTATGTCACATTCACCAATCTTGACAAATATTATGATCTGTTCAAAGATCTTTCAAAAGATACGACGGTGCCGAAAACCGCTACCAACCTTGTTTACATTATTAAAGCCAACTGGCCCGACCAGGTGGAATCCAAGGTTATATATTCCATATTTCAAAAGCAGCCCAAGCGGGCAGATACATACTGGTTCCTGCATGTTGACAGGATTGATGAACCTGACAGGTTTGAATACCAGGTTACCCAGATTATACCGGGTATTCTGATAAGAGTTGATTTCAGGATAGGATTTAAGGTTGATCCCAAGATAAACCTTTATTTCAGGGAAGTGCTGGAAGACCTTACCAAAGCAGGTGAGATAAAGCTGGAAAGCAGCTTTACTTCACTTAGGAAACATTCATTGCCGGCCGATTTCAAGTATGTATTGATAGACAGGGTGATGCCTCGCGATTACAAGCTATCCACAACGGAAAATATCACCCTTACACTGCATGGAATATCAAGGATGTTGTGTATATCTGATGTAAGGGCATTACAGCTCGATGCAGCCAACACTACCGAGGAGAAAGTCCCGATAACAATTGACCAGCCTGTTGAAAACCGGATCCACCGGATCAGCTGATACCTGTCGTAGGACCTGATGGCTCAGTCGTGAAATTTTATATCGGGTAGAGGGTACCTTTTAAATTCCTTTGTCCTGTCGAAAAGATATCTGTACGTATTATAAGACTTAACAGGTCTGCAGCCTACAGACAAAAGTACCTTTTTCATCTTAGGATTAAAATCGGCCACCCAGGAGAATTCGGCTTCCGTAAAATGTTTCAGTCGCCTTACTGCACGCCATGAATTCAGGATAAAAGCCGATTCGATACCATGACCCTGGAACCTGGGGACAATACCCATCATGAGCACCTTGGTCCTTGTCATAGTATGCCGACTTTTAAGGTAAAGGAACCTTATCTTGTTTGCCATGTTAAGTCTCCCGCTAAAATGTTTTATTATCTGGTTAAGATCGGGGAACATCAGGAATATGCCTATAGGCTTCCCCTCGAAATAGGCGATCCACAGGAATTCTTCTATAAATATTGCACGTGCTTTTCTCAAAGCAGCATTAATATAATTGACCTCAAGGGGCTCAAAATGCAGTTTAAAGGAAGACCAGGCCTGGTTATATACCTCTGCAAAGTCCTTCAGCATCCTGTCTTTTTCAGAATATGTGAAATGACGAAATTCATAACCAGGCTTTTTCTCGATCCATTCCGCTATTTTCCTGAACCTTTCCGGGATAGGTCCGGTAATATCCAGGTGGAATCCTTCCATTTTATAATATACCTTAAAACCATACGATTCAAACAGTTCCTGGTAGTAAGGGGGATTATACGGGACATCGAAGGAAGGATGGGTAAATCCACCGACCAGAAGTCCCCAGTATTTGTCTGTTTCACCAAAATTTATAGGTCCATCCATGGCTGCCATTCCCCTTTCTTCAAGCCATCTTTTCGCAGTGTCGAATAGCACAAAAGCAGCAGTTTTGTCATCTATGCATTCGAAAAAACCTGTTCCACCTGTTGGCTGGTCATATGAATATGCAATATTTTTATCGATGAAGGCGGCTATCCGTCCACACGGTTTATCATTATCATTGAGGAGGATCCATCTCTGTGCTTCGCCATGGCTGAAATAAGGATTACTGGCAGGGTCAAACACTGCCTCAATGGCACTGTCGAGAGGGCATACCCATACACTGTCATTTTTATTTATAATCCTGGCAACATCAAGGAATTGTTTGCTGGTCTTCCTGTCGTTTACATTAATGATCCTCATATAAGAAAATTTTTAAAGGCTTTGTTAAATTGTAGAATTGAACAATATAGCAAGAAGACTGTCTTAAAAAGTCAATGGGTTTCATCACTTGAGATACCTTCTTCCTGATAATACGCAAAAGTCGTAAGACACTTAAAAATACGAATTTTCTGATAAAAATCAGTGGTTTGACAGGAACATGAAAAGGGTGATAAGCAGTATTTTATGGCGAAATGTACTGCCAGGTTTGTTTCCCTGTAAAACATAAAAAGGTAACAGGGGAAGAAATAATCCTGACGGAATAAACAAGTTGGCAGTGACAATTAAATGTATTATCATTGCAGCCTAAGGATATCAATTATTGTGATACATAAGACATTTAAGGGATATTTATGGATTTTTTTCAGGGTCTTTTCGACTGGTACATGGCTCACCTCAATTATTTTACGATAGCTCTTCTAATGGGTATAGAGAGTACTTTTATACCCCTGCCTTCGGAGGTGGTGATCCCGTTTGCCGCTTATAAAGCAGGGCAGGGCGATCTGAATATTTTTATTGTTGTGCTGGCCGGTACTATAGGGGCACTTGTGGGGGCGCTTATCAATTATATCCTGGCTTATTTCCTGGGACGTCCACTTGTATACAAATTTGCCGGTTCAAAGCTCGGAAAACTTTTCTTGCTTTCAGAAGAGAAGGTTCAACATGCCGAGGATTATTTTAACCGTAACGGAAAGACATCAACATTCATTGGCAGACTTGTTCCTGCTGTGCGTCAACTTATTTCAATACCTGCAGGACTGGCCAAAATGAATCTTCGCGATTTTATCCTGTATACCACATTCGGAGCAGGGATCTGGAATATTATCCTTGCCATAGTAGGTTTTTACCTTTACGGGATCAGGGACCAGGTCTTACCTTACCTGGGTCATATACTTGTGGCTCTCGGAGTTGGTTTTGTTATTTACCTGATAATAAAAGCCAGGAAAGCAAGAAAAAGCGGATCTCCGTCCTGACATATTACACTTATTCACTGTCACGGTGGACTATATCAGTAGAGAATGCCGGCAGGCAGACTGCTATATATTCTGCTCCGCCTTCATAAGGAGTGCTGTAGCGTACCCATTCTCCCTTCCCTGCCATTATCGCTTCACCTGCTGAAACCACAATCTCCCCATCTGTGGTATTTACTTTCAGGTTGCCCTTAAGTACAACAGTATATTCATTGAATTCAGGACACTGACCTGGCTCTGCCCAGCCTTCAGGACTGACCATATGAGCTATGCTGACCTCTGAGGTATTGCTGTTAACATGGCCGACATATTCTCGTATTATCTTTTCCCCGGTGCCTGCCGCTGAGACAATCGATGGCGATTTTATATATTGTTTCATTTGCTTTAATATTTGGATTTTACAGGGAATTGTTTTTGCCGGGTATCATTTCCTGGCTAATGTAATTATTTATATTATTGGAAGACCATATTCATCCTGTAGTTTTTTCATCCTGGCAAAGGCTGTAAACCATTTGTTTAAAATATTGTGCCCACTCATAATGCGATCGCTCTCCTGTTAATGACTGCCATGTCACAGGTCTGCCAATGGTAAGTGTAACAGTGGAATTTACCTGCTTTATCATTTCCCGTGGCAGAAGCATGGTCTCAATATACAGTTTTATGCCAAGGATCTTTCTTATCCGTGCAACATTATAAAAAAGGTTCGAGTTCCGTCCGCTTATATGTACTGGTATAATATCTCTATGGTGTTGTATGGCCTTGGTAATGAATGACTTTTGCCATGGGATATCGGATATTACTCCTTTGTTTCTTCTCGATACTTCACCGGCAGGAAAGTAAAGTACCTGTGATTTTGAAGCAAACAGACTGTTAAGTTTTTCCACCGTTTCCCTGGTGTTTGCACCAAAGACATTAATACCCAGGAGGATAGATTTTAGCTGTGGTATGTACCTGAACAGCTCGTTTGATGGGAAGATCACATCGGGAAAATGGTTTGAAACAACATGAATAAGCGACATGGCATCCATGCCTCCCACAGGATGATTTGCCGCAAAAATAAAATTTCCTGAAACAGGTATATTTTCTTCACCCTCAACTATAATTTTTACGTTCCAGTCCTTAAGGACACCATTGATGAAAGATATACCATCTCTGTCGCGGTTGTGGTATATTACGGAATTTATTTCATCCTGCCTGACCACACGTGCTATCAGCTTAATAACAGCCGCGGGCAGAGACCTTATAAATGGTGATTTGCTGTTTCTTACAGTTTTTTCTATATCTATGATTTTTTCCTGGGCCTCCATAAAATTCTAGTTTTTCATCCCAACCGGACATACAGCTACACAAATCCCGCATACCCTGGCATTATTTCCAGGAGATATCCTTCCAAACCTTGCACACTGATCCCTGCATTTCCAGGGATCGAAAAATTCTTCTCTGTCAGTATTAATATCCCATAGTTTTCCGTTTGCTGCTCTCGCGGGGCAGGCTTCCACGCAGATATTACATTTTCCACAAAAGCTCTTGTCTATGGGTTTCAGGATCGCTTCAAGCGGGGTCTTGACCAATATGGAAACCAGGCGGAGCCTGGGGCCAAACTGTCTAGATATGAACAGATCCGATTTGCCTATCCACCCTAACCCGGCACGTGTGGCCACCATTTTATGAGATAGCTCTGTTCGCAGTGAATCTGCGTATTTTGTATCGAGATCATAAGTGGAAATAGTAGGAGCTATGGCTTTAGCTTCAGTTCCGGTATTCTTGAGATCGCTGACTATCCTTTCCGTCAGGTAAGACAGCTCATCATTCACATTGAGGTAATGTTCATAATACTCACGTGTAGGGCCATTTATTATTCTGCTAACTATTTTGTCATCAAGCCTTCTCCCGATTGAAATACCATACCTGAAGCCCCCGGCTGTTTCCCTGCTTAGTCCATCCAGGTCAGCAAACCCATATATATAACCGGTACCGGGTATGAGATTTTTTTTTAATATTTCCCTAATGGTATTCATTTTATTCAGCCCTCAGTTATTTCATTGTTGGTACCGGGAAAGACCAGTTCTGTCAGTTCTGTCAACTCTTTGCGGGCCCGTTCAAAATCATTGTATTTGTTTATAGTAATTTTCAAAGATCTGTTCCTGTTGACAAGCAGAAGTCTTATATCCGTGGTCTCAGTGTCAAGCCTTATATTTGAGCGGCTGTAGGTGGTATACCTGCTTCT
>CAYYIW010000035.1:0-23497 GCA_964472085.1 uncultured Rikenellaceae bacterium | reverse complement strand
TCCTTATTGAAAAGCATCCCGATGAAATCGAAGGGCGCAATAAAACCATGCCACAGGCCACCCAGGAATCCATATGTGTGTCCTGTAAGACATTGATCAACGGGTTCATTCCTTGCACATCCCAACAGGGCAAGGACAGACAGGGAGACCAGGAGTATCCACATATTCTTTTCTTTAAAGATGGTTTTCATGATATTAATGTTTAATCAGGTTAAAGGAGTGTGTTTGTAATTATTAAAAAAGGCTCTGTTCAATTATACCGCCTGAATGTTTCTTTTCATGTTCAATAAGCCATTTTTTTCTTTCAAGGCCCCCGCCATATCCTGTAAGCCGTCCGTCAGATCCAATCACCCTGTGACACGGTACTATGATAGCTATCGTATTCATACCGTTTGCATTTGCAACAGCCCTTACCGATGATGGTCTTTTTATGGCTTCGGCCTGGTCCCTGTATGATCGTGTGGTGCCATAAGGAATATTACGGAGCTCATTCCACACAAGCTTTTGAAAATCTGAACCTTTAATATCAAGAGGGAGGGTGAAATCCTTTCTTCTCCCTTCGAAATACTCCCTGAGCTGTTCTTCCAGTTTCCGGAGATGTTCATTGTTACCTTCTTCAAACCGGGCATCAAAAACACTCATGATATGTTCCTTTTCCGTACCGCGTGATTTCCTGTCGGTGAATTCAAGGAGGCAGATGCCTTTTTCAGTTGCACCGGCAATCATTTCGCCAAGTGGAGTATCGGTTATAATGGTCTTGATCATGCGTCAAATAATGGTACAGCATCCAAAACTGGTTGCAGACGGATTTATTTATTGTTAAATCTTCCGGATACAGACTTAATATACCGTACATGTCTGAAACGAAGCGCGGACCAGTCATCATCTATCGAAATCATCCTTACACCATGGAGTCCGGAGTTATTAAGAGTCTTCCATCCATGATCGCGGTCAACATCTGATTTATAGTTCCTTGAACTTTTCTTTGGATAGCAGATCCATAAGACCCCGTCAGCTATGAGATTATGAACTACACCGGGAGCATAATCTTCCACTTCCCCGGAATTTCTGACAAAAAGTATAATGAAGCCATAAGGAAACCTGGGATCAATTTCACTGTCTATCCTCACATCTTTTAAATCAGCTGACAATGTAGCTTTAAAATTTTCTTCCACATTGATCAGGGCAATCCTTTCCTGGCCTTTATAATTCAATTTCTCTAACAGGTTCTTCATTCCTCCGGGGACATTTTAATGCTAAATTAAAAAAAAATCAATATCACCTGGATATACTTTACTCAAAGGGAACTTATTCAGGTCAATTAAAAACGTGAATAAAAAAGTAAAATAATAACCGTATAACCCATATTTTCACAAAAGGTTGTAAATTTGTGATATCAAAAATGGGGTGCCTTATAATTACAGGCTGAGATCATACCCTTGAACCTGATCCGGATAATGCCGGCGGAGGGAAAAAAGAGTATCAACAAATCAGCATTTTTCAGAGACCTCATTTACCTGATTATAAAGTTTAATTTAATAATCATTAAATGAGAAAATTAATTGGTTTCACTTTTTTCCTGGTATTTCCACTGGCTGTCCTGGCAGGTAGCTACCAGGAGGGAGGTTCAGTTATCAGTGGTAAGGTAACCGATCCCTCAGGCAACGTACTGGCGGGGGCTGCAGTTGCTGTTGAGAATACAGGTTTGGGTACACATACCGGAAAAGATGGCAGCTTTGTCATAAAAGGTTTACATGGAGGCAGGTATACGGTGATAGTGACTTACATAGGTTTCGAGACATACAGGAAGGAGATAGACCTGAAAAAGGAAGTTTTTTTGAATATTGTACTTAACCAGCAGCCTTACGTAACCCAGGAGGTTCTGGTCAGCGCCACAAGGGCCGGGGAGCATTCGCCCATGGCTTATTCAGTCATGGATAAAGGTGTTGTAAGGGAACAAAATACCGGGCAGGATATGCCGTACCTGCTTAGTCTGACACCTTCTCTGGTCGAGACTTCAGAGGCTGGTAACGGAGTCGGCTATACTAACCTGAGAATAAGAGGAACCGATGCAAACAGGATAAACGTTACCATTGACGGGATACCACTTAATGACCCGGAATCACAACAGGTCTTCTGGGTTGATCTTCCTGACCTGGCTTCATCAGTGGAGAATATTCAGATACAAAGAGGTGCGGGTACATCATCAAACGGATCAGGAGCTTTCGGCGCCACAATAAGTATTCAGACAACAAATCCCGGAAATGAGCCATTTGCTGAAATAAGTTCTTCCGCCGGATCCTTCAATACACTGAAAAATATGGTAGCGGCAGGTACCGGTCTTATTAAAGGGAAGTTTGCCCTGCAAATGCGTCTATCAGACCTTAAAAGCAATGGTTATATAAACAGAACAGGATCGAATCATAAATCAGCTTTTATAAACGGGATATTCAGGACCGAAAAATCGAGCCTTAAAATGAATATCCTGTTAGGGCAGGAACATACGGGAATAGGATGGTGGGGTGTGCCCGCGGACTCCCTGGCTACAAACAGGACATATAATCCGGCCGGGGAATATACTGATGATTCAGGCATTATACATTACTATAACAATGAGAGTGATAACTATGAACAGGATCATTTCCAGCTTATCTATGGCCATACCTTCGGTAAATATCTGTCCCTGAATGGTGCATTGCATTATACACATGGAAAAGGTTATTATGAGGAATATGCGGAAGATCAGCCTCTCACGGATTATGGTCTTTCTCCGTTCATTATTGGTGATTCACTGATTACAACATCTGACCTTGTACGCCGCAAATGGCTTTCAAACGATTTTTATGGAGCGGTTTATTCAGTGAGATACCACAACAACAGGATGGATGCATTAGCCGGAGGAGGTGCAAACCTCTATATTGGAGACCATTACGGCAATATCATATGGATGCAGAATGCAGGAGAGACAGAAAAGGACCACCAATGGTATCTTAATACTGGAAGGAAAGGAGAGGTAAGTATTTATGGAAAAGTAAATTATGCCCTTACGGATAAACTTAGTGCTTTCGGTGATCTCCAGTACAGGTATGTATATTACAATATGTCAGGACCCGATGCCGACTTTACCGATCTAACCCAGAAACATACTTACGGATTTTTCAATCCGAAAGCAGGTATTTTCTGGACAATAACACCGGAACAGGATGCCTATCTGTCATTTTCAGTGGCTAACAGGGAACCAACGCGTGAAGATTTTAAGGAAGCATCAGGTGATCCACAGTCCACACCAAGTCCCGAGACATTATATGATACCGAGTTGGGTTATAAGCTTAAAAAAGGACGATCACTATTTGGTGTTAATATATATGCCATGTTGTACAAAGACCAGCTGGTACCTACAGGTGAACTGAGCAATGTAGGGTATTCTATCATGACAAATGTGGACAAAAGCTACAGGCTGGGTATTGAGACTTCAGCTGATATGCGGCTGACAAATCTGGTAAACTGGAGGGTCAACCTGACTTTGAGCAGTAACAGGATAACCGGATTTACAGAATATTATACCGATTATAATACTAACGACCGGACATCACAATACCTGAGTAAGAACCTGGGTACCGTGGATATAGCATATTCGCCTTCGGTTATCTTTTCAAGCGACCTGCTGTTTAATGTTTATAAGGGGATGGAGGCACATTTTATTAGCAAATATGTGGGAAAACAGTATTTCGATAATACTATGAATCCTGAAAGGACCATTAAACCTTACTTTGTGAATAACATAAGGATAGATCTTACACCACGTATCAAAAATATCAGGGGACTCGAGATACAGTTAATGGTGAATAACATTTTCAACTCAATGTATGAAAACAATGCTTATGGAGGTAACTGGTATGAAGATGGTGTTGAAAAAACCTGGGCGTATTATTTTCCACAGGCAGGAACCAACTACATGTGCAGAATGGATATTCGTTTTTGAAAATTTAAATGCATGGATATAATATTAGCCTGGATAACAAATAATTATATTGAAATATTCGGAGCGGTCACTGGAATATTATATGTTTTCCTGGAGATACGCCAGACGATCTGGTTGTGGCCTGTGGGTATTGTAACTTCCGCTGTGTATATATGGGTATTCTTTACAAGTAAATTTTATGCCGACATGAGCCTGCAGGTATATTACCTGGTAATCAGCTGCCTTGGATGGTACTGGTGGATTAAAGGTGTAGGTCGCAGGTCGCAGGACACAGGGAAAAGGAAAGAAGATGCGGGGCGCAGGGCAAAGGGTACAGGGGAAAAAGCAGGGGACACAGGATTAATAGATGAAGAGGATAAGGGGAGAATGGAAGGGCTGGAGAAGGAGGAACTTCCAGTATCCAGGATAGGGTTAAGGCTGTCAATGACACTGGCTGTCATTTTTGTGTTTTTATACGGTTTTATGTGGCTTGTGCTTGCCAATATGACAGATTCACCGGTACCGGCCTGGGATTCCTTTATCACCTCTCTATCAATAATAGCTACATGGATGCTGGCACGAAAAATATTTGAGCACTGGTATTTGTGGATTATTGTTAATTTTGTTTCCTCGGTTTTGTTTATAATAAAGGGATTATATCCTACTGTGATACTTTATTTAATATATGGCGTTATGTCCTTTGCAGGACTAAAGGCATGGAGCAAATCCCTGAAGGTTAGTCAACCAGTAACCAGGAGATGAAAAACAGGCATATACCACGCACCGTTATAGTTGCGGACGGCGATTTTCCACGAAATAACATACCCCTCGATTATTTGCGGAATGCTGCCCGTATTGTTTGCTGTGACGGAAGTGTGAAAAAACTTGTAAAAGCAGGCTTTACACCTGATGCAATAGTTGGGGATATGGATTCACTTGGTGATTTACATGCTTTGAAATACAGGGACAGGCTTTATGAATACGCTGAACAGGAGACCAATGATCTGACCAAGGCAGTAAACTGGTGCAGGGAGAAAGGTTACAATGATCTTGTGATCGTAGGTGCCACAGGCAGGCGTGAAGACCATACTCTGGGCAATATATCCCTGCTTGCTGAATATATTCAAATGGTAAATGTGATCATGGTTACCGATACTGGTATCTTCCTGCCACTTCTTAAAGGTTCCGAAATATCTTCTTTCCCCGGACAGCAGGTATCCGTTTTTTCCATCGATCCGACAACTGAGATATCATCATCAGGATTACGATATCCTTTACGGAATACAAAGCTGAGGAATTGGTGGGTGGCTACTCTTAATGAAGCTACAGACGATAAATTCACCCTCGATTTTTCAAGCGGAAGGATTATTGTATACCTCAAGTATTAAACCTGACTATTACTCGGGCCTCGTCTCACGGACAAGAGTGATGAGGTGAGCCCGGCTGCGGACATTAGTCTTGATATATATCCTGTGTGTATGGTCTTTGACTGTTTGCAGGCTGATAAACAGCTTGTCTGCGATTTCCTTGTTGCTCAGGCCATTACAAATTTCTCTTATTATATCTGTTTCCCTTGGACTGACATCGAATTTTCTACAGAAATCATCAATTGACATATCCTGTTCAGGTTCACTCACACGGGCGGACAACTCTGCCCCGTAGCTGAAATAGACCGGGATGAAAGTATTCCCGGCAAAAAAGGCAAGAATAAAAATAACCGCAATCCATATCTCCGATTTATAAAACAGGAGAGGGATACCCTGGATAATCATTATCATAAAGATGAATGCTGCCAGCGACTTCCTGTCATGATCATTCAGCAACCCTTTCCTGCTTCTGGTGAACAGAATCGTTGCTGATGCATATGCTGAATACAGGAAATTCATTGTTATAAAATAACTTTTTATGAGAATTACAGGTTCAATTTCATGTTCCTCTGAAAGATAATATCCCATAGCAGCAAGTATGGAGAAATTTACAAGGAGGAACACAGTCAGGAAAAACGATCTGTTTTTCCTCCCGGAGACAGATGATGAAAACTGTAACAGCATCAGCCATGCGAACACAAGGAATGGAAGACCCATCAGAAGTGCAATGTCAGAGATTCGTGACAGGTTTCCGGGTGACATATACTGTGCAAGCAATACTTTAATGATCGCCTGACCCCATATACCGTAAAAGCCGAATGTGTAAATGAATACCTGGAAATAAAGAAGAGTGGAAAAAACAATGTTATGATATTTATTCCTGAGTCGTGTTGAAAGAACAACTCCACCCGCAGCGAGTGCCACCGATAAGATAAAGATGAGGTATCCGAGGTACTGTAACATTTTTTAAAGATAAGAAAAACAAAAATATCATCGCTGTGGCACTGATACACTACTAAAGTATTGTTGTACATACTTAAGTAGGAAAAATATTATTCACTACTATAGTATGAAGCCTGTATTAACGCCAGGATTTAAATTAGCTGAAAATATCAATATGTATTTACTAATCAAACAAATAAAATATCATGGAAACAATGGAATCGAACGGACAGGTGGAATCTCACGGTCCGGAAGAACAAAAAAATGACTACAACCTGGTGCCTGACTTTGGATTCAGTCTGGGTACAGGATGGAAGGTGATGATCGATAATTTCCTCAGGTTATTCCTTGTGGTCATAATTTTAGCAATTGTGACAGCCCCGATGAGGATGTTCAGCTTTCACATTGATGCTTCTGATTTTAGGCATATGCCCTGGATATTCTCAGGGGACCATTTTCACAGGATGAGAGATTTATTTACTCTCGGATCACTGGGGATATTTGCAGCTTTTTTCGGACTTATAGGGATGCTTTATGCTTTTCTGGTTGCTCCTGTTTTTGAATACGGAGGTAGTTTTATTTTTGTCCAGGCAGTAAGGAAAATAAAGCCCGACTTTGAATACCTTGTCAAGGGTTTTATGGAGAATTATCTCTCCATCGTACTGGCAAACCTCCTTGTTTTTGCTCTTGTCGTACTGGGATTATTTGCTCTGTTGATACCAGGTATAATTATAGCGTGTCGCCTGGCTTTTGTTCCTTATATTGTTATGGACAAGAAGCTTGATCCTATAGAGTCGGTCGAACTGAGCTGGAAAATGACGAAAGGTTACGGGTGGACAGTCTTCCTGCTGGGCTTTGTATCGATTTTTATAATCATTCTTGGCCTTCTCCTCTTAATTATTGGCATATTCCCGGCAATAATGTGGGTTTCAAGCTCATTTGCTTCACTTTATGAAGCAGTTCTGAGGGAAAAGGAAAAAACAGCTGAAATACCTGCCGGCACACAGGAAAACACCGGTACAGACAAATAAAATCAATCCCGGTTGTCAATCCGGTGAACATTAAAAGATTGCCTTTGTTTTTATCAGAAAGTGACAGTTAAGTGATTGAAAAAAATTTCTACCTTTATGTTTAACTCTTAACTTATCCGTAAATGAAAACAAAGGCAATTCTTTTAGTATTTGCTGCCATGGTTGCTACATCTGCGTCCATGAATGCACAGGGCCTTCTCAGGAGGGCCATTAACAGGCATATTGAGCATAAGATAGACTCAGCTGTTGATAAAAGCATACAGAACCAGGAAAACGAGCAGAACAACAAAAACGCAGGTCAGTCTGAAAGCAAGGATAACAGTACAAGGGCAACAGGAAGAGGATTATTCGGAGGTAAGATCGATATCAAATACAATGACGACTACAACTTCACAGGACGCATGTATATGCAGATAGAGTCCTATGACAACAATAAGCCAGTACTATCCGATTATTATACTTATTACAGCAGTAAGACCCCTGATGCAGGAATTGAGATGAGTATTCCTGACCAGAAGGAAAAAACAGGCCCGACAGTATTTCTTATAGACGGTGTTAACAGGTGTTTCATAATGCTTCTGGGAAGCACGGATTCCAAAACCGGGATTATCTCCGAGTTACCAAGTGATTCTGCGATGGCAGCAATGGGGAAAAAACAGAAAGGAGAGAATCCGGAAGACGCAATTATAACCAGTACCGGAAAAACCCGGACGATTGCCGGGTATAAATGTACCGAATATAAGGCCACAGACAAATCAGATGGTAGTTGGGCCTATGTATGGGTTACCAAGGATCTTAAGTTGAATGCAAACAGGGCATATTGGGGCAAAGCCGGAATTCCGACATATTATAATTATCCGGGGTTTGGAGGAGGAGTGATCCTTGCCGTGGAATCGTATGACAAACATAACAAACTGGAAATGAAGATGGAGACCAAGGAAATTGATCAGAACTATCCACATTCTATCTCCACTTCAGGATATACCTTCATGAAGATGAACTTCGGTCAGGCGGGCAGAAAAGAATAAGCCTGTCAATCCGCTTTTATTAGTTTTGCAAATCTAAGCAGGAGTTTCTTACGTCCCTCTTTCTCAAAATCCACCGTGGCGGTGGTATTGGGAGGTTGTCCTTCTATTGATATTATCGTTCCCGGTCCGAACCTCTCATGACTGACCCTGTCTCCCTCTGAGAATGATAAAGGTGCGCCCCGGGTAAATGATGCGGACTGATCCTGTACACGGTCATTTCCCGTTATCCTTTTAAGTCTGGTCCGGGGAATAAACTCTTTGGGTTCTTCACGAAGATGTGATGTATTTGTCTTATGTACATTATTTCTGAAAGGCTTACCTCCGGTCTGGGGATAATTGAGGAACTGCTGGCCTATCTCTTTCAGGAACCGGCTGGGGCTGCAACGTTCCAGGTTACCCCACTTATACCTGTTCAGTGCATAGCTCAGTGTTGCCTGTTTTTCCGCCCTGGTTACGGCAACATAAAAGAGCCTTCTTTCTTCTTCCAGTTCCTTGGCGCTGCCCGACGACATAGGTGACGGAAAAAGGGTGTCTTCCATGCCCACAATATATACATGTTTGAATTCCAATCCCTTGGCAGAATGCATAGTCATCAGGGTAACCTTGTCCCTGTCTTCCTCAGTCTCAGTATCCTGGTCCGTAAGTAATGCAACATTGGCCATATAGGCCTCAAGAATGGAAGGTTCACCATTGGTTTCAGCCGATTCAGTGAAAACCTTGATACCATTAAGCAGTTCCTCGAGGTTTTCGTATCGGCTTATCTCTTCCGGGGAATTACCTTCTCTCAGTTCTTTCATGATACCCGATCCCAGGGCAATCTCCTTAGCTTTAATAAAGGCATCCGTGGTTTCTGAATCGTTACTGAGCTGATCAATCATCTCGGCATATGAAGAAAGTCTTCTGGCTGTGGAAGCATTAAACTGATCCGGATGACTCCCTGCCTCATTCAGTATTGCCCAGGGAGTGACATTCAAAGTACCAGCCAGGTCGAGTACCTTTTTTATTGTGGTATCTCCTATACCTCTTTTGGGATAATTGACTGACCTTTTAAAGGCTTCTTCATCATCATGGTTGATCACCATCCGGAAATAGGCAAGAATATCCTTAATCTCTTTTCTTTCATAAAATGACAATCCACCGTATATTTTGTAAGGTATATTCTTTCTTCTCAGGGTTTCTTCAAATATCCTCGATTGTGCATTTGTCCTGTATAAAACAGCAAAGTCGGACCAGTTAAGCTGAAGAGAGAATTTCCTGTCAAAGATATCTGAGGCTACATTAAAACCTTCTTCAGTATCAGTCATAGCCTGTAATACCTGTATCTTTTCTCCTGTTTCGTTTTCTGAAAAGACCTTTTTCTGTATCTGTCCTTCATTGTTGGCAATGATGGTGTTGGCTGCATTAACAATGGTCTTTGTCGACCTGTAATTTTGTTCAAGCTTATACAACCGGTAATCACTGTAGTCATTTTTGAAATTAAGGATATTCTCAATCCTTGCTCCCCTGAATGAGTATATGCTCTGGGCATCATCTCCCACAACACAGATGTTATGGTGAGAATCCACAAGTTTCTTTACAATAAGATATTGTGAATAATTGGTATCCTGATATTCATCAACGAGCACATACAGAAATCTGTCCTGGTAGGCTGCAAGGACATCAGGGAAATCCCGGAAGAGAATATTCGTATTAAGAAGAAGATCATCGAAATCCATTGCATTGGCCTTAAAACAACGTGTTGCATAAGCCCTGTAGATATCGTACAGAAGGGGCATCCTGCTTGCTTTGTCGTATGACTGCATCTCATTGTCGGAAGCATAACGGTTGGCCGTGACAAGGTTGTTCTTGGCAGCAGATATTCTTGATGCAATCACTCCGGGCTTGTAAATATTGTCATCAAGGTTCATTTCCTTTATTATGGACCGGATAAGGCTTTTGGAATCTGAAGTATCGTATATGGTAAAATTGGATCTGTATCCCATCCTTTCTCCTTCTCTCCTTAGGATCCTTGCAAAGATGGAGTGGAATGTACCCATCCACAGGTATCTGGCTATCTCGGGATTTACAATTTTTGTTATCCTGTCTTTCATCTCCCTGGCAGCTTTATTGGTAAAGGTGAGTGCCAGTATCTTCCCGGCAGGAACACCTTCACGCAGAAGATGAACAATACGATATGTCAGGACTCTTGTTTTACCTGCGCCTGCTCCCGCAATGACCAGGGAAGGTCCGTCACAGTTAATAACTGCTTGTTTCTGAGATTCATTCAGATCGTCCAAATAATTAATTGCCATACCTTGCATTGAATTACAGCGTAACAGGTCCGGCAAATTTAATAATATCGGAGTCAACGAAGGAGCATGGTCATAATTTATATGAGATTATTTTTCAACATTGTCATATGGTAGCATCTGCTCAGGTGTGAATTTCAGCTAATAATTGTTATAATTGTGCGGTTGTTAATCCATAAATAGTCTGTATATGAAACGATTTGGACAGGTAATAGGAGTAAGACCCGGGCATTTTGAACGCTATCGGAAATACCATGAAGAGGTATGGCCCGGGGTCCTGGATATGATTGAAAAATGTAATATTCATAATTACACCATCTTTCACAGGGAAGGAACTCTATTCGCATATTTTGAGTATACCGGTAGCGATTACGAATCCGATATGAAAAAAATGGCTGCCGATCCGCTTACCAGGGAATGGTGGGACATTATGGAGCCAATGCAAAAACCTCTGGAATCGAGAATGGAAGGTGAATGGTGGTCAGATATGGATGAGGTATTTCATGTTGACTGATCCTTTCTGATGGCTATATTTTTAGTATACTTGCAGAAGAAAATACCAAAGTATAAACGATTGCGTTGTTTAATAAGAATCAATTGCCTGTGCGATATTTCTTTCTGGTCATAGCCGTGTTACTGCCTTCCCTTTCCGAAGCTCAACTCTCAGCACCGGGTAATAATACCGTCAGGTATACATCATATCCCTCTGCCCCGGGAGTTAAAAACCCTGTATTTATATACTGCAATTCAACGGGTACACAATTGGGAACGCTGGTTGCTGAAAGCCCGGCAGGAACAGGACCTTTTAATTACGAATGGCTTCAATGGAGTGATGCCACCAAAAGTTACAGCATTCCTGTTAAAACGGATACAGGAGTAACAACTTCAAAGGCAGATAACCTTGGTGAGGGTGGATACAGGGTTAATATCAGCGGCGGATATGATACATCATTTGTAGCCTGGATTTTCCTGGATAAACCGCATGCTGAAGCAAGTCTGCTTAACCGTACATGTGATTATGTAGCACTGAGAGGTGTAGCAGCTGTCGACACCTTTTATTATAAGGATCCTGCAAGCGGCGTGCCCGTAAAACTGCCCGACGGTGTGAAGTTTTTATGGTCCTCCGATCCTGTTTCTGCCATCCCTTACCCTGATGTTGACCTGAATCCACAGACATTCAATCCTCCCCTTGAGGATGTGACATATAACCTCCAGGTCAGTGACAGTTTTGGATGTGTGAGTGAATCATCATTCTATTATGAGTCTATTCATGTAAAAGCCGACTTCTCGGTCGATCCGGATAACGGCCAGGCGCCTCTCGAAGTAACCTTCACCGACAAATCTATAAGGGCATCGACATACAGGTGGGAATTTGGAGACGGTAAGGACAGTATATCCACCCTGAGCGACCCGCCTCCTCATATATATTATAAGCCCGGGGAATACTCTGTCAAGCTGACTATTGAGAGTACTCTTCATTGTATCGATTCGATGCGTTTTGATAAGATCGTTGTAGATCCGTCTGAACTGAATGTTCCGAATGTGTTCACTCCCGATGGGGATGGCATAAATGATAATTTCATGGTGGAATCAAAATCGCTGCGTTACCTGAGCATGGAAGTATTCAGCAGGAACGGTCGCAGGGTTTACAATTTTTTCGGTGACGGAGAAAAGTTGCAGCAATGGCAGGGGTGGGACGGTAATGTTAATAACTCATCGGTAAAGGCAACTCCCGGCATTTATTTTTATATCATTCGTGCATATGGCTGGGATGATATTACATACGACGGCAGGGAGTACAGGGGATTTGTTTACCTGTTCAGGTAGAAGGTGTAAGGTGTAAGCCGTAAAGCGTAAAGGTATAACGCCGTAACGCCATAACATCATAACATATAACACCAGTATTAAAATGCTGATCTGTTGCCCTACTGCCAGGCACCGATTATCAATCCCATTACTGTGAGACTGACCACACTGTACCCTGCATTGATCATGAAATGAACAAATGACCTGGATTCAAACAGGTAAATTATGCCCACATAAGTGAGTATCCAGCCGAATCCGGCCATAAAGCCGGCAATGGCACCAAATGCAGCTCCTGCTTCTTTACCGATGAACATGGCCAGAAAAAAGGAGGCTATTAAAGAAAGGATAAAAGCCACACCGAAAACCTTTACCATGTTTTTATTCCGGTTGTCTTCTTTCTTTATTCCGGCTTCTTTCATCCACCTGTTAACAAACATAAGAGGGGAGAACCATAGCCCTCCGATCAGAAAGGAACTGACAGCTGCTACAACAATAGCCAGCCAGTTCAGGTTTTGAAAAGCGTCATTCATATTCATAGATTAGTCTTTCTCCTTCAAACAATCCAGCGTGGAGAATGTTTAAACTGAACTGACCATGAATATAATTTAATAACAGAAGGTTAAGGCAATTCTAAGCAGGGAAGATCATGCAACTGCGATGTTCTATCCTTCAGGGAGATTCTTTTGAAGGAAACGAATCCAGTTTTGGCCCATTATGTTTTTTACGTCCTCATCATCAAAGCCGGAGTCAAGCAACAGCGAGGGAAGTTTTTGCAGGTCGGCAATTGTATCCAGATCATATGGACATTGCTCTTTGCCGAAAGCTCCATCGAGATCCGAACCAATAGCAGCATGCAATGAGTTGCCTGCTATCTGGCAAATATGATCGATATTCATTACAGCCTGCCTGAGTGAAACGCCCATTTCTACGGGATTGGATTTGCCCCTTACCCAGCCGGGAACCATCATCCATGCATCAAGGGCTGTTCCAATAACAGCTCCGCGACCTATCAGCTCCTTTATCTGTTTGTCAGAAATCTGTCTTTCATCAGGCACTAATACCCTGCAATTGTTATGACTTGCCCACACAGGACCTTTAAAAAGGTCCATGGTCTCCCAGAAGCTTTCGTCGCAAAGATGTGTTACGTCAAGAATGAGCCCCAGTCTTCCGATCTCTTCCAGGAGCTCTTTCCCTTTTCTCCCGATCCCTCCGGCAGCATCTGTCCCCTGGGCATATGTTCCGGGACCGTAATGAGCAGGTCCTATGGCACGTAATCCGTATTCATAGGCTTTCTCCAGGTGATGAATTGATATAATGGAATCGGCCCCTTCAAGACTCAGTATATATCCGACAGGAGCATCTCCAGGTTGATAATTCCATCTTTTCAGATGGTTAAGAAGTGTCTTTCTGTTATTTATGCTGATCATTTCACCGGCGTCTTCCATGGTTCTGTACCATGCCAGCTGTCCCTGTGTCTGGGCCCAGGCCTGTTCAGGGGATCTCCATCCCGGAAGGTTATTGCCGGGTTTAACGTAACGTCCTATCTGTGTGGCAACACACAATCCGATGTTTCCGGCTTTCATAGCAGGGAGGCTGACTGTTCCTTTTCCCCTGTCGGGTTTGTCTGTCATACCTTCCTCACTCATGCGGATATCCCCGACTGACCATCGTAGATCACGATTCCACTCGAGGGCATTCATTGCCAGGTCGAGATGGCCGTCGACTATGAAATATTCTTTTTCAGTCACGAGATCAGCCTGTTAAAAAGTGATTTTTCTTCTGCGGGCAACTATGTTCCACTGTTCTGTGACCATGTGATCGTTCACTACATTAGCTGTGTCGTGACGGTCAACTGTCGGACAGATATGCCATGGAATTCCATACATTACATCACCGGTTTTGAAATTGTCAGCTTCACGTGTATGTATCACCAGGTGCTCCTCGTTATGGATTGTCATCTTATATCTCTTCAGACCAAAAATATTGACCCTGGGTGGTGGCATTTCCGCTGCCACAGCTTTATGTCCCAGGTCAATGCAAAGTGTTTCCTTTGCAGGTTTACTTATTACCCGCATAAGTAATACCGCTGCATGGAGGAAAGGCATATCTGCAAATGAAGAACCGTAACCCCAGTCCCACAACAGAGGTGTTCCCGGACTTAGATCCACCCCTTTTCTCCTGGCATGGACGGGGAAGGTCGGTGTGCCACCGGCAACAACTTTTACAGGACCCACATCTCTCTGCAGTTCATCTATAAGGGATTCAACCCGGATAAAAGATTCATCGCACATCTGTTGTCTCTTAAATGGATCTTTTTCATGAATATGACCATCATATATATGCAGGCCTTCAGCAATAAGCATCGGTGAATCAAATATTCTCTCGTAAAGCCTGACAGCTTTATCGCCTGGTACTACACCCGACCGATTCATGCCGGAATTTATGTCAAGCCAGACTCCTGTTTCCAGGCCGTACATTCTTGCCATTTGAGACAATTGGATTATTATCTCTTCCGAGTCTGCAATACATGATATGTTGACGTCAGTAAATTCCTTTTTAAGCCTGAAGAATCTTTCAATGTTAGGGCCAACCGGCTGCATCGCAAAAATAATATCAGAAGCACCGCACCTTGCTACCATCTCGGTTTCTGATATTGTGGAAGTCTTAAATTTTGTTATGCCATATTTCATCTGAAGCTTTATCACTTCAGCCATCTTGTGCGATTTAACATGCGGTCGCAACCGTTCCGTACCTCCGGCAATTTCAATAAGCTTCCTGATGTTGTTTTCAACGCGATCGGGATATACGAGAATTGAAGGGGATGATACATCCCCGGCATTTGTTATTTCGTACCAGTTATCTGTCCCGGTTTCCTGATTATCCATTTTTAAATTCAGTATAGTTCAAACATTGCTTCCACTTCAACAGGAATATTCGATGGAAGAGTCATGCCAACGGCACTTCTTACACCAACCCCGTTATCATTTCCAAAAACTTCTGCCATCAGCTCGCTGAACCCGTTAATAACTGCCGGATGCTGCTCAAAATTAGGTGCACTGTTTACCATACCCAGCACTTTGACGAGTCTCTTAATTTTTTTAAGGTCGCCGAAGTGAGTCTTTATCGTGGACAGCATTGTCAATCCGACCTGTCGGGCAGCCAGTTTTCCTTCATCGGTGTCCAGATCAGCTCCCAGCTTACCTTTCATCAGCGAGCCATCAGTCTTTACCGGACCCTGCCCCGATATATAAAGATACTTATCAATCACGAGTATGGGTTTGTAAACACCTGCAGGCTGAGGAGCAGGGGGCAGAGTCAATCTTAGTTCCTTAATTCTGGTATCCGGATCTTGTTTCATATCTTATATTCATTTTATTGATTGGCAGTTAATATTAAAACGATGAGTTTTGAAAATTTGTTTTCTTCAGAGCATTATCAGATGAGTATTTCAGTTCGGAATACTGTTATTGCATGACCGGAGATCTCAACCCTGTCATCTTTCATGGATACTTTCAGAATACCTCCTCTCTGAGATACCTGGTGAGAAATAAAATCATTTCTACCTGTCTTCATTTTCCAGAACGGAACAAGGGCACAATGGGCCGACCCTGTTACCGGATCTTCATCTATACCAAATCCCGGTGCAAAGCAGCGAACGCAAAAATCAAATTTTTGATCATCGGTTTCAGACGTGACCATAATATCACCAAAATCTGAGTTTCTCATGGCTTCAAAATCGGGATGCAGCGATTTAACATCATCTTCATTTCTCATTAATGCGAGATGCCATCCTGCATTTGTTTTATATAATTCTACCGGGTTAATTCGTGTTATTTTACGGAACTCTTCCCTCTTGTCAATCTTTTCAAGTTTATATGAAGGGAAATCCATTATGATCCAGTTCCCACGTTTCCTGACGGTAAGTCCGCCAACCTTACAGGTAAACCGTATTTCATCATGGCTGTCGACCATACCTGTCTCATACAAAATATGTGAAGAAGCAAGAGTTGCATGACCGCAAAGTCTGATCTCGGATTCCGGGCTGAAAAACCGTATTTTAAACCCATTTTCAGTCGGTTGAACAAAGGCGGTTTCTGCAAGATTCATCTCCATTGCAAGGTTTTGCATCCTGTGAACAGACATCTCGGAATCGAGTATACACACTCCGGCAGGATTACCTTTGAATGGCACGGCAGAGAAAGAATCTACCTGGTAAATTGTTTTGGATGAAGTCATATGTTATAAAATTAATGAAATTATAAAATATTGGTGTAATGTCAGGAATGCCCAAACGTTGTGAGCATGAAGAACTCTAAAGCGATCCTTAACTTTTCCTGTCTCTCCTGCATTACTGGTAGGAAGTCGGGACGCTATAACAAAAATAGCACTTATTTCTGATTTTTCGGAATGTTTTTTATATGACGCAGCATGCAGTCTTTTTAAATGCTTCACGTCATTCGCCGGTAAAATACATCATTTCACGGAATTTATCCCGAATTAAACTTTTAAAACTTTTAAAACCAAAAAAGTTTTCTCATTTTTGCAATAGTTTTATTATTATCCGGATAGATTTAATAAATGGATGTAAGAAAGAGGATTGTAGAAACAGCAGCCGGATTATTCAGGACTTACGGCATAAGATCGGTGACGATGGATTCAATTGCAGGTCACCTGGGGATGTCCAAGAGAACCATTTATGAAATATTCTCTGACAAGGACGATCTTATAAGAAGTGTTCTGAAGCTGATGGCGGAAAAACAAAAATCACTGATTGAAAATGTACTTAATAATTCAGACAATTCCATTGAGGCGATCTTCAGGTTGCTGGAAATGAGCAGGGACCATTTCCAGGCTATGAGTCCTGCCTTCTTTGCCGATCTGAAAAAATACCATCATGAAGTACTTGTAAAATCATCAGAAATTGAAGCAATGGCTGAATTCAAAAGTAACCAGGAGATCATTGAAAAGGGGATGGAAGAGAGATATTTCAGGGGCGATATTGACCCGGATATTGTTAACAGGTGTCTTTATTTGCTTGGACGGTCTGTTATGGATAATGATCTTTTTCCCTATGAACAGTTTCCCAGGCATGATATAATAAAAAACATTTTTATAAATTACCTGAAGGGAATTTCTACAGAAAAAGGTCTTAATATGATAGCCGGACTGGAATCTAAATTTTAGTTGTGAAAAATAACTGCAATTGCATTATCAGATACATAATTGGAAATAGCATGGAAAAAAGAAAATTATTGAGTGGCATTCTGCTGCTCTTAATGTCGGGAGGATTTATTCATTCGCAGGTAACTGGCAGTGAGCTTAAGCTGTCACTCCGGGATGCTCAGGACTATGCCATCAGGCACAACAAGGAAGTAATTTCTTCCAGGATGGACCTGGCGGCATCTAAAACGGCTGTCTGGGAAGCAGTATCCGGAGGACTACCCCAGGTAAATGTTACCGGTAACTTTACTGACAACCTGAAACTTATGACAACCCTGCTGCCTGGCGATTTTTTCGGCAGACCGGGAGAGAAAGTGCCTGTGACTTTCGGATCGCAGTTTAATTCAAGTGCCACTGTTCAGGCTTCTATGGTGTTGTTCAATGCTCCATATTATCTTGGCATTGAGACCAGCAAACTGGCACAAAAACTAAACCAGGAGAATCTCACCAGGTCTGAACTCGACACCAAGGAGGCAGTGGCATCAGCATATTACCTGATACTTATATCTGAAAAATCCCTGGAGATACTTAATGAGAACCTTGCCAACCTGAATGAAACACTGAAATCGACCAGGGCGATGTATGCGGCAGGGATGGCTGAATCGACAGATGTTGACCAGATGGAATCAAATGTATCAATGGTAGAGAACTCACGCAGTTCGCTGCAACGTAACATTGAACTTAATTATAATCTTCTGAGGTATCAGCTGGGTGTGACAGCCGATACCCCTGTTTTGCTCACTGAAACACTGGAGGACCTGACCGCTGATATCAATGTGGAGGCATTATTATCGCAGGAGTTTGATCATACCAGGAATGTAACATACCAGCTTATGGCCGGACAGGAACAGATGTCGGCTCTTGCCCTGAAAACACAGAAGGCATCAGTGCTTCCTACCCTCGCAGGTTTCTACAATTACGGAACAAATGGTATGGGTGACAAGATAAATGAGCAACGCTGGTTCCCCAACTCAATGACAGGTCTGCAACTGTCGTTACCGATCTTCGGAAGCGGACAGAAATACAGTAGCATAAGAAAGGCAAAAATAAACCTCGAGAAAGCCAGGAATAATACAGAGATGGTTAAGGATCAGCTATTGCTCCAGGAGAAACAGCTTAGATATAACCTTGTTAATGCCAACATGCAGTACAAGAGTCAGAAAGACAACATAGAAGTGGCAAAAAGAGTGTATGAGAGCATGAAGAATAAGTACAAACACGGCATGGCATCAAGTCTTGATCTTACACAGTCGAACTCGTTGTACCTCGATGCGGAGAACAATTATATATCTGCGTTGATGAACCTGCTGCAGACAAAGCTTGCACTGGACAAACTTCTGAATAATATTTAATTATCAAACCGAAACTTTCAAAATTATAAATAATGAAATACCTAAAGCTTATTCCGGTAATAGTGACAGGCATGCTGGTCTTATCGGCATGCTCATCAAAAAGCACAAACGCAGGTTCTGAGGGTCAGTTATCAGACAGTACTTTGAAGGCTGCCACACCAGTAAAAATATCTGTTCTGTCAAAGACTAAAATTGCCAGGACCATAGATTATACCGCCACTGTGCTTCCCTGGGAGGAAGTCAATGTAGTGCCTTCGGCTCCGGGCAGGATCGATAAGATATATGTTGAGGTAGGATCAAAAGTAAACAAAGGAGATAAGCTCTTCCTGATGGACAGGACTCAGCTTTACCAGCTTAAGCTGCAGCTTGCCAACCAGGCAAAGGATCTTGGCAGGATAGATACACTGCTTCAGACAGGGAGTGCAAAACAGCAGCAATATGACCAGATGAAGACTCAGTATGACGTGACAAAAACCAATGTCGACTTCATGGAGGACAATACTCTGCTGAGGGCTCCCTTCAATGGTGTTATTACAGGAAAGTATTTCGAAAATGGAGAAATGTACACAGGAACTCCCACAACCCAGACTGGAAGGGCCGCAGTGGTAACGGTGATGCAGGTTAATCCGCTGAAAATAAGCCTGAATATCTCAGAACAATATTATCCCCTTATTAAGAATGGGATGAATGCTGAGGTGACTTCAGATGTCTATGGCAATAGAAAATTCAAGGCAAAGGTAAATCTCATTGCACCAACAATTAACCCTGCCACAAGGTCATTTGAAGTGGAACTGGAACTTCAGAACAACGACAATTTACTTAAACCGGGTATGTTTGTACGGGTCTCAATGGATCTTGGAGAAGTCGACACCTTTGTGGTTCCTGCAAATACTGTATTGCTTCAGGAAGGTACTGATATCCGTTATGTATTTCTGGCCAAAGGAGATACTGCAGAACGCCTGGAAGTTAAGCTTGGAAAGCGTTTTGACGATAAGCTTGAGATCATCTCCTCAGGTATTAATGAAGGAGATAAGCTGATCATCGAAGGCCAGGCACGCCTGATCAATGGTGACAGGATCGATATTATGCAATAATTTTCTTACAATCAATTACAATAAAATGAGTATATACAGTACCTCGGTCAAAAGACCTGTGACAACCATCCTGATATTTGTCGGACTGATAGTCGTAGGGTTATATTCGCTCACACAATTACCGGTGGATCTCTATCCTGAGATGGAATTGCCTTATGTAGTTGTCTATACCAATTATCCGGGTGCGAGTGCTTCCGATATCGAATCTAATGTCACACGTCCGCTCGAAAATGCACTTAACTCTATAAGTAACCTTAAAGAGATAACTTCTACCTCCAGTGATGCCACATCGGTGGTATTCATGAATTTCGAATACGGGACAAACCTGGATGAGGCCTCGAATGATATAAGGAGTGCGCTCAGTTTTACTGAGCGTATGCTTCCCGATGGCTGTGAAAAGCCGACGATAATAAAATTCAGCACCAGCATGATGCCGATAATCTTTTATGCCATTACCGCTAAAGAGAGTTATGCCGGGCTGGAGAAGATCCTTGATGAAAAAATAGTAAACCCTCTCAACAGGATAGAAGGTGTCGGATCAGTCGGACTGGCTGGCGTTCCCGGTAGAAAGATATATATCGATATTGATCCCCTGAAGATGGAAGCTTATAACCTTTCTGTTGAACAGATTGGAAATGTTATCCGTGCAGAGAACATGAACCTTCCTGCCGGTTACATAGAGATGGGGAAAACAGATTACCCTCTCAGGATACAGGGAGAGTTTCCGGAAAGTGATGTTCTCAAAAACCTGGTTATCAGCAGTTATAACGGACATAATGTATATCTGAAAGATGTGGCGGTGGTTAATGATACTATCAGGGAATCAAAACTGGATACCAAGATAAACGGTGTTAAGGGCATGAGCATGTATGTCCAGAAACAATCTGGTGGAAATACTGTTAAGGTGACCAGGGAGGTTGAGCAGGCACTGGAGACTCTCAAGAAGGATCTGCCACAGGATGTGAAGATTGAAAAGCTCTTCGACAGCGCGTCATTCATAAAGGATTCTATCAGCAACCTTACCGAGACCCTGATGTATGCTGCCATTTTCGTCATACTTGTTGTACTGTTCTTCCTGGGAAGATGGCGTGCAACTTTTATAGTCATCCTTACAATACCTATATCGCTTATTGTGGCTTTTGTCTACCTTTTTATCACAGGGGCCTCGATCAATATTATTTCACTTACCTCATTGTCCATAGCGATTGGGATGGTTGTCGATGATGCCATAGTGGTTCTGGAGAATATTACCAAGCACATAGAAAGAGGAAGCAGGCCACGTGAGGCGGCAATCTATGCCACCAACGAGGTGTGGCTCGCGGTTATAGTCACCACCCTTACTGTTGTGGCTGTATTCTTCCCTCTCACATTTATCAAGGGACTTACCGGGGTACTGTTCAAGCAGCTGGGAATGATAGTAACGATTACCATAGTCACATCGGTTTTTGCAGCTATTACCCTTACACCCACGCTGAGCTCCCTTCTGCTTAAATGGTATCCAATAAAGAAAAATGCATCATTCTGGACTTACGACGGGAGTATAAGGAAGGGACTTGACCGCCTCGATCATTTATATGAAAGGACTTTACGTTGGGCACTTCACCATAAAAGGCTGGTAACGGTGTTTGCTGTCGTAATATTCATCGGTTCCATGAGCTTGTTCAGTGTGATCAAGACAGAGTTTTTTCCCGAGGCTGACGAGTCGAGGATATCCGCGACAATAGAACTGCAGACAGGCACACGGGTTGATGAGACTATAAAAACAGCCGACCATATAGATAGTCTTATTAAAGTCAAATATCCTGAGGTCAGGATCATCTCCACATCGACAGGTGCGGATGACCAGGGTGGCTTTGCATCAATATTCAGTTCGGGAGGTACACATAAAATAACCTATAATCTGAGTCTTGTTCCTATAGAAGAACGTAAGAAATCGGTATTTGACATTGTGGAAGAAATGAGGGGGGATCTGTCAAAGATGTCGGAGATAATCAACTTCACCCTGAGTACGTCTGATAATATGGGAAGCTTTGGAGGTAATGCGGTTGATGTGGAGATATATGGTTATGATATCTCGGCAACAAACCTGGTAGCTGAAGATCTTGCCCAGAAGATTAAGAATATCCAGGGTACCAAGGATGTCACCATAAGCCGTGCCAAATCGAAACCGGAACTGCAGATAATATTTGACCAGAACAAGATGTCAGCTAACGGACTGAATACGGCCATGGTAGCCAGTGCTGTAAGGAACAGGGTGGATGGTCTTACAGCAACCAAACTGCGTCAGTTTGGTGATGAATATGATGTTGTTGTCAGGTTTGAGAAAAGTGCAAGGAGCACCATTACCGGGATAGAGAATATAGGTATCCCAAATGCAACCGGACAACTGATCAGGCTGGGTGAGATCGCGAAGATCAAGGAATACTGGTCACCTCCAAGCATAGAGAGGAAACGGAAGGAACGTATAGTCAGGGTATCATTTACACCTTTTAAAAGATCCCTGACCGATATCCAGGCTGATGTCCAGAATGCCATTAATTCCACTACTCTTCCATCAGGCGTTATGGTACAGATATCAGGTGCAATAAAAGAGCAGATGGATGCCTTCAAGGATATAGCGATGCTGCTTGTGATGAGTCTCATCCTGGTCTATCTGATCATGGCATCCCAGTTCGAGTCGCTCAAAATGCCTTTCATAATAATGTTCTCCATACCGTTTGCCTTCTCGGGTGTTGCAATAGCTCTCTTTTCCACAGATACGGCACTCAGTGTCATCTCTGGTATTGGTGCGGTTATGCTTATAGGTATCGTTGTCAAGAATGCAATAGTGCTTGTTGATTTCATTAACCTGATGAGGGACAGAGGCTACGAGCTGTACGAGGCTATAAGTATATCAGGACGTTCCAGGCTGAGACCTGTGATTATGACTTCGGCAACAACAATTCTTGGTATGCTTCCCCTGGCAATAAGTAAAGGTACGGGATCGGAACTGTGGAGCCCTATGGGAATTGCCGTCATCGGAGGATTGGTGTTCTCGACACTTGTAACACTTGTTCTGGTCCCCGTTGTTTATGCGATTTTTTCAAGACGGGGGGAAAGGAACAAAAGCCTTGCAGTTTATTCCGATATGGATTTTATGAATGACGATAACGGCAGCAGCAGGTAGATTCTAAATGAAAAACCAGAAGATATGAAAGCAATAATGATAATATACAACCAGGCACATACCGAAAAAGTTGAGTATATGCTGGACAGGCTTGGTATTAAGGGATATACATTATGGGAGAATGTACAGGGACGCGGAAGCGTGACAGGTGTTCCCCATCTTGGTACCCATACATGGCCTGAGATAAACAAAAGTGTATTGACCATAGTCGATGATGATAGGGTTGATGAGGTTCTTGACAA
>CAYYIW010000034.1:33040-47974 GCA_964472085.1 uncultured Rikenellaceae bacterium | reverse complement strand
ATCATAACACTATCAACCGCTTTCGCAGCGACCTGTTGATGTTGAAGCTGTTTTTTGAATCATAAAATGGAATCGTAACTATAGGAAATTTTTGCTCAGAGGTCTGGAAAAAGTAGAAATAGAAGTTGGATTATTGGCTTTATCACACAACTTGAGCAAAATAGCAGCAAGGAATTAGCAGAAAATACTTGTTTTTATCCGGAACCCGATCAAAATCTCCCACAAAAACGTGCATTAATTAAATCTTCAGAAAATCCAAACAAAGAGGCCGTCTCAAATTATGTTATGAGACGGCCTCCATTTATTATGGTTTATTGCTATTCAGCTGGTGAATATTCCATAGCAGCCAGTCGCTTGTATGACTGGTATCTCCACTTTGCATTTTCCTCAGCCGCCTTGAAGAGTATTTTGGCTTCTTCCGGGAAGGATTTGATCAGGGAGGTATATCTGACCTCTGAATGAAGGAATTCCTGGAATTTTGTCCAATCGGGTTCCTTTGAGTCGAGAGTGAAAGGATTCTTGCCTTCGGCCTCAAGGAGAGGATTATACCTGTAGAGCTGCCAGTATCCGGCAACAACAGCATTCTTCTCCTGTGACTGTGATTTACCCATTCCTTCTCTCAGGCCATGGTTGATACACGGAGAATAAGCTATGATAAGTGACGGACCGTGATAAGCTTCAGCTTCTTTAATAGCTTTCAGGTACTGTGGATTGCTTGCACCCATGGCTACCTGGGCAACATATACGTACCCATAACTCATTGCCATCTGTCCGAGATCTTTCTTGCGGATCTTCTTACCTGATGCTGCAAATTTGGCAACAGCACCGGCAGGTGTTGCTTTGGAAGCCTGGCCCCCTGTATTGGAATATACTTCAGTGTCGAGAACCAGGATATTGACATCCTCTCCGGAAGCAACAACATGATCAAGACCACCGTAACCAATATCATAGGCCCATCCGTCACCACCAATTATCCATTGAGATTTCTTCACCAGGTAGTTCTTCAGATCGAGGATCTCTTTGGCAACAGCCGCTTTTTCCTTTTTACATGCTTCAACCACCTTCTGTGAAGCAACCTTTGATGCCTCTGCATTTACACCGGCATCGAGCCATTCTTTAAAAGCAACTTTTGTGTCAGCATTTACGGTGCCGTTCTCTAAAGCATTCTCCATCTTCGTGGCCAGCCTTTTCCTCAGTTTGGAAGTCCCGAGAGCCATTCCAAGTCCGTATTCGGCATTATCCTCGAACAATGAATTAGCCCAGGCCGGACCCAACCCGTTCTTATTATGAGAATAAGGTGTGGAAGGAGCAGAACCACCATATATTGATGAGCAGCCTGTTGCATTGGCTACGATCATCCTGTCTCCAAAGAGCTGTGTAATAGCTTTGATATAAGGAGTCTCACCACATCCTGCACAGGCACCGGAAAATTCGAACAGTGGCTGTGCAAACTGGCTGTTCTTCACATTTACAAATTTATCAACAACAGTATCCTTATAACCAACTTCCTCATGCATGTATGTCCAGCGTGGTACTTCTTCAAGCTGTGTGCCGAGCGGTTTCATGATAAGGGCTTTGTTCTTTGAAGGACAGACGTCGGCACAGTTACCGCATCCTGTACAGTCGAGAACACTTACCTGTATCCTGAATTTATAAGCCTTGAGGGCACCTGGTATACCCTGGATAGTTGTAGTCCCTTCAGGTGCTTTTGCTGCTTCTTCATCTGTAAGAAGGAAAGGGCGAATAACTGCATGAGGACATACATATGAACACTGGTTACACTGTATACATTCATCAGGCTGCCATTCAGGTACATTAACGGCGATACCGCGTTTTTCATATGCCGATGTTCCTGACGGGAATGATCCGTCTTCCCTGCCGGAGAAAGCGCTTACCGGGAGATCATCTCCTTTAAGGCTGTTTACCGGTTCCATCACTTCACGGATGAATTCAGGTATATCACGTTCATCTTTCTTTTTTGTAACCGTTAACCCAGCCCATTCTGACGGTATTTTCACTTTTTCAACATTGCTTCCCTGGTCAACAGCATCGTAGTTCATCTTCACAACATCTTCGCCTTTTTTGCCATAGCTCTTATAAATAGCCTTTTTCATCTCAGATTCGGCTTTTCCATAAGGTATCACATTGGCTACTTTAAAGAAGGCTGCCTGCATAATAGTATTGGTACGTGTTCCCAGTCCAATATCCTCGGCAATCTGTGTAGCGTTGATGATATAAAAGTTAATATTATTCTCGGCAAGATATTTCTTCATATGGTCAGGAATACGTTCCCTGGTCTCTTCTGCGTCCCATATAGAGTTAAGAAGAAATGTGCCATTCTTTTTAAGGCCCTTTAGCATATCATACTTATCGAGATATGACGGTACATGACATGCAACAAAGTCAGGTGTATTCACCAGGTATGTAGAACGTATCGGCTTGTCTCCGAAACGAAGGTGAGATGTTGTAATACCGCCTGATTTTTTTGAGTCGTAGGCAAAATAAGCCTGGCAATATTTGTCTGTGGTATCACCTATAATCTTTATGGAGTTCTTGTTCGCACCAACCGTTCCGTCTGAACCAAGACCATAGAATTTTGCAGAATAAGTACCTGCTTCATCCACAGGTATATCCGGGAGGATCGGAAGTGATTTGAATGTAACATCATCAATTATACCAACAGTAAAATTGTTTTTGGGTTCTTTGAGTTTCATATTTTCAAATACTGAAAGAACCATTGATGGTGTGGTATCTTTTGAACTTAACCCGTAACGGCCTCCAAGGATAACAGGTCTTATCTCATTGTCATAGAACATTTCCTTAATATCAAGGTAAAGAGGTTCCCCGTTTGCACCGGGTTCTTTTGTCCTGTCGAGTGCTGAGATAACCTTGACGGTTTTCGGTAAAACATTCATGAAGTATTTTTCTGAGAAAGGACGGTAAAGATGTACACTGATAAGACCAACTTTCTCACCCTTAGCCATCAGGTAATCTATTGTTTCCTTTGTTGTCTCAGTTATTGATCCCATTGCAACAATGATATTCTCTGCATCGGGAGCACCATAGTAAGTAAAAGGTTTGTATTCCCTTCCTGTTATTTTGGCAATCTCGGCCATATATTCGTTTACGATATCCGCCACCGGATCATAAAATTTATTTATTGATTCCTTAGCCTGGAAATATATATCGGGATTCTGTGCAGTACCCCTTGTAACAGGATGTTCAGGGTTAAGAGCATTATCGCGGAATTTCTGAAGGGCATCATAATCGATCAGTCCTTTGACGTCATCCATCTGTATGGCTTCAATCTTCTGGACCTCGGCGGATGATCTGAATCCATCGAAAAAATGAAGGAATGGTAATCTTGCCTTGATGGCTGAAAGATGAGCCACGCCTGCAAGATCCATAATTTCCTGCACACTTCCACTGGCCAGCATGGCAAATCCTGTCGGACGTGTTGCATAAACATCACTGTGGTCACCAAAGATCGAAAGAGCGTGAGCAGCCACTGAACGGGCGCTTACATGAAATACTCCCGGCAGCAATTCACCGGCTATCTTGAACATGTTTGGTATCATGAGAAGAAGACCCTGTGATGCAGTGAATGTTGAGCACAGTGCACCTGACTGGAGAGTGCCGTGTACAGCACCTGATGCTCCTGCTTCAGATTGCATCTCAACTACCTGTACCTGTTCGCCAAAAATGTTCTTAAGTCCGTTGGCAGCCCATTCATCGATGTATTCTGCCATTGTTGAAGATGGTGTGATAGGATATATGCAAGCTACTTCGCTAAACATATATGCTACATGCGCCGCGGCCTGGTTGCCGTCGCACGTTATGAATTTTTTTGTTCCCATTGTAATATGATATAATAGATTTAAAAGAATATTTGAAAGAAAGTGCAAAAGTACAAAAAAATCCGGTTCGTTAGCCGCCGTTCATTGAAATCAGGAATTCTTCATTTGATTTCGTCTGGAGCAGCCTGTCGCGCAGGAATTCCATGGCTTCCACCGAGTTCATATCGGTAAGGAAATTGCGCAGGACCCAGATCTTCTGAAGTATGTTTTTATTAAGCAACAGGTCTTCTCTCCTGGTACTTGAAGCCGGGATATCGATAGACGGGAATATTCTCCTGTTGGAAAGTTTACGGTCAAGCTGCAGTTCCATATTACCTGTCCCTTTAAATTCCTCGAATATTACATCATCCATTTTGGAACCGGTATCGGTAAGGGCAGTTGCCAGTATTGTAAGGGATCCGCCGTTCTCTATATTACGGGCTGCACCGAAGAATCTTTTCGGTTTGTGCAGTGCATTCGAATCAACACCTCCGGAAAGCACTTTACCGGAAGCAGGGGCTGTGGTGTTAAAGGCACGGGCAAGCCTTGTAATGGAGTCAAGGAGAATTACCACATCATGTCCGCATTCAACAAGCCTTTTTGCCTTTTCAAGAACGATATTGGCAACACGGCAGTGGCGTTCAGCAGGTTCATCGAATGTTGATGCAATAACTTCTGCTTTAACATTCCTGGCCATGTCGGTAACCTCTTCAGGTCGTTCATCGATAAGAAGTATCATAAGGTATACTTCAGGATGATGCCTGGCTATGGCATTTGCAACCTCCTGGAGAAGGATGGTCTTTCCTGTTTTGGGTTGTGCCACGATCAGTCCACGCTGACCTTTTCCGATAGGTGTGAACATATCGATAATCCTGACCGAAAGTGATCCTTCATTAGCCTGGCAGAGAGTGAACTTCTCATCCGGGAAGAGCGGGGTCAGGAAATCAAACGGTACCCTGTCCCTGATATAATCAGGACTGCGGCCGTTTATCTCGTCCACTTTGATAAGCGGGAAATATTTTTCCCCTTCTTTCGGAGGACGTATGGAACCTTTGATGGTATCCCCGGTCTTAAGACCAAATAACTTTATCTGCGATTGCGATACATATATATCATCGGGAGAATTAAGATAATTATAATCAGGAGATCTCAGGAAACCGTAACCGTCGGGCATTATCTCGAGCACACCTGTATTATATATTATCCCTTCAAAGTCATAATGTTTTTCTTTCTTTTCTTCATTCTCTTTTTGGGCAACTGTCGCTGTCTCCTTTTCCCTGGCAGGTGGTTCAACACTTATATCACCGGGGCCTGTTGCTGATTCCGTATTTATCCCTGTATCCGTCGTGTCACCATTTAACAGGGGCGCTGTATGATCAACGACCTTCTCATGGGCAGGCTCTGATTTTCTCTTATCATATCTGTCGGACTGCGGCCTGTCGAACCTCTCATTCCTGCTCCTGCCTTCCTGTTTCCTGTCATTTTTCCATCTTGGAGCTTTCTCTGTGGCCCTTGGCTCAGGTTTTTCAGCAGTTTCGGTTTTCTCAGCCGGTTTTTCAACGATTTCAGGCAGTTCTGGTTTATCAGCCTGCCTCTCTTCATGCCTCTTCAGGTCATCAGGAGTAACTGACATCACAGATTCAATATTTCCTCTTTGTACGGGTTTTACCGTCCTCGGACGTTTCCCTCTTCGTCCATATCCTTCATGTTCACCTGTAGCCTTTTCGGGCGCTGGCCTGGTTTTTACCTTATCAGGAACTGAACCTGGTTTACTTTCAATTGATTCAATTGCCTGCTGATCAAGGATTTTATAAATTAAATCCTGTTTCTTCAAAGATTCTGCTTTTTTAATTTTAAGCTCTTTGGCTATATCCCTTAGTTCAGGAAGCAGCTTCTTACTTAACTCAAGAATGTCGTACATATTTTAATGATAAATGGAATATAAAATATCTTTATGATATTAATGGAAGCACTGATCAAGATATGCTGATTAACCCGAAAGAATATGTGAAAATTAAACTCACGTATCCCCAAAAACGATGCAATATTAAAAAAAATTGCTTATAAAAATCCTGCAAAATATCTTTAAAAACGCAACGGGGTTAAATCAAATTAATTAATAACCTGATTTTCAAGTAGAAAAATCTGTTGGCAAGATACTAAAAAAGTCCTATAATTCAAAAAAAAATTGAATAATGTGTTGTATAATAGGTTTTTTTTACTAAAATTGTACCATTGCCGATATCCTTTTGACGAACTAAACCTGACCTGTAAATGCGCCAACTAAAGATAACAAAACAGGTTACTAACCGGGATACCCCATCACTTGACAAATACCTTCAGGAGATAGGGAGGGTTGACCTTATTACTCCGGAAGAAGAAGTTATCCTGGCCAGGAGGATCAGGGCCGGTGAAACAGAGGCTCTCAAGAAGCTTGTTAAAGCTAATCTCCGATTTGTTGTTTCAGTAGCCAAGCAGTACCAGAACCAGGGAATGAGTCTTCCTGATCTCATTAACGAAGGGAACCTGGGTCTTATGAAAGCCGCCCAGCGTTTTGACGAGACGCGTGGATTTAAATTTATCTCCTACGCTGTATGGTGGATACGACAGGCTATCCTGCAGGCTCTTGCCGAACAGGCCAGGATAGTAAGACTACCGGTAAATAAGATCGGATCCATTAACAGGATAAACAGGGCCTTCGCCAGGCTTGAACAGGAATTTGAAAGGGAACCTACCTCGCAGGAAATTGCGGAGATTCTTGAAATGGTACCTGAAGATGTCAAGGAAGCCCTGAAGACCAACGGACGTACAGTAAGTATGGATGCCCCGATAAGCTCAGAGGAGGATAATAATATGTATGATCTTCTTCAGAGTCCGGATACTCCCAGCCCCGACAAGAATCTTATAAACGAATCACTGGCATACGAAATAGAACGCGCCCTTAGTACACTCTCTCCCCGTGAATCAAAAGTCCTTAAGCTGTATTTTGGACTCGGTATGAAACATCCCTACACCCTTGAGGAAATAGGGGAGGAACTGAGCCTGACACGCGAAAGGGTAAGACAGATCAAGGAAAAGGCAATCAAGAGGATCCAGTTCACAACACGCTGCCGGATATTGAAATCTTACCTTGGATAAAAGTACCTATCTTTGTCAAAACAACTATTGATGAATCATCTTGTATCTCCTTCAATCCTGGCTGCTGATTTCAGTAACCTTGGTAAAGCCGTTTCACTGGTCAATACAAGTATGGCCGACTGGGTACACCTGGATATTATGGACGGTGTCTTTGTTCCAAACCTGTCCTTTGGATTCCCGGTTATAAAGGCTGTCAGGAACCTGACTGAAAAACCTCTTGATGTGCACCTGATGATAGTGGATCCCGACCGTTACCTCGAACGTTTCCGAGATGCAGGTGCTGATAATATTACTGTTCAGTATGAAGCATGTACCCACCTTAACCGGACAGTGAACGAGATACGCAGCTTCGGGTTGAAAGCCGGTGTGGCATTAAATCCGCATACCCCTGTTGTACTTCTTAAAAATATACTTCCCTTTGTCGATCTGGTGCTCATTATGACTGTTAATCCGGGTTTCGGCGGACAGTCTTTCATTATGGACAGCTATGGAAAAATAAAAGAGCTCAGGAAAATGATTGATGAAGGCGGGTATAATATCCTTATTGAAGTAGATGGCGGGATAGACACATCAAATGCCTCTGAGCTGACAGGGTCGGGTGTGGATGTTCTTGTAGCGGGAACTTCGGTGTTCCACTCTGACGACCCGGTCAAGACAATAGAGCGGCTTAAAACCCTTAAATAGTCTATTGATACTCTTCCGTTTGCTTCGTTATGAAACGGAGGATTTCGCCTGTACTGCCGGGTGTGAACCACTCTATCTCTTTATCCCTGCTCCACCATGTAACCTGTCTCTTGGCATATCGACGGCTGTTACGCTTAATCAGCTCAATTGCCTTTTCGCGGGTTACCAGGCCGTCAAAGTATTCGAATAATTCCTTGTAGCCAACGGTGTTGAGTGCATTAAGATGACGATACATGTACAGTCCTGATGCCTCCTCCTCAAGACCGGAGTTTAACATGTCGTCTACCCTGTCATTAATCCTCTGATATAGTTCGGTTCTTTCCCTTTTAATGCCTGTTTTGATTATCCCGAAGTCTCTTTCTGCCTTTTTGTTCCCGAGATACGAAGAATATGGCCTGCCTGTTGTCTCACATATTTCGAGTGCCCTGATAATTCTTTTGTGATTTTTCAGATCAACCCTGGCATAGTGTTCCGGGTCGACAATTTTAAGGGCGGCCCTCAGACCTTCAACCCCTTCATTCCGGTACATTTCGATATATTTCTCCCGTATTACAGGATCAACATCAGGAATATCATCCATCCCGTGGCATACGGCATCGATGTAAAGAGCTGATCCTCCACTAAGAAGAGCATAACTGTTGTTTCGGAATAATTCCGGCAGTATGGCAAGCACGTCCCGTTCATAGCGGCTTGTACTGTAATAATCGTGTATTGAAAGGAAACGGACAAAATGATGTTTTACCCTGATAAGTTGTTCATCAGAAGGTACAGCTGTCCCTATTTTCATCTCCCTGAAGAACTGCCTTGAGTCTGCAGAGATGATCTCACAGTTCAGCTTTTCGGCTAAATCAACAGACAGATCAGTTTTGCCAACTCCGGTAGGTCCCAGAAGAACTATGAGAAAATTATTCATCAGAATTCAGTCCTGAAGAGGACTAGTCTTCGTCCTCATCCAGACTATCAATATTATCGAAATCAGGCATGTTGTCATCATCCTCCGCCCCCAGGAACAGTTCGTCTACATCAGGTTCTTCATCGTCATCATCATCGGAAACAACTATTGTATTATACATTTTGTGGCTTGAGCCTCCGAAAATGACCTGCTTTGGTGGTACACCCTTTGAATTGGTGCATACAGGATATTCACGTCCTTCCACTTCCTGAGCCTCCCCGGTATACTCAATGAATAAGCCTCTTTCGTTGAAAAAATCAAAAATATAAAGTAATTTCTGATTTTTCCGGAAAATAATATCATCCAGCATAGCAACCTCCATAGTAGAAGAACCTGTTCCCATGTCGAAAAGAGTGAATTCTTCTTCTTTCTCCCAGTTATCTGTTGCCATAAAAAATGAAGCCATTTGCGATTTGTCAAACTCCAATTCATCCTGAATCAGATTATGAAAATCCTCTAATGTGTGGGTGTCCAGAAATTCAAATTCCCTGACAAATGACTCATCTTCATCCGATAAAACTACAAATTTATAAACCATAATGCGTATTAATTCAACTGGTGCAATATAATATTTTTTAGATTACAATATTCGGGGGACGATTTTTTTTAAAATAAAATCTATTGTATCAATCCCGTCGGCATAATCCCACAATTGCGGCATCTGTGCAGCACCAAAAGGAACATCATTTTTACCCACCGTGCACTGTATCCTTTGCCAGGGCAGGACTGTCCTTTGTTTTAAAGATTCGCATGAATCGTAAAATTCATAGTATAGTACCGATACCGGTGATGAAATCCTGTTGTCTTCTTTGAGTAAAAGGTAACCGAAATCTGTAAAAGGTTCCCGGTTCACAAGGAAAACGGCCTTGTTATAGTCGTAATTGTTTGCAAATTTCGGATGCATGATCAGCTCAGAATACCTATTCCATCGTTCTTCAAGACTGTTTATATTATATCCTGAAGGTATAAAGATCTTGGATACGTTCCTGCATCCCAGACCGAAATATGAAAAGATATCAGTTCCAAGTTTTTCAAGATCTGACTCTGATTCACTGCCATCGAGTATTGCGATACTGTTCCTGTTCTTCCTTATTATATGCGGATACCTGCCAAAATAGTACTCAAAATATCGTGAACTGTTGTTGCTTCCCGTCGCTATAACAGCATCAAAGTCTGTCAGTGTCCCGTCAGTGAAACTGATTAGGTTGCTGAAGGATGGTTCGATAGAGCATATTATATCACTGATGAATCTTATGAGTTCAGAATCCCTTGAACTGGTCCTGGCGATAAGACTGTTGCCTGTAAGCAGGACCGAGAGGAAATCGTGAAAACCTACAAGAGGGATATTCCCCGCCATAATAATTCCTATAGTTATCCCTGCCTCTTTTTCCCTTAGCAGTGGATAGGAGCCGGTCCATTTTACAAGGTTTTCTTCTGTCATCTGATATGCAATTGCTTCAACTGCCATTCTTACATTGGACGGCGTAAACCATTGATTGTTGACATGTTGTTTACTGATGAGCTCTGTTAATACAGAAGAATATACTGTATTCTCACCGGAAAGTGAGGCACGCAATATATAACCCAGTTCAGCAAATGTTTCAATCCTTTTTTCCAGTCTCATGACAGGTAATTCAAAATAATAATTGAGCAAATTTATTCATTTTGAATAATAAAAAAGGCTGTCTTAAAACATCTTTTAAGACAGCCCCGGAAAACGTGTTACCTGCCAACAGGAGTTACCCTGCCTGTTTACTCTTTACCGTCCAGTTTAAATTTTATAGGCAGCATATAGCTTACAGCAACATTTTCACCATCCTTGATGCCCGCTCTTTCAAATTTAGGGAGCGCATTAATAACACGCAATGCCTCCGAATCCAGCAGTGAATCAACTCCCTGTAAAACTTTGGCCTTATCAACCGACCCGTCTTTCTCCACAACAAAACTTACCAGAACTGTACCTTCTATTTTATTTTTTTTAGCTTCTTCCGGGTACTTTATCTTATTGGAAATATATTTTATCAGGGCTTCCTTACCTCCCGGATACTCAGGCATAACATCTACTGAATCATATACCGTTTCATTCATGGATGATGATGCTGCAGGTGGTGGCGGTGGAGGAGGAGAGGAGGCCTTGTTACTCTTATTAGCACACGATGCCATTATGACTGATAGGACAATGACCATGATAGCTGTCATTATGATCTTTACAGATCCTGGTTTTTCCTGTTTTTCACCTTTTTTCATATCATCTGTGTTTTCTGGTTATGTAATATTTAAATATGTGGCAATAAAATGCCTGTTTATTGTTTCAGTATTTTCAAAATTAGTGTTTTTCCCGGTTATGTGTCCTGTTGAGTCATAGTTGTTTTTCCAAAAGTACAACTAAATAATTAGTAATACAACTAAAATATTAATTTAAATATAGTGATATTTTCACAGTTACAGTGAGTATATAACTATGCAGTTGTTATTTAAGCGTGAATGTAATAGGGACCATATACCACACAGGAACCGGTTTACCGCCCTGGCGACCCGGTTCAAAGTCAGGCAGTGTTTTAACTACCCGTATTGCTTCCTTGTCAAGTTCAGGGGAGACTCCTTTAATTATGCTTACCTGGTTTACAGTACCCTTTGCGGTAATGCAGAATCGCACAATGACTCTTCCCTGTATATTATGATTTTTCGCATTATCCGGGTAAGTGGTGTTTTGAGCAATATATTGCAGGAGGGCGCCATCGCCTCCGGGGTACTGTGGCATTTCTTCAACCACCACAAAAGGGGTTTCCTTGATATCATTGTTTTCATTCATTGGAAGCAGGGAAACTGATTTGCCTGCAGATTCTGTCTTTGACCGTGGTGGCGGTTGCGGAGGAGGAGGTGGCACTATCCGGGTGTCTTTCTCTTCATGGTTGGCAGTTTCAGTCTTATTGACCGGCTGTATCTTCATTTCAGTTTTAACCGGCTTATTGCCGATATCTTCAGGTTCCGGCAGGTTTTCCTGTTGTGGCATCAGACTCACATAGTCTGTTTCCTTTTCCGGGGTCGGGATTTCCCTGTATGCTGATATTGCCATCGATACCACCATGGCAGCGGGGATAACGGATACAAGCTTAAGGTTTGCAACGGCCGAGGTTCTCTTCTTGGTCATCATAACCATCCGCTTTTTTATAAGAGAAGGATTGGAGAAACTGTTTGTGAGGTTGATGACCCTGGTCCTGAAAACCTGTCTCAGAAGAAGATTCTGATATGACACCACATTTATTCCGGAACTAAGGCATTCCTTGTCAGCCTGGAATTCGTGGACTGCGCGCAGCGACCTGTTAAACAGGTAGATAACAGGATTAAACCACTGCAGGGCAATAATCATCTCCATGAAGACAATATCGGGAAAATGACTCTGGCTTATATGATTCTGTTCATGCCTTATTATCTCCTTCGATTCTTCGGGTGTGAGCCTGGCATTTATAAAAATATACCCCAGAGCTGAAAAACCTGATGTATTGAAACCGTTAAAGAAAATGATGTTGCTTCCGCTGCTCCTTTTCCTGAGTATCAGAAATCCGATGTTTATCAGATCTGCCATGATCTTGAGGAGAACCAGGCAAATACCTGCAACATATACAAAAAAAGTGAGATACAGTGTCTTTTCAGCTATCGATAATGGCATTATGGAACCTGACGAACCGGAGTCAGCGACAATGAAAACTTCGGAAAGCAGTTTTCCGAAAAACTGGATATTATGAGGTTTTACAGTATAGAAAGAAATTAATGGAAGGATTACTGATGCTATCAACGATCCGTTTATAAATACCCTGTTACGGCCATAGGCTGTGTCCCTGCTCAACAATATAGAGTAGACAGTGTAAAATGCCGTAAGGTATAAAGCGACCTTTAGTGTATAGATCAGTAGTGTGCTCATCATTCAGAACGCTGCTTTTTAACTTCTCCTTCCATAATTTTCATTATCTCTTCCATTTCCTTAACGGAGATACTTTTTTCCCTGGCAAAAAAGCTTACCATTTTTTCAAACGAGTTTGAAAAATAATCATTAACGAAATTATCAAGATGGTTCTTTGAATACTCATTCTTGGAAACCACCGGGAAATACTCATGTGTCCTGCCATATGCCTTATGGCTTACAAAACCCTTGTCCTGTAGTATTCTTACTATCGTACTTATAGTATTATATGCAGGCTTCGGTTCGTTAAAATGTTCCAGGATATCTTTTACAAATCCCTTTTTTATTTTCCACAGAACCTGCATAACCTGTTCTTCCGCCCTTGTTAGCTCTCTCATAACCTGATATTTTGAGTGTATGTTTTCTATAATAATTCTTATTATCAAATATAAAACGAATAATTTAGTTATGCAACTAAGTTCATAATATTTTTGTCAAAATACTGAAAAAAGCATGTGGTCATTATCTTAGGAATGTCTTGATTATTCAAATTGACAGGTTACTGCTTTCCCGGGAAAATCAAAAACTATTTCACCGGGTATTGGCAACACCCGGGAAATTGGTAATACAATAAGCAATCTGTAAGTTATTTCACGGTTTCCTGTTAGCTTGAACGGAAAAAAAGTGTACTTTTATTTTTTTTAAGTTGCATCAGATCGTGGAAGATGAAGAGTAAAGTATATGGAATAGGTGTCTTTAAGGAAAATCTTAGTATTTCATTCAAGGCAATTAAATCAAACCGGGTGAGGGCTATACTCACCATCTGTATCATTGCATTCGGTATCATGGCTTTAGTTGGTATACTGACAGCCATTGATGCCATAAAATCTTCCCTTACAAATCAGTTTACAATGATGGGGGCCAACTCCTTCACCATAACATCCAGGGGTATGAACATTCAGATTGGCAACAGCCGGTCGAGGACCAGGAATCATGCAAGGATAACATACAGGCAGGCAGAGGAGTTTAAATCGAGGTTCAACCAGGCGGCATGGGTTTCAGTATCTTTTAATGCTTCAAGCCTGGCCACGGTAAAATATGGAACTGAAAAGACCAATCCCAATGTAAGGCTCGTGGGAATTGATGAGAACAACCTGACTGTTTCGGGATACGAGATTAACTCCGGAAGGGATTTTAGCCTGGATGATATAAGGCTCAACAGGCGTTATGTATTGATAGGATCGGATATAGCAAGCGACCTGTTCAGTGGTGGAGTAGATCCCCTGGGGCAGGAGATCTCAGTAGCCGGGCTTAAGTTAGAAGTGATAGGTGTTCTGAAAAGCAAGGGAGCAAGTGCCATGAACAGCGACCGGGTATGTTTCATGCCTATAACAACAGCGAGGCAGTATTTCTCACGTCCGAACATGACGTACAATATCACGGTTATGCCTATGAAATCTGTTAATCTGGATATGCTTGAAGGTGAAGCTGAATCGGTCTTCAGGAATGTCAGGAATCTTAATCCCCGTGATGAGTCGGATTTTAATATTTCAAAGAGCGACAGCATTGTCAACATGCTTTTAAAGAATCTTAGATACGTAACACTTGCAGCTACCATAATAGGAATTGTAACCCTTTTCGGTGCTGCAGTAGGACTTATGAATATTATGCTGGTTTCTGTCACTGAACGAACAAGAGAGATAGGAGTAAGGAAAGCTATAGGTGCCAAGACAAGGACAATAAAGAATCAGTTTCTTTTTGAATCGATCATGATTGGTCAGATGGGCGGTGTGTTTGGAATTATACTGGGTATCCTTATTGGTAACGGTGTGTCATCGGCACTTGGTTCCAGCTTTGTTATACCCTGGGTATGGGTGTTTACCGGGATAGTGGTCTGTTTCATTGTAGGGGTTGTCTCAGGTTATGCACCGGCAGTAAAAGCAGCAAAGATTGATCCTATTGAGGCTTTGAGATACGAATAAATTGCAAAATAATGGAAAAGCATATCATTCAGGAAGAGTTAAGAAATTGTCCGGCAATAGTTTATTATCCGGAGACCAATAAACTTGAAATGGTTGGCCGTTCAATACCTGAGAATCCTGAATTAATATTCAGGAAGCTTGAAGACTGGATCGTTTTACATTTTGAGAAGTACAACAGCCTCAACATAAATATACGACTTGAATATATTAACAGCGGATCATCCAAGTATCTTTATGAGATACTGAAAAAGCTGACAGCCTATGGAGAATCCGGGAAGAACGTTAATATGAGGTGGTTGTATGAGGAAGATGATGAGGCAATGCTTGAGCTGGGAGAGCATTACAGGGATACAGCAGGCATCCCCCTTGAAATAGAAATGGTAATATAAAACAAGAGGCTGTATCAAAAGTCTAAATCCCTTAACCACAAAGGGCACAAAG
>CAYYIW010000034.1:0-32940 GCA_964472085.1 uncultured Rikenellaceae bacterium | reverse complement strand
TTAAAATCATTCATTATTGAAGTTTCAAGATCAGGTCAACAACCCTGCAGGAATAACCCCACTCGTTATCGTACCATGCGAGCACTTTAACCATTTTACCGTTCACCATTGTGCTGAGGGCATCGAATGTTGAAGATGCCGGGCTGTGAATGATATCTGCAGATACGATAGGATCTTCAGTATATTCGAGAATGCCTTTCATGGAACCTTCTGATGCTTTTTTCATAGCTGCATTGATCTCTTCTTTTGTTGCCTCTTTTTTGAGAACAGCAACGAGGTCAATAAGTGAGCCGGTTGGGGTCGGGACCCTGACAGAAATACCGTCGAGTTTACCTTTTAGTTCCGGAATAACCTTTCCCACTGCTTTTGCAGCACCTGTGGTGGTCGGTATCTGTGAAAGAGCAGCAGACCTTGCGCGCCTCAGGTCGCTGTGAGGAAGATCAAGTATCCTCTGGTCGTTGGTATATGAGTGAATTGTTGTCATATACCCTATTTCAATACCGAAAGCGTCATTAAGCACTTTTGCAACAGGGGCAAGGCAGTTTGTAGTACATGATGCATTTGAGACACACTCATGCTCAGGCTTGAGATCTGAATCATTCACACCAAGAACAATCATTGCATCGATAGTGTCTTTGGCAGGTACGGTAAGTATTACCTTCTTAGCACCATTCTTAAGGTGATCGCCATAGCCACCTTTCGGACTTTCCTTGGTTCTGAAAATACCTGTTGATTCAATAACCACATCAGGCTTTTCTTTCCATGGAATATTTGCAGGACTCTTTTCTGCTGTAACCTTTATCTTTTCTCCGTTAACAATAATGTTTTCTTCATCATGAGAGACACCGGCAAACCTGCCCTGTGTGGAATCATATTTAAGAAGATGTGCAAGTGTTTTGGTATCAGTCAGGTCGTTAATACCTATAATTTCAATCTCTGGCTTTTCAAGCGCAATTTTAAAAACGTTACGGCCAATTCTGCCAAATCCGTTTATCGCAACTTTAATCTTTGACATTTCTGTATCTTTAAATGGTTAATAAATTGAAGATACAAAATTAATATTTTTCACTCAATTGGCAAAAGACAAAGATCAATTAATCTATTTTCTTTCTTCTTTTAAAAATATTAGAAAGCTTGTTCGATTCCGGGTGTAAAGGGTCGAGGATCACACCAAACCTGTAACTTACGAACAGTGAAAAGAAGATCATCTTGTTATTGGTATTGGCCATTATGGGGATCTTCTTCGGAAAGGCATTGATCTGGGCACCAACCTCTATAGCATGAATGATCTTGTCTTCCTTGCTGTATTCAAAGTTAAAACCGCCTTTTCCATACAGTCCCGGCATAACTTTGATCTCATTCAGACCCCTGGTGAATGGTGCTTTGCTGTAAATATCCTGGGAAGCTGCTAATGATACATCGAACTTTTCTTCCCTTATCTCATATGTTGTGCCGGTGGGAAAGTAGAGGACCCTGTAATATATGGGTTTGTAGATAGCCAGTACAGGCCCGGCCGAGTAAAAATACCTTATAGCAATACCTCCAAGGTCAGCTTTCTTGTAGATCTCATGCTGATGACCTATACCACTTCTGAGGTAAATTACCGAATTCAGCTTGCCAAAAATAAATGAACCCCCCTGTATATACTGCGACGGCTGTTTATATTCTTTGGAATTTCTAAGTGTGCCGAGATCGATCTCAAAAATTCTCTTATTCCTGAAATCTATTCTCCTGGCTCCCCTGTAGCCCAAACCAATACCATCTGTATTTAGAAGAATCGCAAAAGATCTTTCATTTCGGAAAAATACCTTCTGCTGCTCATCCAGCTCACCCTGTGAATACAGCCACGCCGTACCAGATAAAAACAATAACACTATTATAAGCAGCTTCTTCATCATCTCTGCTAACTTATAAACCAGGTGGAATCAAATGAGCAAATAAAAATTCAGACGTTTCTTCCTGCCTGCTCTGTAGTTGCTTTTGAATATGCAGGACATTCTTTCTTGTTACATGAACTGAATACCAGCATCATTACAAAAGCGACTATAAGTAAAACAGCAAATTTTTTCATGTGTATATGTTTTTAATTGATCACATGCACCCCGGAATGAACATAAAATGTCCGTTTCATCCCTGATCTTTCTTTTATATAATTCACAAAAATAAACTTTTCATTCAAATAACAACCTGGTGATGAAAATAAAATTGGATTATGCAGGCTCCTATATATCATATTTGAAGTATCGTATTGCCAACTTATTCCGAATTTTCTCATACAACATTTTTCCCGTGGAGTTGTTATTTATTATATCCAGAACATACTTGAGCAATGAAGATAAGAGCTGTCTTTTTTATTATAACATTATATTTTATGAGTACCAGCGAAAAATCATTTTCACAGGAGAAATTACCATATAATGATCTGACCAAAACAGAATCCTATGTAATTAACAGGAAAGGAACCGAGGCTCCTTTCACCGGGAAGTATACTGACTTTTCGGGTAAGGGAACTTACCTTTGCAGGAAGTGCGGAGAGGCTTTGTACTATTCTTCAGATAAGTTTAAATCCGACTGTGGCTGGCCAAGTTTCGATGATGCCATTAAGGATGCGGTGCTCAGCTTTCCCGATCCTGATGGCATAAGGACCGAAATAGAATGTGCCAGTTGCGGTGCGCACCTGGGACATGTATTCATTGGAGAGCACCTGACAGCAAAAGATACCAGGTATTGTGTAAATTCTGTCTCAATGGATTTTGTTCCTGCTCATCTGCCACCGGGAAGGTACGGGACAGCTGTTTTTGCAGGAGGCTGTTTCTGGGGAGTGCAATACTTACTGGAAAAAGCACCGGGCGTGGTTTGTACGATAGCCGGGTACACTGGCGGCCATGTCAGCAATCCGACCTATAGGGAAGTAAGTACCGGTAAGACCGGACATGCTGAGGCTGTGAAGGTTATATATGATCCGGGCAAAACTTCATATGACAAACTTGTAAGATTGTTTCTTGAAATACATGATCCTACTGAAGTGGGACACCAGGGACCGGATTATGGCGATCAGTACAGGTCGGAGATCTTCTATAAGAATGAAGAACAGAAGGAAACAGCAGAAAAGGATCTTAATATACTGAGGTCAAAAGGATTGAAAATAGCCACCGAGATGGCCGAAGCATCCGAGTTTTACCCGGCCGAGGAGTACCACCAGGACTATTACCTGAAGAACGGAAAACTTCCATACTGTCATGTTTATACCAAAAGATTCTGAACAGGATGGCATAAATGTTTGTCCGGGTCAGATTTTAGTCATTTTTATACAGAAAAAAGTAATTTTTTTTGTCTTATAGTCATACAAAGAATTAACTTTATAAAGTTTTAACAGAATTCTTTAAAAACAGTATGAATATAAGAAAGAGTCGTAAAAGGACTTCTGTCACGGGGAAGACAAAGGTCTGGTATATCATTGTGGGTCTCATTATTGGTTTTATCATTTTAAAGTCGGGGAAGGCTGTTGTTTCATACACGTCATCCGACAGTTATTGTGTGTCATGCCATGTGCATCCGCAGGCTGATGCTGCCTGGAGACTGTCGACACATTACAACAACCGATCAGGAAATATTGTACACTGCGTTGATTGCCATCTTCCACCGGAAGGACATGGTTATCTTTTTGCAAAAGCCAAACATGGATTTAAGGATATCTACGGATATTTTTTCAAGGACAGTGCCAGCTTTAACTGGGAGGCAAAGAAATCGCTTGCCAATGCCAAAGGATATGTTTATGAGCAGGGGTGTCTGAAATGTCACCAGAACCTGTTTCCTGTTACATTATCGGTTAACGGTGGGAATGCGCACCTTTTCTATACAACAAGCAAAGATCCCCTTAGCTGTATTAATTGTCACCTGGGTGTTGGTCATTATGACAAGAGCCTTATTCACGCTCATGATACTGCTTTCGGTGTAACGGTTACCTCGAAAAAGGCTGATTTTACCGAACCTGCCAGTGTGAATAAATTTGAGAATTTCACCGAACAGATCCCGGGATCAACTGTAACATTCGATATGGTTGCCCTGCCGGGAGGTACATTCGAGATGGGCAGTCCCAATTCTGAACCACTTCGTGATCCTGATGAAGGACCAGTAAGGAAAATTACACTTTCAAGGTTCTGGATAGCAAAGACTGAGGTCACATGGGATGAATATATGGCATTCTTCAGGGCTACCGGTTCTCAGGGTCGTACGGAAGGTCAGAAAGTTACCAAAAAGAATGTTGATGCTATTAGTGGTGCAACACCACCATGGGGTGCTCCCGACCAGGGCTGGGGAAAAGGTAAACGTCCTGCTATTACAATGTCCTGGCATGCAGCCAATGTATACTGCCAGTGGCTGTCGAAGGTGACAGGCAAGAAATACAGGTTGCCAACTGAAGCTGAATGGGAATATGCATGCCGTGGCGGAACTGAGACGCCTTACTTTTTCCCGGGCGATCCAAAGAAATTTACATCTGAAGGTTTCCTCAGAAAAATTTTCCGTCCTGATACGGCTGTAATATCATCAAGGGTAGTATACAATATGAACAGTGACGGACGGACCAGGGAACCAGGCGGAATGATACCCAATCCTTTTGGACTTAAGAATACGTCAGGGAATGTTGCTGAATTCTGCTCCGACTACTATTCTCCCACCGCATACCGGAATGACTCCACTGACATGGTTAACCCGAAGGGACCTGCCAGGGGAAGTGAACATGTGATAAGGGGCGGATCTTTCAAAAGCGATGCCAGGGATGTCAGGAGTGCAGCGCGAGACTATACAAAAACAAAAGCCTGGCTTGTGACGGATCCCCAGATACCTAAGAGTATATGGTGGTATTCCGATTGCATTGACGTGGGCTTCAGGGTCGTATGTGAAGCCGACAGTAGTCTGAGGCAATAATCAGTAAATAAATAATAAAAGTGATATGCATAATATTAACAGAAGAAATTTCATAGGAAAAACTGCACTGGCCGGTATCGGGATCGCAAGTGCTGGATCATTATTGTCGTCATGTAAGAGGGTACCTGATAACAAGGAACTGGGCCTTCCGCCGATTTTACACGGTGCACCTCCGGGTAAGAAACTCCGGGCCGGTCTTGTGGGGGCAGGAGCCCGTGGTACAGGGGCAGCCATTAACTTTATCAGTGCCGGACCTGACCTTGAGATCATTGCCCTGGCCGATGTATTCCAGGATAAGATCGATATCTGCCGCGACAGGTTTGCTTCTTTCAACCTTCCTATACCGGCCGAAAACTGCTTTGTCGGTTTTGATGCTTATAAGAAACTGATGGCAATACCCGACCTGGATGTAGTAATACTGGCAACTCCCTGTAAATTCCGCCCCATACAATTCCTGGAGGCTATAACAAGGAATAAGCACGTTTTCATGGAAAAACCAATGGCTGTTGATCCGGTAGGGATAAGATCGATAATAACTACTGCTAAAAAAGCCGAAGCCCTGGGACTGAATGTTGTAACAGGAACCCAGCGCCGGCACAGGGAGGATTATATAGATACTTACAAGCAGATTATATCAGGTGCAATTGGCCGTCTTACATCTGCCAAAGCCTTCTGGAACCAGGATCATGTATGGTTCCGCCTGAGGGAACCGGGATGGAATGATATGGAATACATGATACGCGACTGGAATAACTTCTGCTGGCTGGGAGGTGATTTTATTCTTGACACTCATGTTCATAATATAGATGTGATCAACTGGTTCATGGGTAAGCATCCTGAGAGAGCCATAGGCTATGGCGGCAGGGCCAGGAGGATCACAGGTGATCAATTCGACTTTTTCAGTGTCGACTTTGAGTATGGCAATGGTATCAGTTCACACAGTATGTGCCGCCAGATCGACAGTTGTGCCAATGGAACAGGAGAATTAATATATGGCACTGAAGGTTATACCAACTGTATAAATACGATCTGGGACCTCGACGGGAAGGTTAAGTGGAAGTTTGAATATCCAAAAGATGAGAACGGGCATCCCATGAACACTCTGAAAATACCTCCTTATGTGCAGGAACATATGCACCTCGTTTACGCTATACGTACAGGTAATTATGTTAATGAAGCTGAGACAACTGCGATCTCAACACTGACTGCCATCATGGGCAGGACCGCTGCTTATACAGGAAAGCTGATCACCTGGGATGAGATGTTCAAGTCGGACATGGACCTTGGTCCGAAAAAGATGGAGTTCGGTCCGGTGGATATGGAATTCAAGACTCCAATACCGGGAACTCCGACACCTTTATAATTATGATGACTGAATGATCATTTTGATATAGTAAAAAACTCTAAGAAATGGCACAGAAATCATCGCGAAGAGACTTTATAAGACGATCGGCCGCTGTTATTGCGGGTGTGGTGGTTCTTCCTGAGATAGTACCATCCTCGGCCCTGGGAATGGGAGGCAGTGTTCCTCCCAGCGACCGGATAGTAATGGGATGTATAGGTACAGGATCCCAGGGAATGAGCAATTTGCATGACTTCCTCCGGCTGGGCGATGCAGTGCAATTTACAGCAGTCTGCGATGTTGATGCCATCAGGCTTGCAAATGCAAAGGCAACAATCGATAAGGCCAACAAAGACTCCGGATGCCGTGGTTACGGCGATTTTCGTGAATTTCTTGAGAAAGAGACACTGGATGCAGTCTCCCTTGCTTTGCCCGATCACTGGCATGGTATTATATATACCGCGGTGGCAAACAAGGGACTGAACGTTTACGGAGAAAAGCCAATTTGTCGTACCATACATGACGGGCAGGCCATTGTAAATTCTGTCAGGAAGAACAACATTATCTGGCAGACCGGAAGCTGGCAGCGGTCACAGGAAAACTTCCACCGGGGAGCCGAACTGGTCATAAACGGAAGAGTGGGAAAAGTCAGCTATATCGAGGTAGGACTGCCCAACGGCGGCAGAAGTATAGGTACTCCCCCGGTTCAGGCAGTCCCTGCAAATCTTGATTGGGATATGTGGCTGGGACCCGCACTGAAAGTTCCTTACAGGGGAGTATGTCATTGGGACTGGAGATGGATACTGGATTATTCCGGAGGGCAGCTGACAGACTGGGCCGGGCATCATATTGATATAGCCAACTGGGGTGCCGGTCTGGAACACACGGGGCCTTCAGAGATAACAGGAAGGGGTGTTTATCCTTTCGACGGTATATTCAATACACCTGTTGAATATGACATACATTGCATGTATGCTAACGGTATTGAAATGAGGGTTGCAAATGCTTCCCGTCTTCCTCTTGGTATGGGTACAACGTGGCATGGTGATCTTGGATGGATACATGTTGCCAGGGGAGGGGTTATTACCGCGTCTGATCCTGACATACTGAAAGAGGTTATTGGCGAAAATGAAACACACCTGTATAAAAGTGATGATCACTGGAATAATTTTGTTGACTGCGTACATTCCGGAAAACAGACTATTGCGCCCGTTGATGTTGCCTACAGGGCTATTTCAGTTGCATTGTTGGGAGAGATAGCAATGACCACAGGTCAGACTATCAGGTGGGATCCTGAAAAGGAAGAGATACTGGATAATACAGATGCCTCAAGGTTGCTCGGAAGACCTTACCGTCAGCCATGGGAATTACCTAATGCATAATATCTAAGCATCATGAAAAATAAATATCTGCTTCTGGTACTTGCGGGTCTGCTGATACTTTTTTCCTGTAAAAAAGACACTGCCTATAAGACCCTTATAATAACCGGTCAGAATAATCATAACTGGCAGGCCAGTTCACCGGTACTTAAAAAAATACTGGACGAGACAGGCCTTTTCTCATGCGATATTATTATCGCTCCGAAAGAGGGAAGTGATATGAGCGGTTTTCAGCCGGATTTTTCAAAATACAGGTTAATAGTAATGGATTATAACGGTGATCCCTGGCCTGAGAGCACAAAGACCGCTTTCTCAGACTTTGTAAAAAATGGCGGAGGACTGGTGATCTATCATGCTGCTGACAATTCATTCCCGGGTTGGAAGGAGTATAATGAGATGACCGGGCTGGGAGGATGGGGTGACCGTAATGAGAAAGACGGACCATATGTATATTATAAGAATGGAGTGCTGGTTACTGACACTACGCCGGGTATTGGTGGTTCACACGGGGCCAGGAGGGAATTTTTTGTACGCACTAGGATGCCTGAACATCCTGTCATGAAGGGACTGCCATCAATGTGGCTTCATGGCAACGATGAGCTTTACAGTCAGCTGCGTGGCCCGGCAAAGAACATGCAAGTACTTGCCACTGCCTTTGCCGATACTGCTGCCGGAGGCGGAACAATGAGGGACGAGCCGGTACTTATGACCATAACATACGGGAAAGGTCGTATTTTCCATACAACTATGGGTCACGCAGAAGAAGGAGGAGGACCGGCGTTGCAGTGTGCCGGGTTCATCACCACACTGCAGAGGGGTGCTGAATGGGCAGTTACAGGAGATGTTACACAACCTGTACCATGGGACTTTCCAAGTGTTGCAGAAGTAGTGCTGAGACCCGACTTCAGGGAGATTACCCTTGATGAAGCTTTTAATAATATTGGGAAATATGATATACCCAAAAGTACCAGATATCTTACCTGTATACAGAGCCACATAAGGGATCTGGCCGGAAACAAAGATGCGTTGCTGGATATAGAAAAGAAGATGGTGAAAGTTCTCAGGGATAATGGTGCCACAGATAAATCAAAGAAACTGATGCTCAGGGAACTTAGCTGGATGGGTTCTTCCTATTCTGTCCCGGTCATTAAAGAATTAAGTCAGAACCCTTTGTTGAAGGATGAAGCCGGTTATGCACTTGAAAGACTTCAGAAATAAAGAAAAACATGTTTTCACTGGTCATCCCTATATATAACGAGGAAAGTCTTGTAGATGAGCTGATGCGCAGGACAAAATCGGCACTTGAGTCATTCATTGATGATTATGAGATTATTATAGTTGATGACGGAAGTACGGATGACAGTCTTGGAAAACTGATGGGATGGCATCAATCAGACAAAAGGATAAAGGTATTGTCCCTTTCAAAGAACTTTGGTCACCAGGCAGCATACACAGCCGGACTCGAGTACGCAAAGGGAGATATTGTAGCAATGATGGATGGCGATCTCCAGGATCCGCCGGAGTTGCTCGCAGAAATGTACAAAAAGGTAAAGACAGAGGATTTCGATATAGTAAGTGGAAAGAAGACAGGCAGGAAAGGTAAAAGGGGAAGAAATGCCTATGCTGTAATGTTTCACCTGCTATTCAGAAATATAGGTGAGATAAAGCATATAGAAAATTATGGTAATTATTCGATGATGAAACGCAAAGCGGTTAATGCTTTGTTATCCATGAAGGAAAAGGTAAGGTACCTGCCCGGATTGAGGACTTTTATCGGCTTTAAACAGGGATACGTGGAATTTGTAAGAGAAGACCGCTACAGGGGAGATCCGAAAATGAGTCTTCGCAAGCTTTTTATCCTCGCAGCAGATGCAATATTCTCTTTTTCAAGGTTTCCGATACGACTGTGCCTTATACTTGGTACTCTGGGTACTCTTGTCTTTCTGGCGGCAGGAATATATGTACTTGTAGCCAAAGTTTATGGTTTTGCCATACCAGGCTGGTCTTCAACTCTTCTCAGTATATATTTCCTGGGATCGATACAGTTGGTGTTCCTTGGAATATTAGGGGAGTACATCTACCGAAATTACAAGGAATCACAGAATCGTCCGGTTTATTTTGTAAAGGAATATTATGATGGCGATGATCAGGCATCATGAAACAAAAAGGACTGAAATATATATTCTTTTCCCTTTCTGCATTTATTCTTGTCACATTGCTTCTGACAAGCAGGGAGGCCGGTATCTCATGCGATGAAGTCCTCCATTATAACCAGTCGGTATCGGTATATGATTATTTTGCATCACATGGTGCCGACCGTGCGGCACTCAATACCCCAACTTCCCATCTGAAATACTATGGCCAGGCTTTCGACAATATTGTAACCATCCTGATAAAGTGGTTTGACATTGCTGATGTATACAGGTTCAGGCATTTTATGAACTCAATAGCAGGCTGGCTGACCATGCTTGTAACTGCTCTTTTTGCGGTCTGGCTGGCCGACTGGAGGGCTGGAATAATTGTGCTGGTATTATATGCCGTTTCACCCACCTTCATTGGTCATTCTCAGAATAACCTGAAGGACATTCCCTTTGCCCTTGGATATATTACAGCTACATTTTTTATGCTGAGATTCCTTGTTTCAAATAACCGGAAAAAGCCATCTGACATAGCGTTTCTCATCCTGGGAATAGCATGTGCTCTCAGTATAAGGGCCGGAGGCCTCATACTGATATGTTACCTGTTGTTTTTCTGGGGGTTGTATTACGTGTACAAATATTTGCAGGAGAGGAAAGTTGATGCCAGGGAGCTGGCTTCCGGTTTTGGATGGATAGCAGGCATAGTAGTGGTTGCATGGCTGCTAAGCATTATACTCTGGCCATTTGCACTGCAGAGCCCGGTCAAAAATGTCATTGAATCTTACAGGGTGATGGCTCATTTTCCCGATACCTTCCGGCAGATCTTCGAAGGCAAGGAAGAGTGGTCCGATTTCATGCCCTGGTATTACCTGCCTAAGTCAATGGGTATCACAATCCCTGTAATTGTCATGGCAGGACTTATCCTTTTCTGTGTTTACAGCAGGAAGATATTTAAAGGTGACAGGACATTGCTCTACCTTTTCATAATATTTACCATCCTGTTCCCAATGTTATTTGTCATCTATGAAAAGTCGAACCTTTACAGTTCGTGGAGGCAGTTTCTTTTTTTGTATCCGGCCATCGTTCTTCTCTCGGGAGTGGGTTATTACGAGTTTTTTGTAAACACGGGGAACAGGTTTTTGAAATGGGGAATGGTTGCGGTGATGGTATTGCTTTCATATCCTCCCATGAGGTTTATGATAGCCAACCATCCTTATTATTACCTGTATTACAATATCCTTGAAGGAGGAATAGATGGTGCCTACACCAACTATGAAATGGATTATTACTATGTCAGTCAGACAGAGGCCTCAAAATGGCTCATTGATTACCTCGCTGAAAATAATGATACAGGGAAGATAAGGGTGAAGGCAACCTATTCTGTTGTCTGGCAATTCCGTAAGCATCCCGGGATAGAGACATCCTATTTCAGGTATGATGAGCGAAGTGAATACAACTGGGATTATGCTATTGTGACAAACAGGTATATATCTCCCTGGAAGCTGAGGCACCATTATTACCCTCCTCCCGGTACCATAAAAGTAATTTATGTCGATACAGTTCCGGTATGTGCTGTACTGAAACGAAGATCAAAAGATGATTACTATGGCTATGTTGCTCTGAATGAGGGCAAAAACAAGGAGGCAATAAGCTGGTTTGAAAAAGCATTGAAAAATGATGATACTGATGAAATGATTTTTTTTAATTTTGCGGCGGCTCTTTGTAATGACGGACAGTGTCAGAAGGCTGACTCGGTTTTGAAGAAGGGACTTGAAATAAATCCTGATTTTGAACCGATTCTGATGTATCTTGGCAACATAGCAAAATCGCAGAACAGAAAAGACGATGCCATCAGGTATTATGAGCGGCTCATAAAAACAGACCGTAAATATTTTGAGGCTTATGTGAGTCTTTCTGAACTGGTGATGGAGGATGATGTTATGAAAGCCAGGAGGTTACTTTGGACATGCCTCGATATGAATCCGGGGTATAAACCAGCAATAAGGGCTCTGGCTGATACCTACAGGAGGACCAACCCGGATATTGCACGGAAGTATGATGAACTTGCAAATACTATTAAATAAACAATAACAAGTAAAATGAAGATGAAGAAAGCAATTTTAGTATTTTCAATGACAGCGATTCTGCTTATAAGCGGACTTAGCGTACTGCAGGCACAGGATCAGCCAAGCGGGCATAAAGATACGGTTAACATGGATACATATGCCAAGCCGATGGAATACTATGCAACCGAAGATGGGAAATCAGGTCTTAGCACGGGTGCATTGATCGGAATTATAGCCGGTGCAGTTGTTGTTGTCGGTGGAGCAGCCTTCTTAATCCTGAAGAAAAAGAAGAAATAGCCGGTAGACCGGTGACCGGTTTTACTATACTTTGATCCAGGTATTTCCTTTCTTATTGGATTCCACAACGGCATGGATGAACTTCATTCCTCTCACGCCGTCGTGAACTGTCGGGAATTCGGCAGAATCGAACTTTTCCCCGCGTATGGATTTTGCAGCTCCTTTATAAATATTTGCCAGGGCTTCATATATACCTTCCGGATGCCCTGAAGGCATTGTATGTGAGGATTCTGCCAATGGTTCATTATATCCGTGGGCCGGCTTATAGATCCTTGTCGGCTCAGAATCGCTCAACAGGTAGAGAAAATTAGGATCTTCCTGTGACCATTTAAAGCTGGCTTTTGAACCGTAAACGGCTATAGTAAGGTTATTCTCCTCGCCGCCGCAAACCTGGCTTGCTCTTATCACTCCCTTAAGTTTATTGTTGAAACGGACAAGGACAGTTCCATCCAGGTCGAGTGCGACATCATCCGTTACTGAATTCAGATCTGACAGAACTTCCTTTATTTGCAGGCCCGTAGTATATTCTATCAGGTTAAAAGCATGTACCCCAATGTCACCCATACAGCTGCTTACACCGGCATGTTTGGGATCAAGTCTCCAGACCCCGGTTATCCGGCTGTCGGTACCATGTATGATTGAGTTTATCCATCCCTGGTAATACTGGGCATCAATACGTTGTATGGTACCAAGTACACCCCCGGAGATCAGTTCTCTCATCTGGCGGACCATAGGATAGCCTGTATAAGTATGAGTGAGGGCAAAGGTCAGTTTCTTTTCCGCCACAGTTCTTTCAAGATCTTCAGCCTCAGTCACGGTCATTGTCATGGGTTTTTCACATACAACATGGAATCCGTTTGACAGGAGGTTCTTTGCAAAAGGGAAGTGGAGTGCATTCGGTGTAACTATTGATACTGCTTCCATCCTCTGGTCGGGTGAGAGCGACAGTTCCCCCCTAATAAGGGCATCTACACTCTCATAACAACGGTTATCACTTATGCCCTCCTTTTTGGCAAATTCCCTGTTTTTATCATAGTCTGAATCGAATACTCCGCAAACAAGTTCAAAATCGTTGCATATTCTTGAAGCACGACGGTGGGCATCGCCGATAAAAGCGCCGATCCCTCCGCCTATCATACCCATTTTTATTTTTTTCATACGTATCGGGATTAAATGATCTTTTATTGTTCAGCGACTACTTCTTTTCAAATGCAGCATCAAATGCGATATTTGATGAAGGAAAATCAACTTTTTTCACAAAGGCACATGCCTCTTTTGCACCGAATTCCCTGTCCATGCCACTGTCTTCCCATTCAATCGACAGAGGACCATCGTACTCTATCCTGTTCAGGGCCCTTATTATCTCTTCAAAATTGATATCTCCGTGTCCCAGACTGCTGAAGTCCCAGAATCGTCCTTTTGTTCCAAAGTCGGTATGTCCGCCGAATACACCTGCTTCCACAGGTACTTTTGACCAGGACACATCTTTCATGTGTACATGGAAGATCTTCTCGGCGAAGGTATAGATGAACTCAACGTAGTTAACACCCTGATATCCCATGTGAGACGGATCGTAATTGAAACCGAAGTTGGGATGGTTGTTAATGGCCTTGAGTGCTCTCCTGGCTGAGGCAATGTCAAAGGCTATCTCGGTAGGATGAACCTCGAGCCCGAAGAGTATGCCAAGCTCATGGTATTTATCAAGGATAGGTGTCCACCTGTCTGCAAAGTCCTTATAGCCGGCATCGATCATTTCCTTTGGCACTGCCGGGAAAGAATAGAGGAGGTGCCATATTGAGCTTCCAGTGAAACCGTTGACATTTTCAACACCGAGCCTCTTGGCAGCTTCACCGGTCTTAACCATCTCTTCAGCTGCTCTTTTTCTTACCCCTTCCGGATCGCCGTCGCCCCAGATATAATCCGGAAGAATACTTTTATGCCTCTGGTCAATACGATCACATACTGCCTGTCCGACAAGGTGATTTGAGATGGCAAATACCTTAAGTCCGTATTTATCCAGGGTTGCTCTTTTGTTTCTGCAATATGCATCATCTGCTTTGTTTACTTCGAAGTGATCCCCCCAACAGGCAAGTTCAAGGCCTTCATAGCCAAAATCCCTGGCTTTCTCACAAAGAGTATTGAATGGAAGGTCCGCCCACTGACCTGTGAAAAGTGTAACTGGTCTGCTCATAGTATAGATATTTAATATGTTGAAAATTTTGCTTTATATTTCCTGAACAAGAATAATAACTATTATCATTAATAGCAATAATTAAAATCAACTGTCATCACTCTCAGATACCCGGTATTCTTCCCGGTGTCCATGGAGCTTTTACAGCATCCAGCTCTTTGCCGAGCGCTTTAAGATCTTCCCCGGCTTTTTTAACTCTTTCGAGTACCGGAGGAAACTCTTTCTTAAGAATATCCAGCTGCTGTTTGGCAGTTGTTGTAATATCACCGCTTGTACCGTAGGTGGAATATGTTATCTCTCCCAGTCTTTCCCTCAGAGGAACCCGCATAGGTGGGAGCTCTTCGGAGCTGGCTTTTGCCTGCGGCCCGTTGAAACGGAACTGTATATCTTCCAGTTCACTGTTGATCCTTCCGGCTTCTTTCATCATATCAGGAGTTGCCCCGGGTGTCTGGCTTATAGCCTGCATCATGGCATTTACCCGGTCGACCAGCTCAGAGGTATAGCTTATAGTGCCGTACATGGTCCTGGCCAGGTCGGAAGCATCGCTTATCCACGAGTACTTGGTTTTCAGGTCAGTAGCCGGGAATGTGGCGAGTCCGAGCGGTTTACAGTTAAAGGGTACCGGTCCGTAAAGCTGTTTAGTCTCTCCCTTGGCAACCATGGCAAGTGAAACATTATATGCTCCCGGCATAGCCTGGACTCCTCCGCCATATCTTCTTCCTCCCCTGGCAGATCCAGTAGGATTGAATTTTGTCGTTGTAACCGGAGAGATACTCTCGTATGTGAAGTTCCATGTTATTCTGTTTATGCCCTTGGAAGCTGTTTTATAGAGACGTTTTACCACATTGTTGTTTTCATCTGTTATGATGAAGATAAAATAGGGTTTTATCTCTCTGTCCTCAGCGGTAAGTACTGCTTCCGATGGCTGAGGTATAGGCTCTCCCTTATCAAACAGGGCTTTTTCTTTTTCATGCCTGATCTCCCTGGCTGTTTTCGGAACATCTTTCACATAGTATGCAAATGTGGCACCAAATGGCGGATTGGGTGCTTTGAAATACATTGAACCCTGGTTACTGAATCCCCGTGACTGAATGAACATTTTTGCATCCTTAACAGGAAATATATAACCAGGTTGATCGAGTGTCTCTTTTTTGAAGTTTCTCAGGGGTGAATAATCGTCCAGTACATAGAATCCTCTGCCAAAGGTAGCCAGTACAAGGTCACTTTCGCGTTCCTGTATGGCTATATCCCTTACTGCTATTGTAGGCATGCCTGAATGGAACTCAACCCATTCCTTGCCCCCGTCAACAGAGAAGTAGAAACTGAATTCGGATCCTGTGAAAAGGAGGTCCGGATTGATATAGTCCTGCTCAATGGTATGGATGCTTCCGTTTGCCGGAAGGTTGTTTGACAATGATGTCCATGTCTTGCCCTTATCAGTACTCTTCAGAATATATGGCTTAAAGTCATCACTCAGCATGTTGTTGAAGGTGGCATATACTACATTTTCATCAAATCTGTCGGGAAGAATATCACTGACATAAGTATATTCCGGTATGCCGGGGAATGAGGTTATCCTTGTCCAGTTCTTACCGCCGTCTTCAGTAACTGCTATCACACCATCATCTGTTCCGGCATATAGCAGTCCCTCTTTTACAGGTGATTCTGCAAGAGAGACTATCAGGCCCCACAGTGAGGTGGATACATCCTTGGCTACAGCATCAATACTCCAGTATTTACCCATTACCTTAAACTGGTTGCGGTCTTCATCACGCGACAGGTCGCCTGATATCTCCACCCATGTGCTTCCACGGTCAGTGCTTTTGAATACCTTGTCTGCTGCCATGTAGATGGTACTGCTGTTATGAGGGCTGATAATAAGAGGAGTGTCCCAGTACCATTTAAAGGTCTTTTCCCCTTCTTTCGGGACAGGTCTTATTCCTACCGACTCATGACTCTTCTTATCCCAGCGAGCTGCGTTGCCATATTGTGATTCGGTATACACAATATTCTCATTTTTAGGATCATTGGCAACCCAGAAACCATCGCCACCCACCGTTACCGTCCAGTCATCATTTACGACTCCGTCGCGGTTGATGTTCTGCGATGGGCCACCCATGGAATTATTATCCTGTGTTCCCCCGTAGATATTATAAAATGGAAGGGCATTGTCAACGCTCACCCTGTAGAATTGCGGTACCGGCAGGTTTGACTTGAAAATGAAGTTTGCACCGTTATCAAAGGTCTCATATATACCACCATCGCCACCTATGTAGAAATGTTTTGTGTCGCCCGGGTCTATCCACATAGCATGGTCGTCCACATGTCTCTCATTGTTTCCTACAGGTTTCCAGGTCTTACCGCCGTCAAGGGTGACCTGCGATACGGTCTCAAGACTATATACCTTATCAACATCGACAGGATCACAAACGATGGTATTGAAGTATTGACCGCTGCTGGCATGGTCGCTCATTCTCTGCCATGAGGCTCCGCGGTCTACCGACCTGAAGAAGCCACTCGATTTGCCTGCAGCTTCCATTATAATATACAGGACATCAGGATTGACCGGAGAAATGGCAAGTCCCATACCCCCTATATCAACTTTTGGCAGACCTTTCATTATCTTTTCCCATGTCTTTCCTGCATCCTTTGACTTATAGACAGCCGATTCCGGGCCCCCACCGATCTTGGTATAGACATGTCTTCTTCTCTGGTTGGATGTGGCATAGAGGATATCAGGATTCCTGGGGTCGAAGACTATATTGTTAATGCCGGTGTTCTCACTGATATTCAGTATTTTATTCCAGGTCTTACCGTCATCCTCCGTCTTGTATAATCCCCTGTCGCCACCCGGGCCCCATATTGATCCTTCAGCCGCCACATATACCACGTCGCTGTTACGCGGATCAATTTGTATCATACCAATCTGTCTCGACTCTTTCAATCCCATGTCCTGCCAGCTCTGGCCCCCGTCTTCGGTTTTGTAAATACCATCACCATATCCAAGCTGGCGTTGAGAGTTGTTTTCGCCTGTACCGACCCATACCACGTTGTGATTATTGGGATCCATCCTGAGGCAACCTATTGAATAGGCACCGTATTTGTCAAAAACAGGCTTCCATGTGGTTCCGTCGTTTGTCGATTTCCATACGTTACCCGCGGAAACACCAACATATATTTCCGAATGGTCACGCGGATTAACTGCAAAATCGGAAATCCTTCCGGCCTGCCATGCAGGTCCGATACTACGGAATTTCAGTCCTCGAAATGTGGCCGGATTCAACCCGGTCTCCTTCTTCTCAGGAGCTTTTGAAGCTGATTTCTTCTTCTGTGCCATGCCTGGATTCTGACAAAATATAAATCCAAACAGGAATGCAATGAAAAGACTTTTTTTCATGATTGCTATTTTTACTGGTTTTGGTAATCGATACAGCTAAGATAAGAAAATCATTCCCAAACGAAGTCCGGTTTTTCTTCTAATTTACTTACTTTGCAGCATATTCTATAACATATGCTATGGCGGATATTTCAAAGATCTTACTTGGAAGAAGGAGTATAAGAAAATACACAGCCGATCCTGTGGAAGATAACCTTCTGAATGACATTCTTACAATGGGTTGCAGAGCTTCCACCACTGGTAATATGCAGGTTTATAGCATTATAGTGACCAGGGACAATAAAAAGAAGCAGGAGCTTCTGCCTCTCCATTTTAACCAGAAAATGATCACCGAAGCCCCGGTAGTCCTTACTTTCTGTGCCGATTTTAACAGGTTTAGCAGGTGGTGCAGGCTGAGACATGCAGAGCCGGGCTATGACAACTTCCTGTCATTTTTCACAGCGGCCATAGATGCCTTACTGGTTGCCCAGACAGTATGCATTGCTGCTGAATCAAAAGGACTGGGGATCTGTTACCTGGGAACGACAACCTACATGGCACATAAGATCATTGAAGTACTCGACTTACCGAAAGGTGTTGTCCCTGTAACTACAGTAACACTGGGTTATCCTGCTGAAAAACCGGAGCAGGTTGACAGACTGCCTCTTGATGCAGTTGTGCATCATGAAACATACCATGATTATACAAAAGAGAGCATCGACAGGTTTTACATGGAGAAGGAAACAAGAAATGACTCCAGGCAGTTCATTGCTGAAAACGGAAAGGAGACCCTGGCCCAGGTCTTTACCGAAGTAAGGTATAAGAAAGAAGACAATGAAGTCTTTTCAAAAATGTTGCTGGAGGTGTTGCACGACCAGGGATTTATGTGATGCACTATATATCCTGATCCACAGGCTTTTTATCACTGTCTCCTGTTACTGTAGAATGCATTGGCCTGTTGTGTGGGTGTTATCACCAGGTCGTTTATACAAACATGCGGGGGCAGAGAGGCGCAATAGTACACCACATCAGCTATATCATCACCTGTCAGCGGATCAAATCCCTTGTAAACGGCATCTGCCTTTTCCCTGTCTCCCTTGAATCTCACCACTGAAAATTCGGTCTCTGCCATACCCGGAGCGATATGTGTTACTCTTATATTATGCTTTAACATGTCGATTCGCATTGATTTTGACAGGGCATCTACAGCAAACTTGGATGCACAATATATATTGCCGTTTTCATATACCTCTTTCCCTGCTATTGAACCGATATTGAATATATAACCTGAGTTCCTTTGAGTCATAAGTGGGGCAACAGCCCTGGTGATATACAGAAGCCCTTTAACATTTGTGTCCAACATCCTTTCCCAGTCATCTGTATTACCTTCATCAATATGCGCAAGCCCGACTGCCAGTCCTGCATTATTTACAAGTATATCAATTGTTTTCCATTCTTCAGGCATCCCGTTTACCGCCCGGGCCACTTCATCCTTATCCCTTAAATCAAAATTCAGAGCCAGAACCTTTGTATCGTCTTTGGCTGATAGTTCTTTCCGGAGTTCTTCAAGTCTTTCTTTCCTTCTGCCGGTAATAATGATATTATACCCATTTCCGGCAAACCGTTGTGCAATGGCCTTACCAAAGCCGGATGTTGCACCGGTTATCATTATAGTCTTGTTCATATTAATCTGATTAAATTAAACATGTAAAAGTAAGAAAATATATTAACGGAAGGTAGTAAGTACGTTGCATGCAACGTACTTACATACTATATTTGCAATTTCAATTTTATGGAAGATAACCAGGTACATCAGCAAAAGGATAAGAAGGCGGCTGTGGAATCGATGTTTGATTCAATAGCCTGGAGGTATGATTTTCTCAATCATTTCCTTTCTTTCAGCATCGACCGAAGATGGCGAAAGAAGGCTATAAAAATTATAGGCAGACATTACAAACATCCCCGGATACTTGATGTAGCAACCGGAACCGCTGACCTTGCTATTGCTTCACTGAGACTTTCCCCTGAAAAGATAACCGGAATTGATATCTCAGCAAAAATGCTGGAGATAGGTAAGGAAAAGGTCAGAAAAAGAGGATTATCTCAAAGCATTGACCTTATCCAGGCTGATTCTGAAAATATCCCTTTTGAGGATAATGTGTTTGATGTGGCGATGGTTGCTTTCGGAGTAAGGAATTTTTCAGATCCGTTGAAGGGCCTTATGGAGATGAAAAGAGTGTTATGTCCCGGTGGTATGGTAATGGTGCTTGAATTTTCCAGGCCTTCGGGATTCCCGTTCAGGCATATTTATAACTTCTATTTTCTTCATATCCTGCCGTTTTTCGGAAAGCTCTTTTCAAAAGACAGGTCGGCTTACAGGTATCTCCCGGATTCCGTAATGAAATTTCCGGATAATGAGGTTTTCCTCGGGATGATGTCAACAGCCGGGTACAGCGAAACAAGCCAGTTAAGGCTGACTGGAGGGATAGCCAGTATTTATACCGGCATTAAATAATAAATGCAATAATTGTAAGTCAATACAGTTTATTATCTTGTGGTACTTAACCGAAAACAAAAACCTCATTTGAGAGCCAGATACCTTAATATAATACTTGTTTCTCTCTTTTTGCTGGTGCACCTGGGTGCGTATGCTCAGAAGCAAAAGCCGAAAAACTCATCATGGTACGATGAAAAGGTGCTTCATTTCGGTTTCAGCCTGGGTTTTAATACAATGGATTACAAAATAACTCCTTCACAAACCTATCTCAGGGCTGATTCCCTTTATCCCGAGGTCAGCAAGCTTAATCCGGGTATTAATATACAGGTTGTTACTGATTTGCGACCTGCCAGGTACATGGATATAAGGTTTCTTCCCGGTGTTTCGTTCGGACAGCGGGTCATACGTTACTATAAAGACGGTGTATTGTATAATGAACAGCAAAAGCTTGAATCATCATACCTGGAATTTCCGCTGCTTCTGAAGTTAAAAGGAGCAAGGTTGAATAATGTACGGCCCTACATTGTTACAGGATTGAATTACAGGTACGATCTTGCAGGCAAGAAAGAGTTTGACGACACAAAACCTGTATATATCCGTATTAAACGACCTGACCTTTATTATGAGGTGGGAGCCGGGCTTGATTTTTATCTTCCTTATTTCAAACTCTCTGTAGAAGTGAAGATGTCGAACGGGCTTACAGATATACTTGTAAAACAGGCTGCACCCGGCCACCCTGAGTATTACAACGCAATTGAGAAATTAAAATCACAGATTTGGATTCTTGCTTTCCATTTTGAATAAACCTTATGAAGCAGGTTCAGTTAAACCTGAGTCCGTCAGCTGCTGCTGATGAATCAGCCGTACGCAGGGAAGCAGCAAGACTTGCCGGCACAGATGAGAAAAGAATAATCTCTGTCAGGATAATAAAAAGGTCAGTCGATGCCCGTAGCAAGAGGATACGGGTTAACCTTAACGTTGAAATATACAGTGATAAAGACCAGATGGCGCCTTCGCCTGCCCCGTTCGCACCATTTGATGTGCATGCTGCCAGGGAAGTAATAATAGCAGGTGCCGGACCGGCCGGTCTTTTTGCCGCCCTGAGGCTTATTGAACTTGGGATACGTCCTGTTATAATCGAAAGGGGACGCGACGTCTCGTCCCGTAAGAAAGATATAGCCAGAATAAGCCGGGAACATATCGTAGATCCCGACAGCAATTATTGTTTCGGTGAAGGAGGGGCCGGAACCTATTCTGATGGCAAGTTATATACGAGGTCGAAGAAGAGAGGTGATAATTCAAGAGTTCTGGAGCTCCTTTGCTTTCACGGTGCAAACACAAATATTCTCTATGAAGCACATCCTCACCTGGGTACTGATAAGCTTCCGGGGATCATTTCCAATATTCGTAAATCGATAGTTGATGCCGGAGGCATTTTCCTTCTGGGAAAAAGGGTTACCGATATTATTACAGATGGGGACGCTGTGAAAGGTGTTGTTGTGTCAGGTAATGAAATATTTTCGTCTGATCATCTCATACTGGCAACGGGACATTCGGCCCGTGATATCTACAAGATTTGCAGGTCGCGTAATATTGTTCTTGAGATGAAACCTTTCGCAATGGGGGTACGGGTGGAACATCCCCAGGACCTGGTAGACAGGATCCAGTATCACGGATCTGCAAGGGGAGAATATCTTCCTGCCGCATCATACAGTCTTGTACGGCAGGTCGACGGAAGAGGTGTCTATTCTTTCTGTATGTGTCCCGGCGGATTCATTGTCCCTTCAGCCACAAGCCAGGAAGAGGTTGTTGTAAACGGAATGTCTCCCTCACTCAGGAATTCCCCGTATGCCAACTCGGGGATTGTTGTTGAGATAAGGCCTGAAGACCTTGCAAAATACAGTAAAGCAGGGGTATTTGCAGGACTCGAATACCAGGCTGATCTGGAACGGTTGGCCTGGATCAATGGTGGAATGACGCAAAATGCTCCGGCACAGCGTCTAGCCGATTTTGTCTCAGGAGCAGCCTCTTCATCTCTTCCAAAGCTATCTTATTTCCCGGGAGTGACAGCTTCACCTCTTCACGAATGGTTGCCGGAAAGCATCAGGTACCGTCTTCAGACCGGATTCAGGATGTTCGGAAAGATTATGCATGGCTTTCTTACCAATGAAGCGGTTATTCTGGGTGTCGAATCACGAACATCTTCACCTCTGCGTATACCCCGCAATGATACCACTCTTGAACATACCGGGATAAAAGGATTGTATCCCTGTGGCGAAGGTTCAGGTTACGCCGGAGGTATTGTGTCGTCAGCTGTCGATGGTATGAGAAGTGCAGAAGCTGTTGCACGGTATATTAATGGTTCCGTCTGACGGCTTTTCCCTTATTTCAAAATATTGTATAGATTTGTCAGTAACTTTACTGTTATGGCAGGATTCTTAAAAAGACTCTACAGGGAGACTGGCACACCAAAGGAAAGGATCATTTACATACTGATCTTTGGGCTCTTCATTTTCCTGTTCCTTTTTCTTTTCAGACCATTCGGACTGGGTAACCTGGAAACGTTGACACTCCTGGCCGTAACAATGGGATTCGGCATTCTTACGACTTTTGTGATCTTCCTTTTCAAATATCTTATCGATCCGGTTTTCCTGGGTCTAAACTACAGGATAAGTGTTGAAGAGACCCTGCTTGCAGCAGTGTTCGGGGAAGAGTATGATATGTTCCGTTCCACACGAAAGAAGATCATACCATATATTTACTGATTGCTACTTATTCAGCAAGGATCAGGTTTCCGTCTGGTAAAGCAGCTGGTTACGGTAATAATAGAACAGGGTCGACTGTGATACCATCCCAACATATCTCTTGCGATCGTCTATTACGGGCAGGTTCCATGTCTTGGTCTTTTCCAGCTTGTTCATCACCTGGTCCATCCTGTCTTCCACGTGTACAACCTCAGGGGTATTTACCATGATATCCTTGATCCTGACAGTATCATACTTGCTGGTATCGAACAAAAGCTCTCTGATATCGTTAAGGGAAACAATTCCCATGTAATGATTATTTTCATCGACAACAGGGAAAATATTTCTCTTGGCCTTGGTGAATATATTGACCAGCTCTCCCAGTGTCTCATCAGGTTTGACTGTAAGGAAACCTCTCTCCAGAACCTTATTAAGGTTTATCTGTTTTAGAAGCGATTCGTCGCCCGGGAGGGCTTCAGGTTTTTCCTTGCCATATTTGAGACGGTTCATCTCCTTATTATATGCTTTCATCAGGTCGGCAGTGGTAATAATGCCGAGTACTGTTCCGGGACTATCAAAATCATTCACAACCACAAGTTCATCAACATGGTTATGAAGCATTATCTCCTGGGCCCTGTCTATTGTTTCATTAAGGCTTATTTTAAGAATATGCCGCTGCATAATATCGGCTACCTTCTTAATGTCATGATCCGGCTGCTGCAGCATATTATGAAGATCCTTAATATAAAATGTCCCAGTAAGCTGCTTTTCTTCGTTCACGACCGGGAACATCCTTTGTTTTGTATCCTTCAGTGCTGATAATATATTATCAATAGGCATATCCTCTTCAAGAGTTTGATTGTTCTTATGCCTGTTGAATGTATCTCTTACGGTTATTGTCCTGAAAATATCATGAGCATATTCTCCGTAATGGGCCTGTGAATATATTCTTCCCGGCACCTGGCTCTGGTATATACTCCATTTTCTTGCCACAAGGAAAGAGAGCGTACATACCCACATACTTGGCATAAGTAGTTCATAATTACCTGTCAGCTCACTTACCATTATTATTGTTGAGATAGGGGTATTGGCAGCAGCCGCGAAAAATCCGGCCATACCCACGATGGCAAAGGTTGAAGGATAAAGAGTCATTCCGGGGAAGATAAACTGGAGAAGGTATCCCGATGCAGCTCCCACTGTTCCGCCTATAACCATTGAAGGGCCGAATACACCGGCACTACCACCGGAACCAATGGTAAAAGATGTGGTAAGTATCTTTCCTATTGCAACTAAAATGAGGATCGTTACCCCGGTATTTTTGATACCATTTGTGACAATGTCCTGTAAAATCCCGTATCCTCCTCCCATTACATCTAATGTATATGTCTTGTTGCCGGTAACCAGGATAAGAATAAGAACCAGTATACCTGTGATCAGACCTCCTATTATGGGTTTCACAAACTGTGGAATATTCCATTGTGTGAAGGCCTTCCTTACCCCATAGAATGATTTTACGAACATCAGTGCGGCAAATGCCAGTATGAGAGCTTCTATGGTATAGGGAATAAGTTCAATGGGCTTGTTAAAACCGTGTTGCCCGGCATTGGTGAGAATATGTTCCCACCCGTAACGGAAGGAATAAATAGAAAAGGCAATTATTGATGAAACGGCGGCCGGAAGCAACACCTCGGCTTCCACTTCTGCGGATGAATAAAGCACCTCGGCGGCAAAAATGGCACCTGCCAGGGGAGCCCTGAATATACTACCGATACCTGCCCCCATACCTGCAGCAAGCAGCCATCGTCGTGTTTTTACATCCAGGTTGAGCCTGGTTGACAGAAAACTTCCGAAGCCTGCACCGATCTGGGCTATTGGTCCCTCACGGCCTCCTGATCCTCCGGTTCCGATCGAGATCACAGATGCAAACAACTTAACTATGGGAACTACTGGTTTTATTATTCCTCTCCTGCGATGGAATGCCTTTATAGCTTCATCTGTTCCATGGCCTTCAGCTTCCGGAGCAAACTTATAAATGAGCAAGCCGGCAAACAAACCTCCAATTGCAGGGAGGAGTACTATCAGGTAAGGTTTAAAACTGCCTGTTGTGAAATGCTCTACCTGGGGTTCTCCACCGGGAATCAGGGGGGTAAGTCCCATCAGGTGATTTATTGAAAATTCCTTAAGTAAGACGAGTAACGACTGGAACGTAATTGCTCCAAGTCCGCTGATCACACCAACAACTGAACCATATAACAACCACCTTCCAGCAGATCTGAAATCAAATTCTCTTTCCAGGTAGTTCCATCCGAATATTTTCATCAAGCAGTTTTGTTTTTTCTCTGTTTATCCCAACTAATATTTTCTATTCTTTATATTCCTTAACCTTTCCAAGTATAGCTGATTCCTTGAGCGTGAAGGACATCAGTATGCTCAGTACCATAAGACCTATCAACAGGACCAGTGAGGGAGTCATTGATCCCGTGGCAGCAGACTTGAAGCTGTCCATGCCAAATATGAAAGCTATACCTGATACCTGTCCCATAAGGAGCAGCATTCCATTGGAGGTACCTTCAGAAGCAGGGAATGTTATTTCTGCTCCATACTGGAATCCGACAGGTCCTGCACTCAAAAGGAAAAATCCGAGGGTCATACCAGACAACAGTAAAAGGTGGTAGCTTGTTGCGAAAGTAATACCGGTCAGACCGAGCGTGGCACCTGTAAGAGCCACAATGATAAATGGTGTCCTCCTTTTGTATTTGTCAGATAATAACGGTATTATCAATGCCCCAACTATCCCGCCAATAATCATCATACCTCCTGTAATCCCGGCCTGTGTGGCAGAAAAACCTCTGGGCCTGAGGATATCTTCTATCCAGGTCGTGACACTGTTAAATACGCCCAGTCCGATGAAGAATATCACCATCAGCCACTGGAAATCCCTTGTATGCAGGGTTTGTTTCAGTCCGTCGTAAACAAGGGAGCGCTCTTCCTGGTCGGGTCTGCATGGAGCGGTGGGAGGACCTTCACGCATCAGCACCATGAACAGAGCAGCTATTGCAGCCGAGATAATCCCGTATATATATAACATACCATCCATTCCCGATCCTATTACCAGGTAAGGGGTAAGGGTCATGCCAAGCAAAATACCTATATACATAGCAAGAGTTCCCAGTCCTGCAGCCGTGGCCCTTTCTTCAATAGGGAACCACCGTGCAGCCAGTTTGGTTATTGCATTTAGGATAAATGGCTGGCCAACAGCTATACCAACCTGGGCAAGCAGGAGTATCTGGTAATTCGTACCGGCAAATCCCCGCAGCAAGCCGAAAATACCTGTGAACAAAGCACCGGTACCAACACCTGCGCGTATACCGTATTTATCAATGATCCATGAAGCCGGTATTGATACAACTATATATACTATCATGAAACACATTGACAGTATCCCAATCTGAAGGTCAGTAACACCATAATACCCGGTGGCATTACTTGTGATGGGGGCAAAGGTTATCCAGAGCAACTGGTTGACTGCCACTATCAGCATATAGATGGTCAGCATGAGCCAGCGAATCGGATATACCTTGAATTCCGGTTGCTGCATTTTGCTTCTTATGTTAAATAAACGAATTTATTCATCTTCTAAAGGTATTATCTCCTGCGAAACTCCGAAAATACTACTGAAGCTGCCATTCCAACATTGAGAGAATCAATTCCCGGACCGGCTTTACTGAACCTGGGTATCATTAACGGATCGGTTATGTATCGTTTTAATCTTTCGGAAACACCTTTTGATTCGTTCCCAAGTAATATAATACCCTGTTTGTCAAGCTCTCTGGTGTATATCGGCTCGCCTTCCAGCAATGTTCCGAATATCGGAATTTCATTATCGGAAGCAAAAATAAAAAGTTTTTCCAAATCCGAATAATAAACATCAGTATGAAGCATGGCTCCCATACTTGCCTGAACGACTTTTGGATTGTATATATCAACACAATCCGGGGAACAGATTATATTTTTTATCCCAAACCAGCCAGCAGCCCTGATTATTGTACCCAGGTTCCCGGGATCCTGAATGAAATCAAGGGCTACGGTTAATTCATTCCCCAGGATTGAAACATCGAGTTTCCTGTCAGGCATGTCTAAGATAGCCAGTGCATTATGTGGTGTTTTAAGTGAGCTGACCTGCTTAAGTTCATTGTAACTTATCTCTTCTACTTCCTTTACATTCTTCAGCAATCCGGGCGGCAGTGAACTGATAAATTCGGGTTTTGCCACAAGTGAGTTGACCATAGCACCGGAGGCTAAAAATTCCCTGACAATTTTGTCCCCCTCCACCACGTATAACTTTTCCTCGTCCCTGATTTTCTTTCTCTGGAGAGATTCAATGTACTTTATCCTGTTCTTACTTATCATTATCGGTTGATAATCAGTAAGTTATTAAAAGGAGTCAGGCTGTGTGCCCGTTTATTGAAATTATTCATTCTGTAAAGCACGTAAAGAATTTTCTAATAAACAAGCAAGTTCATTGTTCAGTTGTAATTTTGTACAGATATCATATGGTAGCTGAGGGTCCGGCTTCCATATCATCCTTACCATGTTTATATACAGACATTGACAATCACCTTTTTTGACTGTTACTTCAGATTTTTATTGATATATTTGAACCTGAACTTTTAGAATGACTTTTGAGGCAATCGGGTAACATCAGGACTCCTATACTAACCGGGCTTTTATTAGCCCTGTCTTTTATTATTATGATATTGTCATCCTGTAATCCGACCAAGTATGTACCACATAATGAGACTCTTCTTGAGGATAATAAAGTCGAGATCAATACAGAGGGGATAAAGAAGAGTGCGCTGGTGCCCTATATAAGGCAAACTCCCAATAAAAGAATCTTCGGAAGCCGTTTTTATCTCGGGCTTTATAATCTTTCCAATATTAACAAAACACGCTGGCCGCATAAGTGGCTGAGGGATATAGGGGAGGCCCCCGTTATTTATGATTCAATATCAACTGTCAAGAGCAGGGACCAGATACAGTCCTATATAGAGTCCAAAGGTTATTTTGACAGCAAAGTAACAGATTCGGTGGAAACTGAGAAAAGAAGATCCACGGTATATTATGATGTTCATCTGACCAAACCTTATACTATCAGGAATATACATTATGAGATAGCGGACAGTAATATCAGGAAGTTGTTTTATTTTGATTCTGTGGATTGTGTAATTGAAAGAGGAAAACCATACGATGTTGATGTTCTCCAGGAAGAGCGTTCAAGGTTTGAAAGATATATCAAGGACCGTGGATTTTATTCTTTCTCTGCTGAAAATATCTTTTTCAGGATTGACAGCACCGTGGGGAAAAGACAGGTGGATATATATTATGTGATACGTAACCTTCCGGTGGCCAGGCCTAACGGTACTATATCATACGTTCAATATCCTATGTACCGGGTTAATAACATATACATATATCCGGATTATGTGCCCAAGGAAGCTCTTGAAGGCGGCAAGCAATACCTGAGCACTCTCGACACTGTCAATTACCGGGGATATTATTTTGTGTCTCCGGAAAGAAAGCCCTCAATCAAGTATGACCTGATAATACAGAACCTGTACCTTCGACCGGGGACATCCTATAATATTACAAACACTGAGCAATCGCAGGCACACCTCCTGTCATTGAAGGTCTACAGACTTGTCAATATAATATACAACGATACCCTTCAGAAAAACGCGGTTCCGGGTTCACCATTGCTTCTCAATTGCAACATTCAGCTGACAATGCTTAACCAGCAATCATACCGTATTGAACTGGAAGGTACCAATTCAGCGGGTAATCTTGGAGGTGCCCTTAACCTTGTTTACCAGCATAAGAACCTATTCCACGAGGCCGATCTATTCAGCATGACGCTGAAAGGAGCTTATGAAGCCTACTCCCAGAAAAACAGCAAGCTTAACAGTACTGAAGAGTATGGTATTGAAGCCAGTCTCCGTCTTCCAAGGTTCCTCCTGCCATTTCTTGAGAAAGAAAGTTTTATCAAGAAGTATAATCCTTCAACAACTCTTATCGGTGCCTATAATTACCAGAAGATGCCATTTTATACACGTACAATGGCAACTGCAACATTCAGGTACGACTGGAAGGCCGGCAGGTATCAGGAACATATAGTCAGTCCTCTGGAACTTAACCTGGTCAAATTGCCCGACAGTTCTCTTAGTGCAGCATTCAGGGCCTCAATTGATAAATCGATTTATCTTAAGAACAGTTATAAGGATGTGTTGATAATGGGTGGAGGATATTCCTATATTTTCAATAACCAGAAAATTAATAAGTCAAAGGATTTTTGGTTTGTGAGGATTAATGCCGAGGCAGCCGGCAATCTTCTCGCAACAGGAGCAAAACTGCTGGGTTTTCATAAAACCGACAGTACTTTCTACAAAGTATTCAGACAGCCTTTTGCTCAATATATAAAAGGTGAGGTAGATGTAAGGTATAATTACAGGTTCAACGATCTTAGCTCAATAGTATACAGGGGATTTGCAGGTGTAGGCATTCCCTATGGCAACTCAAAGGCCATGCCTTTTGAAAAACAATATTTCGGAGGTGGTGCAAACGATATAAGGGCATGGCAGGTGAGATCACTCGGACCCGGGTCTTATCAGGCCCCTGATACAGTTAACAGTCTCTATAATGAAACTGCTGATATCAAATTGGAATTAAACGCAGAATACAGGTTCAAGCTTTTCTGGATACTGGAAGGCGCAGTATTTATTGATGCAGGAAATATCTGGACATATAAACAGGACCCTTCCAGGCCGGGAGCTCAGTTCCATTTCGATAAGTTTTACAGGGATATTGCTGTTGGTACCGGTACTGGCCTGAGGTTCGATTTCAGTTTTGTCATAGCTCGTGTTGACCTGGGGATGAAGTTACGTGATCCTTCAATATCGGATGGTTCGAGGTGGATCTTTATGAATGGCCCCTATACCTTTAAAAATGACTTTACTGTTGTCCTGGGTATAGGTTATCCGTTCTGATGTTTTATGGCATAAGGAATGGGAGTATTCTTCAATTGTACCAATTGCACAATTACATAAGCTCATTGCAGGTATCTCAGGGGAAATGATTAACTTGCAGACAGTCTCACTGCAAATTTATAATCATGAAATTTACCATCAGGCCCATAAAGGACTTGTTCGGCTATTCAAGGAGGGAGCGCAGGGCGTCTCTTATCCTGCTTGTTCTTATCTCTTTAATATTATTTGCCAGGTTCCTGGTTCCGGAAAAGCGTATAGAGATCACGGATCTGACAGATGAATTTCTTTCCGGTAGCGCAATTCAGAGAGATGATTCTTCAGGATTAAAGGGAAAGAAGTTGCTGTTCGATCCCAACACTGCCACCTATAATGAACTCATTAATGCAGGGCTTAACAGCAGGCAGGCAAGGACACTTATAAGCTACAGGAACAACGGAGGCAGTTTCAGGGAGAAGGATGATATAGGAAAGGTGTACGGCATCTCGGGAGAGAAGGCAGACAGCCTGAAACCATTTATTAAGATATCGGGCAACATGGAGGTTAAAAATAAACTAAACGATCAGGTTGCCAGATCCTTTCAGGAACCAATTGATATAAACACATGTGATTCTGCTGCCCTGGAATCACTGCCCGGTATTGGCCCTGTTCTGGCTGCCCGGGTCATAAAATTCAGGAACCTTCTCGGAGGATATTATTCGGTTGAACAGCTGAAAGAGGTCTATGGTCTTCCTGTTGAAACATATAACAGGATATCAGGTATGCTAGGTGCGGATACAGCCTTTATTGAAAGGATCAGTATAAACAGTGCAGATTACAGGGCACTGTCGCGAATAATATACCTCAGCAGGTACGAGGTAAGTTCCATCCTTAAATACAGAACCCTTATGGATAGCATTCACACTATCAAGGAACTTGTTGATAATAAATTGATCCCGGAAGACAAGGCAGACAGGATCAAACATTACATCAGTTTTGAATGATAGCAAGGGATCTCCTCGTAGCAGGATTCCGATACTATTATTTTATTATCAGCATGCTGGCAAAGACCAGCCAACTTAGGCGGAATGTGATAACACGGGAGGTCAGCCATGAGGTATTTCCTCCGGGTCAGTTAAGGCATGTTCTTTTTTGAGTTAAAATTTGTGGGGTTAATGGAAATTTAGTATATTTAGAAAGATTACAAATCAGTGGGAAAAATTGCTAAATCATATATAAATCTTAAAAACAGTGGCTCATGGATAATTTATTCACATAAATGTTTTGAAAAAATTTTTACTATTTCTAACTTTGCGCCTCGTTTAAAAACTGACTTATATATTAAAGTATGATCATTGTACCATTAAAAGAAGGCGAAAACATAGAAAGGGCTCTTAAGAAGTTCAAAAGGAAATTCGAAAAGACGGGAGTGATTCGTGAATTACGTTCGCGTCAGGCTTATGTTAAGCCTTCAGTACGCCGGAGGGAAGAAATTAAGAAGGCTATGTATGTTCAGAAGATGCAGGAGAGCGAGGAATAGTTCGCTGATGGCGTCTTATATAATTTAACGTAACAGATATGGAGGTTCCTTTATGAGTTATAAGGAATCGTTCTTACAATATCTGCAAATCGAAAAGCGGTATTCATTACATACTGTCAGGTCATATTTGAATGATCTTGATCAGTTTCAGTCGTTCCTGTCGGAGAAAGGTCTCGCTGATGGTCTTGCCACAGTTACATCACACGACATCAGGGCATGGATTGTGTCACTTCTCGACAATAAATATTCAACAGTAAGTGTTCACAGGAAAATTTCATGTCTGCGTGTATTTTACAGGTATCTCCGTAAGGAGGGAGTGATAAAGGGTGATCCGCTTGAAAAGGTTGTGTTGCCGAAAAAGAAGAAAAGGCTCCCGGTATTTGTTGAGGAGGGAGCATTAGACAGGTTGCTTGATGAATATAATTTCGGGGACAATTTCCGGGGCATCATGAACAGGACGATCATTGAGATGTTGTACACTACCGGCATGAGGAGGTCAGAACTGATAGGTCTTCATGATTCTGATGTTAACCTGGCAGAGGGTACGGTGAAGGTTACGGGAAAGAGAGATAAGCAAAGGATAATACCGTTGTTAAAGCCATTTACAGCACGTTTGAAGGAATATATCGGCATTCGTGAAGAAAGTGTTGAAAATGCGCGGGAAGGTTGGTTTTTTGTTACAGATAAGGGAAACAAGTTATATGACAAATATGTTTATAATATAGTAAATGATTATCTGGCCATGGTAACGACAATAGAAAAGAAAAGTCCTCATATACTGCGGCATACATTTGCAACGCACATGTTAAACAGGGGGGCCGATCTTAATTCGATCAAGGAGTTGCTGGGGCATGCTAATCTGTCTGCCACTCAGGTATATACACATAATACATTTGAAAAGCTCAAAAAAATATATAAACAGGCTCATCCAAGAGCTTAACTATTAATCAAATAATTAGGAGGTACTACTATGAACGTTCAGATTCATTCAGTGCGGTTCGATGCCGACAAGAAGCTAATCAATTTTGTTCAGCAGAAGCTTGATAAACTTACTCTGTTTGGTGATGATATAGTGAATGCAGAAGTCTTTCTCAGGCTCGATAAAGACCAGGACAGGGAGAACAAGATTAGTGAAATTAAGCTGGAGTTACCGGGTGGTCCTTTATTTGCAAAGAAGCAGAGCAAGACATTTGAAGAAGCGACAGACGATGTTATAGAAGCTCTTAAAAAACAGATTACCAAGCATAAGGAAAAGAAGCGGGGTGTTTGATAATTCATATTTCAAAAATATACAGAATTATTTTGATTAGTAAATTTTAAATTCATACATTTGCAAACCGTTTTTTGAGGGTATATTATGCTCTCACGGTGACGTTCTTTAAATTGCCGATGTAGCTCAGTTGGTCAGAGCAGCTGATTTGTAAT